>JBBPIT010000037.1:0-37331 GCA_038040175.1 Pseudomonadota bacterium | reverse complement strand
GTTCGTGGTTCGTGGTTCGTGGTTCGTGGTTCGTGGTTCGTGGTTCGTGGTTCGTTGTTTGTGGTTCGCAACTTCGTGCCTGCGGAGCAGATTCTTTAAAACGAATCACGTATCACGAGCCACGTATCACGAATCTCGTCGCTCGCGACGAGATCAAATACCGATACAGAGGTATTTGATTTCCAGATATTCCTCGATGCCGTACTTCGAACCTTCGCGGCCGATGCCGGATTGCTTGACCCCGCCGAAGGGCGCGACTTCGTTGGAAATGAGCCCGGTGTTGACGCCGACCATGCCGGATTCGATGCCTTCGCCGACGCGCCAGATGCGGCCGATGTCGCGCGCGTAGAAATAGGAAGCCAGCCCGAACTCAGTGTCGTTGGCCATGGCCACGCCTTCTTCCTCGGTCTCGAAGCGGTACAGCGGCGCCACCGGCCCGAAGGTTTCCTCCCTGGTCACCTTCATGGTCGTGTTCACGCCGGTGAGTACGGTGGGCTCGAAGAACAGCCCGCCGAGCGCGTGTTTCTTGCCGCCGACCACGATTTTCGCGCCCTTGGAAACCGCGTCCTGGATGTGCTCCTCGACTTTCGCCACCGCGTTCTCGTTGATCAGCGGACCGATGTTGACGCCGGCTTCGGTGCCGCGGCCGACCTTGAGCGCCCTCACCTTCTCGGCGAGTTTGGCGGCGAACCTGTCGTACACGCCGCCCTGCACCAGGATGCGGTTGGCGCAAACGCAGGTCTGACCGTTGTTGCGGTATTTGGAAATCATCGCGCCTTCGACCGCCGCGTCGATGTCCGCGTCGTCGAAGACCAGGAACGGCGCGTTGCCGCCGAGTTCGAGCGAGACTTTCTTGATCGTGTCCGCGCTCTGCTTCATCAGCAACGCACCGACTTCGGTGGAACCGGTGAAGCTGATCTTGCGTACCGTCGTGTTCGAAGTGAGCTCGCCGCCGATCTCCTTCGCGCTGCCGCTGACGATGTTGATGACGCCCCTGGGGATGCCGGCACGCTCGGCCAGTTCGGCCAGCGCAAACGCGGAGTAAGGCGTCTGGGTGGCCGGCTTGATCACCACCGTGCAGCCTGCGGCGAGCGCCGGCGCCGCCTTGCGGGTGATCATTGCCGCCGGGAAGTTCCACGGGGTGATCAAGCCGCACACGCCGACCGGCTGCTTGATGACCACCAGGCGCTTGTCGGCCTGGTGCTGCGGGATCACGTCGCCGTACACGCGCTTGGCTTCCTCGGCGAACCATTCGATGAAGGAGGCGGCGTAGGCGATCTCGCCCTTGGCTTCGGCCAGCGGCTTGCCCTGCTCGGTGGTCATGATCAGCGCCAGATCATCGGTGTTGGCGATCATCAGCTCGAACCACTTGCGCAGGATGTTGGCGCGCTCCTTGGCCAGTTTCGCGCGCCACGCCGGCAACGCGGCGTTCGCCGCTTCGATGGCACGGCGTGTTTCCGCCGCACCCATCTTCGGAATCGTGCCGATCACCGAGCCGTCGGCGGGATTGGTGACGTTGATCGTCGCCTTCGAGTCGGCATCCCGCCATTCGCCGTTGATGCAACCCTGCTGGCGGAAAAGTTTCTGGTCTTTGAGCGATAGCGTAAAAGTGTTGTCCCTTGGTGCATTCATTGGGTGTCTCCGGGAAAGCGTGTGAGGGGGATGGAGAATTATAGACCCCGTCACGGAAGAGCCGTGAATGTCGTGAATGTCGCAAAGACTCGCAAAGGCCGTAACAGCCAAGAAGACGTTGCCTAACGGAAGACCTTGAAGAAGGAGCCGGGTTTACGAAACACGGTATTCACGATATTCACGGCATTCACGACATTCACGCCCGGCGCCTTCGTCAGAAGGTGCCGGGATACGCTCCGCCATCGATGAGGAAATTCTGCCCGGTGATGTAGGAGGCGTGGGCGCTGCAGACGTAGGCGCACAGCGCGCCGAACTCGTCCGGATTGCCGAAGCGTCCGGCGGGAACGGTCTTCATGCGCGACTGGTGGATTTCTTCCATGGTCTTGCCCTGCATCTTGGCGGCCGCCTCGCTGCGCTTGCGCAGGGTTTCGGTTTCGAACATGCCCGGCAGGATGTTGTTGATGGTGACGTTGTGCGCCACGGTCTTGCGGGCAACGCCGGCGACAAATCCGGTGAGCCCGGAACGCGCGCCGTTGGACAGTGCCAGGATGTCGATCGGCGCCTTGACCGCGGCCGAGGTGATGTTGACGATGCGCCCGAACTTGCGCGCGATCATGCCGTCCACGGTGGCCTTGATCAGCTCGATCGGGGTCAGCATGTTGGCGTCGATCGCCTTGATCCAGTCGTCCCGGGAAAAGTCGCGGAAATCGCCCGCCGGCGGCCCGCCGGCATTGTTGACCAGGATGTCGGGATTCGGGCAGGCGGCGAGCGCTTCCTTGCGACCGGCCTCGGTGGTGATATCGGTGGCGACGACGTTCACCTTGACGCCGGTGGCCTTGCGGATTTCGTTCGCGGTCGCTTCCAGCGCTTCGCGGCCACGCGCGACGATGGTGACGTTGACGCCTTCGCGCGCCAGCGCGAATGCGCAACCCTTGCCGAGTCCTTTGCTGCCGGCGCACACCAGGGCAGATTTTCCTTTGATGCCGAGATCCATGGAGTTCGATCCTTTTTGTCCGTGACTTGTTCGAATGACGGCCCGACCGGCCGGGGGCGAATATCGTGACGCAAGCAAGCGGGTTTTGCAAACCGCAATAATGTTCTAATCGGGCCGCCGGGTGCCGCGATATAATCGCCGCCGACCGCCATAATGCAAGGCATCATGACCCCGCGCGCCCTTCTGCCGTTCGTCCTCGCCTGCGCATGTCTTCTCGCAGGTTGCGCAACCGGTCCCAATCCCCGCGATCCGTACGAGGGATTCAACCGCAAGGTGTTCGCGTTCAACGAAGGACTGGACAAGGCCGTGCTCAAGCCGGTCGCGAAAGGGTACGCAAAAGTCCTGCCGAAATTCGCGCGTACCGGGGTGACCAACTTCTTCAACAATCTGGGAGTGGTGGTTACGACGTTCAACGATGCGATCCAGCTCAAGGGCGAGAAGGTGCCGGTGGACATCGCCCGCTTCGTCACCAATCTGACCTTCGGCATCTTCGGCCTGATCGACGTGGCAACCGAACTCGGGATCGAGAATCGCCACGAGGATTTCGGCCAGTCTCTGGGTTACTGGGGTGTGGGCAGCGGGCCCTACATCGTGCTGCCCTTCTTCGGGCCGAGCACCGTGCGCGACGGTTCGGGACTTGCCGTCGACTTCGTGGTCAGTCCTTTCTTCTACTGGGAAGAACAAGGACAAGTCCGCTGGGGACTGGTGGCAGTCGACATCGTGAATACGCGCGCCAATCTGCTGCCCGCGGAAAAGTTTCTGGATGAATCAGGCGTCGAGCGTTACACGTTCCTGCGCGATGGCTACCTTCAGCGGCGCGAATACCTGATCCACGACGGCAATCCGCCGGTCTCGAACACCGGCCCGCGCCCGAAGAGCCTGCTCGAACTGGAGGAGGAAGACATGCAGGAGAAGCCGTGAATGTCGTGAATATCGTGAATGTCGCAAAGACTCGCAAAGGCCGTAACAGCCAAGAAGATTTTGCCTAACGGAAAAACTTGAAGACGGATCCGGGTTTACGAAACACGATATTCACGATACTCACGGCATTCACGATATTCACGAATGCGGATACGCAACCCGCCAGCACTTGTGAATCTTCCTGTTGCGGAAATCGGGTGGCACAGTTTGCGCGGAGATGCCGGTGACGTTCAACCCGGCGAGCGCGGCGGCATCGAGGCGGAAGCTGCGCAAGTTGGTCGAGAACAGCAACTCGCCTGCCGGCGCGAGAAGTTCGACGCAGCCGCGGATCAACGCCACGTGGTCACGTTGTATGTCCAGCACGCCCTGCATGCGTTTCGAGTTCGAGAAACTGGGTGGATCGAGCACGATCAGATCGTAGCGCTGCCCGGCGGCGGCCTCGTCCCGGACAAACCGGCGCGCGTCCGCCTGAACCAGCCGATGGCGACCGGCGTCCATGCCGTTGAGTTCGAAATTGCGCCTGGCCCAGTCCAGATAGGTGTTCGACAGGTCGACGCTGGTGCTGGTTTTCGCGCCGCCTGCCGTTGCATAAACCGAGAAACTTCCCGTATAGCAGAAAAGATTGAGCACGTGCCTGCCTGCCGCGAGGCTTTGCACCCGTGCCCGGGTCTGGCGGTGGTCGAGGAACAGCCCGGTGTCCAGATAGTCGGTGAGGTTGACGATAAAGCGGTGTCCGCCCTCGCCAACGATGAAATCCTCCCCTCTCGGCCCCAACTTTCGGTATTGGGCATCCGGTCGCTGGCCATGGCGTTGTGTCAGCACGACCTGCTCGAGCGGCAATTCGAGCGCCTGCGCCGCGGCAGCGTGCATTGCCGACCGCCATTCGCGCTGCGCCCGCACGTCTGCAACAGGCGCGCTGTACTCCTGCAATTGGACGCGCTGGCCGTACACGTCCAGGGCGAACGGCAGTTCCGGAATATCGCGGTCGTACACCCGGAAGCACTCGATCCCTTCTCGTCGCGCCCATCTTCTTAAGTGCTTGTAATTCTTGGCGACGCGGTTGAGGAACATCTGCGCCTGGGGCGCGGTCTTTAACATGGGTTGCGGATTCCGGAACCGGGTTTCGAGGGGCAACTGGGGCAAAAAACGTGGCAGAAAAATGCCGGAAATGCGTCTAGAATTGCATCAGGAACGACTACAAAACATGATGCCAACCTTCCACACCCCGCTCAAGGCAATCGTACTGGCCGCGCTGATCGCGGCCGGCGGGCAGCTGTTCGCGCAGAAAGAGGACCATTGGTACGGCGGCCATAGCAGCGGCTTCTGGGGCCTGGACAGTTCGGTCGGTTTCCGGGGTTCGCTGCCCGGGGTATTCGGGTTGCCGGGCAGCAGCCCGGAGGGCTTGTCGGCATCGAGGTATTTCAGCGGCTACCGCATGTCCGATTCTTTTGCCATCGAGGGGACGCAGACCAGCTTCGGCCTGAGCGGATCGGCCTGCGGCGGCGATCCCCTGACCGGTGATGCGTACCGGTCCTGCTACGGCTCGGCGTGGAGCGTCTCGGGTGTGGCTACCATTCCTTTCCAATCGATAGGCTTGGCGCTGTACGGCAGGATGGGGATGCATTATTGGCAGAATGGCTCGCAGGGCGAAGGCGCCAGCCACCGCACCCTGGACGACCTCGCCACGGTGTATGGAATCGGCCTGAGCTACGAGTTTTCCAAGGCCGTGACTTTCCGCGCCGAATCGGAACGCTACACCGACCTCTCGGGCAACAACGGCAACGGTCCCGGCTCCAGCATCGGACTGGACGCCAGCGTTCATTCGATCGGACTGTCCATCAAATTCTGAGCATTCGCTCAGAATTTGATGGCGTGACAACGTGACGGTCGTAAGTGCCGTAACGGCCGTGAATATCGTGAATGCCGTGACTCGTAACTACACAACGCAAGACCACCCCATCGACGCCTGACGGCCACGAGCAGAATCTGGTTCCGGAAAAATTGTTTCTTGCGTTCCTTCGTTCGCACGCACGCCTTTACGACATTCACAACATTCACGACATTCACGACATTCACGATATTCACGGTTTCCTGGTAGTCAGCCAAATTCCCCCGAATATCAGCGCCGCCCCCGCAAAGTGGTAGGCGTACAGCCGCTCGCCGAGGAAGACCACCGACAGCAGCGCGCCGAACACCGGCATCAGGTGCACGAACAGTCCCGCCTTGTTCGGACCGATCTGCGCAACGCCGCGATTCCAGAACAGATAGGCCACGATGGAAGGCAAGGTGCCGTAGTAAGCAAACGCTACGACGGCGGGAATGGAAACCGTAAAACCTCCGCGCGTGAACAGTTCCCACAGGTAAAACGGCAACAACAACGGCAGGCCAAGCAGCAGCATGGCCGCCAGGAAGCCGATGGCCGACAACCCGGGCGGCCGCCGGCGCAGCACGATGGTGTAGATCGCCCACAGGAACATCGCCGAAATCAACCACAGGTCGCCGCGGTTGAATTTCAGCGCTGCGAGTATCTGCGGCTCACCGCGCGCAACGATCACCGCGACCCCCGCCAGCGATAGCGCCACGCCCATTGTCTGCCAGGCCCCGAGCCGCTCGCGAAACGCCAGCCACGACATCACGATGATGAAGATGGGCGTGACCGAGTTGAACAACACGCCGTTGGTCGCTGCGGTGTACTGCAACCCGACGTAGATCATGGTGTTGAACAGCGTCGCGCCCAGGCTGCCCAGCAGCGCGAGGGTGAACCAGTTGGCGCGCACGACGTGCCAGTTGCGCTTGAGTTCCGGGGCGGCAAACGGCAGGAGGATCAGCAACGCAACGGCCCAGCGCCAAAAGCCCATCGCCACCGGCGGGATGTCGTTGCGCATCGCCCGCCCGACCACCCAGTTGCCGGCCCAGAACAGAGACGCAAGAGTAAGCAGCAGATAGGGAGAGGGATGACGAAACAAGTCAAGAATCCGTGACGAACGTGACGGCGTGACGGTCGTGACGGGGGGAAGCAGTTCTTTCCTGCGGCGACGTTTTGACTGACATCGATCTTTTTCTTCTTGCCGCGTTTGATTCGATCAGGACTTACTTCGTCGGGTTTACCTCGTCACGTCGTCACGATCGTTACGCCGTCACGGAATTTCTAGTTCAATCGCGCCGATTGGCGCTGCAGTTCGACGATGCGGCTGCGGATGTCGTCACGATCTTCGCAGCCGGGGGAGAGTTCCAGATAGCGCTCAAAATCGGCGAGTGCGGCGCGGGAGCACTCGAGTTCCTGGTAGATCATTCCCCGGTCGCGCAGCTCGGGGGGCTGATCGGGCACTGTGGCGATGATCCAGTCCAGGATCGGCAATGCGCGATCGAACTGCTGGTTGCGCAGGTAGATGGCCTTGAGGTTGCGCAGCAGGCGCAGGATGATTTCCTTATTGCCGGCCGCGCCGAGCATGCCCGCGACGATGGCGCATGAACCCTCGCCGCCGCGCACTTCGTGCAGACGCTTCTGCAGATCCGCGACTCCGAGCGAAATGCCGCCGGAGTACGGATCGAGCACCACGGTGCCTTCGGGCAACGCGCACTTCACCAGGAAGTGCCCCGGAAAACTCACGCCCTGCAGCGGCAGGCCGATGCGGCCGCCGACTTCCATGTACAGCAGGCTGAGCGTGATCGGAATGCCGACGCGGCGTTCCAGCACCTCGTTTAGGCAACTGTTGCGCGGGTCGTAGTAGTCCTCCTCGTTGGCGGCGAATCCGAGTTCCGCGAACAGGTATTCATTGAGCGCCAGGATGCGTTGCGAGGGACCCGAATCCGGCTGGATGCGCGACTCCAGGGTTTTGGCCAATTCTTCGATGCGCGCCAGTTGGTGCGCGACGTCAAGATCGGGATAGGCGTGGGTGGCGATCAGCAGCGCGGCTTCGGCGAGATCGATTGCTTCTTCCGGGCCGGAAACCACCTGTTGCAGGCGCTCGCTCGTCAAGCCTGCGGGCCGGACTTTCGTTGTGGACGGATAGCGCGCGCTCAACTCGATATGTCCTGCTTCTCCGCGACCGGCGGGAGGAAAAGAGCGGCAACCTGCTTCTTCGACGCCTGCGGCCCCAGCGCGGCGTTCGCGACGTCGGTCAGTGTCGATGCAGGCGGGTTATACGGTTTGGAGAACAGAGGGTCCGCGGACTGCGCGCTGCCCGCAGGCGGATTGCGGCTGGAATCGGGACGGCGATCCTCGCGATGCCGGTTTTCGGCGCGGACGCTTTGGTCGCGCCGGCCTTCCGGACGGCGGCCTTCGCGATGGCGCGATTCTCCGCGCAGTGCGGGCGTACGCTTGAAGTCTTCGGCCTCGGCGACCGGGAGCTTGATCTTGATCAGCTTTTCGATCGCGCCCAGCTTCTCGCGTTCGTCGTCGGCCATCAGCGCAATAGCCTCGCCGGTCAGGCCGGCGCGGCCGGTGCGGCCGATACGGTGCACGTAATCTTCGGGCGAGCCGGGCAGGTCGAAGTTGATGACGAACGGCAGTTGTTCGATGTCCAGTCCGCGCGCGGCGACATCGGTGGCGACCAGCACCTGGGTCCGGCCTTCCTTGAATTCGGCCAGCGCCTGCGTGCGCTCGCCCTGGGTGCGGTCGCTGTGGATCGCGGCGGCGGCAACGCCGTCCTTGGCCAGCTTGTATGCGAGCCGGTTGGCGCCGATCTTGGTGTTGCAGAACACCAGCACCTGGCGCATGTCGCGCGAGCGGATCAGGTGGGTGAGCAGATCGCGCTTGGCGTTGGCATCGACGTGGTACACCAGGTGGGTAACGGTCTCTACCGCCGAATTGCGGCGGGCGACCTCGACGTTCACCGGGTTCTTGAGCAACTGCTTGGCCAGCCCGCGAATGTCGTCGGAGTACGTGGCGAAAAAAAAGACACTCTGGCGCTGCGCCGGGAGCACCGACAGGATGCGCTTGATGTCCGGCAGGAAGCCCATGTCGAGCATGCGGTCGGCTTCGTCCAGCACCAGGAACTGCACCTGCGAAAGGCTGACGGTCTTCTGCTGCAGGTGGTCGAGCAGGCGTCCGGGGGTGGCGACCAGGATTTCCACTCCGGCGCGCAGCTCCTTGATCTGCGGATCGATGTTGACTCCGCCGTAGACCACCGCGGAACGCAATGCGATGTACTTGCCGTAGGTCTTGACGCTCTCCTGCACCTGGGCGGCCAGTTCGCGGGTCGGCACCAGGATCAGCGCGCGCACCTGGTGACGCGCCGGCGAGACGCTGTTGTTGGCGAGCTCCTTCAGCCGCTGCAGCATCGGGAGCGTGAAACTCGCGGTCTTGCCGGTACCGGTTTGGGCGGCGGCCATGACGTCCTGGCCGAGGAGGATGGGGGGAATCGCCTTTGCCTGGACCGGCGTAGGCTCGGTGTAACCCTGATCAGCGATAGCCTGCAACAACTCCGGGGCGAGCCCCAGATCAGAAAACGACATTAACTTGAACTCCTGCATCGTTCGATTCGACGATGCGATTGACGCCGGAACCGGCGGCCTGTGGCCGTCCCGGATCCGGATTGAGGGCGCATGGTACAGGATAAGCTGCGATTCCAAAAGGCTTTTTAGGTTCCGTGAATGCCGGAAGTGCCGTGAATATCGTGAATGTCGTAAATTCTAAGACCACGGTTTTTTTACGGCATTCACGTCTTCTTGTTTCACGATATTCACGATATTCACGATATTCACGGCATTTACGGCATTCACGATATTCACGGCCTCTGCGGCTCCTGGGGCTTTGCGCGGCGCATCCACTCGTTCAGAACCTGGTAGCCCACGGCGAGCAACGTCGGCCCGAGAAACACGCCGATGAATCCGAATGTGAGCACGCCGCCGAGCACCCCGAGGAAAACCAGGATGAACGGCTGATGGCTGCCGCGGCTGATGATGATCGGCTTGAGGAAGTTGTCCACCAGGCTGATGACCAGCAGGCCCCAAAGGAACATGAAAATCGCCAGGCCGACCGACCCCTGATAGAAAAGCCAGATGGTCGCCGAGCCCCAGATCAGCGGAGGGCCGACCGGCACCACCGAAAGAAAGAAAGTCACCAGTCCGAGCAGGGTAGCCCCCGGCACGCCGGCGATCAGAAAGCCGATTCCGGCCAGCATCCCTTGCGCAAGCCCCGTGCCGAGAATGCCATACACGACGCTGTTCACGGTCTTGCCGGCGACGTCGAGCAAATGCCGGGAATCGGGACCCGCGACCCGAGACGCCGCGTCGCGCACCCGCGCGGCGGCGGCGTCGCCGTCGCGGAACAGGAAAAACGCGACCAGCACGCTCAATGCCAACTGCAGCACGCCCGCGACAAGATATCCGCCCGCCTTGACGAACGCTTCCCTGGCAGGTGGAATCAAGTTCTTCATTTCCTCGATCAACTGGCTGTCATCGTGCGCAAGGCTGCGCCAATAGGCGTCCATGCGCTCGCCCACCAGCGGCAGCGCCTTCACCCATGCCGGCGAATCCGGCAGCCCGCCCTCGAACACCCCGTGTAACGCCTCCATCAACTCGGCTGCGTTGTCGGCGAGACCGACCGCGACGATGACGAACGGCGCAAGCAGAAACAGGGAGGCCGCCAACGTCATCAATGCGGCAGCCACGGTATTCCTGCCACCGACGGCATTCCTGAGGCGCAGATAAAGCGGCCAGGTGGAGAAAGTGAGGATCACCGCCAGCAGCAGCGCGGTGACAAAGGGAAACAGGACCAGCAGGCAACCGGCCATCAGCACGGCGAGCGCGCCGAGGCCCAGCATCCTGTCGGTAATCTGGAAATCTGCCATGGGTTCCCGTGAGCTTACTCGAATCGCGCGCCCATTGCGTCGTCAACCGGCGCGGGCCTGGGCCGCTTCCAGCTCCTCCCAGCGCGCCAGGAAGGAAGTGAGTTCGCGGTCGATCGCGGCGTAGCGTTGGTTCAGGCGCTGCACTTCCTGCGGCTGGTCGCGGTAGAGCGCCGGGTCGGCAAGCCGCCTGCCGATGTCCGCCTGTTCCCGCTCCAGCGCCTCAATGCGCGCCGGCAGGCCCTCGAGTTCCTTCGCTTCGGCGAAGCTGAGCTTGCGCGCGCGCGCGGAATTCGCACGTTCACGCGCTGGCGCCGGAGCCGAATGAACATTCTGCACGCGCGCGGCCAAGGCGCGTTCATCGGCAATGCGCTTCCAGTCCGCATACCCGCCGGGATTCTTGCTCCAGCGCCCCGCTCCTTCGGCGGCAATATAGTCGGTGATGACGTTGTCCAGGAACACGCGGTCGTGACTCACCAGCAGCACGGTGCCATGATAGTCCTGCAACAGGTTCTCCAGCAGTTCCAGCGTATCGATGTCGAGATCGTTGGTCGGCTCGTCCAGCACCAGCAGGTTCGCCGGCTGGCTGAAAAGGCGCGCCAGCAGCAGACGGTTGCGCTCGCCGCCGGATAGCGCCTTGACCGGGGCGCGGGCGCGCTCCGGGCGAAACAGGAAATCGCCCAGATACGTCATCACGTGCCGGCGCGCGCCGTCGATTTCGACGTAGTCCGATCCGGGTGCGATGGTCTGCGCCACGGTGGCCTCTTCGTCGAGCCGGGTGCGGAACTGGTCGTAGTAGGCGACGCTCAGGCGACTGCCGCGGCGGACACGGCCGGCGTCCGGCGCGATCTCGCCCAGGATCAGTTTGATCAGCGTCGACTTGCCGATGCCGTTCGGTCCGATCAGGCCGACCTTGTCGCCGCGCAGGATGCGGCAGGAGAAATCCTCGACCACGGAACGCCCGTCGTAACGCTTGGTGACATGCTCGAGTTCGGCCACCAGTTGCCCGGAGCGCTCGCCCTCTGCAACCGCCATCGTCACCTGGCCCTGGCGGTTGCGGCGCGCCGCGCGCTCCTCGCGCAGCCGTTCGAGACGGCGCACCCGGCCCTCGTTGCGGGTGCGGCGCGCCTCGATGCCTTTGCGGATCCACACTTCTTCCTGCGCCAGCAGCTTGTCGAATTTCGCATTGCTCACCGCCTCGGCCGCCAGCTGCTCGGCCTTGCGCCGCTCGTAATCGGCGAAACTGCCGGGATAGGCCGCGAGCCGGCCGCGGTCCAGTTCGATGACGCCGGTGACCACGCGGTCCAGGAACGCACGATCATGCGTGACCACCAGCACCGCACCCGGGAACGCGATCAGCGTTTCTTCCAGCCACGCGATCGAATCCAGGTCGAGATGGTTGGTGGGCTCGTCGAGCACCAGCAGTTCCGGATCGGCGACCAGCGCGCGTGCCAGCGCCACGCGCTTGCGGGTGCCGCCGGAAAGCGTTTCGACGCGGGCATCCGCCGGCAGGCCGAGACGCGACAACACCGCCTCCATCCTGCTTTGCACGTTCCAGCCGTCGCGGCGCTCCAGCGCCTCCTGCGCCGACTGCATGGCGGCCATGGCCGTTTCGTCGTGGGGCGAGCGTTCGAGCACGTGCGCCGCCGAATGATACGAAGCGAGCAGGTCGGCGAGTTCGCCCAACCCCGCGACCGTGGCTTCGAACACGGTGTGGCCGGGTTCGAGCACCGGCTCCTGCGGAACGAAGCCGATGCGCAGCCCCGGCCGCCGCCATACCCGGCCATCGTCGGGCGCGGCCAGCCCGGCGAGGATTTTCAGCAGGCTTGATTTTCCGGCGCCGTTGCGGCCGATCAGTCCGATGCGGCTGCCCGGTTCGATCACCAGATCGGCGTGGTCCAGCAGCGGCACGTGACCATAGGCGAGCGAGACGTTTTCGAACGTTGCTATCGGCATGCTGGGTCTATCCTAGCGGTTACTGCAAAAAAGAAATTCTCACCACGAAGTCACGAAGAACACGAAGAAAATCAAAAGATGGGAGGATCCGTTTGCTTCGACTATTGCCTCGATCCCACGCACGAATCATACGGAAGCCACGGATCGGGTGGCGGTCGCAAGGACGCCGATAGCAGCAATTCAACCAGAAAACCCATAGACAATTTCACGCTTTTGCATTTCTTCGTGTTGCTTCGCGTTCTTCGTGCCTTCGTGGTGAGATTTTCAGTCTTTGGCTTTTTGTCGAATCGGCCAGGCCCAGCCGCGCAGCAATAGCACCGCGACTGCGGCAATGGCAGCGGCCAGGAAGAACGCCATCGCCGCGCTCTGGAATTGCCAGACAGCGCCGAACAGCAGGCCCGCAGGGATCGCGGCAAGCCCGAGCATCAGGTAATACCAGCCGAACGCAGCGCCCTGCTCCGCAGGCGCGGCAAAATCGCTGATCAGCGCCTTCTCGGCGCCCTCGCCCAGTCCGAAGAACAGACCGTAGGCGATGGTCACCGTCCACAACCCGATGCCGGAATCCACTTTGCCGAACAGCAGAAAACAGGCGGCAAACGCGGTCCAAGAGAGCAGCATCAGCGGCCCTCTTCCCATGCTGTCGGCAAGCCTGCCGCCCGCCGTCGAAGTCAGCGCCTTGGCCAGGTTGAGCGCGGCCCAAAGCAACAGCAGTTCAACCGTCCCGGCCCCCATCTGGTAACCGAGCAGAACGATGAACGTCTCAGAGGCGCGCGCGAGCGTAAACAACGCCAGCACCAGCAGATAACGCCGCATGCCGGGAGACAGCGCGCCCCAGCGCAGCGGCGCCAGCGTGCGCGGCACGGCTGCCGGCGCAGCCCGTGGTTCGCGAACGCCGAACGCAATCAGAGCCACCGCGAGAAATCCCGGTATCGCGGAAAGCAGGATCACCTGCGCAAGCGGCAGCCCGGACCATGCCAGCACCGCGGCGGCAACGAGACTGCCGCCCACCGCGCCGGAATTGTCGAGCGCGCGATGGAAACCGTAGGCATAGCCCTTGATGTGCGCGGGCGTAGCATCGGCCACCAGCGCATCGCGCGGCGCGCTGCGCAGTCCCTTGCCGACCCGATCCACGCTGCGCAACAGCAGCACCGACGCCCACGAACCAGCGAACGCAAGCAGCGGCCGGGCGATGTTCGACAACGCATAACCCGCCAGCGTCAACGCTTTGCGCCGTCCTCCCAAGCGGTCGGAGTGACGCCCGGACCAGAGCTTGAAAAAGCTCGCCACCGCATCGGCAACGCCCTCGATCAGTCCCAATGCGATCGGGCCGGCACCCAGAACGCCTGCGAGCAGGATCGGGATCAGCGGCACGATCATTTCGGAGGCGAGATCGTTGAACAGGCTGACGAAGCCGAGCACGATCACGGTGCGGGGGAGGCGGGATTTCATGGCGACGAATGGTAACCGGGAAAAACCGTGAATACCGGAAGGGCCGTGATTATCGTGAATGTCGTGAAACAAGAAGACGTGAATGCCGTAAAAAAAACCGTGGTCTTAGGATTTACTACATTCACGACATTCACGACATTCACGTCTTCTTGCTTCACGGCCTTCCGCGTCTTCGCGGCCTTCTTCGGTTAGAATTCGCCCCTACGCCCCGGTAGCTCAGTGGATAGAGCAACCCCCTCCTAAGGGGTAGGTCGCACGTTCGATTCGTGTTCGGGGCGCCATAACCTGCAAGAACGTTTCCCGACCGGCGTCCGCAATGCGAACCGTGATCCTGGGTTTCTCCGCAACGGCAGTGCTGGCGGCCTGCGCTTCTCCCTGACACGAACAGGTTGTCGCGCGCCCTGATGGAACATTGCCCACGTCCGGATTCTCCTCGCTCACGCTCATCCCCACCGACAATCCGACCTTCGCCTAGCGCGCCCTCTCCGAGCGCGTGCCGGCCGTTCTGTCGGTGTGGAGCACCGACGAGACCGCGGTACGGGATGCGTGCGACGCGCGCGAACCGAGAGGCAACTGCAAGGAATCCCCGGCCGCGGTGCTCGTTCCCTTCGCCAGCCAGTACGTGCTGTGGCGTCCGGCACTTGCGGATGCGAAAGTGGAAGAGGCGAAGGAAGCGCTGCTGCGATCGGCACGCAGCGCCGGAGATCATCTGGGCGCCTTGATTGCGGCGGCCTTGACGGCGCGCTAACGCAATCTCGCCAGAAGTTTCTCCAGATAGCCGGCGTTGGCGCGCAACGCGCCGGGGCCGCGACGCGACGCTTCCAGGCGCATGCGCAGCAGTTGCAGCATCCTCAGCGCTGCGATCAGATCGAAAATCAGCACGCAGCACTCAGTACTTATGACTTTACGCTCAGTACGCAGCACTCCGCACTGAATTTGCCTTACCCGGGATCTCAGCCCTTGATCCGGCTCAGGTACTCGCCGGTGCGGGTGTCGATCTCGATCTTGTCGCCGATGGCGCAGAACAGCGGCACGCGCACTTCGAAGCCGGTGGCGATCTTGGCGGGCTTGAGCACCTTGCCCGAGGTATCGCCGCGCACGGCCGGCTCGGTGTAGGTGATTTCCCGCACTACCGTGTTGGGCAACTCCACCGAGATCGCCCTGTCGTCATAGAACACCACCTGGCAGGGCAGGCCTTCCTCGAGGTAGTTGAGCGCGCCGCCCATGTTCTCCTTGTCCACTTCGTACTGGTTGTACTCGGCATCCATGAACACGTACGAGGGCTCGGCGAAATACGAATACGTCAGTTCCCTGCGGTCGAGCACGAGGTTCTCGAGCTTTTCGTCGGCCTTGTAGACCACCTCGCTGACGCCGCCGGTCAGCAGGTTCTTGAGTTTCATCTTCATGACGGCCGAGTTGCGGCCGCCCTTGTTGTATTCGGCGCGCTGCACGACCATCGGATCCTTGCCGACCTTGATCACGTTGCCGGCGCGCAGTTCCTGTGCCTGTCTCATCGTGTTTCCTGATAAATAGTGGGTTGGGCGAAAAAAGCGTCGAATTATAGCCTTTCCGCACAAAATTTAGCCAGATTCCCGGCCAGATCGCCGGGCCCGGCGAGACGTTGTTGCCAGCGCTGCGCCAATTCCAGATATTCCGGTCCGGTGCAGGCCGCCCAGGCCGCCGCCAGCCCTTCGGCCGCGGCAAAACCGTTCCACACCGCCCACAGCGTGGTCTGATTCGCGCCGGTGCCGGGTGCGGCATGTTCGAGATAGCGGGCGAGGAAGGCCTCGACCTTCAGCCGGTGCGCATCGCCGGCCTGCGGATAGGCCTGCCAGACCAATGGCCGTGCCGCCAACTGCGCACGCACGAAGGAATCCTCGCCGCGCACGAAATTCCAGTCGCAGGACCACAGCACGCGGTCGTAGTCGTCCTGCGAAAGGAAGGGCAGCACTTGTGCGGCAAGCGCGCCGTCGCGCCCGCCTCCCGCCAGGCCACGCGCCGCGAGTACATCCGCGGCCGCGGTGCCGGCAAACGCCAGCGCGCGCGCCGGGCGCCCGCCGGCGGCCCATACATCCAGGAGCGCAGCGACCGGCGCCTGCGGATAGCAGAACAGCGAGACCAACTGCTCGCCCTGCGCCCGCGGCGGCACACCGAGCGAGGCCAGATATCGCGCCACGCCGTCCGCGTCGGTCTGGAATGCCAGCCGCCGCCCGGCCAGTCCCTTCTCGATCAGCACACCGCCGGTACCGGGGGCGAAGCCAGGGAAGAAAAAGAACTTCGTCAGAGGCAGCCGCGGATGCGGCGACGGCAGGCCATGGCAGCCGCCGACCCAGGGCTCCGCGCTCAGATATTCGAGATTGATCCACACGGGCGGCCGCGCACGCGCGGCCATGGCCTCGACATACGAAGCCGGCAGTTCGCACCCGAAAGTCTCCACCACCACATCGGCAAGATCCACCGCTGGAAACGGCGTGACCCAGCGTCGCACCTCGATGCCGTCGAGCGACTGCACATCGGCTCCGGGATCAAGCGCCGGCGCCAGCCGCCTGAAGGTCGCCAGATCATCGACCCACAGCCGCAACACTGCGCCGTGTTCGGCGGCAAGCTGGCGCGCCAGCCGCCAGCTCACGCCGATGTCGCCGAGGTTGTCGACGACGTTGCAGAAGAGATCCCAGCGCATAAGTTCAGGGACGAGGGCCGAGGGACGAGGGCCGAGCAACTTCCAACCCGAACTTCCGAATCATTTCTGAATCGCTGCCGTCGATTCAAAAAGCCGATGAATGAACTTCGTGCGTTTCACTCGTCCCTCGGCCCTCGCTAGGCCATTCCCCCGTTGATCGAAATGATCTGGCCGGAGATGTAGCCAGCTTCGTCGGACGCCAGAAATGCGATCAGCGCGGCGACTTCCTCCGGGGTTCCGGCGCGCTTCATCGGCACGAGGGTCTCCACACTTTCCTTCGGAAACACCTGCTCGGTTGCCGGCGAGACGATGATGCCGGGCGCGACCGCGTTGACGGTGATGCCGCGCGAGGCAAGCTCCAGCGACAGCGACCGGGTGGCGCCATGCAGGCCGGCCTTGGCGGCGGCGTAATTGACCTGTCCGCGATTGCCGATGACGCCCGCCACCGAGGAAACGTTGATGATGCGGCCCCAGCGGGTGCGGATCATCGGCAACAACAGCGGCTGGGTGACGTTGTAGAAACCGTTCAGGGAAACATCGATGACGCGGTCCCACTGCTCGCCGCGCATCCCCGCGAACGGCGCGTCCTCGTGGATCCCGGCGTTGTTCACCAGCACCTGGATCGGCGCCTCGTCGACAAGCGCGCCGAGCGCCCTGGCCGCGTCGATGCGGTCGGTTACGTCGAAAGCGACTGCCTGCGCCTTCGCCCCGCCCGCGCGCAATTGCGCGGCGAGCCCCTCCGCGGCCTCCAGCCGTTTGTTGGCGTGCACGATCACCTGCAAGCCCCGGGCCGCGAGCATGCGGCAGATCGCCGCACCGATTGCACCGCTGCCGCCGGTCACCAGTGCGCGTTTCGCCCTCGTTGCATCAACCATTGCCGAATTCTGCCGGAAATATTCTCTTGGGTCTGCGGTTTACGGCGGGTAATATTCGCCACACGACCCGAATTCGCTTTCTGACCGGAAATGTCGACGACAGCATCGCAATTCTCCGCTGCGGGGATGCCGGCGTGAGCGCGCCGGCTGCTGCGGCGCAATCCGCGGCTTCGCACTGTGACGTGTTCGTTCTCGGCGGCGGCCCTGCCGGCTCGACCATCGCCGCCCTGCTTGCCGAACGCGGCTGGAACGTGGTGATCGCGGAGAAGGAGCGCCATCCGCGCTTCCACATCGGCGAATCGCTGCTGCCGATGAACCTGCCGATGCTGGACAGGCTCGGAGTCAGGGAGCAAGTGGAGCGCATCGGCATGATCAAGTACGGCGCCGAATTCACTTCGCCGCAGCACGGGGCGCCGGTCACTCTCAATTTCTGCAACGCCTGGGACAAGGCCTTTCCCTATTCCTACGAGGTGCGCCGCTCCGTCTTCGACCACATCCTGTTCAGCAACTGCATCGCCGGGGGCGCGCACGCTTTCGAGGAGTGCCGGGTGACCGGCGTGGAGTTTCCGTCCGGCGAAGACGTGCGCGTCCGTGCCGCGCCGAAAGAAGGCGGCGCGCGCGAATGGCGTGCCCGCTTCTTCGTCGACGCCTCCGGCCGCGACACTTTCCTGGCCAACCGGTTCGGCATCAAGCGCCGCAATTCCCGCCACAACAGCGCGGCGATCTACGCCCATTTCGAGGGGGCGAAGCGCCTGCCGGGCAAGGAAGAAGGCAACATTAGCATCTTCTGGTTCGAGCACGGCTGGTTCTGGTTCATTCCCCTGATCGACGGGGCGACCAGCGTCGGTGCGGTGTCCTGGCCGTATTACATGAAGACCCGCAAGACCGATCCTGCGCGCTTCCTGCTCGACACCATCGCGCTATGCCCTGAACTCGCCGAACGGTTGCGCGATGCGAGACTGGTCAGCGAGGTAACCGCCACCGGCAATTATTCGTACCAGGCCGAGCGCATGGCAGGCGAACGCTACATCCTGCTCGGCGACGCGTTCGCCTTCGTGGACCCCGTGTTCTCTTCCGGCGTAATGCTGGCGATGAACAGCGCCTTCCTCGGCGCCGAGGCGGTGGATGCCAGCCTCCGCGATCCGGCCACGGCCGACGCGGCCCTGCGCAGGTTCGACGAGAACGTGCGCACCGCAGTGAAGGAATTCTCCTGGTTCATATTCCGCATGACCAATCCGACCATCCGCGATCTGTTCATGGGGGCGCAGAACCTGCTGCGTATGGAAGAGGCGCTGCTGTCGCTTCTTTCCGGGGACCTGTTCCGTGGCACGCCGATCCACTGGAGCCTGCGTGCCTTCAAGTGCCTGTATTACCTGAAGAATCTCGCCCATCCGTGGCGCAGCTTCAACGCCTGGCGGCGGCGCCGGCGCGTCATCCGCGAACGGCTCACCGAATCGGCGGCGGCAACCTGATGCAGGACACCGTCGCCGGCACCGGGCTGCACTACGTCGGCGCCCCGGAAATCACCGCGGTGCTCGAAGACCAGGCCAGGTCGCTGCTCGGATGCCTCGGTTTCGGCGCGCCGGACCCGGAACTCGCGACCGGAGACCTGCCGTTTGCCTGGGTCGACATTCCGGTGGTCGGTGCGCAGCCGGTCTTCGAGGTGTGGCTCGGCACGGCGCCGGTGCGCAGGGCGCGCCGCGGCGCGCTGCGGTTCGCCCGCGACGAGCAGGTGCTGTTCGGCTGCGTCGAAATCGACGCCGACCTCCAGTCAGACTATGACGCGGTGATCTACCGGGAGTATTGCGCGATCTTCGATTGCCTGGACGAACTCGGTTACCCCAACCTGATCCGCGCCTGGCATTACCTGCCTGACATCCACCTCGACGAACACCGGCTGGGACGTTACAAGCGCTTCTCGCTCGGCCGGCACGAGGCCTTCGTGGCGAAGGGCCGTGCCATCAGCCGCGATGCGCCGGCGGCCAGCGCGGTCGGCAAACGTCCGGGCAACACCGTGATCGGCTTTCTCGCGGCCACCCGGCCGGGCACGCCGATCGAGAATCCGCGCCAGGTCAGCGCCTATTCCTATCCGGCCCAATACGGTCCGCGCGGGCCCACTTTCTCGCGCGCCCTGTTCACAGCCTGGGGCGGTGTGGCACAACTCTACATTTCGGGCACCGCCAGCATTTTCGGCCACTCGAGCCGGCACCAGGGCGACCCGCAGGCGCAGACTGCCGAGACCATCCTCAACCTGCGCAGCGTCATGCGCGAGGCGCGCGACCACGGATTGATCGACGTATGCGCTGAGACCGATACGCTGATCAAGGTTTACCTGCGACGACCTGAACTCAAGACCGTGGTCGAGGCCCAGTTGCGCCAGGCGTTCGGTGCGGATCCGCAGACGGTCTGGCTGCAGGCCGATATCTGCCGCAGCGAACTGCTGCTCGAGATCGAGGTGGTGTGCTCGACAAGACCGCAGGCCTGATACGCACCGCGCCGATGCATTTACCCCTGTCCGCGCCTTCGATTCTGACCGCCGCAAGCCTGTTCGCCGGGACCTGGTTCATCGGGACCCGGTTCAAACGGACCCGGTTCACTGGAACGCTGATCGCCGCGACCCTGGTTGCCACGATCACGCCAATCGCCGCGGGCGCGGAACAGCTTCCGCTCTGGGAAGCCGGTGCCGGCGCGGCAGTCATCGACTTTCCCGACTACCGCGGAGCGGACGAGCGCCACGTGCTTGCGCTCCCCTTCCCCTACGTCGTCTACCGCGGCGAGATCCTGAAAGCGGATCGCGAAGGACTGCGCGGGCAGTTCTTCAGGACCGACCGGGTGGATCTGCACCTGAGTGTGAACGGCTCGATCCCCGTGGACAGTTCCGACAACGCCGCCCGCAGCGGCATGCCGGACCTGGAACCGACGCTGGAAATCGGGCCGCGACTCGATCTCAAACTCCTGCGCAAACGCAACCGCGGCATCGAAGTGACGCTGGGACTTCCGATGCGCACCGTGATTGCGTCCGACTTCTCGCACTCGAAAAACATCGGCTGGGTGTTCCAGCCCCAAATCAACATCGACTTTCGCGATACCTGGCTCGGAGAAGGCTGGAACGTGGGCTTCGCCGCCGGGCCGCTTTACGGTGACAGGCGCTATCACAACTATTTCTACGGCGTGGCTCCGGCTTTCGCCACGCCGCAACGTCCCGCCTTCAACGCCGCAGGCGGCTTCGCCGGCAGCCAGATCCTCGGCGCCGCCAGCAAGCGCTTTCGTTCCTTCTGGGTGGGTGGCTTCGTGCGGCTGGATACGCTCGCGGGCGCAACGTTCGAAGCCAGCCCTCTGGTCCGGCAAAATGAATCGTTTGCCGCAGGCTTTGCGGTCGCGTGGATACTTGGGAACTCGCAGAAGATGGTCGAGGCCGAAGAGTGAATGCGTTTGCGCCAGACAATGAATAAATCTTCACAGGAGCATCAGCAGCAGCCGGGCACGGCAGGGCAAGACGTGACGATGCCGCAAGAATCGCCACACCGCGAATTCGAGCGGTCGCCGCTGCGGTTCCTGGCCCGCCCGGCGCGCCTGGCTTACGAATACTTCGTTTTCTATTTCGGCTACCTGTACTTCGGCAGCGGGTGTGCCCTGGTTTCGCTGGTCAGCACGGTGTTGCACCCGCTCCTTCCTGCCCGCTTCGGCGTGCCGCTGGGCCGATGGATAACGGGCGTGCATTTTCGCGGCTTCCTGGCACTGCTCAGGGCCAGCGGGCTGGTGCGTATCGACCTGGCTGCGCTCGATCAGCTTCGCGGCCAACGTTCGATCATCATCGCGCCGAACCATCCCTCCCTGCTGGATGCCGTATTCATCATCTCGCGCCTGCCGCAAACCGCCTGCATAATGAAAGCCGAGATATGGGATAGCTTTTTCCTCGGCGGTGGCGCGCGACTCTCGGGCTACATTCGCAATGACGCGCCGATAAACCTGGTACGGCAGTCGGCGGACGAACTGCGTGCCGGGCATCAGTTGCTGGTATTTCCCGAGGGTACGCGCACGCGCGAGCCTCCAATCAACGCCTTCAGGGGCGGCTTTGCGCTGATGGCGAAGAGGTCCGGGGCGGCGGTGCAAACGGTACTGATCGAAGCCAACAGCACGTTCCTGAGCAAGGGCTGGCGGCTGTTCGAGAAGCCTGAATTCCCTCTGATTTACCGCGCGCGCCTGGGCATGCGCTTTACTGCCGAAGGCGACGTGAAGGCCTTCGTGTCGAAACTGGAAAACTACTATCGCGAGGAACTCTCTACGCCGGTCCTGGTCGAGCCACCGGCCGCTCGCGAATCGCGGCGGCCCGACACGCCGAGGTGAGTGTCGTAGGCTTTGTTGTCTAGAATGGCGGCTCGGCAAACTCGGCATGACGCCGCCAGACAACTCCAACAAAAAGCAATCCGCCATGCCTGATCGCTCCCAGACGCATCTGGTTCTGATCCCCAGTTACGACACCGGCGACAAGGTCCTGGAAACGGTCCGCGACGCGCGGCGTTTCTGGGAGCCCGTATGGATCGTGGTTGACGGGAGTACGGACGGCACTGCGGAGCGGCTGCAGGCCCTCGCCCGCGCCGATGCAGGGCTACGGGTGTTCGTGCTCCCCCGCAACCAGGGCAAAGGCGCCGCGATACTGCACGGCCTGCGCGCGGCGGTCGCGCAAGGCTACACCCACGTGCTGACGATGGACGCCGACGGCCAGCACGCGGCCGAGCGCATCCCCGCATTCATGCAGATGTCGGCGCAGCAGCCCGAGGCGCTGGTGCTGGGCAAACCGATGTTCGACGCGACTGCCCCCAGACTGCGGGTAGTGGGCCGGCGCATTTCCAACTGGTGGGCAAACCTGGAAACGCTGTGGGCGGGCATCGGCGACTCGTTGTTCGGCATGCGCGTCTACCCCGCGGGCCTGCTGCTGCGCGTGATGCAGGCCAACCGCTGGATGCGACGATTCGATTTCGACGTCGAGGCGGCGGTACGCCTGGTCTGGCTGGGGGCGCGGCCGATCAACCTCCCTGCACCGGTGCGTTATTTCAGCGCGGACGAAGGCGGCGTGTCGCATTTCAACTACCTGCGTGACAACGCGCTGCTCAGCTGGATGCACCTGCGCCTGCTTTTTGGCTTCCTGCTGCGCCTGCCGCTGCTGCTGGCACGAAGCCTGAAGCTTTCGCAGCACAGGCGCCAGGAACGCTAAGACAACCTGGGATTTCATGCCGACCCTATCCAAACGCAACGGGCAGGACGAGCGTGCGGCGCTGTTTCCGCCGGAACTGCTGGCGCATTTCGACGACGCCATGATCGCTTCCTTCGATCTGTACGAGGAGTACGTATCGCGGCTGGCGCTGGTGCTGTTCCGCACCACCGGGCTGGAAGCGGCCTGCCGCAGCGCAGCCAGCGTAACCGAGGCGGTCGCCCGCGCCGGACTGGTGCCGGAAGCGGCGCACTTGCCGGCGTCGTGGATCCTGGCGTTGCTCGCTTCCCGGGACTGGATCGCCCGCGAAACCGGCGCGGACGGCGAGATCCGCTACCGCCTCGCACAGGCCCTGCCGCTTCTGGATCCGGAGGAATTGCGTGCGGCCCAGCAGGCGCACGACCCGCGCTGCCTGCCGGCTTACGACATCGCGGCACTCGCAGCCGCGCATTACCCGGACGTCCTCAGCGGGCGGATCAACGGTGAACAGGCCCTGTTCGGCGAGGCGGGCATCATCCCGTGGGTGAAATACTTCTCCAACGACAACCCGCTGTACGCGATCAGCAACACGGTCGGGGCGATCGCGGCGTCGCAGGCGACGGCAGCGGACACCGAAGCGATCCTGGAAATCGGCGGCGGGCTCGGCAGCGGCGCGATTGCGCTGCTCGACCATTTCGAGAATATCGGCCGCACGGCGCAGATTGGCTCCTACAGCCTGACCGAGATCTCGCCGCTGTTCCTGAAGCGCGCGCAGCGCAATCTCGCCGCCCGGAACCCGGGCTGCGCACTGCGGTTCGCGGCGCTCGACATCGACCACCCGTTCGCCGGGGCCGGAATCGCGCCGGGCAGCGTTTCCATGGTCTACGGCGTCAATGTGCTGCATGTCGCGCGGGATCTGGGCAAAACCCTGGCGCAACTGCGCGGCTCGTTGCGCGATCGCGGCTTGCTGGTCATGACCGAGTGCATCCGTCCGTTTGCGCATGCGCCGCTGCATCTGGAACTGGTATTCAACCTGCTGGGCTCGTTCCGCGATGCGCTGCTGGTGCCGGACTGGCGCCCGAACGGCGGCTTCCTCACCCCGGAGCAATGGACCGCAGCGCTGGAAGCCAACGGCTTTCAGGATGTGCGGGTCTATCCCGATATCGCGGCGATTCGCGACGACTACCCGAGCTTCGTGATAGGGGCGATCTTGGCCCGGCGGTCGTGAAGACGCCGGTCGTGAACACAGCGCTCGCGAACACGGCGGCCCTGAAGGCGACGATCGCGATTCCCGCCGACGGCCCCTGGTTCGAAGGTCATTTCCCGGGGCGGCCGATACTTCCCGGCGTGGCGGAACTGGCGCTCGCCATCGCGGCGCTCAGGCAGGAAACCGGGAAGCCGCTGCCGCTGCGGGGCATCGCCTTCGCGCGCCTGCGCCATCTGGTGCTGCCGGGAGACCGGCTCGAACTGTTGGCCCGCGAGAGCGCCGGCCCGGAGGGCGAAACGGCGCGGTTGCGCTTCGACCTGAAGCGCGACGGCGTGCTGGTGGCCAACGGCGAATTCGTCGTCGGCACACCGCTGTTACAGCCAGATGCGCTTCCCGAACGCCGGACCCGGACCGCTACCGGCGGCATCGTCCCCGCACCGGAAGCGCTGTTGCCGCATCGCCCGCCGATGCGGTTCGTTGATTCGATCCTGCACCAGAGCGCCGACGCTCTCGACTGCATTGCCCGCATTCCGGGCCGGTGTGCGCTCGTCTCCGGCGGCAGTGCGCCGGCCGTGGCCGCGATCGAGGCCGCCGCCCAGGCCGCGGCGGCGTGGGAAGCGCTGCAGCGCTGGCGCCGGCAGGGCGAGGCCGCGCCGCGCGTCGGCTATCTGGTCGCCATGCGCGACGTGGCGTTCTTTACGGAGCAAGTGGCGGCGGAAAGCGATCTTTCGGTTTCGGTCAGCCTGGACAGCGCGGCGCCGCCGCTCACCCATTACCGCTTTGAGGTGTCGCTGCAAGGCATGCTGCAGGCACGCGGCACGATCGCCACTTTCCTCGCCGCGTAGCCGCCCTCGCCTGGAGGATTAACGCGATGTCCGCGCGGTCAGGATTGCCGCGAACACGAGGCTGAGGAAAGCACCGATCGCGACCGTGGAGCCGATGGCGGAAAGCACCGGCGTGCTGGCGAAACCGATGACGCCGAAGCCGATGACGGTGGAGAGATTGCAGAACAACAGCGAGGTCACGGTACGCTCCGGGCTGGCGTTGGCCATGTTGCGGCGCTCGAAGAACAGGGTGTAGTTGGAACCCACGCCGATCACCAGCAGCAGCGCGACCACATGGAAGATGTTGAGCCGGTCGCCGCCGGCAATCAGGATCGCGACGGTGACGATGACGGCGGCGGCGAGCGGCGCAAGCACTTCCCAGATGCGCCGCAAGGATCGCAGCGCCGCCGCCAGCAGCAGCGCAATCGCAGCCGCACCGAGCAGCGCGAACTTCAGCACCCTCGCCCGATAACCTTGATACAGCCCATCGGATTCGCGCTTGAGGTCGAGCAACACCACGCCTTTCGGACCGAAGCGCGCGATTTCCTGCTCCAGCGCGGCGGCATCGGCCACGCCGCGCAGCGGCAACATCGCAAACCATTGTGCGCGCCGCTGCGCCAGCAGCGCCTCCAGCTTCAACGCCAGCGCGGTGCCGTGCAGGTCCGCACGCACCAGCGCGGGCTGCTTCTTCGCCGTTTGCGCTTCTGCAACGAAGGGCGCAAATACTCCGGCGCGAAACGGCAGACCCCCGGCGGCTTTGGCCAGATCGCGCCGCAGTTTTTCGGCGTCCGGTATCGCCCGCTGACGGGCATGTTGCGCGGCTACGCTCGGCAGATAGCGCGCCGGGGAATCGTAGCCCGCCAGCACGCCGCTGGACTGGAGTCCGGCGAGCACAACGCCGACGCGCTCGGCCGTTTCCAGCGCCGCCTGCTCGGAATCGCCCGTCACCACGACCAGATGGCGCGCGTCCGGCGCTCCAAGATCGTTGCGCAACGCCTCGTCCATGCGTTGATCGGGCACCGACACCGGACTCAGGCCGGACAGTTCGTCGTTCCACGGCGTCCCGCCCTGCAACGCCAGCCATACGGCCAGCACCAGGACAGTAGCAATCAACGGGGCGCGTAATGCCCGGCCGCGCGTGATCAGGCGCAACAGCATTGGCGCCAGCGTGTCCACCGCCCTAACGGTATAGCCACGCGGCACCAGTTCGGGCAATACCCAGCGCGTCACCGCCGCCGCCGTCACCAGTCCGGCGATCGAGAACAGCCCGAGCTGCGCGAGCCCCGGGAACCCGGAGAACAGCATCGCGGCGCAGCCCAACACCGAGGTGAGCACGCCCAGCCGCAGCGTCGGCCAGATGCGCTTGAGCGCGGCCTGCGGCGGGCTGCCCGGCGCCATGTTGGTGAACAGGTAGATCGCGTAGTCAACCGCCTCGCCGATCAGCGTGGCGCCGAAGCCGAGGGTCACACCATGCACCGAACCGAAGCCCAGGCTTACCGCGGCGATGCCGGCGAGCACCCCGCTCGCCACCGGCACCAGCGTCAGACCCAGCACCCGCACCGAGCGATACGCGATCAGCAGGACTGCGGACACCAGGACTGTGGCAATCAGGGAAAAACGCATCGCATCCTGCTTGATTCCGGCGCGGGAACTCACCGCAAAGACGCCCGGCCCGCTGAGAAGCAAGCGCGCGCCGTCGGCACGGTGTTCGCGCGCCGCTTGCTCGAAAGCCGCGCGGATTGCCGCATGCGCCTGCTCCTGCGCGTCCAGGTCGAAACCCGGGGCGCGGGTCTGGGCAAACAGCAACGCGCGGCTGCCGTCGCGCGAGAACCAGACGTCGCCGCGCTTGTCCGGCCCGCCTTCCTCGCGCAACTGCTCGAGCAGATGCAGGAACTCTCCGGTCGGGTCGCGCGGCAATAGCGGCCCAACCAGCACGCTCGCCGGCGAACCGAGCAGGTCGAGCTGGCGTTCCAGCGCCGCGCGCAGGCCGGCGACGCTGAAGCGTTCCGGCGCCACCGCCTCACTGAGCAGATAACGATTGCGCAGCAGGAATTCACCTTCTGCGCGCAGCCGGTCCTGTGCACCGTTGGCCACGTAGGCAAGACGCGCATCGTGCTCCAGCCGGGCGGCCAGCCCGCGGCTTACGGCGGCGAGCCGGTCCTGCGGCGCGCCTTCGATGCCGATCAGGATCAGCCGCGACACCACGCCTTCGCGCAGTTCGTCCACCAGGATCTGCTGCGCCGGCGTGGGAGCGCGCGGCAGAAAGGCCGCGAGATCGGTGCTGAACTCGGTGCGGGCAACGATCAGCACGCAGACCGCGACCAGGCCCAGCCAGATTCCGACCGGCAGGCGCGAAACTTTCAACGCGGCTCCTCGACGATGGTCGTCACCGAACGATCGCCGCGGGTTTCCTGGACCTCGATGCGTTCGACCCGGTCGCGGCTGCCGCCGATGTTGATCAGGCTTATCACCACGCGCATGTCTGGATCGCGCGGCACCAGGTAGAGGCGCCAGCGCGCGCGGCCGCCTTCGAGTTCGACGCGATAGAAGCGTTCCAGCGCCACGATGTCGCCGCTGAGCGTCGAGCGTATGCTCTCGACGAAGGCCCACAGCACCGGATAGTCCTGCAGCCGCAGGGTGCGACGCTCGTTGCGGGCAGCACTTTCTATGGTGAGCCGGTCGCCTTCGACCGTCAGTGTTTCCGGTTTCGGGCTGAGGGTGCGTTTTTCCAGATTGCCGGGCGCCACGTAGGTGAGCGTTCCGCGCAGTTCGAGCGGCGCATTCAGGACCTTGAGGTACTTGCGCTCGATGAAGCGCGCCTGCGTGCGCTTGACCGCGCCCAACTCGCGCATGAGCTGCTGCACGCCCCAGCCCGCCCCGTTCTGTTGCACTCCGGACTCCTGTGCGGCGGCAGGCGTGCCTGCGCACAGCGCCAGTGCGATCGCAAGTGCCGCCAGCACGCGTTCAGCGAGGCGTCCCGGCATGGGCCCAGAAGTCATAGAAGTTGAACCAGTTGTAAGGCGCCTGCCGGCAATAATGCTCGAGCCGCTCGGCGTAGCGCGCGGCCCATTCGCGGATCGCCGCGTCGCGGCCGGCGCGGCCGGCCCTGGTGCGATCGATCGCGGGGCATTCCACCAGGCGCTCGAAATGCAGATCGTAGCGATTGCCGCCGCGGTAGAGCGCAACCATCAGCACCACCGGCCGCCCGAAAATGGCGGCGATCCGGAACGGTGCGGTCGGGAATGCCGCCGGTTCGCCGAAGAAAGGCACCATGACGTGGCCGCCTTCGAACAGGCCGCGGTCGCCGAGCATGCCGACCCACTCTCCGGATTCGAGCCGGTCGTGGAGCTTCATCATCGAATCGAGCGAACCCATGCCGATCACCGTGCGCTCCAGGTCGGGATTGATCGCCCTGGCCAGCGCGTTCATGTTGCGGCTGCCGTGTTCGAACATCATCATGGCCACCCTGGTGCCGTTCTCCTCGCCATAGGCGTGCAGCGCCTCGAAGCTGCCGAGGTGTGCCCCGAGCAGGAAGCAGCATTCGCCGCGCGCCTGCGCTTCGGCCAGCACGTCTTCGCCGCGCACCCGGATCTCGAACTGCTCGAAACGGCTGCGCAGCAGGTACATGCGATCCAGTGCGACGGTGGCGAAGCTGTAGTAGTGGCGGAACAGATCGGCTAATCCTGGCGGACGTCCGAGCACCTTGCGCAGATACTGCCTGGAGGCCGCCCTTGCGCACACCGAGAAGATCAGGAAGTAAAGACACACCGGGAAGAGCAGCATCCGCCCGGCAGGCCTTCCCAGCAGCAGCGCGAGCCGGACCAGAAGGCGCAGACTCGCGGCATTGGCCCGCTCGCGCTGCCTGAGCCAGTCCTGGCTCAAGCCGGGTACTCCGTCCGGCCGCCGGAGGCCTTGCGCCGCGCGCAGTCCGCGGCGAAGCGCAGCAGGACCTCGCGCGGCAGTTTTCCGGTGGCGTTGCGCGGCAGCGACTCGACGAAGTAAAGCGGCCGCGGCAGATAGACCGGATCGATGCGCGCCCGCAGCGCTTCGATCAGCGCTTGGCGCGAAAGCCCGGGTGCCACCACGAACGCCGTGAGCCGGGTCACCCCCGCTTCGGTTTCGTCGGGCATGAAAAACACGCCGTCCTCCACGCCTTCGATGCTGTTCAGGTGGTGGTTCAGGTAGGCAAGCGAGCTGCGTTTTCCGGCGACGTTGACCAGATCGGCGTTGCGCCCGTGCAGCACGAAGGCCTCGGCATCACGCACTTCGACGACGTCCGAGAAGGCCACCTCGTTCTGCACGTGCCCGCCGTGCACCCGCACCGTGTCGCCCTGCTCCCGCAGCCTGACCCCGGGCAGCGTGTGCCACAGCGGTCCGTCGATGGTGCGCCGGGTCGCGACCATTCCGGCCTCGGTAAACCCGTACACCTCGTGAAGCGGCGCCCCGAAGCGCGCCTCCACCTGCGCCGCCATTTCCGGCGACAACGGCGCGGTGGCGCAGACGATCAACTCGAGCGCGGGCAGTTCGACCGAATCGGCAAGCAGCGCGCGCAGATGCACCGGTGTGGTCACCAGCACGCGCCCGCCGGGAATGTCCTCCAGGGCGGCGCGCACGTCGGCCGGGTAGAACGGGCGCGCCGCATGCAGCGCCAGACCGTTTCGCAACGCCATCAGCACGGTGGATTCCAGTCCGTACATGTGTTGCGGCGGAACGGTTCCGACCAGAACTGCGCCCGATTTCCCGGTGGTGCCCCGCGACCGGTCCGATCCGCACAATCCGAAGCGCAGCGCCTCGCCGGCCGCACCGCGAGCGATCGCGCCCCAGGTCTTCGGATGTGGCGTCGGGCGCCCGGTGGAACCGGAGGTGAAGGCAACGACGGCGACCTGCTCCGGCGCAAATTCGGGAACCGGGCCGGGCGCCGCCGGGGCACCTTCTGAGTCGGGATAGAGCACCTGCTCGATGCCGTGCGCTGCCTGAGGCGCATCGGTTAGCGCGTACAGCCCGGGGTAAGCCTGCTGCATCTGCGCGAGCATCTCCGGGGTCTGCGTCGGCGGCAACAGGCTCACCTGTCCGCGAACGAGCGCCGCACCCAGCCCCACCGCGAATCGATAGCGGTCGTTGCAGAAATTGACCAGATGGGAACGCGCCGGCAGGCTCGCCGCCACCCGCCGAACGTCGGAAAGGAATTCCGACACCCGGACGGTGCGCCGGCCGCGAAAGGCGACCACTTCGTCGGGACCGCGATGGCTCAGAAAAGGAACGGCTGCCATGGAGAACGCCGGCACCCCGGCAAATGGAATGTCGTCAGCGTCCGGGCGCCGGGCCCGATCCGCCGTACTTCTGGAACGCCCGGATGGTGGAGCGGATCGAGGCGTGCGAAAAATTGGGATAGCGCAGGATGCGATAGAGGTACTCGGCCAGGAACATGACGACCACCAGCGGCAGGTTGAGCAGATTGAAGACCGACCATACGGCAAGCGGCGCAAGGAAGAACAGCAGCAAAGAGGTCAGCGCCATGCCGGCGAAGAACAGGCACCAGGCCGTGGTCACGTGAAGGGTATAGCGCTCGATCTCCGCCGGCAGCGTGCCGTGGATATGGCGCGCCAGTCGCGTGATCAGCGCCTCCCGGCCGGGCATCAGTGTGTGCCCGAAAAACCACAACATGAACAGGTAGGCGCCGACATGGGGCAGCAAATAGACCAGGGCCGGATTCGCGCCGGCGGCCCGCCACGTAATCCAGCCGCCGACGGCGGCCAGGGTGAGTGCGGTGAGGCCGAGCCGCCCGCGCCACGAGCGGCCCATGAACCAGACCAGCGCCGCCGCAAGCGGCGCGATGGTGATGAACTCGCCAAAGCCGCTGCCGGGATCGCTGGAGACCGCCCAGTGCAGCAGGATCTGGTAGCCGATCAGCGCAGCGAGCAGTATCAGGCCCTTGCGCCATTCGGCACGCAGCCGGCGCTCAACTGGTTCGATGACTCTGGACATGTTCGCTGAGATTGCGCAGGGAACTGAAGATCCTGATGTTGTCGCTGTCGTCGGAGCGAAGCTGGAAGCCGTACTTCTTCGAAACCGCCAGGGCGATTTCCAGGATGTCGATCGAATCCAGGCCCAGTCCTTCCCGGTAAAGCGCCGCCTCGGGATCGATCTTCGCGGCGGCAATCTCGAGGTTCAGGGCCGCCACGATCAATTCGGCCAGTTCGCGCTCATGATCATTCATGCTCTTCGGGGCTTCCATGCCTTAGTTTCTGCTCCGGTCTGATTCCAGTCTTTGCGTAAGCCGCGATTATAACCGCAGGCCGCGCCGCGAAACCCGTAGAGCATACCCGATCCCGGCGTTGACGCCCCCTGTCCGGGCACGTACCCTCATCCGCAATCCGTACCGGCGCGCAATCAGACCGCGCACCGGACGGGCCGAACAGGAACCCTCGAATTGCATCCGCTCGTATTCAGCCGCATCGCAATCGCCAGCAGCGCCGGGATCGGCATCGACGCGACCGTTAATGCGCTGCGTGCGCGCCGCACCGGACTGGCTCCGTGCGCTTTCGAGACGGTGCAGCTCGAAACCTGCGTCGGTCAGGTGGCGGATGCCGACCTGCTGCCGGTGCGGCCGGACCTCGTGGAATTCGACTGCCGCAACAATCGCCTGGCGCAGCTCGGGCTCAGGCAGGACGGATTCGAGGAAGCCGTGCTGGAGGCACGGGGAAGGTACGGCGCCGGCCGCATCGGCGTGTTCCTGGGCACCAGCACGTCGGGGATCCATGCCACCGAGCTGGCCTATCGCCGCCGCGACGCAGGCAGCGGCGCGCTGCCCGCGGACTTTCACTACGGCGGCACGCATAACACGTACTCCGTCGCCTGGTTCGTGCAGTCCTATCTCGGCCTGCGTGGGCCGTCCCTGGTGGTTTCGACCGCATGCTCTTCGAGCGCCAAGGTGTTCGGCTCGGCGGCGCGCATGATTGCGGCAGGCCTGTGCGACGCCGCGGTGGTCGGAGGCGTGGACAGCCTGTGCCTGACCACGCTCTACGGCTTCGGCTCGCTCGGCCTGCTTTCGGCCGGATATTGCCGGCCTTTCGACAGCGGGCGCGACGGCATATCGATCGGCGAGGGTGCCGGATTCATCCTGCTCGAGAAACCCGCGGCGAATTCCGCCGCGGACGCGGTGGCGCTGCTCGGTGTCGGCGAGAGCAGCGATGCCTACCACATGTCCTCGCCGCATCCCGAGGGTCTGGGCGCAAGGCTGGCGATGGAAAGCGCGCTGCGGGATGCCGGGCTCGCGCCGGGCGCAATCGATTACATCAACCTGCACGGCACCGGTACCCCGGCCAACGACGCGACCGAGGACAAGGCGGTGGTCGGTCTGTTCGGCAGGCAAACCCGCTGCAGTTCCACCAAGGGCTGGACCGGGCATACCCTGGGGGCATGCGGCGCGATTGAGGCGATCATCTCGGCGCTGGCGATCGGGAACGACTTCCTTCCCGGCAGCGTGAACACGCAGAACGTCGATACGGCGATGGGCCTGCATTATCTGCTCGAGAACGAGACCGGCTCGGTCGACCGGGTGATGAGCAACGCCTTCGGATTCGGCGGAACCAATTGCAGCCTGGTGATGGGACGCGCAGGACGTTGAAGTTTTACGTCGAAGCCGTCGCAGTCCTCGGCCCCGGACTTGCCGGCTGGGAAGCGGCCCGGCCAATACTGGCGGGCTCGGTACCCTACGTCCCTGCCGATCTGGTCCTGCCGCGCTTCGAGGCGCTGCCGGCGGCGGAGCGCCGGCGCGTCGGGCTGGTGGTGAAGCTGTCGATATCGGTGGGACTGCAGGCGCTCGAGCAGGCCGGAAGACCGGGCGATGCGGTGGCGACCGTGTTCACTTCTTCCGGGGGCGACGGCGACGTCATCAACGAGATCTGCGCAATGCTTGCAGGCAGCGACCGCCTGATCTCGCCGACGCGATTCCACAATTCCGTGCACAACGCCCCCTCGGGATACTGGGGGATCGCCACCGGCTCGCGCGCGCCGTCCACGAGTCTGTGCGCGTTCGACTGGAGCTTTGCCGCAGGCCTAATCGAAGCGGCGACGAAGGTCAACATCGATCACGAATCCGTGCTGCTGATTGCCTACGACCTGCCCTATCCCGAACCGCTGCAGGGCGCGCGCCCGATTCGCCATCCGTTCGCGAGCGCCCTGCTGATCACGCGCGAGCGCACCCCCCGTTCAATCGCCGCGTGCGAGATGACCAGCGGCGGTGAAGGCGCGCCCTCGCGGATGCAGGACGGCAACCTCGAGCAACTGCGTCGGGACAACCCGGCGGCGCGCAGCCTTCCGCTGCTGGCGGCGCTCGCCGGCGGGCGCGACGCCGGCGGAATAGAGGTGTTGATCGAGAGTACCGCGGGCAACACGCTCGGCCTCTCAGTCACGCCCTGCTGAGCCGCGCGACCCTGAAAATGAAAACGCCCGCTCACGCGGGCGTTTGACTGACCTTGAGGGCGCTCAGCGTTGCGCGCGCAACGCCTCGATGCGTTCGTCGAGCGGCGGGTGCGACATGAACAATCGCTTGATGCCCCAGCCCTCGCCGCCGTTGATGCCGAAAGCCTTGATCTGGTCCGGCAGTTGCGAAGGCATGTGCGCCTGCTTCAGCCGCTGCAGTGCGGCGACCATCTTCTCGCGGCCCGCCAGCGCAGCGCCGCCGGCATCGGCGCGGAACTCGCGCCGGCGGCTGAACCACAAAACGATGATGCTGGCCAGGATGCCGAGCACCAGCTCGGCGATGATCGAGGTGATCCAGAAAGCCGGGCCGTGGCCGCGCCCGGTCTTGAAAACGGTCTTGTCGACGATGTTGCCGATGATGCGCGACAGAAAGATCACAAACGTGTTCACCACGCCCTGGATCAGCGCCAGCGTCACCATGTCGCCGTTGGCGACGTGGGTGACTTCGTGGCCGAGTACGGCTTCGGCCTCGTCGCGGGTCATGTTGTTGAGCAGTCCGGTGCTGACTGCGACCAGCGCATTGTTCTTGTTCATGCCGGTGGCAAATGCGTTGACCTCCGGCGCGTTGTAGATCGCCACCTCGGGCATGCCGATGCCGGCCTGGCGGGCGTGGCGCTGCACCGTCTGCACCAGCCACTGTTCGGCTTCGCTGCGCGGGCTGTCGATGACCTTGGCGCCGGTCATCATCTTGGCCGACCACTTGGACATGGCGAGCGAGACCAACGCGCCGCCGAAGCCGATCACGGCGGCGAACACCAGCAGCGCGTTCAAATCGAGTCCGCCGCCGGATTCGGCGAGTATCCGGTCCACCCCGAGCAGCCTCATGGTGATGCTCAGGACGAAGACGACCGCCAGGTTGGTAATCAGGAACAGAACGACGCGTTTGATCACAAATGACCCTTTCTAAATGTAAATCGATTCCTTAGAGCAAAACCGAAACTTCCAGTTCCAGTTCCGCACGACAGCGCCTTATCCGCCGGCGGTCAATTGCTCGATCTCGGCGGACAGCGCCAGCCAGCGCTCCTCCGCCTCGTGCAACTTAGCCGTCACCTGTGCCTGCTCCATCAGGCAGCGTTTCAGGTCCTCTTTGCGACCGTCTGCGTACATATCGGGGGAGGCGATCAGCTTTTCAAGGCGGGCCCTCTCGGTCCCCAGCGCCTCGATTTCCCGCTCCGCCGATTTGAGCCGGGCCTCCAGCGGCTTGCGCAGGGCAAAGCGCCGGTTGCGCTCCTCGGCTTCGAACCGTTTCTGCTCCTTGCGGCCGACCACGGGTTCTGCGGCGGCGCTTTCGGCCTGTTCCTTCGCGCGCAGCCGTCTGGCGTAATCCTCCAGGTCGCCGTCGAAGGGCTCGACCGTCCCGCCCTCCACCAGCCACAGTTCATCGGTGGTCGCGCGCAGCAGGCTGCGGTCGTGCGACACCAGCGCCAACGCGCCTTCGTAATCCTGCAGCCCAAGGGTCAGCGCGAGGCGCATTTCCAGGTCAAGATGGTTGGTGGGCTCGTCCAGCAGCAGCAGGTTCGGGCGCTGCCATACGATCAGCGCCAGAGCGAGCCGGGACTTTTCGCCTCCCGACATCGGCGCCACCGGCTCGGTCACCTGATCGCCGTGGAAATCGAATCCGCCGAGAAAATTGCGCAGTTGCTGCTCGCGCGTCCTGGGCGACAGCCGCGTCAGGTGCCACAGCGGGCTCTCCTCGGGACGCAACTGCTCCAGCTGGTGCTGCGCGAAGTAACCGATCTGCAGGCCTTTGCCTTCGACCCGCTCTCCGGTGAGCGGCGCCAGCGCGCCCGCCAGCAACTTCATCATCGTCGACTTGCCGGCGCCGTTGCGGCCGAGCAGACCCAGCCGGGTGCCGGCCCGCAGCGTCATCCGGATTCCGCGCAGGACGGTTACATCGCCGTAACCGGCTTCGACGCCGTCCAGCGTCAGCACCGGGTCGGGCTGTACCGCGGGCTGGCGAAACGCGAACTCGAACGGCGTATCCACGTGCGCGGCGGCGATTTTCTCCATGCGGGCGAGCGCCTTGATGCGGCTCTGCGCCTGGCGCGCCTTGGTGGCCTTGGCCTTGAAACGGTCGACGAAGGACTGCAGGTGGGCGATTTCGCGCTGCTGCTTTTCGTAGGTTGCCTGCTGCTGCGCCAGTTGCGCGGCGCGCTGAGTTTCGAACGCGGAATAGTTTCCCGAATACAGTCGCAGGCGCTGGCCTTCGATGTGGCAGATGGCGTCGGCCACCGCGTCGAGAAAATCGCGGTCGTGCGAGATCAGCAGCAGCGTCCCCGGGTAGCTGGAAAGCCACTGCTCGAGCCAGATAATGGCGTCGAGGTCGAGGTGATTGGTCGGCTCGTCGAGCAGCAGAATGTCCGAGCGGCACATCAGCGCGCGCGCCAGGTTCAGCCGCACGCGCCAGCCGCCGGAGAACTGCGCAACCGGCCTGTCGATCTCGGAATACGCGAAGCCGAGGCCATGCATCAGCTGCGCTGCGCGGGCGCGCGCCGAATAAGCGCCGATGCGCTGCATGTCTTCATGCAGTTCGGCGATGCGCGTGCCGTTGCGCGCCTGCTCCGCCGCCAGCAGATCGCCTTCGAGTTGCCGGAGTTCCGCGTCGCCGTCGAGCACATACTCGATCGCGGTCTGATCGGTGGCAGGGGTTTCCTGCGCAACGTGCGCGAGCACCAGCCCGGGCTGAATCTCGAACTCGCCCGCGTCCTGGTGAATTTCGCCGAGGAGCAGCGCGAACAGGCTGGACTTGCCGCTGCCGTTGGCGCCGGTGACGCCGATCTTCTGGCCGCGATTGAAGGTGAGACTCGCGCCTTCGAACAGCACCTTGATGCCGCGGCGAAGTTGCAGGTCGCGCAGAACGATCATGACTTGCGGGTCAAAGGTTGAAGCGGGAGGAAACTCAGGTGGGGTGGCTGATGGGACTCGAACCCACGACAACCGGAATCACAATCCGGGACTCTACCAACTGAGCTACAGCCACCACTGAAACATTTGCCGCGTGGGGTGCACTGGCGTGCCCGACAGGAATCGAACCTGTAACCCCCAGCTTAGAAGGCTGGTGCTCTATCCGGTTGAGCTACGGGCACGACTCTGAACCGGGCACGACTCTCGCTATCTGGTCGGGGTGGAGAGATTCGAACTCCCGACATCCTGCTCCCAAAGCAGGCACGCTACCAGGCTGCGTTACACCCCGCAGGGTCGCAACTATACCGATCAGGGGGTTAAAGGTCAATTTGAAGGTCCTGAAGACATTGCGTTTTCGCGGCGCTGAAACTAAGCTTGCACCCCCCTGCTATTTCTGCTATTAAAGCGATTTTTTTTCGGACCGAACTGGCGAATGACGACCGAATTTCACACGAATTTCAAGCCTTATGTGCCGAAGAAGGGCGAGGCTTACATGAGTCCGAAGCAGCTCGAGCACTTCAGGAAAATACTCAATCAACTGAAGATCGAGCTCTCGCAGGACATCGACCGCACCGTGCACACGATGCAGGACGAAGCGACTGTGTTCGCCGATCCGAATGATCGCGCCAGCCAGGAATCGGATATGGCGCTGGAACTGCGCAATCGCGATCGCGAGCGCAAGCTGATCAAGAAAATCGATGAAACGATCGCCAAGATCGACGCCGGCGAATATGGCTACTGCGAAAGCTGCGGCATCGAGATCGGCCTGAAGCGCCTGGAGGCACGCCCCACCGCCACCCTCTGCATCGACTGCAAGACCCTCGACGAGGTGAGGGAAAAGCAGGTGGCCAAGTAACACCCGGCCGCCCAACGTCCCGCCATCCGAAACACGTCAACGCCCCGCCCATGCGGGGCGTTGACGTTTTCCATCAGGCGCCGCTAGGCGCTTGTCATGAACCGTCATATGCGGAACTTTGTGGCTGTGGCACGGGACAAACGGATGTCAGCAACCCCGGTCCGCAACCGGTTACCAGACAACCTTGCGGCCATTTGGAGATGAAAATGCTTGCGAAAATTCAGAACCCCCGCGGTATCCGCCGGCGCCTCGGGATGAATCAACAGGAATTCTGGGGACGCATCGGCGTGACCCAGAGCGGCGGTTCGCGCTACGAAAGCGGCCGCAACATGCCGAAGCCGGTGCAGGAACTGCTGCGCGTGGTGCATGTGGACCAGATCGACCTGAAAAAACTCAACAAAGGCGACGTCGCCGTGATTTCGTATCTGAAGACCGCCGAGCCGGCGTTGTATCGCCGCCTCAAGACCGAAGCTTCCAGCCACGTGCCGCGGCGGCGCGGTCGCCGCTGACCCTGTAGGGAAGCTCTGCATAAGTCCCGCATGCGCGACCGAGGCGATTCGGGTCGAG
>JBBPIT010000036.1:0-37626 GCA_038040175.1 Pseudomonadota bacterium | reverse complement strand
CCGTGTAGCCGGCCTACATAAGGAGGAGCCGACGCAGACATCGGCCCGAATCGCCTCGGTCGCGCATGCGGGACTTATGCAGAGCTTCCTTACCGCTCCGGCTGCGGAGAGAATCGGTTAAAATCGCGCTTTCAATCGAATGGGGGCCGCCATGTTGAAGGGAAGCCTCGTCGCCATCGTCACGCCGATGCTCGAGGACGGCAGCCTCGACCTCGAACGGCTGCGCCGTCTGATCGATTTCCACATCCGCGAAGGCAGCAACGGTATCGTCGTCGTCGGGACCACCGGCGAATCGCCGACGGTGGATGTCGAAGAGCATTGCCTGTTGATCCGCACCACCATCGAGCACGCGGCCGGCCGTATCCCGGTCATCGCCGGTACCGGTGCGAATTCGACGCGCGAGGCCATCGAGCTTGCGGCGTACGCCAAGGCTGCCGGCGCCGACATGAGCCTGTCGGTGGTGCCCTATTACAACAAGCCCACCCAGGAAGGGCTGTACCGCCACTTCCGCGCCATTGCCGAGGCGGTGGACCTTCCCCTGATTCTCTACAACGTGCCGGGCCGCACGGTAGCGGACCTGCAGAACGACACGGTGCTGCGCCTGGCGCAGGTTCCGAATATCGTCGGCCTGAAGGATGCGACCGGCAACATGGAGCGTGGCGCGGAGATGCTGCGGCGCGCGCCGAAAAGTTTTGCGATCTACAGCGGAGATGACGGCACCGCATTGCCGCTGATGATGTTGGGCGCGCATGGCGTGATCTCGGTGACCGCGAATGCGGCACCGCGGCTGATGCAGGAGATGTGCGCGGCCGTTTTCGCCGGCGATCTTCCCAGGACCCGCGCCCACAACAACAAGCTGCTCGGCCTGCACCGGCATCTGTTCGTGGAGGCCAACCCGATACCGGTGAAGTGGGTGCTGCAGCAGATGGGGCTGATCGACGGCGGCATCCGGCTGCCGCTGACGCCGTTGTCTTCGTCCTTTCACGACCTGTTGCGCGGCGCCATGGAGCAGGCCGAGATCGCCGGCGCCGCGGTTGCGCAGGCTTCCATGGCCAAATTGAACCCATCGAGCCGGCAATGGTCGTAGTTGCAAACCTGGTGAATCCTTACGCATGAATTCAACGCAGTTTATTGCTGCTGCCGTCACGGCGGTCGTCGCACTCTCCAGTTGTTCCGGCAAGCTCATCGAAGGCAAGAAGATCGACTACAAGTCGGCGGGCAAGGTAAACCCGCTCGCGGTGCCGCCTGATCTGAGCGCACCGCCCATCAGCGACCGTTACGCCATCCCCGAGACCGCGGCCGGTTCGGCGACCTACTCGGAGTATTCCGAAGGACAGGGCGTCCGCCATACTGGTCCGACCGCGACCGCGGTCCTGCCCGCATTGGAAAAAGTGCGTATCGAACGCGGCGGCAGCCAGCGTTGGCTGGTAGTGGAAGCGGATGCGGAGACATTGTGGCCGGTGATCAGGGAGTTCTGGCAGGACACCGGATTCCTGATCGACAGGGAATTGCCCGACATCGGGATCATGGAGACGGACTGGGCGGAAAACCGCGCCAAAATTCCCGAAAGCACGCTGCGCAAATTGATCGGCAAGGTGCTCGACCAGGCCTATTCCTACCCCGAGCGTGACAAATTCCGCACCCGCCTGGAACATGGCGAAGAACCCGGCACCACGGAGATCTACATCAGCCATCGCGGCGTGTATCAGGTCGTGGTCGGCGAACGCCAGAGCGAGCAGGTGAAGTGGCAGATGCGGCCAACCGACCCGGAGCTCGAGGTGGAGATGTTGTCGCGGCTGATGCGCAGGCTGGGAGCGAAGGAAGAGCAGGTCCAGGCGCAAGCGCGGGTGGGCGCTCCGCGGGCGCAACTGGCGAAGAATGGCGAGATTCCGGAAGCACTGATGCTGGCCGACAGTTTCGATCGCGCCTGGCGGCGGGTGGGCCTGGCGCTTGACCGCGTTGGCTTCACGGTCGAGGATCGCGACCGGTCGAAAGGCCTCTACTACGTGCGCTACCTGGATCCGGACATCGACGGCAAGGGCAAGTCCGCCAGCGGCTGGTCCCGGCTGGCGTTCTGGCGCAGCGACACCGGCAAGAAGGATGAGCAGTTCCGGATCAGCGTCGCCGATGCGGACAAGGGCAGCGAGGTAAGGGTGCAGAACGCCGAAGGCGCGAGTGCGAAATCCCCAACCGCAGGGCGCATCCTCGCGCTGCTGCAAGAAGAGTTGAAATAAATCCGACGCGATGACGCCGGCGACGCCGAAGTGAGCGGCACGATGCGCTTCGCATCGCTGGGCAGCGGCAGTCGGGGCAATGCCCTGGTCGTCGAGGCCGGTTCCACCCGGATTCTGCTCGATTGTGGATTCGGGCTCGGCGAGACGACCTCCCGTCTCGGCCGCCTCGGCCTCACCCCCGAAGATCTGTCGGCCGTCGTCGTCACCCACGAGCACGACGACCATATCGGCGGTGTCGCGCGGCTGGCGCGCCGCCATTCGATTCCGGTATGGCTCACCCACGGAACCCTGACCGGCTTCGAAGTGCTGTTAGCCGGCATCGGCAACCTGCATGTAATCGACAATTACCGCAGCTTTGCGGTCGGCGACCTTCAGGTCGAACCGTTTCCGGTGCCGCACGATGCGCGCGAGCCGGCGCAGTACGTATTCGGCGACGGCTCGCGCCGGCTCGGAGTGCTTACGGATACCGGTTGTTCCACGCGGCACATCGAGGCCATGCTGTCGGGCTGCGACGCCCTGGTGCTGGAATGCAATCACGATCCCGGGATGCTGCGGGCGAGCAGCTATCCGCAGAAGCTGCGCGAACGCATCGCCGGGCGTTACGGCCATCTCGACAACGGGGCGGCAGCGGAGCTGCTGGCGCGCCTGGATACGGGTCGCCTGAAGCATCTGGTGGCCGCGCACCTGAGCCAGGAGAACAACCGGCCGGAGCTGGCGCGCACCGCGCTTGCCGGCGCGATCGGCTGCGATCCGGGATGGGTCGAAGTCGCCGATCAGGACAACGGGTTGGGGTGGCGCGCGATCAGTTGACGCCGCTGGCGCGAAACTGCCGCTGAAATGAAAAAAGCCGGTCTGCGACCGGCTTTTTCTTGCCGCAAGCGGGGGACTTACAAGCCGATAGTGGTGGCGGAAACGGTGGGGGAGGATGCTTCCCAGATTTCGTCGAAGCGCTCGGCAAGCGCGTGGGTGCCGATCGGGTCATCCAGCGCGAGCAGGCCGCGCATCTCGTCGAAGTGGAAGCGGTGCACGAAGCTGTGATCGTCCACCACGGTCAAGGGGTCGTAGACCGACTTTGCGTTCGAGTGGGTTTCGTGGATGCTAATTGCGTCGCCGTGCAGGCGCAACAGATTCAGGATGCGCGGGCAATTGCGGTCGATCGTCTGAGGCTCGTGCACCACGATCTGCAGACGATTGCGCCGGCTGGCCAGCAGAAACCGGCGCAGCAGATCGAAGCGCAGCGGCGAATTGTATCCCCGTCCCAGCGTGTGCTCGAAGATGCGGATGGAGCGCTGCGCCTTCGCCAGCGCCGTATCCAGTGCGGTTTCGTATTCGGCGTTGCCGAGCAGGGGGGTGTGTTGCGGGGTCGCGTTTTCCGCCATGTGTATGCTCAGGTTGCGATCGCGCGGGTCGCCGGCAAAATATAGCCGCTGCGATACCACCGGTAAAGTACCTCCGCGGCCGTGCCCGCTCGCGGAACCTTGCGGCCCGCCAGCCGCCGCGCGTCGGCGAGCGCTCGCAATGGCCGTGCCTCCTCGCCGGCGTTGACCACCAGCGACTCTCCATTGATGAACAGCCTGGAGCCGCTGTAGAGCATCTGCGCAGGCAATGCCAGTTCCAGCCCGCGGTTGCGCGCACTGCGCAGGAACGCTTTCAGCGCAAGCGGGTTGCGCGGCGGCGAGAATAGCACGTGCGGCTTGGGCTCGGTGAGGTAGGCGCCGAGAAATTCGGCGACGTCGCCACGGTTCCAGCGGATGCTCCCGAGCGCGCGCTGCACCTGCGCGATCATCGCCGAACCGATCCGCGCCGGGTGGGCCTGCGTTGCCAGGGCCGGATCCTCGTAGCGGCCCGATGGATTCAGCCGTTCTTCCAGGAAGATCAGGAACTGCGACACCAGTTCCTGATGAGACGGCGCGCGAAACCCGATCGAATAGGTGTAGCAGGCATCGACTGCAACGCCGTCATGGGCGAATCCGGGCGGCACATAGAGCATGTCTCCCGGCCCGAGCACGCACTCGCCCTGCGGCACGAAACGCCTGAGGATCTTGAGCGGCGCGCCGTCCACGAGCGTCAGGTCGTCCTGCCGGCCAACCTTCCAGCGTCGCTGGCCCGGACCTTGCAAAAGGAAAACGTCGTATGAGTCGAAATGCGGCCCGACTCCTCCGCCGGGCGGCGCATAGCTCACCATGAGATCGTCCAGCCGGCTATAAGGAATGAAATCGAAGCGGGACAGAAGTTGCCGTGCCGCGGGCAGGAAGAGATTGACTCCCTGCACCAGCAGCGTCCAGTTGCGCTGCGGCAGGCGCGACAAGTACCGGCGGGCGAACGGGCCGTGTTCGACGGTCCAGCGCCGCCCTGCGCGCAACAACAGCCGCGATTCGCAATCGTCACGACCGGCGAGTTCGATCATGGCGCGGAGATCGACGACGCCCTCGAATCCCGGAATCGCCTCGCGTACCAGCAACGGATTCTTCTGCCAATTGCGGCGCAAAAAGGACGAGGCGGACAATCCGCCGAGCAACGGGATTTTCACGACGGGGATTCTATCGTTGTCGGTGAATTGTCGGGCCGGCATTGTCAATCGTATTTTTGAAATCGGTTAGAATCCAGCCTGTGCTTCATCGGAGTTGCTTATGCTGAAAGTAGGTCAACCCGCACCCGCCTTCGATCTGCCCGACGCCGATTTGAACGTGGTGAGCCTCGATGGCTACAAGGGCACGAACCACGTAGTTCTGTATTTCTACCCGAAGGACGACACCCCGGGCTGCACCATCGAGGCCATCGATTTCAGCGAACTCCAGGATGCATTCCTGGGCCTCGATACCGTGGTCCTGGGGGTGAGCATGGACGATTGCATGAGCCACGGCTCCTTTCGCGACAAACACGGGCTGGCGGTACAGTTGCTGGCGGATGCGGAGGGCGAAGTCTGCGCGAAGTACGGGGTGCTGCAGGAGAAGGAAGTGGACGGCAAGGGCAAGAAGCGCTGCATCGTCCGCTCCACCTTCGTGATCGACAAAAAAGGTTTTGTGCGCCATGCCCTTTACGGCGTCAACGCGCGCGGCCACGCTTCCGCAGTCCTCGACTTCGTCAAGGAGCTTTAGTGAGCATGCAGATTGCCAGGGACACCGTCGTGTCCCTCGACTACGAACTTTTCGATGCCGCGGGTACGCTGATCGAAAAAACCCAGTCGCCGATCACTTATCTGCACGGGGGCTACGACGGCATTTTCCCGATGGTGGAGAGCGCGCTGCAGGGCAAGGGCGCCGGTGATACCTGCCAGGTCCGCCTCGAGCCGGATGATGCGTTTGGCGAGTATGAAGCGGAAATGGTTCGCATCGAACCGCGCAAACTGTTTCCCGAGAACGTCACCGTAGGCACGCAGTTCGAGGGCGCTGTGGAAAGCTCCGACCAGTACAAGCTCTATACCGTCACCGAGATCGCCGACGACAAGGTGGTGGTGGACGGCAACCATCCGCTGGCGGGGCAGACTCTGGTATTTTCCTGCACCGTGATCGAGGTGCGCGCCGCGACCGACGAAGAACTGCACCACGGCCACGTGCACGGCCCTAGCGGCCATCACCACTGAAAAATACTGTTTGGCTCGGTGTTAGCTCTCGCGCTTGCCGGTGAGGATGTGGATCATCGGCTCGTAGGCGCTCTCCTGTGAGAAGCGCCAGCTGGCGACGATCAGCGCCGCCAGCGTGAAACCCGCCAGCACTGCAAGATCCATCGCCAGCGGGAAATCCGCTCCCATACCTGAAGGCAGAACGCCGAGCGTGGCGTGCTTGAGCAGGTCGACGCCGTAAGTGTAGGGGTTCGCCAATGCCACCGCCTTGAGCAGCGCCGGCAGCTGGTTCACCGGATAAAGCGAGCCGGACAGGAAGAACACCGGAAAGATCACGAAATTCATGATTGCCGCGAAGTTGTCGAGTGTCCGGGTGAACGCGGCCACCAGCATGCCGATTCCCGCGCAGGCAAGCGACGTTGCGATCAACCCGAGCACCAGTGTTCCGAGCCGCGTTTCCTGCCCCACATATCCCAGCAAAGCGAGCACGATCAGCAGCAGCAGCGCCTGAAGGATCGCCGCCAGCGCCGCAGCCAGCATCTTGCCGATGACGATCCAGTAGTGGGCAAACGGCGCAATGATCAGCATGCGCATCACGCCGGATTCCTTGTCGTACACTACCGTAAGGGCCGCCAGCATCGCCCCGAACAACATGGTCATGCCCAGCACGCCCGGCACCAGGAACTGCTGGTAGCTCAGTCCGCTCGTCTGGCCGAGCACCGCGCCGAAACCGGCGCCGATCACGAACAGCCAGATGAGCGGCCGCACCATGGCCGCAACCAGTCTGGTGCGTTGACGGAACATGCGCACCACTTCGCGTTCCAGCACTGCATAGACAGGCCGCCAGGGCATCGTCAGATCTTCCCTTCCGCGATCCACAGGAACACATCGTTCAGATTCGGCCGGCGCCAGCGCAGCGCCTTGATTTGCGCGCCCAGTTCGCCCTGAAGCCGTGCCAGCGGCGTCACGTCCTCTTCGGCATAGCGAAACTGCGCGACTTCGCCATCCTTGAGACAGGGGCCGAGTTTCGAGGTGAGCCGTTGCGACAGCGCGTCGATATCCCGGCTTTCGATCTCCACGATATGCCTGCCCAGATTTTCCACCAGTTGCCGCGGCGGGCCGGATTGCACCAGTTTGCCGCTCTTGATGAATGCCACCCGGTCGCAACTGTCGGCTTCTTCCAGATAGTGCGTGGTGAGCAATACGGTCATCCCGGTGCGGGCGCGCAGCCTATCGATGAAGCGCCAGATGTTGCGCCGGTTGGGCAGGTCGAGCCCGATGGTGGGTTCGTCCAGGAACAGGATTCTGGGGTGGTGGATCATTCCGCGCACGATGTCGAGCGCGCGGCGCATGCCGCCGGAGAGTGACCCCACGGGACGATTGCTTTTGTCGGCGAGTCCGAACAATTCGAGCAGCTCCGCGGAGCGTTCGCGGATGATGGCCGGGGTCAGGTTGTAGAGCAGGCCGGCGAAGCGCAGATTCTCGGCAACGGTGAGCGAGCGATCGAGTGCCGAGTCCTGGAAGACCAGTCCGATCGCGCCGCGCACCTTCACTGCCTCGTCCACCACGTCGTGGCCGGCGACCCGGGCCGAACCGCCGCTGGGGCGGATCAGCGTGGCCAGCATGTGGATGGTGGAGGTCTTGCCTGAGCCGTTCGGACCGAGCAATCCGAAGAACTGGCCGGAGGGAATGTCAAGGTCGAGGCCGTCTACCGCGACCAACCGGCCGTAACGCTTCACAAGCCCGCTGGCACGCACGGCGAGCAGCGAGTCAGCCGCCTGATTCATGAAACGGGAGTTTCTATCAGGCCGGCGTTTTACTCAAGGCACGCGAATTCTTGTCGTCGCGAAACAGGATCGGCTTAACCTCGGCCGCAGGCGCCGGTTTCTGCGCCTTGTCCACCGCCTCGGTCACCAGATGATGATAAGGGGACAAGTCGCATACCGGGTCGGCGTTGGTGGCATCGCCGGTGAGCATGTAGGCCTGGCAGCGGCAGCCGCCGAAATCCTTGACCTTTTCCGGACAGGTTCGGCATGGCTCCTTCATCCACGCGTCGCCACGGTAGGCGTTGAAGCTGGGCGAGTCGTACCAGATCGAGCGCAGGTCGTGGTCGCGCACGTTGGGGAAGGTGAGGCCGGGTAGCTGGCGTGCTTCGTGGCAAGGCAGCGCCAGGCCATCGGCGGTGATGGTGAGGAACACCGAGCCCCAGCCGTTCATGCATGCTTTCGGGCGGTTCTCGTAGTAATCGGGGACCACGAAGAAAATTCGCATCTTTTTGCCGACGCGTTCGCGGAATTTGTTGGTGACTTCCTCGGCCCGCTGCAACTGTTCGCGGGTCGGCAGCAGTTGATTCCGGTTCACGTAGGCCCAGCCATAGTACTGGGTGTTGGCGAGTTCCACGTACTCCGCTTCCATCGCCTCGGCCATCTCCAGGATCTGCTGGACATGGTCGATGTTGTGCCGGTGCAGCACGCAGTTCAGCACCATCGGGTAGTCGTGTTTCTTGATCAGCTTTGCCACTTTCTGCTTGAGATCGAAAGTGCGGGTACTCGATAGAAAGTCGTTCAGTTCCTTGGTCGAGTCCTGGAAGGAAAGCTGGATGTGATCCAGGCCGCCTTCCTTGAAAGCGCTGATGCGTTTTTCGTTGAGCCCCACGCCGGAGGTGATCAGGTTGGAGTAATAGCCGAGTTTGCGTGCTTCCGCGACCATAATCTCGAGGTCGTCGCGCACCAGCGGCTCGCCGCCGGAAAAACCCAGTTGCGTTGCGCCGATCTCGCGGCCCTGGCGCAGCACGCGCAACCAGTCCTCGGTCGACAGCTCCTGGCCGTAGGTCGTGTAGTCCACCGGGTTGTAGCAGAACACGCAGTGCAACGGGCACTTGTACGTGATCTCTGCCAGCAGCCAGAGCGGGTTACCCGGTTTGTTTGGGACGGATCCAGCCTTTTCCATGTACGTGCTCCAGAAAGCCGATGACGTCCCCTCTCAGGGCCGCACCGGGAAATGTGGTTTGCAAATCCTCGACGATTGCGCTCACGTTGGATTTGCCGTCGATTCGCTTCATGATTTCTCCGGCGCTACCCGGCAGCTTGACCATTCCTTCCGGATAGAGCAGGACGAAACCCTGTTGTGCCGGCTCCCATTGGAAGCGGAAATGGCGCTGAAGTTCGAAAACTGTATCGTCCGTGAATGTCGCGGTATCAGGCATACCGTGTTTCGCCGATCCCGTAGTTGATCTGCATCGAGTCGAGCATGCTCCACAGCACGTCGAGCTTGAACTGCAGGATACCCAGCGCCCTTTCCTGCTCCTCGCGGGTCTTGAAATAATCGAGCGTGACCTTGAGTCCGTGCTCGACGTCGCGGCGCGCTTCCGAAAGGCGCTTGCGGAAGTAGGAATAGCCCTCGGGTTCGATCCACGGATAGTGCTGCGGCCAGTTCTCCAGGCGCTTCTTGTGAATCTCTGGTGCGAACAATTCCGTCAGCGACGAACACGCGGCCTCCTGCCAGGGTGCGCGCCGCGCGAAGTTGACATAGGCATCCACCGCAAAGCGCACCCCGGGCAGCACGTGCCTGAGCGAAGTGATTTCTTCGCGTTTCAACCCGCATGCCTCACCCAGGCGCAGCCACGCCTCGATGCCGCCTTCCTGTCCCTCGACGCCGTCGTGGTCGATGATGCGCTGTATCCACTTGCGGCGTTGTTCGCGGTCCGGCATGTTGGAGAGAACCGCTGCGTCCTTGATCGGGATGCTGATCTGGTAGTAGAAGCGGTTATAGACCCAGCCTTGCACCTGCCCCCGGGTGAACTTGCCGCTGTTCATCGCAATGTGGAACGGGTGATGGATATGGTAGCGGTTGCCCTTGGCGCGCAACTGGCTCTCGAACTCTTCTTTGCTCCACGGCAGATTTTCGGCTGCGCCCATGCGCGCTCCTGTTCAGAGTGTTACGTCCATTCCGTCGTACGCGACCTCGATGCCGCGGGAGTCCAGTTCCTTGCGCTCCTTCGAGTCTTCGTCGAGGATGGGATTGGTGTTGTTGATATGGATAAGTATTTTGCGCGACGCCTTGAGCGGTTTAAGCACCTCTATCATGCCACCGGTTCCCGACTGCGGCAGGTGGCCGATGTCGCGTGCATGTTTTTTCGAAATACCGAGTTTGATCATCTCGTCGTCGGTCCAAAATGTGCCGTCCACCAGCAGGCAATCGGCCTCCTCGAGCAAAGGCTTCAGGTGCGGCTCGATTGCGCCGAGCCCGGGAGCATAAAACAGCACTTTGCCGGAGCGCTTGTCTTTAATGCGCATTCCGATGTTGTCGCCCTCGTGCGGGTTGTCGCGGTGCGGCGAATAGGGCGGCGCTTTGCTGGTTAGAGGTACGGCAGTGAAAATGAGTTCCTCCGCGCCGATCACCGGGAACTCGTTGCCGGCCGTGGTGGGCACCTGGTGCCAGTGTACGCCGCAATAGTGTTCGAGGATGTTGAATAGCGGGTTGCCGGTGGTCAGGTCCTCGCGTGCCATGCCGGTACAGTAGATCTCCAGCGGCTTGCCTTCACGCAGCATCAACAATCCGGTGGTGTGGTCAATCTGCGCATCCATCAGCACGATCGAGCGGATCGCGGTATCCCGGATCGCCCGTGCCGGTTGCAATTCCGGGAACGCCTTGAGCTGGGCCAACAGGTCCGGCGAAGCGTTGAACAGCACCCAGTTGATGTTGTCGGCACTGACGGCGATGGAGGACTGGGTGCGGGCCGTGGCCCGGACGGTGCCCTTGCGTACGCCGTCGCACAGACGGCAATTGCAGTTCCACTGCGGAAATCCTCCGCCGGCCGCGGCACCGAGAACCTTTATTCGCATGGTCCGTCAAATTAATAGTTTTATGGCCTGCACAAAAAACGAAAGCCCCGCGAAGGGGCCTTCGTCCAAGCTCAACCCGGATTAGCGGTTGGCAATGTACATCGTGACTTCAAAGCCGAAACGCATTTCGGTGTACTCAGGCTTGCTCCACATAGTCTTCTCCAGTTGAGGTTGAAATTTCGCGGGGATGGCCCGCTCGTTGCCGAATCATCCGACACTGGCTGCGCCACATATTGCTGCACGAAACCTGCATCCGATGAGTCCGTGAGCATTATCGGCGAAGGCAGCGCGAAACCTGCAGACGAAAATCACCATTTGATTCTCATGATTTTCATGAGTTTTGCGGCGCAACTTTACTTACCTCAAGACCTTGCACTACGCTTCGGGCATGTCTGACGCTGTACTCGACAGAGGGTTTTATTTTCCCTCGCCAATGACCGATTGGTACCGCGAGCGGCCCTTCAAGGTCGCCCTCGTGGCGTCGCTGCTTATCCACGCGGCGCTGATTGCGCTCGTCCCAGGCTTTCGTGCGGTGGTGATCGAGCCGCCCAAGGTGCTCAACGTCGAGCTCGTCCTTCCTGAGCAACCGCAGGTGCGGCCAATGCCGTTGCGGGAAGTGGTGCCGCCGGCGCCGGTGACGACCCCGGCACCGCCGCAGCGAACCGTCGAGGAAACGGTGGTGCGACCGGAACCGCAGATCGAGCCGCGCCCAGAGCCGGTGCTGCGGCAGCCGGAACCCGAGCCGCCGCCGATTCCGCGCGCGGAGATCGTACAGCCACTACCGCGTCCCGAGCCGCGCCCCGAGCCCGTGGTGGTGCCAAAGCCGGAACCGCGGCCGGAGCCGCGTATCGAGCCCAAAATCGAAATCAAGCCCGAACCCAGGATCGAGCCGCGACCCGAGCCGCAACCGGTTCCGCGGGTGGAGCCGCCCCCGGTCCCGGTCGCGCAGCCGCGGATCGAGCCGGTGACCCCGCCGGTCGCAGCGGCAACGGTCCAGCCCGCGCCGGTCGCCGTGCCGGTGCCGCCCCCGGCACCTCCGCAGCAGGTGGCGCTGAAGAAGGAGCCGAGTGTGCCGACCGTGGAGCCGCATCTGTTGCAGATATACGGCCAGTCGATCTCCAAGGAAATCAAGCGCTATCAGAAGTATCCGCCGCTGGCGCAACGCCGCGGCTGGGAGGGCACGGCGGAAGTGCTTCTGCAGATCGCCACGGATGGCAAAGTTACCATCATCACGCTGGGCAAGAGCAGCGGGCGATCGGTTCTCGACGAAGAAGCGCTCAACATGGTGCGCAGGGCCTCGCCCCTGCCGCAGGCGCCGCAAAACCTGCGCGGCCGCGAACTGACGGTGACCGTGCCGATCGTCTTCAAACTGCAAGAATCCTGATTCTTTCGTTCGCCGGGCATGGTCGTGGATCAGAACCAAGCCAGCGGCGAAGTCCTTTATCCTGCCATCGAACCCTACCGCAAGGATTGGCTTGATGTCGGTGGCGGTCATCGCGTCTATTTCGAGGAAAGCGGCAATCCGGCGGGATTTCCCGTGTTGTTCGTCCACGGTGGACCGGGAAGCCGGTCGCGCCCGGCGCATCGCCGTTTTTTCGACCCCGCCTTCTACCGCGTCGTGCTGTTCGATCAGCGTGGTTGCGGGCAGAGTACGCCTTCGGGCTCGACTTTCGAAAACACCACCTCGCACCTGGTGGCCGACATCGAGCAATTGCGCCATCATCTGGGCGTGGATCGATGGCTGCTGTTCGGAGGCTCCTGGGGAAGTGCGCTGAGCCTGGCCTATGCAATCGCTCATGCGGACCGGGTTGCCGGGATGGTGTTGCGCGGCGTGTTTCTCGGCAGCGCCGCGGAAGTCGAGTGGTATGTTTCGGGAGTTCGGCACTTCGCCCCCGAGGCTTGGGCGGACTTTGCCAGGGATGCGGGCGAGTCCATCATCGAGCACTATCGGCAACTCATCGATCACCGCGATACTTCGGTCGCGCTGGCGGCGGCCCGGCGCTGGTGCGACTATGAAGCCAGGATCATGGCGATCGGGGAGATGTCCAATGGCAGTGATGGCGGCCGCAACGTCGCCACGGCAGAGGAATTGCTGGCAGGCGCCAGAATCCAGCTCCATTTTCTGGCTCACCAGTGTTTTCTGCGGCCGAACCAGTTGCTTGATGATCTCTGGCGGATCGGCAACAAACCGATAACCCTGGTGCAGGGCAGAATGGACATGGTGTGCCCACCAATCAGTGCATTTGAGGTGTCGCGGCGACTGGCCGGCGCGGACCTGCGTCTGGTACCCAACGGCGGCCACTCTGCAATGCAGGCGGCGATCGCCGCGGAACTGTGCGCGGCGACCGCGCGCATGCGCGATCTTCTGGGTGGCTCCCGATGATGAAGAAATTCGGCCTGCGCTTCCGCATCAATTTCGTAATTACGCTGGTCATTGTGATTTTCGCGTTGGCCGCATCCGACGTTCTGATCGAGGAAACGCGCCGCTCCATCCGGGAAGAGGTCGAGGCGGGTACCAAGGTCACCGTGCAATTGATGGAAACCGTGATCGCCAACACCCGGGCCAACGCGCAAAGCGGTCCGCATAACCAGGCGTTGCTGTCGTTCCTGCGCCACGTCGGTCGCGTACGTGCCAACGAAATCAAGATGTACGACGAGAATGACCAGTTGATCTACACTTCGCCGCCATCCCAGTACAAACAGGGCAGGTGGGCACCGGACTGGTTTAACCGGCTGGCGGATCCGAAGATCGGCGAGTTCCGGCTGAATCTCCCGAACGGCACGGTGGTCATCACGTCGGATGCTTCGCGATCAATCCTCGATGCCTGGGACGATCTCAAAAGTTTCTTCTGGCTGGTGCTGGGATTCTTCGTGCTGGTCAACGTGCTGGTGTTCTGGCTGCTGGGCCGGTCGCTGCGGCCCATCGGCAAAATTCTCGGCGGTTTGTCCGAAATGGAGAAAGGCCGCTTCGACACGCGGTTGCCGAGATTCGAACTTCCCGATTTCGACGCGATCAGCCACACCTTCAACCGCATGGCGGAGAATCTCGAGCAAAGCCTTGCCGAAAACCGGCGGCTGGCGCTGGTCACGAAGCAATCCAGCGACGCGATCATCATCCATGATCTCGAAGGCCGGATTTCGTTCTGGAACCCGGCGGCGGGCCGCATGTTCGGCTATCGCGACGATGAAATCGTCGGCCGTTCCGCCACGCTGCTCGCCCCGCCGGAACGTCAAGGCGAAATCCAGGACAACCTCGATGCGGTCATGCAGCGTCAACTCATCGAATTGGTGGAGACCCAGCGCCTGACCAAGGACGGCCGGGTGGTGGATGTCGCGCTGTCGGCGGCGCCCCTGGTGGACCCGGCGAGCAACGAAGTGATCGGTGAAATCTGCAGCATGCGCGACATCACCGAGCACAAACTGGTGCAGCGGGCCGAACGCGAGCTGGAGCAGAACCGCAAACTCACGCAGCTGATCCAGAACCGGCTGGAGGAGGAACGCCGCTCGATCGCGCGCGAACTGCACGACGAGCTCGGCCAGTGCGTAACGGCGATCAAGACCATCGGTACGGCGATTTCCAACCGCACTCGCGAAAGCGCACCTGAGATCCATGGCAATGCGCAGACCATCGTTTCCGTGGCCGCGCACATCTACGATGTGGTGCACGGGATCATCCGCCAACTGCGGCCCACGGCGCTGGACCACCTGGGCCTGAGCGCGACGCTGAAAGAGACGGTGGCGGCATGGCGGGAAAGGCATAAGGACATCGCCTGTGAGCTCAGGCTCGAGGGCGAACTGGAGGGACTGGGCGAAACCGTCAACATCACGATCTACCGCATCGTCCAGGAATGCCTGACCAACGTCATCCGCCATGCCGCCGCGACGCACGCGGCCATCCTGATTGCGCGCGAACGCGATGCCGGGCGCGGCGACGTCGTGAGGGTGACGGTGCGCGACAACGGCAAGGGCATCGCCCAGCGCAATGAGCGCGAAGCCACCCGCTTCGGCCTGATGGGGATGCGCGAACGTGTCCAGGCGCTCGATGGGGTGTTTCAGATCGACAACCGGCCGGGCGAGGGCGTGACGGTGACCGCCGTAATCCCGGCAAAGGCCGCCGCCATGGCAACCGACGGCGTGGAAGCGGCATAGCGGGAGGAAACGGATTGAACAGCAAAGCAGCGGGCGGTGGAATCGGCGTAATGCTGGTGGATGATCATGCGGTCGTGCGCATGGGATTCAGGCTTCTTCTGGAGGGATCGGCCGACATCAAAGTGGTTGCCGAAGCCGAAAGCGGCGAGGACGCGTGTCGCAAGTTTCCGGAAGTCAGGCCGGATGTAGTGGTCATGGACATCTCGATGCCGGGGATCGGCGGCCTCGAGGCGATTGACCGCATCCTGGCGCATGAGCCGGCGGCGCGCATTCTGGTGCTGTCCGCACACGAGGATGCGATGCATGCGCGCCGCGTTCTGAAAGCCGGTGCTGCCGGTTACCTCACCAAACGCAGTGCCGCGGACGCCTTGATGCAGGCGATCCGGCAGGTGCACCAGGGCAAGACTTTCCTGGAACCGGAAATCGCCCAGCAGATGGCGGTGCAGCAGGTCAACGGCGAGCGCAATCCTCTCGACATGTTGAGCGAAAAGGAATTCAAGGTGTTCCTGGCGCTGGCGAAGGGACAGTCGGTGGCCGAGATCGCGGACGTCATGTCGTTGAGCCCCCGCACCATCGGCACCCACCTTTACAACATCAAGCAGAAGCTGGGGGCGTCGAACTCCGCCGAGCTGGCCATCATCGCGATTCGCGCCGGCCTAATAGCGCCATGATTATTAAAAAGAATGTTGAGAAAAGGCGGGTTTCGGCAAATCTAATGAAATTCATGAGCCGGATTTCAGTGTTTTCTTGTAGGGCGGGGTAACGGGGCTGCAACAGAATACGATCCAAGGTCGTGAGGAAGCGGCCGTGAACCCCCGATGAAGTGGATTAACTCTCTGAAGGAGACTCACCATGTGGACCAAACCCGAATACACCGAAATGCGCTTTGGCTTTGAAGTCACGATGTACATCTTCAATCGCTGATTGCACTGCAAGTCCCGAAGGGCTGCTTTCGAGCAGCCTTTTTTTTTGCATCACGGTGGCGCGTGGGCGCCCCAAGAATAAAAGAGAAAACAGAAAAATGGATCAGAAAAAAATCAAGGGAGAGCGTGCCATGCATCGCAATTTCAGGACCCTGAATCTTCCGGTCAAGCAATTCTTCTGCCTCGCGCTGTCATTGTTCGGTGCCGGCGCGGTCCTGGCGCAGGAAGACTCAGTTCAGCTAGCACCCATCGTGGTAACGCCCACGCGGGTCGAGCAGTCGAGCTTCGATCTGCCGGTCTCAATCGACGCTTTCGACAAAGAACAAATCCAGGAAGGGCAGGCGCAGGTGAACCTGTCCGAAACGCTGGTGAGGGCACCAGGCGTGGTCGCGAATACCCGCCAGAACTATGCACAGGACCTGCAGATTTCGATTCGCGGATTCGGTGCCCGATCGACTTTCGGGGTGCGCGGAATCCGCATCATCGCAGACGGCATCCCGCTGACCATGCCCGACGGGCAGGGGCAAGCCGCAAACATCGACCTGAGTTCGGCGAAACGCGTGGAAGTCCTTAGGGGACCGTTCTCGGCCTTGTACGGCAACTCGTCCGGCGGCGTCATAAACGTATTCACCGAAGATGGTCCGGAGGACCTGACCATTACCGGTTCGGCTTGGGGCGGCAGTTTCAATTCCAGTCGTGTCGGGCTCAAACTCGGTGGACAGCAGGGGCCGGTGAACTATATCTTCGATACGTCCCGTTTCGACACCGCAGGGTTCCGCGACCACAGCGCCGCTACACGGGACACGGTCAATGGCAAGGTGGGGCTGAAAATCAATGAAGATACCAATGTCACGCTGATTGCCAATTACCTGAACCAGCCCGAGACCCAGGATCCGCTCGGGCTGGACAAGGCTCAACTGCAGCAGAACAGGGAGCAGGCCGGCACCAACGCGGAGGCGCAGAACACGCGCAAGAGTATCGAGAACTCCCAGGCCGGATTGGTGCTGGAGCACAAGTTATCCGCAGACGACTCGATCCGTGTCCTCGGCTACTCAGGCAAGCGCACAGTGCAACAGTTTTTGGGAATCCCGCCTCCCGGTTTTCGTGGCGTTATTGATTTGAACCGCGATTTCGGTGGTGTAGATTTGCGCTGGACCAGGCAGACTTCGCTTGCAGATCGCCCCTTCACGTTCACGGCCGGCGTGAACTACGACAATATGCAGGAGGCGCGCAAGGCGTTCGACAACATTGCCGGTCAGATCGGTACGCTGGCGCGCGACGAAGACAACACGGTTTTCAACTTCGACCAGTTCGCGCAAGCGGAATGGGCGCTGGCCGATCGCTGGATCCTGAGTGGTGGATTGCGCCACACCTCGGTCAAGTTCAAGTCCGAGGACCACTTCATCGTCGCGGGAAATGGCGACGACAGCGGCAGCATCGATTTCAGCGACACCACGCCGGTGGCCGGATTAGTGTTCAAGGTCACGCCGACACTGAATTTTTACGGCAACGTAGGCAAAGGCTTCGAGACCCCGACGTTTGCAGAGCTTGCCTATCGCTCGACCAGCGCCACTGTGAATGGATTCAACTTCGACCTGAAGCCCGCTGAAAGCACCAGCTACGAAGTCGGCGTGAAGGCTTATGTTGGAACCGGCACTCGGGTCAGTGCCGCCGTGTTCAAGACCGACACAAAGAACGAAATCGTGGTTTTCAGCAATTCCGCCGGGCGCTCGGTGTTCCAGAACGTCGACAGTACAACGCGGGAGGGCATCGAACTCGGTGTAGATAGCAATCTCGGAAACGGTTTCACAGGGGTGCTTTCATATACCTACATCGATGCGAGTTTTGACAACAGCTTCGGCACATGCGTGGGTTTCTGCGTGACTACGCCGAATGCAACGGTTCCGGCTGGTAACAAGATTCCGGGAATACCGAGCAACATGGTTTATGGCGAACTGGGTTGGCGGTACGCGCCGTTTGGTCTTTCTACCGCCCTGGAGGCGCGCTGGGTGGACAAGGTGTTCACCAATGATCTTAATGACGAGTCGGCAGATGCCTACACCGTGGTGAACTGGCGTCTGCGCTTCGAACAGAAATTCGGTGGATTGCGCCTGACTGAATTCGCGCGAGTCGACAACATTTTTGACGAGGAATATGTGGGATCGGTAATCGTCAACGAGGGAAACCGCCGCTACTACGAGCCCGCACCCGGGACGAACTACACCGTGGGCCTTGCTGCAAGCTATCAGTTCTGAAGGGAACGACAGGAAATGATAGGGGGAGCCAGCGCTCCCCCTTTTTTTGTTTGAACGTTCTCAGTTGCCCGGCTTGCCGAAGTCGTACTTGACTCCGACCCAGATCCCACGCGGCGCGCCCGCCGAGCGGAACTGTTCCTCGGTCACGTTGCCGGCGTCGAAGGTCCGTCCAGGACCATTGAAGAAATTTTCCCCCAGCACGCCCAGCGTTTCGTACTCCTTGTCGAACAGATTGGTGATGCGCCCGAAGAACATGAGCTGCTTGTTGAGCTGGTAACGCGCATCCAGATTCACCAGGGTATAGCCAGGTATCCTGCCGTTCGCATCCTGGTTATTTTCATCGCCGCGCGCGTACTGGGAGGAGAAGTACATGATATTGGTCCCCACCGAAACAGCTTCGGTGAAGTCGTACTCCATGCGCAGCTTCAGCGAATGCTCGGGAATGCCCGGCACCTTGTTCCCGGGTGAAACCTGGATATCCCCGGTACCGGGATCCGCCGAAGAATTGACGGGGCTGTTGAGCGTCAGCGCCGATTCGAACGTGGCGTCGATATAACCGTAGTTCGCCGCCAGACTCAGCTTGGCAAAGCGGCCGTGCATTCCGAGTTCCAAGCCCTGTCGGCGGGTCTTGCCGGCATTCTGGAAAAAGCCCGCATTGACCGCTCCGCCGCTGGAAATGAAGATGATGTCGTCCTTCAGATCGGTGCGATAGACCGCCGCATTCCATCCCAGCGCCTCGGACCAGCGGCCACGCGCACCGGCTTCCATTGTCCTGGAAACGACTTTTTCTAGAGGAGGATCGGCAAGGAAGTTGTTGGGCAGGCGGCAGGGCGCGGCTGGGTCCGCGCAGGTCAGTTCCACCGGCGTGGGTGCACGCATGCCTTCGCCGTAGGCCACGTAGGTCGAAAGCGCGGGCGTCGGGTTGAAATTCAGACCCGCCGCCGGATTGAAGCGCTTGAAGGTGTGGTCGCCATTGAGCGCCGGCTCCAGACCGGTCTTGTCGTCGATCGTTACGTTCGCCCAGTTGTAGCGGCCGGACAAAGTCAGGTGCCACTGTTCGTCGAACGAGTAGGTATCGGTGAGATAAAGGCCGTAGTAGTTGGTGGTTGTCCTCACATCAGTCTCGATGGAAAAAACCCCGGTGCCGACTGTTCCGCGCGCGGCGGTGAAGTCGGCTTCTTCTTCCGATTGGGAAAAGTCGGTCCTGCCGAGGTCGGCGCTGGCGCCGACGGTAAAATTGTTCTTCTTCCCGCCGAGATCATTCAGAAGCGTCAACTGCACCGAACCGCCGTAGCCGGTGGTCTCGATCTTGCTGAGATCATTGAGGGCCTGCGGGTCGGCACCGCCTGCGAGTATGCCGGTTGCGCAATTACCGACGATTCCCTCGCAATCGTCATTGACGTTGCTGCTGAAGTTGTCGTTGCTGTAGCGGCGGTAGTAGACGTTGCCGGCGAGCAGTTTGTCGTCGCCGAAGAAATGGCTGGCGCGGGCGTTCAGAAACGCGAGCTGGTTTGCGTTGCGATCGGGCCAGGTGTAGGCCTGTTCGCGCGTATCCAGCCAGCCCAGCGGCAACGCCTGTGTGCCCTCCAGTTTGTTGTCGGCGAGCATCAACGACAGGTCGAAGTCGGTATCCTCGCGTTCCCAGCCGACCTTGCCGAACAGCGTCTGGAGCCGGCTAGGCGAATAGTCGCGCCAGCCGTCCTCGTCGATGAAGTTCCCTGCGAGGAAGAAATCCGTCTCCTCTCCGTGCGCGCCGTACTCGACTTCCGCCGCCTTTCTGCCCCAGGACCCGCCGTAGATCGACGCCGAGGCGCCGGGGTACTGGAAGCCGGACTTGGTGTTCACCGAGAGCGCAGCGCCCAGCGTATTCAACCCGAACACCGGATTCGAACCGGGGATGAGATTGATCGTGGATATCGCGTTCTGCGGGACCAGATCCCAGTTCACCACGTCGCCGAATGGTTCGTTTATCCGTACCCCGTCCATGAACACCGACAATCCCTGGGCCGTGCCCAGCAGCGGCGAGGCGGAGAGACCGCGGAAATTGACGTCGGGCTGGAACGGGTTGTTCTGTCCATGGTTGAGCGTGACGCTCCCAAGGTTGTTGTCCAGGAATTCGGAAAGGTCCAGAGTTTTCTGTTTCTGGATATCTGCCCCGGTAGCGGCCTGCACGTTCGCGGGTACCTGGTTGACGGGCACCCCAATGCCGGGAAGCGGGGTGGTGCCGATGATTTCCACGGTCGGCGCCTCCAGTGCAGTTGCGGGATTCTCTTCGGCGCCGTGGGCCAAACCGCCGGACAGTATCAGGGTGATGGCGAAGGCGAGGCGCGCCCGAGGAGTCGGGTGTAGACGAACGACCATCTGTGTTCCTTTCTGCTTTTGTAGTTGGTTACGGAGCGGATACGAACCCGCTCTCCTCCCTTGGAAGCGAGGACCGGCGCGGGAGATCGGCGCGGGAGCCTGCACTTCGCAGCAAGACAGTGAATCTAAGAGTTGCGGCAGACGGGGCGTCAGGGACGGCCTCCCAACCCGACCGGGAAAATTTCCTAATCTACGGGCCCGCCAGATTGGCCGCGTGGACGGTGCGTAATGGGTCCGTCGGGAAAATTTCCCTTTGCGGGGGCGGGCGCGTTCCGCTATATAGACTCTTACATGTCCGATTCCCCGCCGTTCCGGCGACTTCCGGCCGCAACTCCCATGAATACGCTTGCCCAGACCTTTCAGACGCCGCCCGCCAACATCATCAAGCCCTCGGTGCACAGGGACCTGGCGGTGGTCGGCGTCGTTACCGTGCTGACTTTCGTTCTGTCCAGCCTGTTCGAACTCAACGAGTGGATCGAGGCGCTGACGGTGCCCCACGAGAGGTACCAGATCGACGAACTGCCGGTGACGATATTGGCGATGGCTGTGGCGCTGGCGTGGTTTTCCTGGCGGCGTTCCAGGCAGGCGATGGAGCAGGTGACGCTGCGTGTTGCCGCGCAGCAGGCGCTGGTGGACAGCGAAGAGCAGTTCCGCACGCTGTTCATGGAGAACCTGTCCGGCAATCTGCTGGCGACCACGACCGGACTGGTCAAACTCGCCAACCCGACGGCGGCACGACTGCTCGGCTTTGAGACGGCGGGCGATCTCAACGGCCACCAACTGGCCGAGTTCTATGCCGAGCGCGATCTGTGGGAGACGCACCGCGACCGGCTGCTGCGCGGCGACAAGATCGAACTGCCGATGCTGCAGCTCAGGAACCACGACGGCGTGCCGGTGCAGGTCGTGGCAAAGCTGAGCGCCCGGCTGTCGCCCTCCCGGGAACCGGAGCTGCACGTCTACATCACCGACATTACCGAAGTCACTCTGATGCAGAGCGAGCTGGCCGGGGCACTTGAGGAAAATCGCCGCCTGTCGCAGCGTTCCATGCAGGTGCAGGAGGAAGAGCGGCGTAACCTGGCGCGCGAGCTGCACGACGAACTGGGGCAGAGCCTGAACGCCATCAAGGTGGACGCGGTCACCATCCGCGACCGCAGCGAGGCATTGCCGGAGATTCACCGCGGCGCATTGTCCATCATCGAAGTATCGAGCCAGGTCTACGACGTGGTGCGCAGCCTGATGCAGCGGCTGCGTCCGGTGGCGCTCGACGAACTCGGGCTGCGCTCCGCCGTGCAGTACAGCGTCGAGCAATGGCAGCGCCGCCACGCCGGCGCGCGCTGCACGTTCACGGCGGAAGGCGAACTCGACGATCTCGGCGAGCCGGTCAACATCACACTCTACCGCCTGGTCCAGGAGTGCCTGACCAACGTGGCCAAGCACGCCGATGCGACGCAGGTCGCCGTATCCATGACGCGCGCGGCGCAAGAAGTGCGCTTCAGTTTCAGCGACAACGGCAAAGGCTTCGACCCGTCGCAGAGACGCCGGGGACTGGGGCTGGTGGGCTTGCGCGAAAGAGTGGAAGCGCTGGCGGGCCATTTCGAACTGGAAAGCGCGTCCGGCCGGGGCGTGCATGTGAAAGCCGTGATTCCGGCAAAGGGAAAGAAATGAACGAAGGACGGACAAGCCCGGTGGTGCGGGTGGTGCTGGTCGATGACCACGCCGTAGTGCGTGAAGGCTACCGCCGGTTGCTCGAGCGCACCGAGGACATCTCGGTGATTGCCGAGGTCGCCAGCGGCGAGGAGGCCTACCGCGTCGTGTGCGAGCTGCAGCCGGACGTCACGGTGATGGACATCAACCTGCCCGGTCTTGGCGGCATCGAGGCGGTACGGCGCATCGTGGCGCGGCTGCCGGAAGCCAAGATCCTGATGTTCAGCATGCACGAGGACACGGTATTTTCCTCGCGGGCGCTGCAGGCCGGCGCGCGCGGTTATGTCACCAAGTCTGCGGCGCCCGAGGTACTGGTGGAGGCGGTGCGGCTGGTCGCTGCCGGCAAGCTCTACATCAGCCACGAGATGGCACAGGAACTGGCGGTGCAGATGCTGCCAGGGCGCGACAATCCTATCGACGCGTTGTCTGCGCGCGAGTTCGAAGTGTTCAGGCTGCTGGTCGCAGGGCACTCGCTGCAGGAGATTTCCCGCATCCTGTGCCTTTCCTACAAGACCGTCGCCAACTACCAGTCCAACATCAAGCACAAGCTCGACGTGAGCAATACCGCGCAGGTGGTGCGCATCGCGTTGAGCCACGGACTGATTGCAGGCGCGGGCGAAGCCGAGGAGAACCGCAGCGAAGCCGGTTGAGCCGCGGTCGGGAAAACTTCCCCACTGATTCGCGCAAGCGCTCCTGTGGCCGCCGCAATTCGGAACAGCGCCTAGGCGCTTGAACGCACCGCGAATCGTACCGGAATTCTGGCCGGTATCGAACGTTTGCGCTTCGAACCGCGCCGGTGATGATGCCGGGTGCCGGTTGCCGGCAACGAGAGAATACTTCCCCTCGTAGCGGCACCTGCCCCGAAGGCTGTCATCGGTGTGCGGGGGCGCCGCGTTATGCGACGTTACGTGATGGTGATAGCATATCGCCTCGTCAACGGTGGTGACGGTTCAGGCATTGCCGGATTCGGGAAAAATTCCCAAGAACTTTTCGGTGCCGGTACCGTTCCAAACAACGTCAGCGGGTTGAGCATCTCCTTAGCGCGCGCGTTGACAATCTGATCCAACAATCGGGGAAAACCAGGATGAATAACAGATATCTCCAGGCCGCAGCAGCATTTCTGATGACTGCGGCAACAGTGGCATGTGCGGCGCCCTTTGCCTATGTGGCCAACGAGGAAAGCGGGACGCTCAGCGTCATCGACACCGCTACGGACCAGGTGGTCCGGGAAATCCCGGCGGGCAAGAAGCCGCGCGGAATGGCGCTGTCGAAGGACGGCAAACACATTTACGTCAGCGACCAGCCCAACAATGCGCTCGATATCATCGACATCGAAAAGGGCGAGATGGTCGGCACGGTGGCGCTGGGCGAATCCCCGGAGGGTGTCGGCATTTCCCCGGATGGCATGTGGGTGGTCGCCGCGGTGGAGGTGAGCAACTCGATTGCCTTCATCAACACCAGGACCAACCAGCGCGAGTTCCTGGTGAAGGTGAATGGCGAGAATCCGGAGCATGCGGTATTCAGTCCCGACGGCAAGTGGGTGTATTCCAGCGCCGAGGAGGCCTCGCAGATCGATGTCATCGACGTGGCGCAGCGCAAACAGGTCGCCGAAATTCCCGTGGGCAAACGTCCGCGCGGTATCGCTTTCCTGCCTGACGGCAAGGTGGCCTATACCGCGGCCGAGTATGCCAGCACCGTCCATGCGCTCGACGTGACCAAACACGCGCTCATCGCCACCATCCCCGGCGGGCAGTTTTCCAACGGCGTGACGGTCCATCCCAACGGCAGCCGCGTCTACATCTCCAACGGCAAGGACGCGACGGTGTCCGTCATCGACACCGCAACCAACAAGATCATTGCCACCATCGAGGTGGGCAAGCGCCCCTGGAACATGGCAATCACGCCGGACGGGAGCAAACTCTATGTCGCCAACGGCCGCTCCGACTCGGTGTCCGTGATCGACACGAAGACCAACACGAAGATCAAGGATATCCCGGTGGGCACCCGGCCCTGGGGGGTTGTTATCCAATAGCAGCCGCGTAACATACGCGCGTTGATGACGCGCGTTGATGACGCGCGTATGCAGGTTCAAAGGGGAAGATCTTCGGACATGAATAACAACGTTGTTCAGCGCTATTCCACGCCCGCGATTGCGCTGCACTGGATCGTCGCGATTCTCGTTCTGGTGATGATCGGGCTCGGTTTGTACATGACCGACATCCCGCGCGGCACGCCCGAGCGCACTTTCTTTTACAACCTGCACAAGTCGATCGGCGTGACGGTCGCAATCCTGGTACTGATCCGTTTCTGGTGGCGCTTCAGGAATCTCCCGCCGCCGCTGCCGTCGAGCGTGCCTGCCTGGCAGGTGCAGGCATCGAAGCTGAGCCATGCACTGCTGTATCTGTGCCTGATCCTGATGCCTTTGTCCGGATTCTCGGCGTCCCAGTTCACAAAGTACGGTGTAACGTACTTTGGGTTGTTCAAAATCCCGCCGATGGGTTGGGAGAACAAGGTTATCTACGATTTCCTGCAGGGCATCCACGGCGTAACCGCGGCGCTTCTGATCACGCTAGTGGTGATTCACGTGGCGGCGGCGCTGAAGCATCTGCTGTTCGATCGTGACAACGTGTTCCTCCGCATGTTGCCCGGAAAGTAGAAGCCATCTTCGGATTGTTTGCGCAAGCCCCGGCGCAAGGCGGGGCTTTTTATTTGCGGAATGCGACCACGTGATCGGTCTCCAGCCGTATGCCGATGAAGTCGCCGACCGCGTGGTTGTGATGGCTGGGTACCAGTGACAAAACGCGAGCGCCGCTGGCGAGCCTGAGGGTATAGAGGATTTCGGCGCCGCGAAACGCCTTGTGCAGGACCTGCGCCTTGGTCGGGCTCGAGTCGTCGTGCACCACGTCGTCCGGTCGCAGCAGGACTTCAAGATCAAGCCCCGGCGTCTTGTCCCCGGAGGCAAGCGCTGTCAGTCGGACCTCCCCGTCGAGCACGCCCAGCTCGATCTCGACCTTGCCGCCGCCGTTTACCCGCCCCTGCAGAAAAACTCCCTGGCCGACGAAATCGGCGACAAAGCGGTTGCAAGGCCGATGATAGATGTTATACGCGCTGTCCCACTGCTGGATCCGGCCGTCGGCCATGATGCCGATCTCGTCGGCCATCGCGAACGCCTCGTGCTGGTCGTGGGTCACCATGATTGCCGTCGAACCGTGGGCCTTGAGGATGTCGCGCACTTCGAGGCTCAACCGTTCGCGCAGGTCCACGTCCAGGTTGGAAAACGGTTCGTCGAGCAGCAGGAGATCGGGCTGCGGCGCGAGTGCGCGCGCGAGCGCTACGCGTTGTTGCTGTCCGCCCGAAAGTTCGTGCGGATAACGGCCGGCCATGCTTCGCAGGCCGGTTACTTCGAGCATCTGCGATACGCGCTGCCGCCGTTCCGGAGTCGGCAGGCGGTGCAGTCCGAAGGCAACGTTGGCCTGCACGGTCAGATGAGGGAAAAGCGCGTAGTCCTGAAATACGATGCCAACACGCCGCTTCTCCGTCGGCACATGCGCGGTTGCGGTGCTGACCGGGATGCCGTTCATGCGGATTTCCCCGCCCTGGATGCGCTCGAATCCGGCGATGCAGCGTAGCACCGTGGTTTTGCCGCAACCGCTCGGCCCCAGCAGGCAACCGATGCTGCCCTTGGCGAGCGACAGCGACAGTCCGTCGACGACCACGTGATCGCCATAGGCGTGCCGTACTTCCAGGAGTTCGATAACGGGTGTCATGGCGTCAGGCCGAATGGTTCTACTCGGAGGCGCGGGTGAGCTGGATCACCGGCAGTACGCCGGCAAGCAGCAGAAACAATGCGGGCAACGCGGCGCGCTCCCATTGCCCTTCGGAGGTCAGCTCGAAAATTCGAATCGCGAGGGTATCCCAGCCGAACGGCCGCGTCATCAACGTGATAGGCATTTCCTTCAGGACGTCCACGAACACCAGCACGGCGGCTGTTGCGAGCCCGCCGCGCAGCATCGGCAGGTGCACTCGGTAGAGCAGCCGAACGCCGCCCTGGCCCAGCGCGGTGGCGGCCTCGTCGATGCTGCGAGTAACACGATGCAGCGCGCTTTCCAGCGGACCAAAACCCACTGCCAGGAAACGGATCATGTACGCCAACAGCATCGCCGTCACTGAACCTTGCAGCAGTGCGCCGGGGGCGATCCCCAGGAAATCGCGCAGCGATGCCGGAATGGCCCGGTCCAACCAGGCAAAAGCAACGAAGATCCCGACCGCCAACACCGCGCCGGGCACCGCATAACCGATATTGACGAGTTTGAGCGTGACTCTCGTCATCCGGTCGGGCTGGCGCCGTCCCGAATAATTCAGAAGCAACGCGGTCGCGGTAACGCACAGTGCTGCCAGCGCACCCAGCGCCAGCGAGTGCCAAAGATACTCGAGGTAACGGCTGTCGAAGTCCGTGGAAGTTGCCTGGAACACCCACAACGAAAGTTGCGCGGCCGGAACGACAAAGCCGATGCCGAAAACGATGGTGCAGGCGGCGAGCGCTCCAAATTTGTGCCCGCCGGCCAATTGGATGCGCGGCGTCTCGCCGCCGGCGTGCACGGAGGAAAAACGCATGCGCAGTCGCGTCTGCTGTTCCACCAGCAGCACTGCGAGTGCAATCAGTATGAGTATCGACGCAACCTGCGAGGCGGCCGTGATCGAAAACAGCCCATACCAGGCCTTGTAGACTCCGGTGGTCAACGTGTCGTAGTTGAATACCGCCACCGTGCCGAAATCCGCCAGTGTCTCCATGACCACCAGCATCACGCCGGCAGCGACCCATGGCCGCGCCATTGGAAGAGCCACACGAAAGAATGCTTCGTAAGAGGTCAGTCCGAGCGCGCGGCCGGCTTCCAGCATGCGCTTGCCCTGGGTGCGGAAGGCATTGCGCGCAAGCAGGAAGACATAAGGATAGAGCGCCAGCGTCATGACCAGGGCCACCCCGCCGCGGCTGCGGATCGGCGGGAACCACGGCAGACCGGAACCGGTGAGCGATCTCAACCCGGACTGCAGCGGACCGGTGAAATCGAGCAGGCCGATGGCGACAAAACCGATGACATACGCCGGCATCGCCAGCGGCAGCAGCAGCGCCCACGAAAAGAATCTCCGGCCCGGGAAATCGCACACCGCCGTGAGCCACGCCAGGCCGACGCCGAGCACCGCCGTGCCGGCGGCGACAGCGAGCGCGAGTACCAATGTATTGATGACGAGTTCACCGAGAATGGTCGAGGCGAAATGCCGCCACACCTCGTCGGCAGGCGTCAGGAACGAGGAGAAAATCACAGCGATCGGCGCCAGCACCAGCGCGGCGACCAGCAACGGGAACAGGCGCGCGGCACTCATCGTGCGAGCGTCATTGCGGAACCGGGTGCCCGTTCAGCGATAGCCCGCGCGGTCCATGAGGCGCACCGCGGCAGCTTGCAGTTCACCGGCTTTGGCGACATTGATGTTGTTATGTCTGAAGTTGCCCCAGCCCGCTACGACCGGGTGGGGCTTGACCGCTGGATTGACCGGGTATTCCATGTTGGCGTCGGCGTAGAGGCTTTGCGCGCTGACCGACGACAGCCATTCCAGCAGCTTGACCGCGCCTTGAGGATTCTTTGCGTATTTGGTCACGCCGGCGCCCGAGACGTTGACGTGTACCCCGGATCCGGACTGATTCGGCCAGAACAGCGCAAGCGGCAGGTTCGGCGACTTTTCGATCAGGCGTCCGAAGTAATAGGTGTTGGTTATACCGACATCGCATTGCCCGGCGGCGATGGCTTCCATCATCTTGGTGTCGTCGGAAAATACCGGCGCGGCGAGGTTTCCGACCCAGCCACGGACGATCTGCTCGGTTTTCGCTTCGCCGTGCTCGGCGAGCATCATCGCGACCAGCGACTGGTTGTAGACCTTCTTCGATGTACGCAGGCACAACCGGCCTTTCCATTTCGCGCTGGCGAGGTCCTCGTAAGTGCTGAGTTCGGCTGGTTTGACTTTGCCGGTGTTGTAGACGACGGTACGCGCCCGCACCGAAAGACCGAACCACAGCCCTTCAGGGTCGCGCAAATGCGCGGGGATGTTCGCTGCCAGCGTCTTCGATTTCACCGGTTGCAACAACTCCGACTGGGACGCCTGCCAGAGATTGCCGGCGTCCACCGTCAGCAGCACGTCGGCCGGCGTGTTCGGTCCCTCGGACTTCAGCCGTTGCATCAGCGGACCTTCCTTGTCGGTGACGAATTTCACCGCAACCCCGGTATTGCGGGTATAGGCGTCGAACAAGGGCCGGATAAGCTGCTCGATGCGCGCAGAGTAGACCACGACCTCGTCGGCGGCCACAGGGGCGGCGGCTGCGGTGCATGCTGCGGCCAGAGCGATTCTCAAATAACGCAAAGCAAACCTCCTCGACTCATTCATGATGAGGAACCGCGTCTGTCGTCGACGCGGCCGTAAAGAAAACTGGCGACGATTGCGACCACGAGCAGCGCCTGCAACGCCAGTCCCTGAACGCTCGGATAGATGCCCAGCGCAGGGATGCCGGAGATCGCCAGCGGATCCGTTGGGAGCTTGCCGGCCGCCTGCAGCGCCGCCACGCCCTTGCCGGCGAAGATCACTGCCAGCGCAGCCAGGAACAGCGAGCTGAGGCTGAAGAACAGCCGCAAAGGCAGCCTGGCGCTGTAGCGGGAGACCAGCCAGGCGAGGATGGCAAGTGCGGCGCCGGCACTCGCGACGCCGGCAACCAGTCCGCCGCGCGATGCGGCATCCGACTGAATCCACAGCGTCTGCATGAACAGCACGGTCTCGAACACCTTCCGATAGACGGCGAAAAATGAAACCAGCGCAATTCCAAACAGCGCGCGTTGCGACAATGCGTCGCTGACCTGTCCGCGAGTGAACGTCTGCAAGCGCGACGCATGCGAACGGCTGTGCAGCCAGTAGCCGGCGTACAACAGCACGGCGGCGGAGAGCAGTGCGGTCAGGCCTTCGGTGACTTCCCGCTGTGCGCCGCTGATCTCGACGAGCGTAGAGGATGCGATCCAGGTGGCGATGCCAAGCAGCAGCGCGGCGACCCAGCCGACGTGAAGGTGTTTGAGGCCCTCCCGGCGCCCTGATTTGATCAGGAATGCCGCGATTGCGGCGAGCACCAGGATCGCCTCCAGACCTTCGCGCGCGATGATGGTGAAGGCTGAGGCGAAGGCGCCGGTTGCGGACAGCTCGCCGGGGGCGCCGAGGGCCGCCGCCTCTTCGATGGAATTCTTGAGGGCATGGGCTTTTTGCTCGACGATATCCACGGCGGCTGCGTTCTTGATCAGGTTGCGGTAGGCCATCATGTCCTGCTCGATGCGATTTCGCAGGCTGTGGTCGACCCGGTCGAGGCCGGCCTCCGCGAGCTCGAAACCTTCCAGGTAGGCGCTGATCGCGGCCTGGAGGGCAGCCTCGCGGTTTCCCCGTCGGTACAGTTCGAGGCTCTCCCGGATTTTGGCGGTCGCAATCGACAACGGGGAAGTGCTGTCTTGTGAGGGAATCATTGCGGGATGCGCGCGCAGGTATGCGAGCACCTGGTAAGCAGACACGCCGACGCGCAGCGTCTCCGCGGGAGTGGCGCCAACGAGGTCCGACAGGCCGGGAAAAAGCGTTCGCATGCCCGGGCGCTCCCAGAGTTGCCCGCCCTGGTTGCGTTCGTCTTCAGTGGAGACGAACTGACTTACGTAGAACGCGAGTGCCCAGCGTTCATCCGCGCGCAGATTGCCGAAGGCCGGCATCGAGGTGCCTTCGACGCCGAGGCTGATGGTGTTGTACAGGCCGTAAACGCTGCGCGCTAACTGGCGGGCATGATCCTGAAAATTCGTCGGCCGTGGCTCCAGTGCGGCCGCTTGCGGACCGTTGCCATCGCCCGCGGCGTCGTGGCAGGCCGCGCAGTTCAACTGGTACAGCGTAGCCACATTGCTCAGATCAGGTGCGCGCGCAGGGGCAATCTGAATTCGGTAGGCCTTGATAAGGCTACGCTGCAAGTTGCGCGCACCTTGCGAGACCTTGGCGCTGTCCCCTTTGTCGGCGATCAGCGCGGCTACGTTTGCCGCCGACGCCACCAGCGCGTCCTTTTCCGGGCGTGGCGGAAAATTCCTGACGGCGTCTGCGACCTGAGCGGAGAACTCGACCTGCTCGGCGTACTCGTCCGCATTGATGACTTTGCCGGCCTTGACGAACTGGGGATACTCGACAGAAATGTAGTCGAGCAGATGCAAGACCATCTGACCCTGGGCGGGGTCCAGATCCTGAGCTTGCGACGCGACCGCAAGCGGAATCGCCAGAAAAAGGGCGACACAGACGCGGCGCAGTGAAGCAAGCATCATGGGGTATTCAGGCCGGAAGCATGTAAATGGCAATGATACGTATTTTGATCCGCGCTGTGTCTGGGTGTGGCGACTTGTTGCGGCAGGTGCGCCGACTGCGCCCGACAGGTCTTTCACGAAACACTTTCGTCCGGTCAATCGCCGCGCGAGCCGTTGATCGCCGCGTAATTCCTGTCGTTTCCGATCCCTGCTTTTCCTTCTGGCGGCGGGTGGAGCAACCTATAATGCGTGCTGACCGTTCTCCCCTCCTGATCCGGTATTTGCCGGAAGAAATCCGAACCGATGTCCTTCAGAACCGCGCTGATACCCCTGGCACTTGCGATGTTCGCCGGTTGCGCAGTCACGCCTTTGGCGCCTGTCGTCGAACCCGTCCAAGAGGAAATCACTTCGCCGGAGGTGCCGCCGCCAAAGATCGCCCTCGTGCTAGGTGGCGGGGCTGCCAAGGGCTTTGCCCACATCGGGGTGATCAAGGCGCTCGAATCGCATGCGATCACGCCCGACATCATCGTCGGTACGAGTGCAGGCAGCGTAGTCGGGGCACTCTATGCCGGCGGTTACAACGGATTCGATCTGCAGCGTATTGCGCTGTCAATGGACGAAGGAACCGTCAGCGACTGGGTCTTGCCGAACCGCGGATTCATCAAAGGTGAATCGCTGCAGAAATTTGTCAACAACGCGGTTCAGAACCGGCCCATCGAAGCGCTCAACCGCATTCTGGCGGTTGTGGCAACCGACCTGCAGTCTGGGGAAATCGTGGTATTCGAGCGCGGCGACACCGGCATGGCGGTGCGTGCTTCGAGCAGCATGCCCGGCGTTTTTCAGCCGGTGAAAATCAATGGCCGGGAATATGTAGACGGCGGTCTGGTGAGCCCCGTTCCGGTCAAGACCGCTCGCGACCTCGGAGCCGACATCGTGATCGCCGTGGACATTTCCGATAGGCCGAAGCTTGCCAGGCTGCGCGACACGATCGACGTGTTGATGCAGACATTCGTTATCATGGAACGGACCATCGCCAGCCAGGAACTCACGCACGCCGACATCGTTGTGGTTCCGGACATCACCAGCCTGAACTCAACCAACTTCGACTCGCGCAACTACGCCATCATCGAGGGCGAAAAGGCCGGGCTTGCGGCCGTACCGAAACTGCAGGAAAAAGTGGCGGCGTATTACGAGAGCAGGAAAAATGCTGTGCCACGGCAGTAGAGGATCTTCCCACATTGCCACGATTACCCATGACATGCGGCTCAAGACCGTCGCTGCGCCGTAGAGCGCCAAGAACCAGCAAATGACCACCCGCGTAACGCAAGCCAACATTGCTCCGGCTGCAAGCGCAGTGCTACAAACGCCGATCCGCGTTTGAGTCGGCAGGTTCCTGGGCTTTAATTCCCAGTACCGTGGTGAGAAAACGATCCCGCTCCGCACGAATCTTTTCGGTATAACGCCCGTTCCGGGGGGTGAGATTGATGTAGTGCTGGAGGATGAGTTTTGTGCGCGTGGCTTTGTAAGACCTCAGGTACGGCGCGATTTGTTCGAGTAATCGCAGGGCTTGGCGATTTGCAATCGAATACGTGAAGCTGGGCGAGTGTAGTGGACTGGAGATTCGCTTTCCGGTGATCTTCCCGGCGCCCACGGTATCGAGGGTCCATTCAAGAAGCCTGCGTTCGGTATTGGCGATGCTCACGACCAATTGACGTTGATCGTTGCGATGGCGTCGGCTCAGGGTGACCGTTCCTTCTCCGTCGATTAGTCCGGCCAGGTAGGCCGCGTCCACGGGGGAAAGGGCTTTAACGGTTCGATAGGGCATGGCTTAACCCCCTATTTACGAAAACGAAATGATAAAGAAAAAGCCCCCGGCTTGCGACCGGGGGCTTTCTGCCAAATTTGGTGGAGGCGGCGGGACAGTTGTTCCACTCCTTTCGGAGCGGGCTGGACTATTCCTTCATCCCGGTTGCCCGGGATGCGGGGCGTGTTATCCGATATTCCGGATCCTAGTACCCGCCCGCCGGCAGAGCCGGTCGGCGAATCTATGAGTCTCTAGAGGGCAGGCCTGAAGTTGGCCTTCTTCCTACCCCTCGGCGTTGCCACTCCGTCCTTGGCAAGACGGTTTGAGGTTTCACCGATGTGAGCCCCGTTCCGGCCGGCATTGCTTCGCCAGCCGCGGCGGATGCTTCCTGGAGCATCCGCCGTCACTTTACCCTTGCGGGTAAAGGCAACCTTCGATCGAACCCGCGTCCGCAAGCCCTCTACAGGCAGTCCTACATACTTAGTCAGGTCATTTGATCTAACCACTTCCACGCCGGCCGACAGGCTGGGAAGCGGCGAGTCACCTTGGTTTTAATGCTGCAATAAGTGACCCACGGCAGCACGATCTCACGTATATGGCTCCGCTGCTGGTTGCCCAGCCCGGCCCGTGAGAGAACCGGTGCGGAGTCCAGCCGGGTTTAGGCGGCTAGAGCGTAACGTTCGTCGTTAGCGACTATACGTTTTCCAGCTGTATTAACAAGGTAACTGGGCCTTGGTATGCACTGCGCTGCTTCGCGACCCACGTCGAAACCAGGTCGCCCCCATGTGTAGCTTAGATGGTGCCGGCTCCGGACTGTTTCAATGCGGAGCCGGAACTATTCTATCAGATCGGCCGCGCAGCCCCGTCGAAAAGAACGCCTAACAGGTCTGCGGGCGCATCGATAAAGCCGTCCGCGCCCCATTGTTCCGGCGATGTTCCATTGCCGAGATAGCCGTAGCGTGCCACCACCACAGGCATTCCCGCTGCATGGCCGGCTTGCACGTCGCGTTCGTCGTCGCCGACATAAATGCATTGCCGCGCGGGAATGCCGAGCTTTTCCGCCGCCGCGAGCAAAGGCGCCGGATGCGGCTTCGGGTTCGGCGTGGTGTCGCCGCAGATGACGCATGCGGCGCGCTCGATCAGGGTCAGCGCACGCAGCAGGGGGAAAGTGAATCGTTCCGCCTTGTTGGTGACAATGCCCCAGCGCAAACCACGCCGTTCGATCTGCTCCAGAAGCGCGGAGACGCCCGGGAACAACCGGCTGCTGCGGGCAAGATTCTCTTCGTAAATGTCCAGGAATTCGTCGCGCATGGCCTCGTAGCCGCTCTGACCCGGTTCGATGCCGAAGCCGATCCTGAGCAGTCCACGCGCGCCGGATGAGGCCTGCGACCTGACCGCCTCGATCGGCAATTCAGGGAAGCCGCGGGCGAGACGCTGTTGATTCAGCGCGAAGCCCAGGTCCGGAGCGGTATCCGCCAGCGTGCCGTCGAGGTCGAAGAGCACGCCACGGCCTGGCAGGTTCGCAGGTGCCGCCATCAAGTTTTCCGGATTCCTATTTGGCGAGCAATTCCAGCAACTGCTCGTCGGCCAGCATGTCCTCCAGAGCCTGCGAAACCGCGGTATTCACCAGCAAGGTGCTGTCCTTCTCGAAGGGTGGCGCAGCACCGTCCTTGCGGGTCCGGACGTTGAACTCGCGGTCGTAGTATTCGGGGCCGTTGGCCACGCGGGCGCCGACCGCCGCCCGCAACTCGGTTTCAAAGGTAAACGCCGTCTTGACCGACTTCAGTTCGAGACTGCGGATCTCAACCTGCAGCGTGCGTTCCATCGCGTCGCTGTACGGAACCACCGAAAAACCGAGTTTGGTTAGCGCCGCCTGCAGGCGTTCATACACCGCCGCACTCGGGTCTTCTTCCACCGACACGTCCACCATCCTGGTGTTCGGGTCGCCGACTTCGCCGAGCTTCTTGTCCGTGCGTGCGTCAGATAACCCAAGTCCGATGATCCTGCCATTGCCGACGGCGGATTCATTGACTTTCAGCGATGGATCTATGCGCAGATTCTGCGGTTTCAGCGAGCAACCCTGAATCGCGGCCACCACGCCGAACACCGCCAGTACGAACCAGAGTCTTGTCTTCATGATGTGATCCTCCTTGGATATCTTGCCATTAGTGAAATCGCTGCGAACAACCGACAATGCAGCAGGAGCGTAATCGTGCCCGGGTCAGACCGCCTGCGCGCTGAGGATGTAATTCACCGAACTGTCCGTGCCGAGCGCATAAGTCCTGGTGAACGGGTTGTAGGTCATCCCCGTCACGCGTTGCGGTGACAGTCCCGCGCCGCGGCAAAATCGCCCCAGCTCCGCCGGGGTGATGAACCTGGAATAGTCGTGCGTGCCGCGCGGCAGCAAGTTGAGAATATACTCCGCGCCGATGATCGCGAACAGGTAAGCCTTCGGGTTGCGGTTGATGGTGGAAAAAAAACACCAGCCGCCGGGCGCGAGCAACTCGGCGCAAGCATTGACGGCGCTCGCCGGGTCGGGAACGTGCTCCAGCATCTCCATGCAGGTGACGACGTCATAGTGCTGCGGCTGATCCCTGGCGAGTTGCTCGACTTCCACCTTGCGGTATTCCACGTCGAGCCTGCTCTCCAACAGGTGCAATTGCGCCACTTTCAAGGGCTTGTCGCCCAGGTCTATGCCGGTCACCTTCGCTCCGCGGGCCGCCATCGCCTCGGACAGCAGGCCTCCGCCGCAGCCTACATCGAGAACTTTCTTTCCCCGTAGATTCGCGATGCGATCGATGTAATCCAGCCGCAGCGGATTGATGTCGTGCAGCGGTTTGAACTCGCTGTTCGGATCCCACCAGCGGTGGGCAAGCTGGCTGAATTTCTCGAGTTCGAGCGGATCGACGTTGATCATCTCAGGCTGATGCTCCACTTAATTTGACGCCGCGATACGCGATTGCCATTCCCGGGCCTTGCGCGCAACGGCCGTCTCGTCAACTTGCAGCAACCGGCCTTGCTCGACCAGCAGCTTGCCGCCAACCCAGACATGGCTGACGTGCTCCCGACCGGCAGCATAAACCAGGTGCGAGGCCGGGTCATAGCAGGGAGACAGCTCGATCGACGCCAAGTTCACCGCGCACAGATCCGCGCACTTGCCGGTCTCGACCGACCCGATCTTCTGTTCCAGGCCCAACGCTTTGGCCGCGTTGAGCGTCGCCATCCGCAGCGCGACATGCGCGGGTAGCGTTTCCGCATTGTCGCTCGCCGCCTTCGCCAGCAACGCCGCAAGCCGCATTTCGGAAAGCACGTCGAGCCGGTTGTTGCTTGCCGCGCCGTCGGTGCCGAGGCCGACCTTCATTCCCGCCGACAGCATGGCGCCCACCGGCGCGATGCCGCTGGCAAGTTTGAGGTTCGACGAAGGGCAATGCGCGACCGAGGCGCCGAGCCCCGCCAGCAGTGCGATCTCGGCCGGATCGAGGTGGACGGCATGAACGGCGATGAAGCTCGGTCCCAGCAGACCCAACTTTTCCAGCCGGGCAAGCGGCCGCATTCCGAACTTGCTTTCGCTCTCCCGGATTTCATCGCGCGTTTCGTGCAGGTGCATGTTGATCGGAATCTGCAACTGCTCGGAAAGCGTGAGGATTTGTTCGAAACTCTTGTCGCTCACGGTATAGGGAGCATGCGGTGCCATGCAGAAGGACAACAAGGGCTCGCTCTTGAGTTCGTCGCGCATCGCCAGGCCCTTGCGCAGATAATCCTGGGCGTCGGCGGCGTACACGGTGGGAAGTTCGATGAGCACGATTCCCAGAGCGGCCCGCATCCCGGCCTCCAGTGCCGCGCGTCCCGCCATCTCCGGGTAGAAGTACATGTCGTTGAAACAGGTGACACCGCCGCGCAGCATTTCGGCACAGGCGAGCAGGGTGCCGTCGTACACGAATTGCGCCGAGAGGTGCCTGGCTTCGGCGGGCCAGATGTGTTTTTCCAGCCAATCCATCAGCCGCAGGTCATCGGCCAGTCCCCGCATTAGCGTCATGGCCGCGTGTGTATGAAAATTCACCAGTCCCGGAATCAGCGCATGGGTGGAAAGATCAAGGGTTCGGCCGGCCTTGCAGCGCCGGCGCATTTCCGCGCGCGGCAGAACTGCGGCGATGCGGTCGCCGGCGATCGCCACGCTGTGGTCGTTAAGCACGGTTCCGTGCGGTTCGACGGGGATGACCCAGCGCGCCTCGATGACGGTATCGGCGGAAAAGTTTGCGTTCGTTTCCTGCATGGAGGCCCTAAAAAAAAGCCCTGCATTCGCAGGGCTTTCGATTGCTCGTCGGCAAGCTGCCGCTTCAGTTGGAAGCCTTGGTCGCGGTGACGCTGACGTCCACGCGGCGGTCGGGTTCCAGACAGGCAATCAATGCCTTGCCGCGCTCGCCGCTGCAGGTACCTCCGGTCACCGGCTCCGATTCGCCGCGTGCCTCGGCATTGATCTTGCCGGCGGGGATGCCCTGACGCACCAGATAGTTCTTCACCGCGTTGGCGCGGCGTTCCGACAGTTTCTGGTTGTATTCCTCGGAGCCGATGTGGTCGGCATAGCCGATCGCACTAATCGAGTCGTATTGCGTTCCCTTCAGGCCGGCGACAAATTCGTCGAGCTTGCCATGCTGGTCGCTGCGAACGACGGACTTGTCGAAACTGAACAGCGGTTCTGCTTCGAAGCTGACACTCACCGGGGCCCTGGCCACAGGCTGGTCGGCGTACTGTGTCGGCTCGCTGACCACTTGCTCGGAGGCAAGTTGCTGCTCGGGGTAACTCATGGTGCCAGACTCGTCGGGCTGCGTCCCCAGATCGCCGACTTCCTCTTCAGGTTCGTCGGCCACCTCCGCCGGTTCGCCGACCACGCTGTCCATCGCTGCGAGGTCTTGTTCCGGGTACTGCATCGTGCCGGAGTCGTCCGGTTGCGTGCCCAGATCGCCCACTTCTTCCTCCTCTTCGTCGGCAACCTCGGTCGGCCCGCTCACCACACTGTCCTTGGCGGCGAGGTCTTGTTCGGGGTACCGCATGGTGCCCGACTCGTCCGGCTGCGTGCCGAGGTCTCCGACTTCTTTTTCGGGCTCGACCTCGTACTGGGTTATCGGAAAATCGGGAAGGGGTTGCTCGGGCGCTTTTGCAACCGGGGCCGGTCGCGGAGGCGGTGTTTCCTCGAGCGGGCGATCCACGAACTGCACGCTTTCGCTCTTTGGCTCATACGCCGGTGCCGGTGCCGGAGCGGGGGTCGGTGCCGGAGCCTGCGCTTGTTCCGCACCGCCGCCGGAACTGCTGCGCTCGGTCTGGCTGGCGCAGCCCGCAAGCATTGCGCCGATTAACAACATCAACAGCCGATTGGTCTGGGGTCGCATTTCGGGTTCTCCTGAGTCATGCTGGTCAAGGACTCTTGCATTATTGCCCATT
>JBBPIT010000035.1:10548-38577 GCA_038040175.1 Pseudomonadota bacterium | reverse complement strand
CCCCGGGTAATAGCACGCGCTGGTTCGTCGTCGAGCAGGCCGGGGTGGTACGGGTATTCGACAACAACGCGGCGATCGCGGTAACGGCCGTATTCGTGGACATCGACGATCGCGTGACCTCCGGCGGCGAGACCGGATTGCTCGGCATGGCGTTTCATCCCGATTTTCCAACCGACCCGCGCGTGTATCTCTTCTATTCGCACACCGATGCCTCTCTCGGACTGCTGTCGCGGCTCTCGGAATTCAGCACGCGGGACGCCGGCCTCACCCTCGATCCGGATTCGGAGCGCGTCCTTCTTACAATCGAGAAACCGGGGACGGAGAGCAACCACAACGGCGGCGGCATCGCCTTCGGGCCGGACGGTTTCCTGTACGTCGGGCTCGGCGACGGCGGCGGCGGCGACGACCAGCACGGGGCAAACGGCAACGCGCAGCTGCTGACCACGCTGCTCGGCAAGATGCTGCGCATCGACGTCGAGGGCACCACCGGCGCTTTCCTCTATCGGATTCCGCCTGACAACCCGTTCGCCGCCAGCACCGTGCTTTGCGGCACCGACGGCACGGGCACGCAGAGCTGCCCGGAAATCTTCGCCGTGGGATTGCGCAATCCGTGGCGATGGAGCTTCGACCGGCTGACCGGACAACTTTGGGTGGGCGATGTCGGCCAGGGCGCGCTCGAGGAAGTCGACCGGGTGACGCTCGGCGGCAACTACGGATGGCGCTGCTTCGAGGGCACGCGCAACACCGGGCTCGCCTGCGGATCGCCGCCGAACCCGTTGCCGCCGGTCACGGAGTACGACCGCAGCGTCGGGGCAGCCGTAACTGGCGGATACGTCTATCGCGGTTCGGCGGTCATCTCCCTCGTCGGCCGCTACGTCTTTGGCGACTTCATCTCCGGCAGGATCTTCAATATCGCGGGTGCCACGCAACCCACGCTGACGTTAACAGACGGCTTCGCGTCCGGGCTCAATATCTCTTCATTCGGGGAAGGCAACGACGGCGAACTCTACGTCGTGCACTACGGTGGGGAGCTCTATCGAATCAGCCAGTAGCCGCGCGGCTACGAACCGTAACTCACTCTCTGTGCGATCCGTGCAATGGATGGCGTCGGCGAATCAAAAACCAGAGAACTGATTTGTTCATTCCCCTATGACTGATTCATTCCTCGCAGCGCAAGTCGCATCTTTTCATTCTTGCAAGCCAGACCCCTTTGGCACACCCAACCCAGTCCCCTTGGTCCCTTAACACTACCTTTGTGACGGCCAACGTGCCACGCTAACCGGCGGCGCGCTTTCGCGAGGTCCGCGTTGAGCGTGTGGTTAGACCTCGCTTCTCAGCTTGGAGGTATGCGCGCAATGCTTGATTAACCGACTCGGAGTTCTTGAACCGTTTTGCAACATCCGGCTCCAGAACGACGATGTTGGAGCCTTCGAGATAGCGCTTGTGATACATGCCTCGGACAGCACCCGAGAAGTCGTACTCAGACCGCATCTCGGGTTCGGCAGCCTTAAGTGGTTTACGACTCATATGTCTTTCGCTCATGAAAAGTCGAGCGGCTCGCGAATCTCGCGACCCTCCCTTCGGTGCGCGGTAGCGGTGGCGGTCCAGACCGCGTGGCATATGAGAGCGGTCGCGATCACCCCGCCCTGAAGCCTGCCGGGATGTCCGACATGGAAGGGCTTGGGGTGCCAATGGCAAACCACTTCGTCGTCCTCCCATTGACTCTTGATCTGAAGCCCGTGCTCGTTCAGTCGGCCGCATCCGTAGCACTGCCAGTCCACAAGATCCTGAAATGGGCGTGGGTCCATATGCGTCCTCGATTGTCCCGTCAGACGATCCTGACCGGTTGGGGCGTAGGTTTAGGTCTCAAACGAGGCGCTCACCCGCGAGCGCCGCAGTCGCGAGTCGGTTGCAGCAGCAATTTATGCGGCTTTTACTTCCACCAGCTCACTCGTCGATGCGGGAGTCGGAATTGGTTGACCCTCCTGCCTAAGGCCTTCGAGATGGAACTCGATGGCCTCACGAATGAGCGTAAGAACCTCTTCCTTTGTTTCCCCGGCAGCGATGCAACCCGGCAGATCTGGAACGTGGGCTCCGTAGGAAGTAGGGCCTTTTTCGACAACTACGAGGTATCGCATGGAAATCACTCCTGCTGCTTTAGACCCGCCGACTTCCGACTTTTTCTACAGCCACAACGTTTGACATGAGCGGCAGACACGGGCCGGCCGGTGGCCGTCCGCTCGATGGAAAGGTTCGGTTTCTTCACCGAACCTTGCTCAGCCGTTCAGCCATGCGCGTTTGCCAGCCTGGGCCCGTTGCCTTCCAGCGTTCGATGACGTCGGCTGGCAAACGCAGCGAGATCAACTTGCGGGGATTTGGCGACAAGGGCCTTCCGCCTTTGTTGACTTTCGCCCGTGCGAGCATCTCTTCTGTGAGTTCAGGGAGTTCCTCGTACTCCTCGGGCTTCACCGTATGAGTATCGACGCGAGCGAGGTCAGACTTCAAAGAGCGGCGCGATGCGGGCTTGTTCGCGTTCATTGGCTTTCCTCATGCTGTAGACATGGCGATCCGCGCCACGGCGTGTAGCCCACGACGACCATCCGGCCTTCCAGGAGGCCGTAGCAGATGACGCGTGTTTCGCCGTAGTCTTTCCGTGTGTCTTCGATCTCCAACGTGACACCCGCAAAGACCAACGTGGCGTCAGCGAAGTCCAGTCCGCGGTCGGCCAATGTCTTCTCGCGCTTGGCCGGATCGAACGTGATTCGCACCCGGTTATTGTATCTACATAAACCGTCTACTGCAAGGCGAGGTGAACGTGACGGCGACCTTGAGAAACCTACCGAGGCTGTAGAAAAAACCGCAAAACAACCATGATTGATGGTCCAACGAAACAACCTCGATTTTGTTGGTGCCTGAAAATGTTGCCGCTAGCGCGCTCGACGATGCGTTCTGCGAGGAGATTGCAGTGCAGTCGATCGTTGATGTCCGGTCTTATCGAATCGCGGCTCATATCGCGTCTAATTCTTGTGTCGATCGACTTCCGACTTTTTCTACAGCCTCAACGAGTCGGGGGCTGAGCGGCGCGCCGAGACCACGCCTGCAAAGCATGACGATGCTTCTCGGCGGGTCCGCTCCAGCCCCTGGTTGGGCCGCCTTGCCTGTAGTGCTTATGGCAAGCGGTACTCGAACTGCTGCGAGCAACCGAAATGACCTTGGCCGCTCAGGGCCTTGCATTGGAACGGTGCCTTCCCAGTGATTCCGCCGAACTTGCCGGTGCCGCCGGTAAATTGGTTTAGCCCGTCGAAGACACCGTTCGCAGCCAACGTGCCCGAGTAGTCCGTGAAAATCTTGTCGCCATCGGCGTCGGTCCAAGCACAGCTACCTCGTCCCGGCCCAGCTCCGCCGGTCAGGTCAAGCGTGTAAGAGCAAACCGCGCTGCCCATGTGCAACGGGCCGCTGCCGCGCGTGTTAAACGTCACTCCGTAGAACCCGCCCCACCCGAACGTGCGCGCCTCTCCGACTTGGACCATCTCCCCGTTCGCCTTCCAACCGCTGGTGATCGAAATCGTGCCCGATTTCGGAAGCTGCTGAGCACTACTTGCAACGCAGAATGTAGCCACCCAGAGCCCAGATACAAAGATGGCAAGCGCTTTCCACATGACTCCTCCTCCTATAACGTCAACTTGCAGCGCCCAGTTACGGTTGCGCATCCCGCTCGCGGTCTGTGTACCTTCTCGGCGCGACTCCAAGCCATGAAGGCCCAACTAGAATTAGACCTCATGATAAACATTTCTATTACTAGAAACATGTTCATAAAGGTATGAACAAGTTTCCATTAGCATAAACCCGAAATTGCCTACCGTGGTGACGCAATCCGGTCCATGAGACCCAGCGCCCGCCCCCTCCCGAGAGGCAACCGCTGGACCTGTGGTTCCGCATTCCAGCGTCCGCCTGTCCGGGTTAAACTTCCTCCCGTTGCTTCACGCCGTTTCATCCGCACTTTTTTCTGCGCCAGATGTCCGACACCTTCTGCCATCGAATCATTCCGCCTCGGGAGACCGACTAGTGCCCGCACAACAAGTACTCGACCTGATCGGAAACACGCCGCTGGTGGAAGCGACCCGCATGGATGCGGGCAAATGCCGTCTGTTCCTGAAGATGGAAAGCCAGAATCCCGGGGGCTCGATCAAGGACCGCATCGGCGTGTCGATGATCGGCGCCGCGGAGAGGGACGGCAAACTCAAGCCCGGCGGAACCATCATCGAGGCCACCGCCGGCAATACCGGTCTCGGCCTTGCGCTGGTCGCCGCACTGAAGGGATATCGTCTGATCCTGGTGGTGCCGGACAAAATGAGCCGCGAGAAGATTTTCCATCTCAAGGCGATGGGCGCAGAGGTCATGCTCACCCGCTCCGATGTCGGCAAGGGCCACCCCGAGTACTACCAGGACATGGCCGAGCGCCTGGCCCGGGAAACGCCCGGTTCGTTTTTCGTGAACCAGTTCGGAAATCCCGCGAATCCCCATGCGCACGAGACCACCACCGGTCCGGAAATCTGGGAACAGATGGATCACATAGTGGACGCCGTGGTGTGCGGAGTGGGCTCGGCCGGCACCATGACGGGGCTATCGCGCTATTTCGCCAAGGTCTCGCCCGCAACAGAGATGGTTCTGGCCGATCCGGTGGGCTCGGTGCTCGCCGACTATGTCCACACCGGCAAGGTCGGCGAAGCAGGCAGCTGGATCGTCGAGGGCATCGGCGAAGATTTCATCCCGCCGATCGCCGATTTCTCGCGCGTCAGGAAGGCCTACTCGATCAGCGACGAAGAGTCCTGCACGACCGTACGCGACCTGCTTACAAAAGAAGGCATCCTCGCCGGTTCTTCAACGGGCACGCTGATCGCCGCGGCGCTGCGTTACTGCCGCGAACAAACCCAGCCCAGGCGTGTCGTGACTTTCGTCTGCGACAGCGGCAACAAGTACCTGTCGAAGGTGTTCAACGATTACTGGCTGATGGACCAGGGCTTCCTCAAGCGCGAGCAGTACGGCGACCTGCGCGACCTGATCACGCGCCGCCACGAAGAACACGCCACCGTGACCGTCGGCCCCGACGACAAGCTGATGACCGCGTATGCGCGCATGAAGCTCTACGACATCTCTCAGTTGCCGGTGCTCGACGACGGGAAAGTGGTGGGCATCGTCGACGAGTGGGATCTGCTCACCGCGGCGCAGGAAAACCCGGGACGTTTCCGCGACCCGGTGCGCTCGGCGATGACCCAGCGCATCGAGACCGTCGGCCTGAAGACGCCGCTGACGCAATTGACGGAGGCGTTCAACAAGGGCCACGTCGCCATCGTCGTTGACAACGGCAAGTTCTACGGCCTGATCACCCGCATGGACGTTTTGAACCATCTGCGCAATCGCGCGCCCTAATCTCCAATGCAGAATCTCACCGCAAAGACGCAAAGAACGCAGAGAAGACCATTGACGAAAAAACAAACTGGAGTTGAGACCCTGCCACGGTGGCACGCGACCTTCGCACACTGCCATTGACTCGAGTCTGTTACTTTGACCTGATTATTCTTTTCCTTCGCGTTCTTTGCGTCTTTGCGGTGAAAATCTTTGTGGTGAAAAGAAGTTGTTTTAACAGGTAAGATTCGAGAATGAAGAACAATCAGGACAAGCAAGGCTTCGCCACCCGCGCCATCCATGCCGGCCAGTCGCCCGAGCCGACCACGGGCGCGGTGATGACGCCGATTTTTGCCACCTCCACCTTCAAGCAGAGTTCCCCGGGTGTGCACACCGGCTACGAGTACGCGCGCACCCAGAATCCCACGCGCCACGCCTTCGAGCGCTGCATCGCGGACCTGGAGGGCGGCATTCAGGCCTTTGCGTTCGCTTCAGGACTTGCCGCCAGCGCCACGGTGCTGGAATTGCTGGATGCCGGCAGCCACATGGTTGCGGTCGATGACATGTACGGCGGCAGCTGGCGCCTGTTCGAGCGCGTGCGCAAGCGCTCGATGGGACTCAAGGTGAGTTATTCCGACCCCAACGTGACCGGCTCTCTGGAAAAGGCGTTGCAGCCCGACACGAAAATGATCTGGCTCGAGACGCCTTCCAACCCGCTGCTCAAGGTCACCGAACTTGCACAGATCGCGAAGATCGGCAAGGAGCGCGGAGTTCTCACCGTCGTGGACAACACCTTCGCTTCGCCTTTCGTGCAGCGGCCGCTCGATCTCGGCATCGACCTCGTGGTTCATTCGGTGACCAAGTACATCAACGGACACTCGGACATGGTCGGCGGCATCGTGGTGGTCAGGGAACGCAAGGACCTTGTCGAGAAACTGGAGTTCATGCAGAACGCCATTGGCTCCATCCTCGACCCGTTCTCCAGTTTTCTTGCGCTGCGCGGGGTCAAGACGCTGCCGCTGCGCATGAAGCAGCACTGCGGCAATGCCATGCATCTGGCCGCGTGGCTGCAGTCGCATCCGAAAGTCGAGCGGGTGATCTACCCCGGACTGCCCAGCCACCCTCAACACCTGTTGGCTGCGAAACAGATGAGCGGTTTCGGCGCCATGATCGCTGTCTATCTCAAAACCGACATGGATGGCGTGCGCCGGGCCCTGGAAGCCTGCAAGGTGTTCACGCTCGCCGAAAGCCTGGGTGGCGTGGAAAGCCTGGTCGGGCATCCGGTCACCATGAGCCACGGCTCGCTGCCGGTGGAACTTCGCGCCAGGCTCGGCATCACCGACAACCTGGTGCGGCTGTCGGTCGGCATCGAGGACATCAACGACCTGATCTCGGACCTCGATCAGGCATTGGCAAGGATCTGATGATGAATTCACGCCTGGTTTACACGGGGATTTTCCTGGTCTGCTGCGGACTGATCGGCTTCGGGCTGTACCTCCAGCACGCACAGGGACTTGAACCTTGTCCGATGTGCATCCTGCAGCGCTATGCCTTCATTGCCATCGGCGTGATCGCGCTGGTCGCGGCGCTCCACAACCCAGGAACGACCGGCAGGTGGGTTTACAGCACGCTGCTGGTGATTTTCGCCGGTCTCGGCGGCGGTGTCGCCATGCGCCACGTGTGGCTCGAGCATAACCCGCCCAAGGTCTTCGACTGCGGCGCCGACCTCGGCTACATGATGGAGTCCTTGCCGCTGGCTGACGCGCTGCCCATGATCTTCCGCGGCACCGGCGACTGCACCAAGGTGTTATGGCGTTTCCTCGGCCTTTCGATTGCGGAGTGGGCGTTGATCTGGTTCGCGATATTTCTGGTCGCCGCGATCGTTGCCGCGGCGATGAAGCCGAAACGCCTGAGGATGTTCGGGCCCTAAAGCTAGGGAAGCTCTGCCCACTCGCGCGGCAACAGCCGCGCCACCAGCGCGTAGCCGCCTTTGCCGTCGGGCATGTAGATCGCGGCCTCGCCCTGGGTGCCCAGATGAAAGTCTTCCGCGTCCCACAGATTAAAGCCGTGAGAGACCAGCACGGTATTCGTGCCGGGCGCCGGCGTTGCGGCAAGCATCTTCTTCAGGGCGGCGATCGCCTGCTCCCGGCGCGGCGCCGCCTCGGCGGAACGGCTGACGCCGGTGAGCATCGGCTCGAGCTTGTGGCGTCCGAATGCGAGGCCTGCGGTTTCCGTGCAACGGCAAAACTCGCTGGCCAGCACCTCGCCGACCGGGATTCTCAGCCTCCTGAACTGCGCGCCGATCAGCTTCGCCTCTCCGCGGCCGTTGTCGTTGAGATTGCGCTGGGTCTCGCAGCGCTTCAGGTCCACGCCTTGCTCGAGGTAGGCCGGTCCGGTATCCGCATGGCGGAAATAGATCACGTAGCCGCCTCGCTTGAGTGCGGCCGCGAGCGATTCGCCGCTCAGTGCGTGTGCCTGTTCCGGCACACCGGACGGCGCCGAAAGAACCACCGTAGAGAACGCCGCCAGCAGCACCAGGGCCGGCAGGAGGCCGGCGAATCGCAACGCAATGCGTGACGAGCCTGTCACCCTCAACGCTCGCTGGTCACGTTCGACAATTCACGCCAGAATTCGAGCGCGGTCTGGGTGCGCCACTCGACATGACGGCGCAACGCCTTCGCGATCACCGGACCGAACTTCGAATCGTGCTTGGCCGCGAGCGCCTGCGGGATGCCACCGAGAATTTCCTCCCGGGTGAAGTAGGGAATTTCCTTCAATAACAGCGCCAGCAACAACAACCCGGTCTGATAGATGTCCACGTGACGCCCGATTGCGCCGAACTCTTCGGGATTGAACGCTTCGGGCGGGCGCATCCAGTCGGCTAGCAGCGTCTGGAACACCCGGATGTCGGATTCCAGCCGGGTCAGGCCAAGATCGCCGACCTTGAACGACCAAACCGGCTCCCCCAGCAGCCTGCGCTTGCGCCGCGTCTCGGTGACGAAAACGTTGCCCGGATGCAGGTCCTTGTGGACGTAGCCGGCCGCATGGATGTAGTCGAGCGCCTGGAGTATGTCGCTCGCGACATAGGGAATCCAGCGATCCGCGTCCAGGCCCCGGCGGGCAATCAGGTTGGTGAGCGGGAAGCTGCAACGTTCGATGATGAGATAGAAAGTGTCCTTGTACTCGAACGCGTCGTAGACGAACGTGATGTTCGGATGGCGCATGACCATCAGCTTGCGCAACTCGTCCTGCCAGATATTGCGCACCTCCCGGTAGGATTTGTCGTGCGGCAGCAGGATCTTGGCGACCAGCGCATTTCCCCAATCGTCGTTGCATTCATACACCATGCCGAATCCGCCCCTGCCTATCGGCTCGCCGATGAAGTAGCGGCGCTCCTCGTTGACGATCACCTCGCCAGTGACCGGCAGCCGGAACTGCCGCGGCTGGCGGAACGCCAGGCTCTTGAAGGCGTCGAGGCGGGGCGATTTCATGGGGAGCGTACGGTCACGGTCACTTCAGTGTCGGTCGCGGAATGACCGGTGCCTGCCCGCGCCTGTAAACCATCACGGTGCGTTTGAAGGTGATGACGATCTCACCGTCCTGATTGAAGCCCGTCGTTTTCACGGTCACGATACCGACGTTGGGACGCGACCTGGATTCGCGTTTTTCCAGCACCTCGGACTGCGAGTAGATGGTATCGCCTTCGAATACCGGATTGGGCAGGCGAACCTCATCCCAGCCCAGGTTGGCAAAGACATTCTGGGATACGTCGGTCACGCTCTGTCCGGTGACCAATGCGACGGTAAACGTGGAATCCACCAGCGGCTTCTTGAACTCCGTTTGTGCGGCGTAATGTGCGTCGAAATGAATCGGCGCCGTGTTCTGTGTGAGCAGCGTGAACCAGATGTTGTCGGTCTGCGTCACGGTGCGGCCGAGCGGATGACGATACACGTCGCCGACCTCGAAGTCCTCGTAGAACCTTCCCTTCCAGCCTGCTTTCTCAGCCATGTCTGAATCCCTTGAACCTGACCTCTCTTAACACGAACGACACGAAGGAACGGCAAAATCACACAAAGGAAGGCGAAAACACGGCCTGATTGACAGGGCACATTTTGGATCCAGTTTCTGACGTTTGTGGTCCTTGATCAACTCTTTCCTCGAAATTGTTCTTGGTTCACCTTCGTGATCCTTTCTTGCTTTTCCTTCGTGTACCCCTCAAGGGCTGATGTTTCCCCGGTTTTTCATGAGCGTAATCCGAGGCGTTGGTTCAGTGCCTGGAGGGCATGGTCGGTGATGGGTATGTGGGGCATTGCGCACAGCAAACTGGCCAGGGTGATGATTGAGAGTTCACGTGCGGTGCGGGTAGTGGCTTTGAAGCGACGGTGCACTCCTTCTGCTTCTGCCAGTTGACCGATATGCCACAACAGGAACGCCGCCAGCGTATGGATGAGCAGCAGCGCATGCAGGCGCCGCGCCGAGCGCGAGCGGCTCAACTCCAATCCCATGCCCAGGCTCACCGACTTGGTGTCGCGAAAGTTCTCCTCGATTCTCGCATGCGTTGTGCGTACAGTGCCACGATCTCGTCTGCGCGATAAGCGCGCAGTTGCCGCGAGTGCGCCAGCAGCCACGGCTCGTGCGCACTGGCACGCGCCTCGGCGCGCGCTTTGGGGATCGCCCCGTGGCCGGGGCGAGCATAGTGTTTGCGGCCCACCCGGCGTCGGCGCACCAGCACCAGATCGCACGGCCAGGCGTGCCGCGCAGTCAGCGTGCAGTCGTGCCAGCGTGTGGCCCGGCCTGTGGCTCGCGAATTCCAGTGCGCCACCTTGGTCGGCTGCGTATCGGCCTGGCCGATGCACACGCTGCCGCGCACCCGCCCGATCCAACTCCAGCCCAGTGCCTCGATGTAGGCAAACCACGGCCGCCGAAAGCCCGCATCGGTCACGATGCTCACTTCGATGCCAGGCTCGATCCAGGCGCGCAAGGCTTCGAGCAAGGCCCGCTCGGCGCGCGCATTGCCCATCTTGGCCAACGGGTAGACGCGCTGATAAACACTGAGCGCGCGACCCATGCCCGGTTGGGTCACCGCCGCGCGCAACTCGACAAACTCGCCCGCGGGCGCGACCGCCGACCAGTCCACCGCAATCACCAAAGTTTGTCCAACGCGACTCAGTTGCCCGAGCAAGGCCTGCGCCGTGAGTTCGACTTCCTGCTCGATGCGCGCGCAACCAATGAGCCGATCGACGCGCTTGAGTGCCGCCTTCAGGCGCCCCGAACCCGTCACTGCGCGCGCCAGGCGCGAGAGGCTCAGCGCATGGCCAGCCATCGCCGCTGCCACCGCCGCACACAGCATCTGGCGCCGCGCAGCGTGCATCAAACTCAGGTGCGTATCGATAAACCGTCGTACGATCCATTGCGCGTGCATGTCTGGTCTCCTCCGCTGTGGTTGGTCCTACAGCAGAGAAAAAACCGTTCATGCACGCGCCGTTTCTGCGCACCCTACACCCAACTTTCTGATCCACAAAATAAACTTCCAAAGAAAACCGGGGAAACATCAGCCTCAAGGGGGTATTGAAAAGAATCCTTCGTGTTGAACGCGTTTTGCCTTTTTAGATCGCCTGATCTTGCTGCAACCGGGTGATGAAGCCGTCATCGAAACCCAGTTCCCGCAGGATCGAACGCGTGTGCTGGCCGACGGCGGGAATCGGATCCATGCGCGGCTCCACCCCCTGCATGGTCACCGGCGGGACCAGCGCTTTGATCGTGCCCCGCGGCGAATCCACTTCGCGCCAGCGGTCGCGGGCCTGCAACTGTGGATGGTCCCAGAATTCCTGCATGGTGTTCAGGCGCGCATTGGCGATCTGCGCTTTGTCCAGCCGCTCCACCACCCGCTCTGCGGTCAATTTCGAGAATGCCGAGACAATGATATCGGTGAGCGCCTGCCGGTTGGCAACGCGATGGCTGTTGCTGTCGAAGCGCGGATCGGTTGCAAGCTGGGGCTGCTCCAGTGCGATCGCGCAGAAATTCGCCCATTCCCGTTCGTTCTGGATGCCGAAGAACACGGTCTTGCCGTCGCCCGCCGGAAACGGCCCGTAAGGATGAATGGTCGCGTGTGCGGAGCCGGTGCGCGGCGGCGCGGTGCCGCCGTAGCCGGTGAAGTAGGCAGGGTAGCCCATCCATTCGCCCAGCGCCTCGAACATGGAGACGTCGAACGCGGTGCCCTTGCCGGTTTTTTCGCGGTGAAACAGTCCGGTGAGGATACCGGTGTAACCGTACATTCCCGCGGCGATGTCGGCGATCGAGATGCCCGACTTCGCCGGCGTCTCGGGCGTGCCGGTCACAGAGACGACTCCCGACTCGCACTGAATCAGCAGATCGTAGGCTTTCTTCAGGCTGTACGGGCCGTCGGGACCGTAGCCGGAAATATTGCAGGCGACGATGCGCGGGTTCTTGTCCAGCAGATCGCCGGATGCAAGTCCCAATCGCGCCGCCGCGCCGGGCACCAGATTTTGCACGAACACATCGGCTTTCTTCACCAGCCGGTCGAGGATCGCCGCAGCGTCCGGATGCTTCACGTCCAGCGTGAGGCTTTCCTTGGAGCGGTTGAGCCAGACGAAATGCGAGGACTGGCCGAGCACGGTCTTGTCGTAGCCGCGCGCGAAATCGCCTACCTGCGGGCGTTCGATCTTGATCACCCGTGCGCCGAGATCGGCGAGCTGTCGCGTGGTGAACGGCGCAGCCACGGCTTGCTCAAGCGAAACGACTGTTATGCCTTTTAGCGGGAGCATTCAAATCAAGAACGTGAAACGCAAAGGACGCAAAGGTACGCGAAGGAAATCCAAATGCAAAGTGGAAATCGCGACCGGCCCGCCCGCGGAACGACGAATGACATGAACGGAGTGCAACTGACCGGAAAGCAGGCACGCGTGCAACTGCAAAAGGCCCAGGCGACAGTTCAATTCGCGTCGTTTCTTTCCTTCGCGTACCTTTGCGCCTTTGCGGTGAAGGGGCCTTCAAGGGTTCTGCGCGAAGGCGACGCCGATCATGGAGTCGCGGGTCACCAGCGCGGCGAGCTTCTCCTCCGACCAGCCCTCGGCGCCCGCCGGACGCTTCGGCAGTACCAGATAACGCATGTCGGCGGTGGAATCGTGGACGCGCACGGTGGCGTCCTTGGGGATCGTGGTGCCGAATTCCTTGAGCACCTCGCGCGGTTCATTGATCGCCCGCGATCGGTAGTTGCGGCTCTTGTACCAGTCCGGCGGCAGCCCGAGCAGCCAGCGCGGATAGCAGGAGCACAGCGTGCACACGATGACGTTGTGTACCTGGTCGGTGTTCTCCACAACCACCAGTTTGTACGGCCCGCGCTCCATGCCGAGCGCCTCACAAGCCGCGTTGCCGTCGCTGAGCAGCAGCTTCCGATATTCCGGGTCGGTCCAGGCCCTGGCCACAACCCTGGCGCCTAGAAGCGGCGTGCGGTTGTCCATGTCCTCCACCTGTCGGCGTACTTCCTCCGCACTGAGGATGCCTTTCTCGATCAGCAGTTCGCGCACGGCGATTTCCATCGCCCGCCATTGAGTGATGGTGTCGTCCTGGTCCGGGCGCGGCGGATGCCGGTGTGGTGGGGTGTGACCGTGTCGATGGTCGTGGTCGTGCGGGTGATCGTGATCGTGCGGCATGTCAGGCCGGCTCCAGCCAATGTTGGAAGATTTCGACATCCACGGAATCGCCGGGATTGCCATCGTACGCGGGCCAGACCTCGCGCTGGAGGAAACGCACGCGGTACAGCGGCTGCTTCGGCAGGCCCGGCCGGGCGTAAGCCAGTTCCTCGGGATTGCCATACGCGCCGCACAGGCGCTCGATCACGCCGCGTTTGCCGCGGATGTAGTAGGGGGTGCGCATATGACCGATCGGGTAGGCGGCCCGCACCGCAACGCGGTCGCCGGTGCGGAACTGCGGCGATAACTCCTCAGCGGCCGCCATCGGTACGCGCCTGCGTCTCGGCCATCTTGCGGCCGAGTTCGTCGATGCTGATGACGCCGCGCTGGATCAGCGTTTGCGTAATCGAGTAGATCCAGCGCTCGTAATAACTCATCTTGTCGTAAGCATCCTGCCCCAGGCCCTCGATGTTGCGGCGGAGCTCGTCCACCGTCATCAGCCCCTTCTTGGTCAGGAGCACCAGCAACGCGTCCACGCGCTTTTCCCAAAGCGCGTAATCATGCTCGGTCGGCTCGACGGTTGCCGCCGGGAGACCGCCCATGTCATGGATGCCGCGATAGTTCATCATGACTGCATCAGAAGGACAGACGTGAGGCTGCGATTATAGGACGCTTCCGGCCGCTCGCGATATTGGGGGCTGGGGAGTCTCAAATCCTCAGTACGAGCGCGGCAGGCCGAGCACGTGCTCGGCAATGTAGGCCAGGATCAGGTTGGTGGAGACCGGCGCCACTTGGTACAGACGCGTCTCGCGGAACTTGCGTTCGATGTCGTACTCGGCGGCGAAGCCAAAACCGCCGTGGGTCTGGAGACAGACGTTGGCTGCCTCCCAGGACGCGTCCGCAGCCAGCATCTTGGCCATGTTCGCTTCCGCCCCGCAGGGCTTGCCTGCCTCAAACAACGCGGCCGACTTGTAGCGCATCAGATCGGCGGCCTCGACGTTGACGTGGGCGCGCGCGATCGGAAACTGAACGCCCTGGTTCTGGCCGATCGGCCGCCCGAACACCACGCGCTCGTTGGCGTAGCGGGAGGCGCGCTCGATGAACCAGTGCCCGTCGCCGATGCACTCGGCGGCGATCAGGATGCGCTCGGCGTTCATGCCGTCGAGGATGTAGCGGAAACCCTTGCCCTCCTCGCCGATCAGGTTCTCAGCCGGCACTTCGAGATTGTCGAGGAACACTTCGTTGGTCTCGTGGTTCGGCATGTTGCGGATCGGCCGCACCGTGATTCCCTTGCCGCCCGAAGTGCGTAAGTCCACCAGGAATACCGACAGGCCGTCGGACTTGTTCTGCACCTGGTCCAGCGGCGTGGTGCGCGCCAGCAGCAACATCAGGTCGGAGTGCTGCACGCGGGAGGTCCAGACCTTTTGCCCATTGACGATGTAGCGATCGCCTTTGCGAACCGCCATGGTCTTGAGCCTGGTGGTATCGGAGCCGGTGGTCGGCTCGGTCACCGCGAACGACTGCAACCGCAGTTTTCCCGCGGCAATGTCCGGCAGATACTTGCGCTTTTGCGCCCCGGAGCCATGGCGCAGCAGCGTGCCCATGATGTACATCTGCGCATGGCAGGCACCGGAGTTGGCGCCCGAGCGGTTCACCTCTTCGAGGATGATCGAGGCCTCGGTGATGCCGAGCCCGGTCCCGCCATACTCCTCCGGAATCAGTGCCGACAGCCATCCGGCGTCGGTCAGCGCACGCACGAACTCTTCGGGATAGGCGCGTGCTTCGTCGAGTTTGCGCCAGTACTCGCCGGGGAAACGCGAGCACAGGTCGCGCACCGCCGCGCGGATCTGCTGATGGGATTCTGCCCGGTCCATTGTTGTGGGAATTGTCCTGCCCTTGAAACAAAAAAGGGCTGGCTCGACGGCCAGCCCTTTTCGGTGGGTTTGCTTATTTTCCGAGGAGTTTCTGCAGCTCGCCGGACTGATACATCTCGCGAATGATGTCCGCGCCGCCGACGAATTCGCCGTTGACGTATAGCTGCGGAATCGTTGGCCACTTGGAGTAATCCTTGATGCCCTGGCGGATGTCCTGATCGGCCAGAACATCCACGGTGGCGACATTCTCGACGCCACAGGCCTCGAGAATCTGCACCGTCGCGGCGCTGAAACCGCACATCGGCGCGTCCGGCGTTCCCTTCATGTACAGCACGATCGGATTGCCGGTGACCTGCTGCTTGATCTTTTCCTGTGCATCCATTGGCGATACCCCTGGAAGATTAAAGGGAGTGCCCGTTCCGGATCATGCCCGGCGGAGACACTCCCGTTAGACGGCAACGATGTTAACGACTCGGCGAATCGGGCGTCAATAGGCGCCCGCCGGCAATTCGCGGCAATCCCGCAATATCGGCACGGAATACCAGTTCACCAAAGCCCGCGTTATGCAAAAGGTCTCTGCATGCCTCGGCCTGATCGTAGCCGTGTTCGAGCAGCAGCCAGCCGCCCGGGCGCAGATGTTTCGGCGTAGCGCCGACGATACGGCGAAGGTCCGCGAGTCCGTCCGCACCGGCGGCAAGCGATGGGCGCGGCTCGAAGCGCAGGTCGCCCTGTCGCAGATGCGGGTCGTCTGCGGCAACGTAAGGCGGGTTCGCCACGATCAGATCGAAGCGGCGGCCGCCCAACGCGGCGAACCAGTCGCTTTGCAGGAACTCCACCTCGACGCCGAGCGCGGCAGCGTTCTCGCGCGCCAATGCCAATGCGGGACTTGAACTGTCCACCGCGGTGACCTGTGCCGCAGGCCGTTGGCGTGCGATCGCGATGGCGATGCATCCGCTGCCGGTGCCGAGATCCAGCACCTTTCGCGTTTCGTCCTGCGGCAGCCTTTCCAGCGCCGCTTCCACCAGCTCCTCGGTCTCGGGGCGCGGGATCAGGACATCGGGCGTGACCCGCAACGGCAGCCCGTAGAACTCCCTGACACCGACCAGGTAGGCCACCGGGTGACCACTCACCCGGAGTGCCACAAGAGACCGGAATCTTGCAGCGGCTTCGGAATCCGCCGCTTGGTCCGGGTGAGTGGTCACCCAGGCGCGCGATACGCCCAGCGCGAAACCCAATAGCACCTGCGCATCGCGCCGCGCTTCGGCCGTATCCCGGTCTGCGGCCAGGTCCCGCACCGCTTTCTCGAGAAGCGCACCGACTGTCGCAATCACGTTTGGGTCGCGACCATGTCTTCTGCCATTGCGGCAAGCTGTTCGGCCTGATGCTCGGCCATCAGGGCGCCGATCAACTCGTCGAGCGCGCCGTCCATGATCTGATCGATCTTGTACAGCGTGAGGTTGATGCGGTGATCGGTGACGCGTCCCTGAGGGAAGTTGTACGTGCGGATGCGTTCGGAGCGGTCGCCGCTGCCGATCAGCGACTTGCGGGTCGCCGCCTGTTTGGCCTGCTGCTCACGCAACTGCTTGTCCTTGATGCGCGCAGCCAGCACGGCAAGCGCCTGAGCCTTGTTCTTGTGCTGGGAACGGTCGTCCTGGCACTCGACCACGATGCCGGTCGGGATGTGCGTTACGCGCACGGCGGAATCGGTCTTGTTGATGTGCTGGCCGCCCGCGCCGGAAGCGCGGAAGGTATCGATGCGCAGTTCCGCGGCATTGAGCACCACGTCCTCGACCGTATCGACTTCCGGCAGCACGGCCACCGTGCCGGCGCTGGTGTGGATGCGGCCCTGCGTCTCGGTCTCGGGCACGCGCTGCACGCGATGGCCGCCGGACTCGAACTTGAGCTTCGAGTACGCGCCGTAACCGATGATCTTGCCGATCACCTCCTTGTAGCCGCCCTGTTCGCTCGGGCTCTCCGAAATCAGATCCACTTTCCAGCCCTGGCGTTCGGCGTAGCGCGTGTACATGCGGAACAGGTCGCCGGCAAACAGGGCCGACTCGTCGCCGCCGGTGCCGGCGCGGATTTCCAGGAAGATGTTGCGCTCGTCACTAGGATCCCTGGGCAGCAACTGCTGCTGCAGCTCGGCCTCGATGCCCGCGAGCCTCTGTTTGCCTGCGTGCATTTCGGCCTCGGCCAGTTCGCGCATTTCCGGATCGCCGGCCAACTGCAATGCCGAGGCAACGTCCCGCTCGGCTGCCTTGTAAGCGTTGTAAAGCTCGACTACCGGCGCAATCTCGGCGTGCTCGCGGGTGAGCTTGCGGTAATTGTCGAGATTCTTTGTGACGTCCTCGCCGGAGAGCAACGCGTTGAGTTCCTCCAGCCTGGCGGACAGTTGCGCCAGCTTGGAAGCAATCGAAGGTTTCATTCCGGCGGATTGACCTGGTAGAGGCGAGCGAGCATGGCGACCAGGGACTCGCGCTCCCTGGCTTCCGCGGAATTGAGCGCGTGCGTCGGTGCATGCAGGAACTTGTTGGTCAGCGCATGGGAGAGCTGCTCCAGCACTTTCTGCGGGTCTTCACCTTTTGCCAGCAGCTTCGCGGCACGGTCGAACTCGTGGCGGCGCATGCGTTCGGCCTGATCCCGCAGCGCGCGAATGGTGGGTACCAGCTCGCGGGTCTCGAACCAGTGCATGAAATCGTGCACGCTGGCGCTGATGATCGCCTCCGCCTGCGCCACCGCCGCCTGGCGGGTGTCGAGGCCTTCCTGAATGACCTTGCCGAGGTCGTCCACGCTGTAAAGAAACACGTCATCGAGCTCGGCCACTTCGGCTTCGACGTCGCGCGGCACCGCCAGATCGATCATCAGGATCGGCCGGTGCCGGCGCGCCTTGATCGCGCGCTCGATCATGCCCTTGCCGAGTATCGGCAACTGGCTTGCCGTACAGGTGACCACGATGTCGTGCAGCGCCAACTGCTCGTGCAAATCGTTGAGGGTGATCGCCTGCCCCTGGAAGCGGGCGGCCAGTTCCTCGCCGCGTTCCAGCGTGCGATTGGCAAAGGTCGCCTGGCGCGGCTGCCTGGCGGCGAAATACGTGGCGCAGAGCTCGATCATTTCGCCGGCGCCGATGAACAGCACTTTCTGCTCGCAGATGCTCGGGTAGATGCGCTCCGCAACTTTCACCGCGGCCGCGGCCATCGACACCGAGTTGGTGCCAATCTCGGTCTGGGTGCGCACTTCTTTCGCCACCGAGAAAGTCGACTGGAACAGTTTGTGAAGCACGGTGCCGAGCGTGCCGGCATGCTCGGCGGACTTCACCGCATCTTTCATCTGTCCGAGAATCTGCGGCTCGCCCAGCACCATGGAATCCAGCCCGCTCGCCACCCGGAACGCGTGCGCGACGGCGCGCTCGCGCGGCAGCGTATAAAGAAAGGGTTCGAGCGATTGCGACTTCAGATGATGAAAGCGCGCCAGCCAGTCGATCGCGCGTTCGGGTTCCGGGGTGCTGCAATAGACCTCGGTGCGATTGCAGGTGGAAATGATCGCCGCCTCCCTGACCGGCTCGTGATTCACCAGGTCGCGCAGCGCTTCTTCCAGATTGGCGGCGTGAAAAGTCACCTGCTCGCGAACCGCGAGCGGGGCCGTATTGTGATTGACGCCGAAAGCAAAAAGCTGCATCGGAACCCTGAAACGACAAGGGACCTGACGGCCCCGGAAAAGCCGTCAATTATAGGCCAAATGGGAGGCTTTCCCTTGGATTCAGGGGTTTGGAACAGGCTTTCGAAAAATACAAATGACGCCGGAAGAGATGGTGGCCAAGGGCGAAAACAGGCATTTCCTGTTTCAGTGGAGACTAACCTAACCAGTCGGTCAGGTTACGTCGCAATTAAATCGAACCACCGACACAAGGATTTTAGTTCCGACATAACCTTGCGCTACGCGAAAAGTTAGTCTCCACTGAAACAAGCCGCTGGCGCGGCGTGTTTTCAGTCCTCTGCTTCAAGAACTCTCTACAGCAGAGCCAGATTTCGGACGAGAAAGACCTAAAGGAAATTGGTGGCCAAGGGCGGAATCGAACCACCGACACAAGGATTTTCAGTCCTCTGCTCTACCGACTGAGCTACTTGGCCACTTTTGCCGCACAAAACGAATCCCGTCGCGGGATTTGTATTCTAACTGCGCCGAGTGGCGCTAGTTTCTTGCGGGCCACCGACACAAGGATTTTGGCTCCGGCCGCGAGCTGAAGCCCGCTTAACGTGCGACGAGTCGCACATTAGCCTTGACCGAAACAAGCCGCTTTCGCGGCGTGTTGTAGCTCCGGCCGCTACGCTTAACCTGCCCACCAGCGGGCAGGTTAGCCTGCACTGAAACAAGCCCAAGGGCGGCTTGTTTTCAGTCCTCTGCTCTACCAACTGAGCTACTTGGCCACGCATCGTTGCGGCAGGAAACGCCGCTCGGAAAGCGCGGCATTTTACCCGAAAACGCGCGCAACTGGACAACCGGGCATTGCGATACCAAAGGGGCAAGGGGGGACGTCGCCACTGTGCGTCCAAGACGACACGTCTGCGGCACGCTGCAGGATCTCGCCGGGTTCCGGTTGCTCAGACGCAGACCAGTTGGTGAGCCGCGCAAAATCGCAGCTTCAGAATCTGCAGCACGATCCAGAGCCAGAACAGCAGGAAAAACGTCAGCAACGGGATGTGCCGATCCACGACTACCCTCGGCGTTATCGCCCGGGTCGCCCGGATCACGGGGCGCGTCAGGAACTGGAACATGCGGTACACGGCGTTTCGGTCGCGCGTACTGCCGGCCAACAGGTAGAGCACGCCCTGGCCGAGGAGGAAAAACCCGGCTACTTCAACCAGAGCGCGCAGGACGCTCAACAAAAACAGTTCGATCGGCACGATCAGCCTCGCCTATCGTCCACGCCGGGGGCGGCATGGGTTGCGGCCGGCCCCGATTGATCGGCAGTCCTGGCGGTCGCCCGCACCAAATGCTGCGTCACCTTCGGATCGAACCTGTTCAGATGCGCGATCACTTCATCAAGTTTGTCGCGGCTGTTGAGCGTGTGATAAGCCATGCCCAGCTCGTACCAGGCGTAACCGTTCATCGGCTGCAATCGTGCCGCCTGCTCCAGCGCTTGCGCCGCTTCCTCATGCCGCCCGAGCACCGCCAGCGCGAGACCCATTCCGTACCAGGCGCGATCGATGTTCGGCTTGAGTCGCACCGCATCCTTGAACGCGGCGATCGCCAGCTCGTGGTGCCCTTTCTGGTGATGGACGTACCCGAGATCGAACAGTGCAATCGCATTGTCCGGGTCGATTTTCAGCGCCGCCTGGAAGTACTCGACGGCCAGGGAATAGCGGCCCAGCGATCCATACAGGAATCCCAACGCGCAGGCGGCCCGAACGTACGACGGGTCCAGTCTGAGCGCTTCGCGCAGTTCATCCGCAGCCCGCTCGTGCTGTTTGAACATGGCGAACAGGCGCGAACGCTGGACGTGCCACCAAGGCTTGATTTTCATCGCCACGCATATTAGCCGAACGTCGACCGCCGGCAAAAAAAGGCCCGCGCTGGCAGGCCTCTTTTTCCCGATGAAGCGCTCGCTATCGAGGCTTCAAGGCTGCCGCCGCGCTCAGGCCGCCTGGGTGTCGATGTCGCCGCGCAAGTGCGGATAACGCACGTGATCGACCAGCTCCTGCACTTTTTTCGATGGTTCCGGAGTGAGCAGGCTCACCACGACGATCGTGATAATACCGATCGGCACGCCAAACACGCCGGCGGAAATCGGGTTCATATGGAACCACTGATTCGCCGGCACCCCACCGAAGAACGGGTAGGTCGTATACATGTAATACATGCACACGCCCAGTCCCGCAGCCATGCCGGTGATCGCTCCCCACTTGTTGGCGCGCCGCCAGAACACACCGAGCACCAGCGCCGGGAAGAACGCCGAAGCCGCCAGCGAGAATGCCGCGCCGACCAGGAACAGGATGTCTCCGGGCTTGAGCGAAGTCACATACGCCGCAACGAGTGCGACGATCACCAGCAGGGCTTTCGACACCGTGACACGGCGCCCAGTCGGCGCATGCGGATCGATCATCTTGTAGTAGAGATCGTGCGACAGCGCGTTGGCGATTGTCAGCAACAGGCCGTCCGCAGTTGATAGCGCGGCAGCAAGACCGCCCGCCGCCACCAGGCCCGACACCACGTACGGCAAGCCGGCGATTTCAGGCGTTGCGAGCACGATGATATCGGTGCCGAGTACGATTTCCGCCAACTGCACGACGCCGTCCTTGTTGATGTCGGTAATCGATAATAGCGTTGGATCCACACGTGCCCAGTTCGCCGCCCACGCCGGCAGATCGGCGAAGGTGCTGCCGACCAGGAAGTGGTAGACGTCGTATTTCGCCAGCACGGCGAGCGACGGCGCGGTGAAGTAGAGCAGGAAGATGAAGAACAGCGACCAGAACACCGATTGGCGCGCCTGCCGGACACTTGGCGTCGTGTAATAGCGCATCAGGATGTGCGGCAGCGCGGCGGTGCCGAACATCATGCAGAATACGATGCCGAGGAAGTTATTGCGCGCGATATTCTGCGCGGCTTCATCCTTGCCGGGGAACGGCTGGGCATGCGGGCGTGGCGGTGCAGACTTGGCCATCGCCGCACTCTTGGCCGCGGTCCAAGCCGCCTTCGCCGCTCCGGGCGATTTCGGGAAGGCGTCCATCGCGGCCCGCGCCGCCTTCACCTGTTCTTCCGGCGCCCCGCTGGCGATCAGGTCTTCGAGTTTCTTGCTGAGAGCCGCCTGTTCCGCTTCGTAGGATGCCGGCAAATCGTTGATTTTCGCCTCCAACGCTTCCGCCCGCTGCTTGAACAGGCCGCGGACCTCGATCTCTTTCGGATCGTTGGTCAACTGCTTCTCACGCTCGGTCACTTTCTGCAGCACCTGGCCATAGACCAACTGCGGCACCGGAATGCCGGTGATATTGACCGACAGCCATACCACCGGTGTCATGTAAGCGATGATCAGGATGATGTACTGGGCCACCTGGGTCCAGGTCACCGCGCGCATTCCGCCGAGGAACGAGCACACCAGAATCCCGCCGAGGCCGACGAATACCCCAATGCCGAATTCAAGCCCGGTGAAGCGGCTGGTGATGAGGCCGACGCCGTAGATCTGTGCCACTACGTACGTGAACGAGCACAGGACCGCGGCGAAAATGCCGATGGAACGGATGAAATTGCCGCCGTAGCGTTCGCCGAGGAAGTCCGGAATCGTGAACTGGCCGAACTTGCGCAGGTAGGGCGCCAGCAGGAATGCCACCAGGCAATATCCGCCGGTCCAGCCCATCACGAACGCCAAGCCATCGAAGCCGGACAGATACAGCGTGCCGGCCATGCCGATGAACGAGGCGGCGCTCATCCAGTCGGCGCCGGTTGCCATGCCGTTGAAGAATGCCGGCACTCGCCGGCCGGCCACGTAATATTCCGCGGGATCCACAGTGCGGCTCATGATGCCGATGCCTGCGTAGAGAGCGATCGTCGCGAACAGGAACCAGTAGCCGATCCATTGCCGCGACATTCCCATCTGCTCCGCGACCGCGAGCGCGAGCACGAAGGCGATGAAGCCGCCGGTATAAAAGCTGTAGTATTTCTTGAGCTGGGCTTTGAATGCCTTATGACCCATCGAGGACTGGCTCATTCGTCTTCTCCTTCTTCCACGTTGTACTCTATGTCAAGCGCGTTCATGTAACGTGCATAGAACCAGATCAGAACGACATAAACGATCAGTGATCCCTGCGCTGACATGTAGAAGCCGAATGGGAAGCCGAAGATGATGAACGCATTCAACTCGCGGGCATACCAGCCTTCGACAAAGGTCACGACGAACCAGATGAACAGCAGAATGGCCGTGATCAACAGATTCCTGTGCCAGTACTCGCGATGCTTTTCCGACAATTCCATGTTTTCCCCCTCCCTACGACGCTTATTTGCTGCGCTGCGTTTATTTGCGGGCAGTCGGTCCCGAGCGCGGACATACCGGTAGCATCCACTGCGCCGGCTGCGGCCAGAGTATAACGGCGGCAAGTGCCTTTGCAAGCCGCCCGGACTCAACGGGACAGCCAGCGCGTCAATTCGTGCTGGGCGCGCCCTATGCCAATGAGCGCCCGCGCGTCCCCGATTCCCTGCGACGCCGCCCGTTCGAGCAGTACCAGAAAGAGCTGTGCCGTGCAGAAGGCGTCCGCCAGCGCGTCATGGCGCGCATAGTTCTCGATACCGAAATACGCCAACCATTGATCGAGTCCCCAGTTCTCACCACGTGATTGCGGAAAAAGGGCCGTCGCAACATGCGCCGCGTCCACCCACAACGCCCTGAAGCGCAGGCCCAGCCGATCGCGCAGCGCGCGCGCGAGCAAGGTGGCGTCAAACCGGGCGTGGAATGCGACCAGCGGGTTGCGCCGCGCGTAATCCAGGAATGCGGCGAGCGCCCACTCCGGATTCTCGCCGTCAAGCTGCGCTGTCCCGCCGATGCGATGAACCAGTATGTTATCCGCGGCGCTGGGCTGCTCCTGACGCAGCAGGGCCTCGAATCCGCTGCCGATGACCACGTGGCCGCCGGAAACCGTGCAAGCCCCGATGGATAGAAGGCGGTCGTGCTTGGCGTCCGGCCCACTGCTCTCGGTGTCGACCACAGTCCAGCTCACGTCGCGCAACGGACGTCGCAGTTCGGGAATAGGAGCGGCGCGCCAGGTTTCCAGTACGTTACGGCTCGCCTGGGACAGCGGCTTGTGTTCCCGACTCCATTGCCAGAGGCTCATAGCTGGTAATCGAGCCTTATGCGGGATTGCAGTTTGCGGGCCTGGCGCAGGGCTTCCTTGAGTATCCGCCGATCCAGGTCATTGAGGGTATCTGGATCGAGGAAGTTGTCAGTCGCCTGATTCCGTTCGATCTGGACCTGATGACGGCGAAGCCGCAGGGCCTGGATGAACAGGTACGCATGGATCCAGGCTTCGGCTTCCGCGTCTCCGATGCCGAACGCCCGAGCGGCGCCGCGCAGTCGATCTACCGTTCCGGTATGTGTGTCGCCCGCAGCAAGACTGAGTATGCGAGCCGCGTCGACGAACGGCATGGCACCGTTAAGCTTGAGATCGATGCTGGCCGCGACTGAACCGTGTGGCGCGACATCGAAGTCGCGCAGTATGCCAAGCGGCGGCGCGTTGCCGAGCGCATTCTTCGCCATCTGATGCAGAAAGCGCTGGTTGCTGCACGCAGCCGCGGAAAGCCAGTCGCGAAGACGGCTGACAGGATTCGCATCGCCGCACACCGCACGAAAATCGAAGAAGATCGCCGCGTTGAGCAGCGACGGCGGGTCACCGCGATCGATCCAGGAGGAAAAGGTTTCCTTCCACTCGCCCAGGCTAAGGCACCAGCGCGGGTTGCGCGCCATGATCTCCCCCCTGCAAAGCGGGAAGCCGCACTCGGCAAGTTGCGCGTTGATGCGGGCGGCCAGCGGCAGCAGTCTCTCACGGTTGCGCGCCGGCTCGCCCGATTCATCAGCAAACAGGATGCCGTTATCCTGATCTGTGGCAAGCGTCTGTTCATGGCGTCCCTGGGAACCGAGCGCAATCCAGGCGAAGCTGTCGGAAGGCACGCCAGCCGCGTCGCACTCCAATTCGACGACGCGCGTCGTGAGCTGGTCGTTGAGCGCCGAGATCAGATGCATCATGTGTTCGGCATCCACGCCCTGTGCCAGAAGGCTGTGTGTCAGCGAACGGATGTCCGCCGCAAGTTGCTGCAACCGGGAAACGGTTTCGGCCGACCGAATTCCAGCATGAATTCGCGTCACGCCGACCCTCTGCAGGGCGAACAGGTCGCTCTCGGAAACGACCCCCAGGATCGCGTCGCCGTCCTTGACCACCACGTGATGAAAGCCATGGCGAGCCATCGCAAGTGCCGCTTCGAATGCCAGCGCCGACGATGGCAGGCAAATCGGCCGAGGGCTCATGCAGTCTGCCACCGGTCGCTGCGTATCGGTTCCCTGCGCCACGACCCGATCGCGCAAGTCACGCAGGGTGAAGATTCCCTCGAGATCGCCGGCCGCGGCGACAATGAGAATCGAGCCTATCCGCGCCTCCCGCATCGCGCGCGCAGCGTCGCGCACAGAGGTTGCCCCGGAACAAACCTCTGCAGGCCGGCAAATCAGGTCGGCAAGCAGCGAGTCGAGCGGTTGCCGGCTTGCACCCAGCAAATATTCGCTCTGCATGCTCTGGCGTGAACGTTCAAGCAATGCCGCCATCCGGCGCGTGCAGAAATCGTGGAATACCGCGCTCGATTGCAGCAGTCGATGGAAGTCCTCTGCCGGTAACTGGTAACAGAAGGTGTCCTCAACCGCGCGGTAATAGCTGATAACGCTACGCTCACCAATCAGCGCACCAAGCGGGAAGCATTCTCCCGCGGCAAGCCGCCAACGTGAGTCGCCGGTTTCCGGCGCGGAATTGCCGCTGCCCACCACGCCACCTTGCTTGATGATGAAAAACTGGCGGGGAATGCCGTGCGAGGGATCCAGGATGAGCGACTGTGCCGGGTAATATGCAAGGCTCAGCCGGCTGGCAAGAAATACGAGGTGATCATTGTCCATCCGGTCGAACGGCGCGTGTCGGCGCAGATCACTGGCCGTTGCTCTGACAAGCGACTGTTCTTTCCCAGATGGACGGTCCATTGGATCTACGCTACGGGTTTTGCTGTCGCGCTGCAATGCATGGCGACAAGTCAAAAAAAAGCCCCGCTGAAGCGGGGCTTCTTGTTGCGGCGTGAGAGGCCAGCTCACATGTCCATGCCGCCCATGCCACCCATGCCGCCCATGCCGCCTCCGCCGTGGGAATGTTCTTCCTTCGGAGCCTCGGCAACCATCGCAGCGGTGGTCAGGATCAGGCCAGCCACGGAGGCCGCATTCTGCAGCGCGTAGCGGGTCACCTTGGTAGGATCGAGCACGCCCATCTCCACCATGTCCCCGTACTCACCGGTCTGCGCGTTGAAGCCGAAGTTGCCCTTGCCTTCGACAACCTTGTTGAGAACAACGGAAGGCTCGTCGCCGGCGTTGGCGACGATCCAGCGCAGCGGCTCTTCCAGTGCGCGCATCACGATCTTGATGCCGGCGTCCTGATCGTGGTTGTCGCCCTTGAGCTTGGCGATTGCGGAGCGGGCACGGATCAGCGAAACGCCGCCGCCTGCGACAATGCCTTCCTCGACTGCAGCGCGGGTTGCATGCAGCGCATCCTCAACGCGGGCCTTCTTCTCTTTCATCTCGACTTCAGTGGCAGCACCTACCTTGATCAACGCCACGCCGCCGGCGAGTTTCGCTACGCGCTCCTGCAGCTTTTCCTTGTCGTAGTCGCTGGTCGCTTCATCGATCTGCTTGCGGATCGACTTCACGCGGCCTTCGATGGCCTTGGTGTCGCCGGCGCCGTCGATGATGGTGGTTTCTTCCTTGCCGATCTCGATGCGCTTGGCCTGGCCGAGGTCCTTGAGGGTCGCCTTTTCCAGGGTGAGGCCGACTTCCTCTGCGATTACGGTACCGCCGGTCAGGGTCGCGATGTCTTCGAGCATGGCCTTGCGGCGATCGCCGAAGCCCGGCGCCTTCACCGCGCAGGTCTTGAGGATGCCGCGGAGGTTATTAACCACCAGGGTTGCGAGCGCTTCGCCGTCGGCGTCTTCGGCGACGATCAGCAGCGGGCGGCCGGCCTTGGCAACCAGCTCCAGGACCGGCAGCAGTTCGCGGATGTTGGAGATCTTCTTGTCGTGGAGAAGAACGTAGGGGTTTTCCAGAATAGAGATCTGCCTGTCAGGATTGTTGATGAAATACGGCGACAGGTAGCCGCGGTCGAACTGCATGCCTTCCACGATATCCAGCTCGTCCGCAAGCCCCGTGCCGTCCTCGACGGTGATCACGCCTTCCTTGCCGACTTTTTCCATCGCCTCGGCGATGCGCTGACCGATGGAAGAATCGGCATTGGCGGAAATCGAACCGACCTGGGCGATTTCCTTGCTGGTGGTGCAGGGCTTGGAGATCTTCTTGAGTTCTTCGACCACGGCAACGACAGCCTTGTCGATGCCGCGCTTCAGGTCCATCGGGTTCATGCCGGCGGCCACGTACTTCATGCCTTCCTGCACGATCGCCTGCGCCAGAACGGTGGCGGTGGTGGTGCCGTCACCGGCCACATCGGAAGTCTTGGAGGCGACTTCCTTCACCATCTGTGCGCCCATGTTCTCGAACCTGTCCTTCAGCTCGATTTCTTTCGCGACCGATACGCCGTCCTTGGTGATGGTCGGGGCGCCAAAGGAGCGCTCCAGTACCACATTGCGGCCCTTCGGGCCCAGAGTCACCTTGACCGCATCAGCCAGAATGTTGACACCGGCCATGATGCGCGCACGGGCCGAGTCATGGAATTTAACGTCTTTTGCTGCCATGAGAATTTGCTCCTAAAAAAAGATCGGGAACTTGAATTTGTGCTCGGGTTTAGGCGGCTTCAACCACGCCCATGATGTCTTCTTCGCGCATCACCAGCAGTTCTTCGCCATGAACCTTGACGGTCTGTCCGGAGTACTTGCCGAACAGGATCTTGTCGCCTTTCTTCACATCCAGCGGCCGGACCTTGCCGTCTTCCAGAATCTTGCCGTTACCCACCGCAATGATCTCGCCCTGGTCGGGCTTCTCGGCAGCAGTGTCGGGGATCACGATGCCGGAAGCCGTCTTGCGCTCCTCTTCCAGGCGCTTGACGATTACTCGGTCGTGCAATGGACGGATTTTCATGTCAACTCTCCTCTTGTTTATGAACGAATAACGAGGCGAAAGCCTTGTTAGCACTCAATGCCTGCGAGTGCTAATAATAGGGCCACGCTGACAGGAATTCAAGGCCAAGGTTGATTTATCGCGACTAGACGCGCCCTACATGGCGTGAGCAAGCGCTCACAGCCAGGTGGTTTGGGAATGGAGGCGGGGTCAACCGGGCGTGGGGGGCGCGGGGCGACGGCCGGGCGGCCCGGTAGCGGGTCAGGGGGTGGGGGGGGTACGTCGAGCGAATCGGGGGAGGGGCACCCCC
>JBBPIT010000035.1:0-10538 GCA_038040175.1 Pseudomonadota bacterium | reverse complement strand
ATTACCCCCCCGTCCCCCTCCCCGCTGCCCCGCCCGTCCGGGGGGGGGGGCCCCGCCCCCCCCCCCCCGGCGGGTCAGTTCACGGAGAAGGGGTTGCCGGAGATACCGAAGCGGTAAACGGTCTTGCGCGACCCGCTGCCGGCGGGAGGGACCGGGGCAATCGGGCACGGCGGGGTGCGGGTGCCGTCCGGCCGCAGGGTCGCATCATCGGCCACTTCAGCCCAGATGCCACCATGCACGGGCCGGAACATCCACATCAGGTAGCCGCGCCGCGCGGCGAGATTCAGCAGGTCTTCCGCATCCGGTGCGTCGGACACCACGACTTGGTGTCCGTTAACACCGTAAGGGAAGGCGCCGAAAGCCTGGAGGCACTCGAGCACCTCGCGCGATTCGGCCCCGGGGCGTATGCAACCGACGCGCTCGGCACGCGCCACATCCCACGCGCCCAGCTCCCAGCCGGCCTCCATCGCCGCGCGATCGAGCGTGGTCAGATCGTCCCAGCGCTCGTTGACCTGCAGCGCCGAACTCGGGATCGGGGTGTAGGACACGATTTCGGCTTCTTCCACTTCGATGATCTTCTCCTCGATGAAGCCGTGCCAATGCAGGGTCAGAATCACCGGTGTGTCGGGACAAGGTACCGCTGCCACTGTGATCGCAAACAGAGGCCGGTTGGCCACGGCCATCCGATCGGAGATGGATTCCAGCAGATTCATTCATGCCCTCCTTTCGCAAGCGAATAGTGCGAAGCATTCTTCCTTGGGTCAAGCATCAAACACGCCAGCATTCCGAGCAACCACGGGCCCGGAGTGTTAGTACCGGCGCGGGTCGCGGCGCGGGGTTGCAGTCTTCATCCCGTACCGCCGAGTACCCGCGCATCACGGCGCCAACTTGATTCAACGCGGAAAAGATGTCTTACTTCGTCTGATGGTTTCCGCGCTTGCGGTTGCATTGCCCATGTCCGCACAATCCAAATTGACTAACAACGACCAACTGCTGTCCCGCAGCCTGCTCGCGGTCTGGCACCCGTGCACGCAGATGAAGCACCACGAGCACCTGCCGTTGTTGCCGATCGCCCGCGGCGAAGGCATGTGGCTGGTCGACTTCGAAGGCAAGCGCTACCTCGATGCGATCAGTTCCTGGTGGGTCAACCTGTTTGGCCACGCCAATCCCAGGATCAACGCCGCGCTCACCGACCAGCTCGGCAAACTCGAGCACGTGATGCTTGCGGGATTCACCCACGAGCCGGTGGTGCAGCTTTCCGAAAGGCTGTCGTCGCTGACCGGTCTGTCGCACTGTTTCTACGGCAGCGACGGCGCCTCGGCGACCGAGATCGCGCTCAAAATGAGCTTTCATGCGTGGCGCAACGGCGGGCAGCCGCGGAAAACACAGTTCGTCAGTCTGCAAGGGAGTTATCACGGCGAGACGCTGGGCGCGCTATCGGTGACCGACGTGCCGCTGTTCCGCGACACTTATGCGCCGCTGCTGCGGCACAGCGCGCAAGTGCCGACGCCGGACTGGCGCCTGGCCCAATCCGGCGAAACCCATGAAGACGTGTCCCTGCGGGCGGCTCGCGCGCTGGAGGCGTACTTCGCGGAGCACCACGAGCAGACCGCGGCGCTGATCGTGGAGCCGCTGGTGCAGGGCGCGAGCGGCATGGTGATGTACCACCCGCGTTACCTCATCGAAGCCCGGGCGCTCTGCGACCGCTATCGGGTGCACCTGATCGCCGACGAAATCGCGGTGGGTTTCGGCCGCACCGGCACTTTCCTGGCCTGCGAACAGGCGGGCATCAGGCCGGATTTCCTCTGTCTGTCCAAGGGCCTTACCGGCGGCTACCTGCCGCTGTCGGTGGTGCTGACGACCGAGGAGGTCTATCGGGCGTTCTACCACGACGATCTCGCGCGCGGCTTCTTGCACTCGCATTCCTACACCGGCAATGCGCTGGCCTGCCGTGCCGCGCTGGCGGTGCTGGACATTTTCGAGGAGGATCGAGTGCTGGCAGGCAACCGCGAGAAATCGGCGCAGCTTTCGCGCCGCTGCAGCAAGCTTGCGCAGCATCCGGGGGTCAGGCACTTCCGCAACACCGGGATGATCTGGGCATTCGATGCGGCGAGCGATGACCCCGCATTCGCGCGCAAGTTCTATCAGGCCGCGCTGGCGCGCGGATTGTTGTTGCGGCCGCTCGGCAATACCGTGTACTTCATGCCTCCGTACCTGATCGACGAGGAGAACATGGATTTCCTGGTCGAAGGTACCAGCGCAATTCTGGACAGTCTCCTCTGAGCACACGATTCTCCTCCGCAGCTGCCTTTTTCCGTATCGGCGAACGGAACGCGATGACAGCCCTCGGACGTTTGTCGCTGCTGCTGCTGCTCGCGTCGGCGCCAGAGGCCGTGGCCACCACGCCGATGAGCGAGCCGCCCGGGCCGGTCGCCGCCGCACTGGCGCAAGCCGGCGTGCCGGAGAGCAGCGTGGGAATTTACGTTCATGACCTGACCAACAACCTGCCGGTTTTGACGGTCGGCATCGACCGATCGCTCAATCCCGCGTCCGTGATCAAGCTGGTGACCACGTTTGCCGCGCTGGAGATTCTCGGCCCGGCCTATACCTGGAAGACCGAGGCTTATCTGGACGGGACGCTCACGGGCGACCGGCTGGATGGCAATCTGGTGCTGAAAGGCTATGGCGATCCGAAACTGACGCTCGAGAACTTCTGGATGTTTGTGCGCGACCTGCGCAACCGCGGCGTGCGCGAGATCACCGGCGATCTGGTACTGGATCGCAGTTTCTTCGCCATCGACAACCACGACCCGGCGCAGTTCGACAACGAACCGACGCGGCCTTATAACGTCGGCGCAGATGCGCTGCTGCTGAACTTCAAGTCATTCCGGCTTCGTTTCGTTCCGGATGAGAAAAAGCGCGCGGTGGCGGTGTACTCCGAACCGGTCCTGCCCCAGGTCACGGTGGTCAACAATCTCTACCTTGCTCCGGGATTCTGCGATGTCTGGCCGGACAGGCCGGCGCACGACGGCAACACCTTGACCTTCTTCGGCACATTTCCGTCCAGTTGCGGCGAGAAATCCCGCAGCTTCAGCCTGCTCACCCCGAACGAGTACTTGGCTGCGGTTTTCGGCCAGATGTGGCTGCAGGCGGGCGGCAGCTGGTCGGGGCGCGTGCGCGAGGCCGAGGTGCCGACGAACGCGCGATTGTTGTCAAGCTGGGAATCGGCTGCGCTGGCGGAAAGCATTCGCGACATCAACAAGTTCAGCAACAACGCCATGGCCCGCAATGTTTTCCTGACGCTCGGCGCGCAGGACGGCAGGCCTGCCACGCTGGAGAAGTCCGATCGTGCGGTCAGCGATTGGCTGGTAAGGCGCGGAATGTCGTTCCCCGAGATGCGCATCGAGAACGGTGCGGGACTTTCACGCGCCACTCGAATATCCGCCCGCCAACTCGGCGAACTCCTCGTCGCCGCCTGGAAGAGCCCGTTGATGCCCGAGTACATCGCCTCGCTGCCGCTGGTGGCGGTGGACGGCACCATGCGCAAACGTCTCAACAACTCGCCGCTTGCCGGCCAGGCACATGTGAAGACCGGTTACCTGGACGGCGTGCGCGCCATCTCCGGCTACGTCATGGATACCCGCGGGCGCATGCTGGTGGTCGCGTTCTTGATCAATCATCCCGGCGCGCGCAACGCACAGGCCGCCCAGGACGCGCTCCTCGAATGGGTGCAGGAGGGATATCCGGCAGACTGCTGCGGCCGGAAGTAATCGACGGTATCGGTTATTTCCTAATCGCGAATTTCTATTTGGCTTTCCTTTCATCAACGCCTATATTGGCAACCCTTCCCAAACAGTACCAAGACCAACGGAGGACATGATGCTCAGACTCTCCCGCTTGCCGAGATTCTTGGCCGCGGTGTTGCTCGCGACCGCCTTGCTTGGCGCCGGCCCCTATTCCGGCGCGGACGAAACCTGCAATTCCCCATACATCGGCAATCTGATCAAGGGGCAGGAGGATTACGTGTACGTCTGGACCTTGGGTGTGCAAGGGTTGGGCGACGGTTCCGACAAGATGGTTACCATCGACGTCAATCCAGCATCGAAAAAGTACGGCAAGGTAATCCACAGCGTTTCGGTGGGCGCGCGAGGCGAAGCACACCACATGGGTTTCACCGACGACCGCCGCCACCTGTGGGCGGGCGGGCTGTCCAACAGCAGGATCTACGTGTTCGACGTCGGCTCCAACCCCGCCAAGCCGAAGCTCAGGAAAGTCATCGCCGACCTGCCGGACAAGACCGGCTACATCGGCCCGCATACTTTCTATGCGATGCCCGGGCGCATGCTGGTGGGAACGCTGTCCAATACCCGGGACAAGGGCGGCGTCACCGGCCTGGCGCTTTTCAACAACAAGGGCGACCTGATCACCAAGTACGATATCCCCACCGACAATGGCGGCGACGGCTACGGCTACGACATCGGCATCAATCCGCGCAAGAACCTGCTGCTCACTTCCAGCTTCACCGGCTACAACAATTACATGCGCGACCTGGGAGAAGTCGTTGCCGATGCCGAGGCGATGAAGAAGTTCGGCAACACCGTGGTGCTATGGGATCTGAAGGCGATGAAGCCGAAGAAAGTCCTCAGCGTGCCGGGCGCACCGCTGGAGATCCGCTGGTCGCTCAAGGAAGGCGAGAACTGGGCGGTCGTCGTCACGGCGCTGACCTCGAAGATCTGGCTGATCAGGGAGGGCGCCAATGGCGAATGGGAAGCCAAGGATGTCGCCACCATCGGCGACCCGGCGAAGATCCCGCTACCGGTGGACATCAGCATCAGCCGCGACGGCAAGGGTCTGTGGGTCAACACTTTCATGGACGGCAAGACCCGCTACTTCGACCTCTCCAATCCGGAAGCGCCGAAACAGACCTACGAGAAAGTCACCGGCAAGCAGGTCAACATGGTGTCGCAGAGTTGGGACGGCAAACGCGTTTACGTGACCTCGTCGCTGCTGGAAAAATGGGACAAGAAAGGCGCGGACAACGAGCAGTTCCTGCGCGCCTTCAACTGGGACGGCAAGGAACTCAAACCCGCTTTCGAGGTGGACTTCACCAGGGAAAAGCTCGGCCGCGCCCATCACATGAAGCTCGGCTCGAAGTCGCTGAAATCCGCGTTTGGCAACGCGGACCCGCCCGCCGAGATCGCCGCCGCACGCTGATGCTGCGTCCCTTTGCACTGTCCGGCGGCCTGTTTCTGGCCGCCGCGACGTTTGCTGCCGGGAACGACGGGGGTCCGGCGAGGGAACTCGAGTTCGTGCCGCCGCCCGCCGGTTCTTACCGGCTCGAGCACATCATGCCCGCACCGGGCGGGACAGTGCTCGACACCGACGACCAGCCGAAACCGCTTGCCCGGTTCACCACCGGCAAGGTCACGGTACTGTCGTTCATGTACACCAGTTGCAGCGATGTCTGGGGCTGTCCCTTCGCGTACCAGGTGATGGAAGAGCTGAAGAAGTCACTCGATCGCGAAACCGCGCTGCTGCCGCACTTGCGTTTCGTCAGCCTGTCGTTCGACCCCGATCACGATACGCCGGAGGCGATGCGTCTGTACGGGGGCAGCCACAGGGCTGACAAGGGCGGGCTGCCCTGGTACTTTCTGACCACGCCTTCACCGCTGGAACTGCAGCCCATGCTGGAAGGATTCGGCCAGGACCTGTCCGTGGTGCTCGACGAAAACGGCAAGTCGACCGGGTCGCTGTCGCACGTACTCAAGGTGTTCCTGATCGACCGGCGCGGTTCGATCCGGGAGATCTACACCACTTCCTTCTTGTTGCCGCAGGTGGTGCTGAACGACATCAGGACCCTGCTCATCGAGCAGGGCATCAGCGTGAATTAGCGTCATCATCGTCTTTCCGGGGCGTTGTGCGATAATCCCCTGCGTTTTCCGTGCCCCCTGTGAAAAACGCTCCCCTCAACGTCGTGGTCCTCGCTGCCGGCAAGGGCATACGCATGTATTCCCGTTTGCCGAAGGTCCTGCACGCGCTCGGCGGTAAGCCGCTGCTTGCTTACGTACTGGACCGTGCCCGGTCTCTGCACGCCGACCGCACCATCGTCATTTACGGCCACGGCGGCAATGACGTGCCCGCCGGCTTCGCCGATCCCGCGCTGAAATTCGTCCTGCAGGAACCGCAACTCGGTACCGGTCATGCGGTACAACAGGCGCTGCCGCATTTGTTGCCCGGCGGTACCACGCTGATTCTTTACGGCGACGTGCCGCTCACACGACACGAAACGCTGGCGCGACTGGCTTCAAATCCCACGGGGCTGTCGCTGCTCACCGCGCTGCTCGAGGATCCGACCGGTTACGGCCGCATCGTGCGCGACGAAGACGGCGCGATTGCGCGCATCGTCGAGGAAAAAGACGCGAGCGCGAAAGAAAAGAAGATCCGCGAGATCAATACCGGCATGCTGTGTGCGCCGACCGCCAGGCTCGGTGAATGGCTGGCCAGGCTCACCAACCGCAATGCGCAGAAGGAGTACTACCTTACCGACATCGTGTCGCTGGCCATTGCCTCGAAGACCTCCGTAACCGCGGTGCATCCGGCCGAGACCTGGGAAATTCTCGGCGTCAACAGCAAGGAACAGCTCGCCTACCTGGAGCGGGTCTATCAACTGGAATGCGCGCGCGAACTGATGCGCAAAGGCGTAACGCTGGCCGACCCGTGGCGTTTCGACTTGCGCGGCGAATTGGTGTGCGGCCACGATGTTGCCATCGACGTGAACTGCATTTTCGAGGGAAAAGTGTCCCTGGCCGATGACGCGAAAGTTGGCGCCGGCTGCGTGCTGAAAGACGTCGAGATCGGCGCCGGCACCGTGATCGCCCCCTACTCGCACCTCGACGGTGTCGTGGTCGGCAAGCATTGCAAAATCGGCCCCTATGCCCGGCTGCGCCCGGGCACGCAACTGGCCGACGAGGTCCACGTCGGCAATTTCGTCGAGATCAAGGCCACGGAACTTGGCCACAAGTCCAAGGCCAATCACCTCACCTATCTGGGCGATTCCACCATCGGACGCAACGTCAACATCGGCGCCGGCACCATCACCTGCAACTACGACGGCGCCAACAAGCATCGCACCGTGATCGAGGACGACGTTTTCGTCGGCTCCGACACGCAATTGGTTGCACCCGTCACCGTCGGCCGCGGCACCACCATCGGTGCCGGCAGCACCATCACCAGGAACACCCCGCCAGGCGAACTGACGCTGTCCCGCTCGAAGCAGGTTTCGGTGCCCGGCTGGAAGCGACCGGTCAAGAAGCAAGGATGAAGGCGGAAGTGGCCTCGTACCAGTTTTCCTGTCCCCGGCAACGCAGCCAGCCGTTTTTCTTCATCCTTCATCCCTCATCCTTCATCCTTGGGTTCAGCAAATGTGTGGAATCGTAGGAGCCGTAGCGCGGCGCAACGTCGTTCCCATCCTGCTCGAAGGCCTGCGCAAGCTCGAGTACCGCGGTTACGATTCGGCGGGACTCGCGGTCGTCAACGGCGGCATGCACCGGCTGCGCAGCGTCGGCCGGGTGGCGGCGCTCGCCGAAATGGCGGAACGGGCCAAGGTGCAGGGCAGCCTGGGCATCGCCCACACCCGCTGGGCCACCCATGGCGCGCCGACCGAACGCAATGCGCATCCTCACGTCAGCGAGGACGGACTGGCGGTGGTGCACAATGGCATTATCGAGAACCACGAACAGATCCGCGAGCGACTCTGCGCGGCCGGCTACAAATTCGTCTCCGACACCGACACCGAAGTCGTCGCTCATCTGATCCACCTTAATCTCAAGAGCGGAGGCGGTCTGTTCGCGGCCGTGCGAAAGTCGGCCGCCGAACTCAAGGGCGCCTACGCAATTGCGGTGCTGTCTGAGAAGCATCCGGGCACGCTGGTGGCGGCACGCAAGGGCGCGCCGCTGCTGCTGGGATTGGGCAAGGGCGAGAATTTCGCGGCGTCGGACGCCTCGGCGCTGTTGCAGGTCACCAAGAGAATGGTCTATCTGGAGGAAGGCGACGTTGCAGAACTTGGAGTCGACGGCCATCGCGTTTTCGACGCGAATGGCCGCGAAGCCGAGCGCGCCATCCACGAGAGCAAGCTCTCCGCCGACGCGGTCGAGCTGGGACCGTACCGCCACTACATGCAGAAGGAGATTTTCGAGCAGCCGGGTGCGGTGGCCAACACCCTGGAAATGGTGACCGGCGCGCAGTCGATCGCGCCGCAGCTGTTCGGGGTGGAGGCCGAAACCATGATGAAGCGCGTCAACGCGGTCACGGTGCTCGCCTGCGGCACCAGCTACCATGCGGGACTGGTGGCGCGTTACTGGATCGAGGCGATCGCGGGCATACCCTGCTCGGTGGAGATCGCCAGCGAATACCGCTACCGCGAAAGCGTGCCCAACCCGGATGCGTTGATCATCACCGTCTCGCAGTCGGGGGAGACGGCCGATACCATCGCCGCGCTGCAGCACGCAAAATCCCTCGGTCAGAACCTGAGCCTGGCGATCTGCAACGTTGCGGAGAGCACGCTGATTCGCCTCGCCAGTCTCAAGTTTCTCACCCGCGCCGGCCCCGAGATCGGGGTGGCTTCGACCAAGGCATTCACCACCCAGCTGGCGGCGTTGTTCCTGTTGACGCTGGTGCTTGCCAAGCTGCGCGGGCGGCTGTCGGCGGAGCAGGAAAAGCAGCATCTGCATGCGCTGCGCCACTTGCCGTCGGCGTTGCAGCAGGTACTGACGCTCGAGCCGGAAGTGACGAAGTGGGCCAAGCAATTTTCCGGCAAACAGCACGCGCTTTTCCTCGGTCGCGGCATGCACTACCCGATAGCGATGGAAGGCGCGCTCAAACTCAAGGAGATTTCCTACATCCATGCCGAGGCCTATCCGGCCGGAGAACTCAAGCACGGCCCGCTGGCGCTGGTGGACAAGGACATGCCGGTGATCGCGATCGCGCCCAATGATGCGCTGCTGGAGAAGCTCAAATCCAACCTGCAGGAAGTGCGCGCCCGGGGCGGCGAGCTGTACGTGTTCGCCGACGCCGACAGCCACATCCAGGCCGGCGACGGCATCCACGTCATCCGCATGACCGAGTACGCCGGATATCTGAGCCCGATCCTGCACACCGTGCCGCTGCAGCTGCTTGCCTATCACGCGGCACTCGCCAAGGGCACCGACGTGGACAAACCGAGGAACCTGGCAAAGTCGGTAACAGTCGAATAGATACGCATCCACGGCCTCCCAAACCGGCTGCCGATGCGCTATAAATGAAGCCGTAGGCGGCCCCGTTGCCGGGCCGGAAGGAGGAGAGAATGAAGAACCCTTTGAAATCGCTGTTCGCTGCGTTGCTGGCGGCGCTCCTGGTCGCGTTCATTCCGCTGGCGGCAGCCAACCTGGGCGACGATGACGCGGCCGCGAGCGACGACCCGAATTTCCAGGAAGGCAAAAAAGCCGTGGAATCGCAGGACTGGAACAAGGCGGTCAAGCTGCTCTCGAAAGCCGTTCAATCCGACCCCAAGAATGCGGATGCGCACAACTTCCTCGGCTACGCCTATCGCAAGGCCGGCAAGTTCGATGCGTCGTTCAACCACTACAACGAAGCGCTCAAGCTCAATCCCAAGCACAAGCACGCGCACGAGTACATCGGCGAGGCCTACCTGTTGACCGGCAACCTGCCCAAGGCCGAGCAGCATCTCGCCGAATTGCAGAAGCTGTGCACGCCGATCCCGTGCGAGGAATACAAGGAACTCAAGCGCGCGGTGGACAACTACAAGAAGAGCAAGAAGTAGGGCACGGATGCCGAACCCGGCGGTGCGCGCCGTGCTCTGGGACTTCGGCGGCGTGATGACCGAAAGTCCTTTTGTCGCGTTCCGTCGTTTCGAGCAGGCGCGTGGGCTGCCGGCGAACTTCCTGCGCGATATCAATGCCCGCAACCCTGACAGTAACGCCTGGGCCCGCTTCGAGCGTTCCGAACTCACCCCCGAAGAGTTCGACCGGGCGTACGCAGCAGAAACACGCGCCGCGGGATACGAAGTACGCGGACTCGATGTGATCGACCTGCTCTATGGTGACGTGCGGCCGGAGATGGTGCGTGCGCTCCGGACGTGCAAACAGCATTACACCAATGCCTGCGTCACCAACAACGTCACTGCCAGACCGGGCCGCGGGTTCGACCGCGACCCGCAGCGCGGCGCGCAATGCCAGGCGGTGCTCGACCTGTTCGATACGGTGATCGAGTCCTCGAAAGTAGGCGCACGCAAACCCGAACCGCGTTTTTTCGAGCTGGTGTGCACGCAGCTCCGAATCGCTCCCGAACAAGCCGTTTATCTCGACGACCTGGGCGCCAACCTCAAGCCCGCGAGGGCGATGGGCATGCGCACCATCAAAGTGGAAGATCCTGCGAAGGCAATCGCTGAACTGGAGTCGGCTCTCGCCATTCCCCTGAGCTGAGCGGCCTAGGGAAGCTCTGCATAAGTCCGACGACGCGCGTTGCGCCAGGTGCGGATGACT
>JBBPIT010000034.1:0-39111 GCA_038040175.1 Pseudomonadota bacterium | reverse complement strand
GGTGCGGCGCCTGCGTTGTTACGCTCCTTGTTGGGGCTTCAGCCGCAACTGCGGACCGACGCCTAGCAGTCATCCGCACCTGGCGCAACGCGCGTCGTGGAACTTATGCAGAGCTTCCCTACCGGGCCCGGACCGCGATAGTTCGCGTGCAAACGACCATGCAGAAGTGGCTGCTTCCTGATTACATCGAGGACATCCTGCCCGCCGAAGCGGCGCGGGTGGAACGGCTGCGCCGCCGCATCCTCGACCTGTTCTTCTCCCACGGCTACGAGCTGGTGATTCCGCCCATGCTCGAGTACCTCGATTCGCTGCTCACCGGCACCGGCCACGATCTCGATCTCAGGACCTTCAAGCTGGTGGACCAGTTGTCGGGACGGCTGCTGGGTTTGCGCGCCGACATCACGCCGCAGGTGACGCGTATCGACGCGCACCTGCTCAACCGCCAGGGCGTCACCCGTCTGTGTTACAGCGGCACGGTGCTGCACACCCAGCCTTCCGGACTGCTGCGCACCCGCGAGCCGCTGCAGATCGGCGCCGAGCTCTACGGCCATGCCGGTCTGGAAAGCGATATCGAGATTCAGACGCTGATGCTGCGCGCACTGCAGGCAGCGGGGCTGAAGGGCATCCACCTCGACCTCGGCCACGTCTCGGTGTTTCGCGCACTGGTGACGCGCGCCTCTGTCGCCCCGGAGCAGGAGGCGGAGCTGTTCCGGGTGCTGCAGGCGAAGGACGTGCCGGCGCTGCGCGAGCTATCGGCGGGTCTCGATGCCAAGACGCGCGAGGCCTTGTTGCTTTTGCCCCAGCTCTACGGGGGGACAGAAGTGCTGGCGACTGCGCGCCAACGCCTGCCGGCGTATCCGGAGCTGGGCGCCTGCCTCGATCTGCTGGAAGCGATCGGCAGGCAGCTCAGCGGCGAGGTCAAGGAGTTGTGCTTCGATCTCGCCGAGTTGCGCGGCTATCACTATCACAGCGGAGTGGTGTTCGCCGCTTACGCCGGCGCGCGGCCGGAGGCGATTGCGCGCGGTGGCCGCTACGACGAAGTCGGACGTGCCTTCGGCCGAGCCCGGCCGGCGACCGGATTTACCATGGATTTGCGCGACCTGGCCGACATGGGCAACGGCGACCTCAGACCGATGCGCGTTCTTGCGCCTTACCGGCCCGGCGACGCAGGCCTGCAGGCCGAGGTGGCGCGGCTGCGCGCCGGCGGAATCATCGTGGTGGTGGAACTGCCGGGACATGAAGCCAATCGTGCCGAGCTGGATTGCGAGCAGCAACTGGTGTCGCGCGCCGGCGCATGGAAGCTCGAGCGCCTGGGTTAATGGAATTCTGTGGTTGATGGAATTATGGGGCTGATGGAATCGAAGTTTTTTTGGAACAGAGGTGGTAATGGCAAGCAACGTGGTGGTCATCGGCACGCAGTGGGGTGACGAGGGCAAGGGAAAAGTCGTCGACTGGCTGACCGATCACGCCCAGGGCGTGGTGCGATTCCAGGGCGGCCACAACGCCGGGCATACGCTGGTAATCGGCGGCAAGAAGACCGTGCTGCACCTGATTCCGTCCGGGATTCTGCGACCCGGAGTGCGCTGCTACATCGGCAACGGCGTGGTGGTGTCGCCGCAGGCGCTGCTGGACGAACTGGCAACGCTGGAGAACGCAGGCGTCGAGGTACAGGGGCGGCTCACCATCAGCGATGCCTGCCCGCTGATCCTGCCGTATCACGTGGCGCTCGACCAGGCGCGCGAGAGCGCCAAGGGCGAAGGCAAGATTGGCACCACCGGGCGCGGCATCGGTCCGGCTTACGAAGACAAGGTGGCGCGGCGCGCGATCCGTCTCCAGGACCTGTTCCACCGCGAGCGCTTTGCGGCGAAGCTGGGTGAAGTGCTCGACTATCACAACTTCGTGCTCAAGCAATACTTCAATGCCCGGCCGGTGGATTTTCAGAAGACGCTGGACCAGACGCTGGCGCTGGCGGAACGCTTTCGCCCCATGGTGGGCGACGTGCCGCGCCTGCTGTTCGAGGCGGGCAAGCGCGGCGAGAACCTGCTGTTCGAAGGCGCACAGGGCACGCTTCTGGATGTCGATCATGGCACGTATCCCTACGTCACCTCGAGCAACTGCGTCGCCGGCGCGGCGGCTGCGGGAAGCGGCGTCGGCCCGCAGGCGCTGCACTACGTGCTCGGCATCACCAAGGCCTACACGACCCGCGTGGGCGGGGGGCCGTTCCCGACCGAGCTCTACGACGACATCGGCAAGCACCTCGCCAGCCGCGGCAACGAGTTCGGTGCGACGACCGGGCGGGCGCGGCGTTGCGGCTGGTTCGACGCCGCGGCGCTGAAGCGTTCGATCCAGATCAACGGCGTGTCGGGATTGTGCGTCACCAAGCTCGACGTGCTCGACGGCGTGGAGACGCTGCAGGTCGGCGTGGGCTATCGCGTCGGCAAGGAGACGCTGGATATTCTTCCGTCCGGAGCGGATGCGCTCGCCGAATGCGAGCCGATCTACGAAGAAATTCCGGGCTGGACCGAGAGCACGGTGGGCATCAAGCGCCATCAGGACCTGCCCAAGAATGCGCGCAACTATCTCAAGCGCATCGAGGAAACCTGCGGGGTGCCGATAGACCTGATCTCGACCGGTCCCGACCGCGAGGAGACCATCGTGCTGCGCCATCCTTTCGCGCCTGCGAAGTAATCGAACCAGCGGGAGTCTGCGAAGCGGATTGCGGGAGGATTTCAGGCTGGTGCCGAGAAGAGGACTCGAACCTCCACAGTGTTGCCACCGCCAGGACCTGAACCTGGTGCGTCTACCAATTCCGCCATCTCGGCACGGGAGGGCGCAGAATGTAATTGGAAAGCGTTGCTTTGTCAACGCAGTTTGCGCTTTCCAGAACCCAATCTTTCCATGAAAACAAACAAGAAAACCGAAATCATCAGCCGCAAGAAATCCACCGCGCCCGCGCGCGGCACGGACGTGCGCAGCAACGACCCGCACCTTGAGCGCGAGCAGTCGCGCTACGAACATCCGCTTCCCAGCCGAGAATACATTCTCCAGGTCCTGCTCGAGCAGGGCGTGCCGGTTGCCGAGGACAGGCTCGCGCAACTGCTCGGAGTCGCGCCGCACGAGATGGACGCATTCGTGCGCCGGCTGGCGGCGATGGAGCGCAGCGGCCAGGTCATGCGCAACCGCAAGAACGCAATCTGCGTGGTGGAGAAGCTCGACCTGGTGAACGGCCGGGTGCAGGGCCACCCAGACGGGTTCGGCTTCCTGATCCGCGACGATCGCGGCGAGGACCTGTTCCTCAATCCGGGAGAAATGTCCAAGGTGCTGCACGGCGACCGGGTGGTGGCGCGCGAGGGCGGACTGAATGCGCGCGGCCGGCGCGAAGGCCAGATCGTCGAGGTGCTCGAGCGCGCCAATCAGAAAGTGGTGGGCCGCTTCCTCAACGAACACGGCATCGGCGTGGTGGCACCGGAAGACCGGCGCATCAGCCAGGACATCCTCATCCCTGCCGGCGCCACCGGGGGCGCGAAGCCCGGACAGGTCGTGGTGGCCGAGATCATCGAGCAGCCGAAGCCCCACGCGCGGCCCATCGGCCGCATCGTCGAGGTGCTGGGCAATTACGCCGATCCCGGGATGGAAATCGAGATCGCGCTGAGAAAGCACGACCTGCCGCACGTATTTTCCAGGGAAGTTGAAAAGGCGGCTGCGAAATTTCCGGCGGGCGTGACGGAGAAAGACCTTAAAGGGCGCGTGGACCTGCGCAACCTGCCGATGGTCACGATCGACGGCGAAACTGCCAAGGATTTCGACGACGCGGTCTATGCCGAGCGGCACGGCAAGGGCTTCAAGCTGTGGGTGGCCATTGCCGACGTCAGCCACTACGTGCACCACGGCGATCCGATCGACCTCGAAGCGCGCCTGCGCGGAAACTCGGTGTACTTCCCGCGGCGCGTGATCCCGATGCTGCCCGAGGTGTTGTCGAACGGCCTGTGTTCGCTGATGCCGAAGGTCGACCGCCTGTGCATGGTGTGCGAAATGGACATCTCTGCGCGCGGCGACATTGCGGCCTATCGTTTCTATCCGGCGGTGATGCATTCGCGCGCGCGGCTCACCTACACCCGGGTCGCGGAGGTGCTCGAGAATCCCCTCGGCGAGGCTGCGCGCGAACTGCAGCAACTGGTTCCCCAGCTGCAGTCGTTGCACGCGCTATACCAGGGCCTCACCAAGGCGCGCGCACTGCGCGGCGCGATCGACTTCGAAACCGTCGAGACCCAGATGTTCTTCGACGACCAGGGCAAGATCGAACGCATCGTCGCCACCCAGCGCAACGATGCCCACCGCCTGATCGAGGAATGCATGCTGGCCGCCAACGTCTGCGCCTCCGATTTCCTGTCCAGCCACGACCATCCGGCGCTGTATCGCGTGCACGAAGGCCCGACCCCGGAAAAGCTGGCGGCACTGCGCGAGTTTCTGCGCGAGTTCGGGCTGCAGCTCACCGGCGGCGACCAGCCTCATGCCAAGGACTACGCGCGCTTGCTGGAGAAAATCAAGACCCGCCCGGACGTGCAACTGCTGCAGACGGTGATGCTGCGCTCGCTGCGCCAGGCGGTGTACAGCCCGGACAATGTCGGCCATTTCGGGCTGGCCTACGAGTCCTATACCCATTTCACTTCGCCGATCCGCCGCTATCCCGACCTGCTCATCCATCGTTCCATCAAGGCCGTGCTGGAAGGCAAGGGTTACGACACGGGCGACTGGCACGAGATCGGCGTGCATTGTTCCGAGACGGAACGCCGTGCTGACGAGGCCACCCGCGACGTAGAGGCCTGGCTCAAGTGCTATTACATGCAGGATCGCATCGGCGAGCGCTTTACCGGCACCGTCAGCGGCGTGACCAGCTTCGGCGTGTTCGTCGCGCTCGACCAGGTGTACGTCGAGGGCCTGGTGCACATTTCCGAGCTGGGGCCGGATTATTTCCATTACGACGCCGCCAAGCATCAGCTTCTCGGTGAGCGCACCGGCAGGCGCTTCCGGCTCGGCGACCGGCTGTCCGTCAAGCTGGTGCGGGTGGATCTCGAGACCAGCAAGATCGACTTCGTGCTCGATGAGCCGAAGTCGAAGGGTAAATGAGCGGCAGGCGGGCGATCCACGGGCTGCACGCGGTCACCGCGGCGCTCAAGCGCCGGCCGGAGGCGGTGTTCGAGGTGTTTCTGGATCCCGGCCGGAATGATCCGCGTGCCCGCCGGGTGGCGGATCTGGCCCGAGCAGGCGGCGTGCGCGTTCACCATGCCGACGCAGCGCGCCTCGACGGGCTGGCGAAAGGCTCGCGGCACCAGGGCGTGGTCGCCTTTGTCGAGGAATCGACCGCGGCCGGTTCGCTGGAAGAGGTGCTGGAAAGCGCGGCCGAGCCGCCGTTGCTGCTGGTGCTGGACGGGGTGCAGGACCCGCACAACCTGGGTGCCTGCCTGCGGGTAGCGGACGCGATGGGGGTGCATGCGGTGATTGCACCCAAGGACCGGGCGGTCGGCCTCAGCGCGACGGTGCACAAGGTCGCTTCAGGGGCGGCGGAAAGCGTGCCCTTCATCGTCGTCACCAATCTTGCACGTGCGCTCAGAGACCTGAAAGATAAGGGAATATGGGTGCTCGGCGCGGCCGAAACCGGCGCCACGGCGCTGTTCGAAGCCAGGCTTTCCGGTGCGCTGGCGCTGGTGCTCGGCGCCGAGGGAGAAGGATTGCGACGGCTTACGCGCGAGACCTGCGACGAATTGATCGCCATCCCGATGCTGGGCCAGGTGGAAAGCCTGAACGTGTCGGTGGCGGCGGGCATCTGCCTGTACGAAGTCCGGCGGCAGCGTCACGCCGCCGCGGGCGAGGCGGTAAACCCTTGAGTGCGCATAAAAATGCTTGAGCCAGGCGGGCTCGCGCTGATATAATTTTTTGTTAGCTTCGGTCGTTTTGATCGGGGCAATTCGCACGCTTGCCAGTTCACGCCCGGCCATGCCGGACTGAACGATAAAGAAATCCGGCTCTGCCGGATTGGAAGGGTGCCCGTATATCGGGTTCCGGCGAGCGGAGGCTCAACCCTTACAGGAGAAGTTAATGTCGGTCACCATGCGTGAGATGCTCGAAGCCGGAGTTCACTTCGGGCACCAAACCCGTTACTGGAATCCCAAGATGGCCCCGTATATCTTCGGCCATCGCAACAAGATCCACATCATCAACCTCGAGAAGACCCTGGCCATGTACCAGGAGGCGGTGAAGTTCGTGCGCCAGCTGGCCTCGAACAAGGGCAGCATCCTGTTCGTCGGCACCAAGCGTCAGGCGCGCGAGATCATCCGCGAGGAAGCGCTGCGCGCCGGCACGCCGTTCGTCGATCATCGCTGGCTGGGCGGCATGCTCACCAATTTCAAGACCGTGAAGCAGTCGGTCAAGCGCCTGCGCGACATGGAGCAGATGGTGCAGGACGGCTCGATCGAGAAACTGTCGAAGAAAGAGCAGCTCAATTTCCAGCGCGAGATGGTCAAACTGGACCGCAGCCTCGGCGGCATCAAGGAAATGAACGGATTGCCGGACGCGCTGTTCGTGGTGGACGTGGGTTACCAGAAGGGCGCGGTCACCGAAGCCAACAAGCTCGGCATCCCGGTGGTCGGGGTGGTGGACACCAACCATTCCCCCGACGGCGTGGACTACGTGATTCCGGGCAACGACGATGCCAGCCGCGCGGTGCGCCTGTACGTGCGCGGCATTGCCGATGCGATCCTCGAGGGACGCAGCCAGGTCGTCCAGCAGATCGTCAGCGACGAATTCGTGGAGGTGGACAGTTCGGAGGAACAGGTGCCGGCCTGACCCGGGCAGTCGGAAAAAAAGGGCGTACGCCCTTTTTTTTTAACCGAAGATTGAAAAACCGCGCGCCAGACGCGTAACGAAGAACCAGGAGCAATCGAGAATGGCGGAAATCACCGCAAGCATGGTCAAGGAACTGCGCAGCCGCACCGGGCTCGGCATGATGGAATGCAAGAAGGCGCTGGAAGAGGCCGGCGGCGACATGAACAAGGCCGAGGACCTGCTGCGCATCAGGAGCGGCGCGAAGGCGAGCAAGGTCGCGGGCCGGGTCGCGGCAGAAGGCACGATCGGCATTCACTTGTCGGGCGACCGCAAGCTGGGTGCGCTGGTCGAAGTCAACTGCGAAACCGACTTCGTCGCCAAGGACCAGAACTTCGCCGGATTTGCAAAAGCGGTGGCGGAACTGGCGGCAGCCGGAAACGTCACCGACGTCGAAGCGCTGGCACAGGCACGGCTTGCCTCGGGCGAGAGCGTCGAGGCGACGCGCCAGGCGCTGGTGATGAAGCTCGGCGAGAACATCAGCGTGCGCCGGGCCGCGGTGCACAAGGCCAGGGGCAGGCTCGCGCACTATTTGCATGGCACCAGGATCGGCGTGATGGTCGACCTGGAGGGCGGCGACGAGACGCTCGGCAAGGACCTGGCGATGCACGTCGCGGCTTCCAAGCCGATTTCCGTGTCCCGGGATCAGGTCCCGGCTGAGCTGATAGCACGCGAGCGCGAGATCGCCAAGGCCCGGGCGCTGGAATCCGGCAAGCCGGCCAACCTCGTCGAAAAAATCGTCGAGGGCAGCGTGCAGAAGTATCTTGCCGAGGTCACGCTGCTGGGCCAGCCTTTCGTCAAGGACGACAAGACCACGGTGGCGAAGCTGCTCGCGGCCAAGGGCGCAAAAGTGCATGCGTTCACGCTGTTCATCGTCGGCGAGGGCATCGAGAAGAAGGCAGCCGATTTCGCTGCCGAAGTGATGGCGCAGGCTGCCCAGGCGCGCTGATCCGGACCCGCCGCGGCGCGATGAAGCCAGCCTACAAGCGCATCCTGCTCAAGCTGTCGGGCGAGGCCCTGATGGGCGACGATGCCTACGGGGTCAATCGCGAGACCATCGACCGCATCGTTTCGGAGGTCAAGGAAGTGGTGGGGCTCGGAGTCGAAGTCGGCGTGGTCATCGGCGGCGGCAACATCTTTCGCGGCATGGCGCCGGCGGCGGCCGGAATGGACCGCGCGACGGCGGATTACATGGGGATGCTGGCCACCGTAATGAACGCCTTAGCGCTGCAGGACGCGATGCGCAGGCAGGGGCTCAAGAGCCGGGTGCAGTCGGCGATCAACATCGAGCAGGTCGCCGAACCCTATATCCGCGGCAAGGCGATGCGTTATCTGGAAGAAGGCCGGGTGGTAATCTTCGCCGCCGGCACCGGCAACCCGTTCTTTACGACCGATACGGCGGCAGCGCTGCGCGGCATGGAAATGAACGTGGACATCGTGGTGAAGGCCACCAAGGTGGACGGCGTGTATACCGACGATCCCAAGACCCATCCGGACGCGATGCGTTACCAGCGCGTCAGCTTCGACGAAGCGATCGTCAAGAAGCTCAAGGTGATGGACGCCACCGCGCTGACCTTGTGCCGCGACCAGAAGCTGCCGATCTGCGTGTTCAATATTTTCAAGGCGGGCGCGCTCAAACGGGTGGTGCTCGGCGAAGACGAAGGCACGCTGGTCCACGCCTGAGAAGCTGAAGGAGGGAGCCCATGACAATTGCAGACGTGAAGAAGTCGGCGGATCAGAAGATGCACAAGACGCTGGATACGCTCAAGGCCGATCTCGGCAAGATCCGCACCGGCCGCGCCCACACCGGCATACTGGACCACATCCAGGTCGACTACTACGGCAATCCCACGCCGCTCAACCAGGTGGCGAACGTGTCGCTGATCGATGCCCGCACCATCGGCGTCACGCCCTGGGAAAAGAAAATGGTTGCGGTGATCGACAAGGCGATCCGCGAGGCCGATCTGGGGCTGAACCCCGCGACCATGGGAGACACGGTGCGGGTGCCGATGCCGGCGCTGACCGAAGAACGCCGCCGCGACCTGACCAAGGTCGTCAAGGGCGAGGCGGAGAATGCACGGGTGGCGGTGCGCAACATCCGCCGCGACGCCAACACCGCGCTCAAGGAACTGCTAAAGCACAAGGCGGTGTCGGAAGACGACGAGCGCCGCGCCCAGGAAGACATCCAGAAACTCACCGACCGCCACATCGCCGAGATCGACAAGGCCCTGGCGGCCAAAGAAGCCGACCTGATGGCGGTCTGACCCAACCATGTTCACCAGCGCCACCATTGCCGTCCCCGAAGTCCGCGCCGTCCCGTGCCATATCGCCATCATCATGGATGGCAACGGCCGCTGGGCCAAGAAGCGCTTCCTGCCGCGCGTGGCAGGTCATCGTCGCGGGCTCGAGGCGGTGCGCGCGGTGACCAAGGCCTGCATTGAACGCGGCGTCGAGTACCTGACGCTGTTTGCGTTCAGCAGCGAGAACTGGCGCCGTCCCAAGGACGAAGTTTCGTTCCTGATGGAGTTGTTCGTGATGGCGCTTGAACAGGAGGTGAGCAAGCTCCACGCCAACCGCATCCGCCTCAGGGTGGTCGGCGACCTGTCCAGCTTCGAGCCGCGCCTGACCACTCTGATCAGGAGTGCGGAGCAGCTGACCGCCGGCAATGACCGGCTCACGCTCACCATCGCCGCCAACTACGGCGGGCGCTGGGACATCCTGCAGGCGGTGAACCGCATGGTGCGGGAACTGCCGAATCCGCACGACGCGTACCGCGAAGCTCATCTTGCCCCGCACCTGTCGATGAGCTATGCGCCCGAGCCCGATCTGTTCATCCGCACCGGCGGCGAGCAGCGCATCAGCAACTTCCTGTTGTGGCAATTGGCCTATACCGAGTTCTACTTCACCGACGAGTTGTGGCCGGATTTCGACGCACAGACGCTGGCCCGCGCCATTGACTCCTACCGCAGCCGGGAACGCCGGTTCGGCCGCACCAGCGAACAACTCGGCGCGGAGTCTGCGCCGGCCGGAACCGTGCGAGGAACCGTTGGGGAATCGCGCTGATCGGGCTGCGGCGGGAACCCCCGCCGCGGCGCCCCGCCGGATACTCAAACAGCGCCTGCTCACCGTGGCGGTGGCCCTGCCGCTGCTGCTCGCCTGCATTTTTCTGCTTCCCAATCCCGGCTGGGCGCTACTGATGACCGTTCCCACGGCGCTCGGCGCGCTCGAGTGGGCGAAGCTCGCCGGGTACGGGCGCGGCGCTCGCGCGCTGTTCGTGGCCGCGGTGATGGCCAGTTGCCTTCTGCTGATCGCGGTTGCGGCCGGTCCGCGATCCCCGGCCCTGGAGATGAATCTTGCGACGGCGCTGTTCGTGCTGGCGCTGCTGTTCTGGGCGATCGCGGTGCCGGTCTGGCTCTACAGCAAGTGGCGGGTATCGCATCCGCTGCTGCTTGCCGTGGCGGGCTGGATCGTGCTGGTCCCGGCCTGGTTGGCGGTGGTGCGGCTGCAGCAATCGGCGTGGTTGCTGCTGGTCGTACTCGGAGTGGTGTGGATCGCCGATACCGCCGCGTATTTCGCGGGCCACCGTTTCGGACGCAACAAGCTGGCGCCGCAAATCAGCCCCGGCAAGACCTGGGAAGGCGTCATCGGCGCCTACATCGCCGTGCTCGCCTATGCGCTGGCGGCAAGCCTGATCCTGCAGCCGTCCGCGAACGGTTACGATCGACTCGCCGTGCTGCTGTTCGCGTGCGTGCTGACCGCGTTCGGCATCGTCGGCGACCTGTTCGAGTCGTGGATCAAGCGCCAGGCCGGCGCCAAGGACAGCGGCCATTTGTTCCCAGGGCACGGCGGCGTGCTCGACCGCATCGACAGCCTGACCGCGGCGTTGCCGTTCGCCGCGCTGTATTTCATCCAGGCGGCGTGGTCAGCGTGAAGCGCCTGGCCATCCTCGGTTCCACCGGCAGCATCGGCGCCAACACGCTGGCGGTGGTGGAGCGCCATCCCGATCGTTTCGAAGTAACGGCATTGTCCGCCGATCGCCAGGTGGACCGGCTGCTGGCGCAATGCCTCAAGTTCCGGCCGAAATATGCCGCGATGGCGGACGCGGCGGCCGCGGAGCAACTGCGCGCCAAGGCGCGCGCAGCCGGATTGAAATGCGAAGTGCTGGCGGGCGAGGCGGCGCTGGCGCACATTGCCGCGGCGCCCGAGGTCGACGCAGTGATGGCAGCGATCGTTGGTTCTCCCGGTTTGCCCTCGACGCTGGCGGCGGCGCGTGCCGGCAAGCAGCTTCTGCTCGCCAACAAGGAGGCGCTGGTCATGGCGGGCGCACTGCTGATGGACGCGGTGCGGGCAAGCGGCGCGGTGCTGCTGCCGATCGATAGCGAGCACAACGCGATTTTCCAGGCGCTGCCGCGCGGGTTCGACGGCGACTTCGGCCGCGCCGGTGTCAGGCGCCTGTGGCTTACCGCGTCGGGCGGGCCGTTCCTGCGCGCGGCGCCGGGGCAGTTGGCGCAGGTCACGCCCGAGCAGGCGTGCGCACATCCCAACTGGGTCATGGGCCGCAAGATCTCGGTGGATTCGGCCACATTGATGAACAAGGGACTGGAAGTGATCGAAGCGAGTTTCCTGTTCAGGGCGAAACCGGCGCAGATCGAAGTGGTCATACACCCGCAGAGCATCGTGCATTCGCTGGTCGAGTACGTGGACGGTTCCGTGCTTGCGCAACTCGGCAACCCGGACATGCGCACCCCGATCGCCCACGCGCTCGCCTATCCGGAGCGCATCGATCCGGGCGTCGAGGCACTCGACCTGTTTGCGGTCGCCTCGCTCGGCTTCGAACGCCCGGATCTGGACCGCTTCCCCTGCCTGAGGCTGGCGTACCGGGCGCTGCAGGCGGGCGGCAGCGCGCCGATCCTGCTCAACGCCGCGAACGAGGTCGCGGTGGCAAGCTTCCTCGAACGCAGGCTGGCGTTCGACCGCATTCCCGAGCTGGTGGAAGAGGTACTGCAACGCGTGGCGGCTGCTCCGGTGCATTCGCTGGAAGACGTGCTGGCCGCCGATGCACTTGCGCGCCGCACGGCGATGCAAAAACTTGAAACCGTTGCCCATTGAATAGCCGATGTCGCTGCTCTCGACCCTGATCGCATTTGTCGCCGCGCTTGGCGTGCTGATCGTGTTTCACGAGTTCGGCCACTATGTGGTCGCGCGGCTGTGCGGAGTCAAGGTGCTGCGTTTTTCAGTGGGATTCGGCACGCCGCTGTGGAAGCGCAAGTTTGGCCGCGATGGCACCGAGTGGGCGATCGCCGCGTTTCCGCTCGGCGGTTACGTGAAAATGCTGGACGAGCGTGAAGGCCCGGTGGCGGCGGAGGAGCGCCATCGCGCCTTCAACGTGCAGCCGGTGGCGAAGCGTTTCGCCATCGTTCTGGCCGGACCGGTCGCCAATTTCCTGCTGGCGATCCTGCTCTACTGGTTGCTGTTCGTTCACGGTCTGCCGGGGATCCGCCCGGTCGTCGGCGCTCCGCTCCCCGACACGCCGGCGGCGCACGCCGGGTTTCACGCTGGGGACCTGATCAGGCGCATCGGCGAGGTGCAGGTGAGCACCTGGCAGGACGTGCGCTGGGTGTTGCTTGAGAGTGCACTGCGCAAGGAAGCGGTGCGCGTCGAACTCCAGAGCGAACGCGGCGACATCAACTTCGGACGGCTGGACCTGTCGGGAATAGGTCCGGAACAACTCGACGGTGACCTGCTGCAGTCGGTCGGCATCACCCGCTATCAACCGCTGCTCAAGCCGGTCATCGGCCGGCTGATTGCAGGCGGCGCGGGCGAGCGCGACGGATTGAAACCGGGCGACGAAGTGGTCGAAGTGGACGGCCGGCCCATCGCGCACTGGGATGAGCTGGTGGCGGCGATCAGCGCGGCGGCGGGCCGCGCGCTGACGATGCGTGTCAGGCGCGCGGACACGGCGCTCCAGCTCACTGTCACTCCGGAAGCCAAGACCGAAGGCGGCAAGACCGTGGGGCGCATCGGCGCGGCCCCGCACGTCGACGAGGCCGAAATGAAAAGACTGGTCACCGAGGTGCGTTACGGCCCGGTTGCGGCGGCTGTGAAGGCGTTTGAGCGCACCTGGGAAGTATCCCTGTTCACACTCAAGATGCTCGGCAAGATGATCGTTGGCGAGGTGTCGCTGAAGAACCTGAGCGGCCCCATCACCATCGCGGACTACGCGGGCCAGTCGGCGCAGATGGGCTGGCTCGCCTATCTCAGTTTTCTGGCCCTGATCAGCATCAGCCTCGGCGTTCTCAACCTTTTGCCGGTGCCGTTATTGGATGGCGGACACCTCATGTTTTATGTCGCCGAAATCGTCAAAGGCAGCCCGGTATCGGACCGGGTAATGGAAATAGGCCAGCAGCTAGGAATCGTTCTGCTGTTCAGCTTGATGGCGTTTGCAATCTATAACGATATAAACCGCCTGTTCGGTGGCTGAGAGCGGATGAAGAAGCGCCTGCTGTTACTGGTCTTATTGAGTCTCGTCAGCCTACCCGCCCTCGCTTTCGAATCCTTCCAGGTCAAAGACATCCGCGTCGAGGGCATACAGCGCACCGAGGCGGGAACGGTGTTCAGCTACCTGCCTGTCAAGGTCGGCGACACCATCGATCAGGAACGCGCGACCGCCGCCGTCAAGGCGCTCTACGCCACCGGTTTCTTCAAGGACGTGCGGCTGGAACAGGATGGCGACGTGCTGGTGGTCGTGGTCGAAGAGCGGCCGGCCATCGCGCAGATCGCAATCGCCGGCTCCAAGGAGTTCGACACCAAGCAACTCAAGGAAGGGCTGAAACAGATCGGCCTTGCCGAGTCGCGGATTTTCGACCGCGCACTGCTCGACCGGGCCGAGCAGGAACTGAAGAGCCAGTACATCAGCCGCGGCAAGTACGGCGTCAGCATCACCACCACCGTTACCCCGCTGGAACGCAACCGGGTGGCGATCAATTTCGACATTTCCGAAGGCCAGGTGGCGAAAATCCGCCAGATCAACTTCGTCGGCAACAACGTATTCAAGGACGACGACCTGCGCGACGAATTCGTACTGCGCACCCCCGGATTGCTCACCTGGTACAGCAAGAACGACCAGTACTCGAAGCCCAAGCTGCAGGGCGACCTCGAGGCGCTGCGCACCTTCTATCTGAACCAGGGTTATCTCGAGTTCACCATCGATTCGACCCAGGTCTCGATCACGCCCGACAAGCGCGACATCTTCATCACCGTCAATATCACGGAAGGCAAGAAGTTCACCGTCACCGACGTGAAACTCGCCGGCGAACTGATCGCGCCGGAACCGGAACTGCGCAAACTGATCAAGCTGAAAAAGGGCGATGTGTTTTCACGGGAACGGCTGACCGAGACGACCAAGCTGATCAGCGACCGGCTCGGCAACGAGGGCTATGCCTTTGCCAGCATCAACCCGGTGCCGGAGATCGATCGCGAGAAGAGCGAAGTGGCGTTCACGCTCTATATCGACCCGGGCCGCCGCGTTTATGTGCGGCGCATCGGCATCAGCGGCAACACCAATACCCGGGACGAGGTTATCCGCCGCGAAATGCGGCAGCTGGAAAGCGGATGGTACTCCACCGAAAAGCTGAGCCGCTCGAAGCAGCGCATCGACAAGCTCGGTTTCTTTTCCGATGTGCAGGTCGACACCCCGGGCGTGCCCGGAACTTCCGACCAGGTCGACGTGGAAGTCAAGGTCAACGAGCGCGCCACCGGGAATCTCACTTTCGGAGTCGGCTATTCCACAGCGGAGAACGTGATTCTGTCGGCGGGCGTGTCGCAGAACAACATTTTCGGCACCGGAAACGCGCTGTCGTTTCAGGTAAACACCGGCAGCATCAACCGCACTTACGCGCTTTCCTACACCAACCCGTATTACACCGACGACGGCGTGAGCCGCGGCTTCGACATTTACCAGCGTGACGTCGACGCATCATCGCTGGCGGTGGCCAGCTACAATACGTCCACGATTGGCGGGGGCGTGCGCTTCGGCGTGCCGGTGACCGAGTACGACACGGTCAATTACGGGCTTGCCTACGAGCGCACCAAGATCGGACTGCTGCCGCACACGCCGCAGCGTTACATGGATTTCGTGAACGAGTTTGGCGAGCAGACCGACACGATTCTCGGCACCGTCGGCTGGGCGCGCGACAAGCGCGACAGCGTGATCTACACCACCAGAGGCACGTTCCAGCGCATTACGGCAGACGCTGGTTTGCCCGGCGGCGACCTGACCTACTACCGGACCAATTTCCAGCATCAGTGGTATTATCCCCTGACGCGGGAATACACGCTGCATTTCAACGGACAGATCGGCTACGCGGACGGATACGACAACAAGCCGCTGCCTTTCTATAAAGTATTTTATCTCGGGGGCGTAAACTCGGTGCGCGGCTACGAGACCGCATCGATCGGCCCGAAGGACTCGAACGGGGATTCGCTGGGCGGCAGCCGTCTGCTGCTGGCCAATCTCGAGTTCCTGTTTCCGTTTCCGGGGCTCGCCAAGGACCGGTCGGTGCGGCTGAGCGTTTTCGTGGACGCGGGTATTGTCGGGGAGAAGTACGACTTCGGCGAGGTGCGCTACTCGGCCGGCCTGGCGTTCAACTGGTTCTCGCCGGTCGGTCCGCTGAAACTGAGTTTCGGCAAGGCGCTGAACCCGGAGCCGGAGGACCGCCTGCAACGCATACAGTTCACGTTGGGCACGACGTTTTGAATCGGGCCGCCTGCGCAGGCGGCGCTTGCTCCATACAAACCAGAGGAGAACGGAAGTTGAACAAGATCTCGCTTGCGATTGCCGCCGTGGCGCTCTTGGCGAGCTCGAACGTGCCCGCCGCCGGTGAGCTGAAAATCGGCTTCATCAAGACCGATCGGGTGTTCAGGGAGGCGGCGCCAGCGGTCAGGGCGCTGAAGAAGATTGAAAAGGAATTCGCGCCCCGCGACCAGGAGGTCCAGAAGCTTGCCAAGCAGACGCGCGATCTGCAATCGGTCCTGGAGAAGGAAGCGATGACCATGAGCGATTCCGAACGTCGCGACAAGGAGCAGGAACTGGCGCGCATGACCCGGGAGTTGCAGCGCATGCAGCGCGAGTTTCGCGAAGATCTGAATTTGCGCAGGAACGAGGAGATGGCCGCCGTGCTGGAGCGCGCCCAGAAGGTGATACAGCAGATCGCGGAAGCGGAAAAATTCGACCTGATCCTGCAGGAAGCGGTTTACCTGAGTCCGCGGCTCGATATCACCGACAAGGTCATCAAGGCGCTCGCAGACAAGTAGCACGCTACCGTGTGCGACGGCTCATCCCCGGGAACCATGCCTGAGTCCGCGCGTCCGGCAGCGCCCAACACGACGACGCTCGCATGAGAGGGGACGCCCGCAAGTCTTTCAGCCTGGCGGAGCTGGCCGAACGCTTTGGCGGCAACGTGGTCGGCGATGCCGCCACGCGCATCCACCAGGTGGCGCCGCTGGAGACGGCGGGGCCGGAAGAGCTGTCCTTTCTTGCCAATCGCAAGTACCAGAAACTTCTCGCTTCCACGCGCGCCCGTGCCGTGATCCTGGGCGAGGAAGCTCGCGACGCCACGGCCCTGCCGCGCATCGTCTGCAAGAATCCCTACGCCTATTACGCGCGCGTCGCGGCGCTGGTCAATCCGGAGGTCATGCCCGAACTCGGGATCCATCCGCAGGCCGCGGTGCATGCCGGCGCGCGCGTGGCCGCCTCCGCGTCGGTCGGCGCCGGCGCAGTGATCGAAGAGGGGGCGGAGATCGGTGATGGCGCCGTGATCGGCGCCAACTGCTTCGTCGGGCGGGGCGTGCGCATCGGCGGGCGCACGCGCCTGCATGCCAACGCCACCGTGTACCACGAATGCGTGATCGGCGACCGGGTCACCATCCATTCCGGGGCGGTGATCGGCGCAGATGGATTCGGCATGGCGATGGACGAAGGGCGTTGGCTGAAGATCCCCCAGATCGGCCGCGTGGTCATCGGCGACGATGTCGAGGTCGGCGCCAATACCGCCATTGACCGCGGTGCGCTGGACGACACCGTGATCGAGGAGGGCGTGAAGTTGGACAACCAGATCCAGATCGGACACAACTGCCGCATCGGCGCGCACACCGCCATTGCCGGCTGCGTCGGCATTGCCGGCAGCACACGCATCGGCAGTTACTGCCAGCTCGGCGGCAACGCGATGATATCCGGCCATCTGACGATCGCCGACCACGTGGTCATCTCCGGCGGGACGCTGGTGGCCAAGTCGATCGCCAAGCCGGGTACTTACACCGCGGTTTTCCCGATGTCGCCTCATGACGAATGGCTCAGGAACGCATCGCTGATTCGCCATTTGCACGAAATGATGGATAGAATCCGCAAGCTGGAAAACGAAATCAAGAAAATGGAGAGGAAATGACCGTGAATACGATGGAAATCCAGCAAATCATGGCTCATCTCCCGCATCGCTACCCGATGCTCCTGATCGACCGCGTGCTGTCGGTCGAGGCAGGCAAGGACATCGTGGCATTAAAGAACGTGACCATCAACGAGCCGTTCTTCAGCGGCCACTTTCCCCATCATCCGGTGATGCCCGGGGTGCTGATCGTCGAGGCAATGGCGCAGGCCGCCGCGATCCTGGCGTTCAAGACCTTCAACCTCAAGAGCGACAGCGACAGCGTGTACTACTTCGTCGGCATCGACGAGGCGCGCTTCAAGAAACCGGTGTTGCCGGGCGACCGGCTGATCCTGAAGGCGCAGCTCTTGCGCAATCTGCGCGGCATCTGGAAATTTTCGGCGCAGGCGCTGGTGGAGGACACGCTGGTATCCGAAGCGCAACTGTTGTGCACCGTGCGCGACCTTCGGGTGAACGGCGGGCAATGATCCATCCGACCGCGATCGTCCACAAGGACGCGAAGCTCGCGCCGGATGTCGAAGTCGGGCCGTTCTCCATCATCGGCGCGCACATCGAGATCGGCGCGGGCACCAGCATCGGCGCGCACACGGTGATCGCGGGACGTACCCGCATCGGTAACAACAATCGCATTTTCCACCACGTCGTGCTGGGCGAGATTCCGCAGGACAAGAAGTACGCCGGCGAGCCCACCACGCTGGAAATTGGCGACGGCAACACCATCCGCGAGTTCTGCACGTTCCACACGGGTACCGTGCAGGACGCGGGCGTCACCCGGCTCGGCGATGACAACTGGGTCATGGCTTACGTACACCTGGCCCACGACTGCATGGTCGGCAACCACACCATCCTCGCCAACTGCGCTCAACTCGCGGGCCACGTCCACGTCGGCGACTACGTGATAGTCGGCGGCATGACGGGCGTGCACCAGTTCTGCCGCATCGGGACGCACGCGATGACCGGCGCAGGCTCGGTGGTGCTCGCCGATGTGCCGCCGTATGTGACCGCGATGGGCAACACTGCCGAGCCGTACGGAATCAATTCCGAAGGTCTGCGCCGACGCGGATTCAGCGCCGAAGTCATCAACAACATCCGCCGCGCCTACAAGACCCTTTACAAATCCGGCCTGACGCTGGACGAGGCAAAACGGGCGTTGCATGAACAGGCCGCGGCGTGCACGGAACTGGCCATCCTCGTGGATTTCCTGGACGCCTCGAAACGCAGCATCATCCGCTAGTGTCCTGTTCCGCCAATTCGTGGGACAACTTGCGAACTTTGGAAAGCAGACCTCAATAGACATATGGCAACAATCCATCGTCGATCAGAAAACCCGCGAAATCGGTGTCAGGCAAGGCGCGAGTCCTGGACAGTGGCGGGGGCCGGTGGAACGTTGAGCAGGGGCCCCGCTTGCGGGGATGCGACCGTGCAACCGGCCAATAGCGTGTCGACCACCGGCCTTACGCGTGTCTCCGCGGTCAGATCCCCAGAGGGGCCCCTCTTCCGCGCTCCGACACGCACGGCGAGGACTCGTAACACCGCATGGCGCCGATTCTCGTCGGGTTTTCAGCCGCGAATTAGCGGAACAGGACACTAACGCCAGCCTGCCAATGAGCGAACCATCCGGCCGGACCATCCGCGTTGCCTTCGTGGCGGGAGAGGCTTCCGGCGACCTGCTCGGCGCTCATCTGCTGCAGGCTCTCTCCGAGCGCGTGCCGAGGCTCGAGGCTTTTGGCATCGGCGGGCCGAAGATGCAGTCGGCGGGGCTGGACGCCTGGTACCCGATGGAATTGCTGGCGGTGCGCGGCTATGTCGAGGTGTTCAGAAGCCTGCCCAAGCTGCTGCGGATTCGCCGCGATCTCAGGCGCAGGCTGCTCGCCGACCCGCCCGACCTGTTCATCGGCATCGATGCGCCCGATTTCAATCTTGATCTCGAGCTTGCCCTGCGTTCCCGCGGCATCACCACGGTGCATTACGCCAGTCCGTCGATCTGGGCATGGCGCGGCGAGCGCATCCACAAGATCAAACGCGCGGTGTCCAAGATGCTGGCGCTGTTCCCCTTCGAGCCGGCGATCTACGAAAAGGCCGGCGTGCCGGTAGCCTATGTCGGCCATCCGCTCGCCGATGAACTGCCGGAATACCCCGATAAGGACGCGGCGCGCGAACAGATGCGGTTGTCGCCGAAACAGACCGTGGTGGCGTTGCTTCCCGGCAGCCGCCAGAGCGAAGTGCGGCAGATGGGAGAGTTGTTCGCGGCCACCGCAAAGCTGGTCGCCGAGCAGGTGCAGGATGTGCACTTTCTGGTGCCGCTGGTGAGCCGCGAGACCCGCATGATTTTCGAGGAAGCGCTTTACCATCAGGGGGCCGAACACCTGCCCGTCACCATACTGTTCGGGCACGCGCACATGGCGATGATCGCGGCCGATGCGGTGCTGGTGGCCTCGGGCACCGCCACGCTAGAAGCGGCGTTGCTCAAGCGCCCCATGGTGATTACCTACAAGATGCCGCCGCTGTCCGCGTGGATCATGCGCAGGCGAGGGCGGCTGCGTTATGTCGGACTGCCGAACATCCTTGCCGGCGAGTTCGTGGTTCCGGAGATACTCCAGGAAGACGCCACCCCGGAAAACCTGGCGCAGGCGCTGGCAAACCAGTTGCACGACAAGGAAGTACGCAGGCGGCTGGAGCACCGGTTCCTGGAGATTCACCGCATTCTCAAGCAGGGAAGTGCGGCGCGCGCGGTCGAGGCAATCCTGCCGCTGCTGGGTGCCATCAAGCCGCGGGCGCGCGTCGGAGACGCCGCCGCCCGGGAAGGGGCGCGCGCGTGACACCGGCGGCGATGCCCGGCCTGCTCATCTGCGGGGTGGATGAGGCGGGCCGCGGCCCGCTGGCCGGACCGGTATTCGCTGCTTGCGTGGTGTTGCGCGACGATGATGCGATCAGCGGTCTCGCCGATTCGAAAAAGCTGTCGCCCGCACGCCGCGAAGAACTGGCGGTGCAGATTCGCAGCCGCGCCGTAGCCTGGGCAATCGCCAGCGCCTCGGTGGAAGAGATCGACACGCACAACATCCTGAGAGCCAGCCTGCTGGCGATGCGGCGCGCAGTGGAACAGCTCGCCGTCGAACCGCACCAGGTGCTGGTGGACGGCCTGCACTGCCCGCAAGTGCGTTTTCCGGTCAGGGCGGTGGTGCGCGGCGACGACACGATCGCCGCCATTTCCGCCGCCTCCATCCTCGCCAAGACCGCGCGCGATGCGGTCATGCTCGAGCTGCACGCGCGCTATCCCGACTACGGCTTCGACCGCCACAAGGGCTATCCCACCCCCGATCACCTCGCCGCGCTGCGGCGCTGGGGCGTTTCTCCGGTGCACCGGCGCAGCTTCGCCCCTGTGCGGGCCTTATGCACTCCAGTCCAAGGCTGAAACGCGTTGAACACGAAGGACACGAAGGAAAAGCAAGAAAGGATCACGAAGGAGAATCAAGAAAGGAAGGACAGAAATATTCCAGAAGTGAAGTGTCAGCCTATCTTATGAATCGTTCTGGTTTTCAGGTTTCCTTCGTGTGATCCTGTTTTCCCTTCGTGCCCTTCGTGTTGAAAGAGTTTGATTTGATTTCTAGTAAATGTGACGCTGCAGGTTGGCCTGTTGCAGAATCGTGGTGGCGAGTTCCTCGATCGAGCGCGACGTGGTGTCGAGGATGGAAATGCCCTCCTGACGCATCAGCCTTTCGGCCTCGCGCAGTTCATGCTCGCAATTCGCCAGGCTTGCGTAAATGCTGCCCGGACGGCGTTCGCTGCGGATGCGTTGCAGGCGGTCGGGCCGGATGGTCAGCCCGAACAGCTTGCTGCGGAAGTCGCGAATCGCCGCCGGCAGGGCCTTGGCGTCGAAGTCCTCCGGAATCAGCGGATAGTTTGCTGCGCAAATGCCGAACTGCAGCGCCATGTACAGGCAGGTCGGCGTCTTGCCACAGCGGGACACGCCCACCAGGATCACGTCGGCGTTGGCGAGATCCTTGGTGGTCTGGCCGTCGTCGTGCGCCAAGGCGAAGTTTACCGCTTCGATCCGGCTGAAATACTCGTTGCTGCGAACGCTGTGCGACTTGCCCACGGTGTGGGAAGACTGTACTCCCAGTTCCTCTTCCATCGGCTGGATGAATACCTGGAAGCAATCGATGTAAAAGGCGTTGGCTCGCTGGATGGCGCTGCGGATGGCCTGATCCACCAGCGTGCTGAACACGAGCGGACGGGCGCCGTCCTTCTGCGCGGTCTGGTCAATTTGCCGTACCGCGTCCTCCGCCTTCTCCGGCGAATCCACGAAAGGAAGCGTAATCTCGGTGAACGACACCCGGTCGAACTGGGTGAGCAGGCTGTGCCCGAGCATCTCGGCGGTGATCCCGGTGCGGTCCGAGACGAAGAAGGCGGTGCGTTTGAGCGTCATTGTTGTGATGCACAAGAAATGGATCAGCCGGTAAAATAACATCTTTCCAACTTTTTCCATCCCCGGACAGCAGAATGAGCAAGCCACGCCTCGTCATCCCCTTTGAAGAACTGCGCATGGCTAACGTCGACAGCGTCGGCGGCAAGAACGCCTCCCTGGGGGAGATGATCAGCCAGCTGGCTCAAGCAGGTGTGCGGATTCCGGGAGGCTTTGCCACCACCGCAGCCGCGTATCGCGAGTTTCTGTCTGCGAACGGACTGGCGGGGAGAATCGAGCAGGTGCTCTCGGGATTCGACGTCGATGACGTGACCGCGTTGGCTGCGGCCGGCGCGCAGATCCGCCAGTGGATACTCGAGACGCCATTGCCGGCGCGCCTGCAGTCGGAGATCGGCGCCGCGTACCAGGCACTCGTCAAAGGGGAGAGCGGTGATGGTTCTTTCGCGGTGCGTTCCTCGGCCACGGCGGAAGATCTGCCGGACGCCTCCTTCGCCGGCCAGCAGGAAACCTTCCTCAACATTCACGGCCTCGACAACGTGCTGCTGGCGATCCGCCACGTATTCGCGTCGCTTTACAACGACCGCGCCATCTCTTACCGCGTACACAAGGGCTTCGTGCATTCCGTGGTGGCATTGTCGGCCGGCGTGCAGCGAATGGTACGCAGCGACAAGGGGGCGGCCGGCGTGATGTTCACGCTCGATACCGAATCCGGGTTCGACAAAGTGGTGTTCATCACTTCCGCATATGGGCTGGGCGAAACCGTGGTGCAGGGGCAGGTCAACCCCGACGAGTTCTACGTTTACAAGCCGGCGCTGGAAGCCGGCCGCCCGGCGATCCTGCGCCGCAATCTCGGCACCAAGGCGCTGCGCATGGTGTTCACCGACAGCCGGGCCGCGGGCCGCTCTGTGCAGACGCTCGAGGTGCCGGAGTCCGAACGCAGGCAATTTTCGATCAGCGACCGCGAGGTCGAGGAACTCGGCCGTTACGCGATGATCATCGAGAAGCACTACGCCAGGCCGATGGACATCGAATGGGGCCGCGACGGCGTCGACGGCAAGCTCTACATCCTGCAGGCACGCCCCGAGACGGTGAAGGCCAGGGAGGAAACGCAGGAACGCTTCCGCCTGAAAAAGCGCGGCGACGTGCTGGTTACCGGACGCGCGATCGGCAATCGCATCGGCACCGGCACGGTAAGGTTGGTGAAGAACGCTTCCGAGATGAACAGAGTGAAGCCCGGCGACGTGCTGGTGACCGACATGACCGATCCCGATTGGGAGCCGGTGATGAAAAAAGCCTCGGCCATCGTCACCAACCGCGGCGGACGCACCTGCCACGCCGCCATCATCGCCCGCGAACTCGGCATTCCCGCGGTGGTGGGCTGCGGCGATGCAACCGCCAGGCTGGAACAGGATGAGCACGTGACCGTATCCTGCGCGGAAGGCGATACCGGCTACGTTTACCGGGGAATCCTCGACGTGGAGGTGCTGCACATCCAGCTCGACAAATTGCCCAAGTTGCCGGTGAAGATCAGCATGAACGTCGGCAATCCGGAGCTGGCGTTCGATTTTCAGCGGCTGCCCAATGCCGGCATCGGTCTGGCGCGGCTGGAGTTCATCATCGCGCGCATGATCGGCGTGCACCCGAAAGCGGCACTGGCTTACCCGAAGGTCGATGCCGAACTGAAGAAGGCGATCGACGCGCACGCAGCGGGCTATCCGGACCCGGTGACTTTCTATGTCGAAAAGCTCACCGAAGGCATCGCCACGCTGGGGGCGGCGTTCTTTCCCAAGCCGGTGATCGTGCGCCTGTCGGATTTCAAGTCCAACGAGTATTCGAGCCTCACCGGCGGCAAACAGTACGAGCCGGAGGAAGAGAATCCGATGCTGGGCTTTCGCGGCGCTTCGCGCTACATCGCCGACTCCTTTCGCGACTGCTTCGAGCTGGAATGCCGTGCGTTGAAAAAAGTGCGCGACCAGATGGGCTTGACCAACGTCGAGATCATGGTGCCTTTCGTGCGTACCGTGCACGAAGCGGAGCAGGTGATCGCACTGCTGAAGACGAACGGCCTGGAGCGCGGCAAGAACGGCCTGCGCATCATCATGATGTGCGAGATTCCTTCGAATGCCATCCTCGCCGACGAGTTCCTGCAGCACTTCGACGGCTTTTCGATCGGCTCCAACGACATGACCCAGCTCACGCTCGGGCTGGACCGCGATTCGGGCATCGTTGCCGGGCAGTTCGACGAACGCGATCCGGCGGTGAAGGCGATGCTCGCCATGGCCATCCAGGCCTGCCGCAGGGCCGGCAAGTATGTCGGCATCTGCGGACAGGGGCCTTCCGACCACCCCGATCTGGCGGAATGGCTGATGGAACAGGGCATCGACACGATTTCGCTGAATCCGGATACGGTGATCGAAACCTGGATGTTCCTGGCCAAGCACGCCGCCAAGCAGGCGGCAGCGGCCTGACTTGATCAGAGCTTCCCTAGCACGGCACCGCCGCAATATTGTGTGACGGCGGTCCGGGTTTGGGTTATCATTCGGCAGGCAAGTCGGAGCGAGTATGGAATGACCAAATTTATCTTTGTCACCGGCGGTGTTGTCTCTTCCCTGGGCAAAGGTATCGCTTCCGCGTCTCTCGCCGCAATTCTCGAATCCCGCGGCATCAAGCTCACCCTCCTCAAGCTCGACCCCTACATCAACGTTGATCCCGGCACCATGAGCCCCTTCCAGCACGGGGAGGTGTTCGTGACCGAGGACGGTGCCGAGACCGACCTGGACCTCGGGCATTACGAGCGCTTCGTCAATGCCAAGATGACCCGGCGCAACAATTTCACCACCGGCCAGATCTACGAGAGCGTCATCAAGAAGGAGCGCCGCGGCGACTACCTCGGCGGCACGGTGCAGGTGATCCCGCACATCACCGACGAAATCAAGCACTTCATCCGCATGGGGGCTGGGGACGCCGACGTGGCGATCTGCGAAATCGGCGGCACCGTGGGCGACATCGAATCCCTGCCGTTCCTGGAGGCGGTGCGGCAGATGAGCATCCAGCTCGGCCGCGGCAACACCTGCTTCATCCACCTGACGCTGGTTCCGTACATCCCGTCGGCAGGCGAGATCAAGACCAAGCCCACGCAGCACTCGGTGAAGGAGCTGCGCGAGATCGGCATCCAGCCGGACATCCTGCTGTGCCGCGCCGACCGCGTGGTACCGGACAACGAACGCCGCAAGATCGCGCTGTTCACCAACGTCGAGGAGGAAGCGGTGATCTCGGCGGTGGACGTGGACTCGATCTACAAGATTCCGGGACTGTTGCACCTGCAGAAACTCGATGAGATCGTCTGCCGCAAGCTCGACATCAAGGCGCCGCCGGCCGATCTCTCTAAATGGGAGAAGCTGGTGCACGACCGCGAGCATCCCACGCACGAGGCGAACATTGCGCTGGTCGGGAAGTACGTCGATCTCGCCGATTCCTACAAATCGCTGTCGGAAGCGCTGATCCACGCGGGCATCCACACCCGCACCCGGCTCAACCTCCATTACATCGATTCCGAAAGCATAGAAAAGGACGGCATCGGCTGCCTGAAGGACATGGACGCCGTTCTGGTCCCGGGCGGTTTCGGCAAGCGCGGCGTCGAGGGCAAGCTCGCGGCAATCCGCTACGCACGCGAGAACAAGGTGCCTTATCTGGGCATTTGCCTGGGCATGCAGCTTGCGACCATCGAGTTCGCGCGCAACGTCGCCGGATTTGCCGGCGCCAACAGCACCGAATTCGAGCCCGATACGCCGCATCCCGTGGTCGCGCTCATCACCGAGTGGCTGGACCGCACCGGCCGGGTCGAGCGCCGCAGCGGCGAATCCGACATGGGCGGTACCATGCGCCTCGGCGCGCAGTCCTGCCCGGTCGAGTCCGGCACGCTGGCCGCGAAAATCTACGGGCCGAAGGTTACCGAGCGCCACCGCCACCGTTATGAGGTCAACAACACCTACGTGCCGGCGCTCGAGGCGAAGGGCTACAAGGTTTCCGCGCGCACGCCGAGTGAGAACCTGCCGGAGATGATGGAACTGCCGGACCATCCCTGGTTCGTCGGCTGCCAGTTCCACCCCGAATTCACCTCCACGCCCCTCGACGGTCATCCGCTGTTTTCCGCTTTCATCCGCGCAGCCGTGAGCTTTCGCCAGAGCGAACAGGCCGACCCGGTTTCGCAGCCGGCCAAGATCAAGAGCATCGCGTGACATGAAACTCTGCGGCTTCGAAGTCGGCCTTGACCGGCCACTATTCTTGATCGCAGGGCCGTGCGTGGTCGAATCCAGGGGAATGGCGCTGGATACGGCGGGCAAGCTCAAGGAAATCGCCGCGGCGGTCGGCGTGCCCTTCATCTACAAGTCCTCGTACGACAAGGCCAACCGCAGCTCCAGCAAGTCGTTCCGCGGCCTGGGCATGGACACCGGCCTGCAGATACTCGCCGAAGTGCGCAAGCAAATCGGCGTGCCGGTGTTGACTGACGTGCACGCCGAGGACGAGATCGCCGCGGTCGCGGCGGTGGTTGACGTGCTGCAGACCCCGGCCTTCCTGTGCCGTCAGACCGATTTCATCCGCGCGGCGGCGATGAGCGGCAAGCCGGTCAACATAAAAAAAGGGCAGTTCCTCGCCCCCGGTGACATGAAGAACGTGGTTGACAAGGCGCGCGAGGCGAGCGGCAAGGACAACATCATGGTGTGCGAGCGCGGCGCCTCGTTCGGTTACAACAATCTGGTTTCCGACATGCGTTCTCTGGCGATCATGCGCGAAACCAACTGTCCTGTGGTGTTCGATGCGACCCATTCGGTGCAGTTGCCGGGCGGGCAGGGTACCTCCAGCGGCGGCCAGCGCGAGTTCGTGCCGGTGCTGGCGCGGGCGGCGGTGGCGACCGGTGTAGCCGGGGTGTTCATGGAAACGCATCCGAACCCGGAGAAGGCACTCTCCGACGGACCCAACGCGTGGCCGTTGCACCTGATGAGGCCGCTGCTGGAAACGCTCAAGGCGCTGGACGAACTGGTCAAGAAGCGCGGCTTTGCCGAGAATGCGCTGATGGCCAAACCGGCCCGGTAACCAACAAGCAGAACACCAAGAAGGAAGAAGAATGGGTTCGATCGTCGACATCGTGGCCCGCGAGATTCTGGATTCGCGAGGCAATCCGACCGTGGAAGCCGACGTGCTGCTCGAGTCGGGCGTGAGCGGCCGGGCGGCGGTGCCTTCGGGCGCATCCACCGGCACGCGCGAAGCCATAGAGCTGCGCGACGGCGACAAGGGCCGCTATGGCGGCAAAGGCGTGCTCAAGGCGGTGGAAAACGTCAATACCGAGATCTGCGAAGCTATCGTGGGCCTGGACGCGGTCGAGCAGAGTTTCATCGACCAGACGCTTATCGACCTCGACGGCACCGAGAACAAGTCGCGGCTCGGCGCCAACGCCGTGCTGGCGGTCTCGCTGGCGGTGGCCAAGGCCGCTGCCGAAGAGTCCGGACTGCCGCTGTACCGCTATCTCGGCGGGGCCGGCAGGATGCAACTGCCGGTGCCGATGATGAACGTGATCAACGGCGGGGCGCATGCCAACAACAGCCTCGACCTGCAGGAGTTCATGATCATCCCGGTGGGTACGGAAAGCTTCCGCGAGGCGATGCGCTGCGGCGCGGAGATCTTCCAGACATTGAAAAAGCTGCTCGACAAGAAAGGCATGTCCACTACAGTGGGCGATGAAGGCGGCTTTGCGCCCAACCTGCCGAACAACGAGGCAGCGCTCAAACTCATCATCGAGGCGATCGAAGCCTCCGGATACACGCCCGGCTCTCAGGTCGCGATCGGACTCGATTGCGCGAGCTCGGAATTCTTCAAGGACGGCAAATACGACCTCGCCTCGGAGAAGCTGAAATTGAGCGCCAAGGAGTTCACCGACTATCTGGCGGCATGGGTGGACAAGTACCCAATCGTCAGCATCGAGGACGGCATGGCCGAAGGCGACTGGGAGGGCTGGAAGGTCCTCACCAACAGGCTCGGTAAAAAAGTCCAGATCGTCGGCGACGATCTGTTCGTCACCAACACCAAGATCCTTTCCGAAGGCATTCGCCAGGGCGTTGCCAATTCGATCCTGATCAAGATCAACCAGATCGGCACGCTTACCGAGACCCTTGCCGCGATCGAGATGGCCAAGCGTGCAGGCTACACCGCGGTGGTGTCGCATCGTTCCGGCGAAACCGAAGACACTTTCATCGCAGATCTCGCGGTGGGCGCCAACGCGCTGCAGATCAAGACCGGCTCGCTGTCGCGCTCCGACCGGCTGGCGAAGTACAACCAGTTGCTGCGCATCGAGGAAGATCTCGGCGACTCGGCGAGCTACGCCGGCCGCGACGCCTTCTATCAGATCAATTAGCCGATGCGCTTCCAAGCTCTTGCTCTGGTCCTGCTGATCGCGCTGATACAGAACCCGCTGTGGTTCGGCAAAGGCGGTTGGCTGCGTGTCTGGGAACTCGACCGCCAGGTTGACGCGCAGCGCGACACCAATACGCAGCTAGCCACGCGCAATGCCGCGCTCGATGCCGAAGTCCTGGACCTCAAGCAGGGCTACGACGCGATCGAGGAGCGCGCGCGGTCCGATCTCGGCATGGTCAAGCAGGACGAGGTGTTCTTCCAGATCCTGCAGCCCGCGCCCGCGTCAGCGGGCTATTCCCCCGGCAAGCGTTGACCGGTTTCGGCGGAGCGTAATTCCTCCGCGGTGTTGATGTTGCTGAACCCCGCGGCTTCGTCGTCGAACGCTACTTCCACAACTTTCAGCGTCGCGTACCACGCGTCGATCTTGCGGCCGCCGGATTGCAGAAATGCGGACAGGTGGGGCAGCAGGCGGCGCCTGGCCAGGCAGAACACCGGGTGCGGCTGAGTTCCGGTTTTGGCCACGGCCAGGTCCACGCTCTCGTCCTGCAGCGGTGCCGCGAGCCGCGCGACCAGGTCTTCGGGCAGGAAAGGCGAATCGCAGGGAACCGTGGCCACAAGTTCGTGGCGCGCCTCCGACAGTCCGCAATGCAGTCCGGCCAACGGCCCGGCGTATCCGCCGAGCTGGTCCGGCACCACGCGGCAGCCGAGCAACGCATAACGCTCCAGGTTCTGGTTGGCGTTGATCAGGACTTCATCGACTTGCGGCGCCAATCGCGTCAGCACCCGCGCTGCCATCGGCCGGCCGTTCAGCAACTGCAGACCCTTGTCCACGCCGCCCATGCGGCGGCCAAGCCCGCCGGCAAGGATCACGCCGGTCACCGGCGGCGTCGCGCCGGGGTGACGAGTGACGAGCGACGAGTGACGCGAAGTCCCCTGGTTTTTTCCTGTCACTTGTCACCTGTCACTGCTTCTTAAACCGGTGTTCGCCGGTGAAGAGAAGATAATGCTTCCCGGTCGCCCGGCCGATCATCGTGAGACCGACCTTCTGCGCGATTTCGTAGCCCATATGCGTGAGTCCCGAGCGCGACACCAGAATCGGTATGCCCATCTGCGCGCACTTGATCACCATTTCCGAAGTGAGCCGCCCGGTGGTGTAGAACACCTTGTCGCCGCCGTCGATGCGGTCCAGCCACATCTGCCCGGCAATCGCGTCCACCGCGTTGTGGCGGCCGACGTCCTCGACGAACATCAGGATTTCCGCGCCTTTGCACAACGCGCAGCCGTGCACCGCGCCGGCCTGCTTGTAGATGGTTTCGCGCTTGCGCACCGATTCAAGCAGCCCGAAAAAATCCGCTTCGCTGAGCACCGCTTCCGCGGGCAGCAGGACCTTGTCGATCTCTTCCATCAATTCGCCGAACACCGTGCCCTGGCCGCAGCCGGTGGTCACCGTGCGTTTGCCCATCTTGCGTTCCGCGTCCTTGAGGCCGGTGCGGGTCACGACGGCGACCGCGTTGGCTTCCCAGTCCACCTGCACCGACTTGATGTCTTCGAGGCGATTGACCAGCCGCTGGTTGCGCAGATAGCCGATCGCCAGCGCCTCGGGCGCCCCGCCGAGCGTCATCAGGGTGACGATCTCGCGCTTGTCCACGTACAGCGTCAGGGGATGCTCGCCGGCGATCGAAGTCGGTTCGGTTTCGCCGCGTTCGTTGCGCGCATCGACCGTAAAGGTCAAGGGGCGGGCGGCCTGGGTGAGTTGCGGGCGGTAGGGTGCGTTCACCAAACTGTCCAGATTTGCATCAAAGGATAACCGCAAGAATACTTCCCGGGCTGCCCCTTGGATATGGGGGAGGAGATTTTTCGGATGTTGCAGGTACAATTACGGACCACAAGAATCCCGAGGATCGCCGGGCGTCACCAGAACCAGGGAGGAGTCACACGTGTTCGATTTCCTGTCCAAAGAGCACACCATCGCGAAACCGGGGTTCAATCGGTGGCTGGTGCCGCCCGCCGCATTGTGCATCCACCTCTGCATCGGCATGGCGTACGGTTTCTCCGTTTTCTGGCTGCCGCTTACCAAGGCGCTCGGCCTTACCGCAACGATCGCGTGTACACCGGACATGACATGGATCGAGAAACTGTTCACCACCACCTGCGACTGGGACAAGCCAATCCTGGGATGGATGTACACCTTGTTCTTCGTGTTCCTCGGCTCGTCCGCCGCGGTGTGGGGCGGATGGCTCGAGCGCGCCGGCCCCCGCAAGGCGGGCGTGGTCTCGGCCCTGTGCTGGTGCGGCGGCCTGGTCCTGTCCGCAATCGGCGTTTACACGCATCAACTCTGGCTGATGTGGCTGGGCTCCGGGATCATCGGCGGCATCGGCCTCGGCCTCGGCTATATCTCGCCGGTGTCCACGTTGATCAAGTGGTTCCCCGACCGGCGCGGGATGGCGACCGGAATGGCGATCATGGGCTTCGGCGGAGGCGCGATGATCGGCTCGCCGCTGGCGGACCGGCTGATGAAGTTTTATGCGACCCCGGAATCCGTGGGCGTGTGGGAGACCTTCCTGACGATGGGTGCCATCTATTTCGTGTTCATGATGGTCGGGGCACTGGCGTATCGCGTGCCGCCTACCGGCTGGAAGCCGGCGGGCTGGAGCCCGCCGGCTTCGCAATTGAACAACGCGATGATCACCAACAAGCACGTGCACCTGAAGAAAGCACACAAGACGCCGCAGTTCTGGTCGCTGTGGGGCATTCTCTGCCTCAACGTGTCGGCGGGAATCGGCGTCATTGGCATGGCTTCGCCCATGCTGCAGGAAATTTTCGGCGGGAAACTGATCGGCATCGATCTCAAGTTCGATCAGTTGAACCCGGAGCAACTCGGACTGATTGCTGCAATTGCCGCCGGGTTTACCGGACTGCTCAGCCTCTTCAACATCGCCGGCCGGATTATCTGGGCGTCTTTCTCCGACTACATCGGGCGCAAGACGACCTACTTCACTTTTTTCACGCTGGGGTTTCTGTTGTACGCCTACGCTCCCACGGCCGGGCACTCCGGCAACGTTGCGCTGTTTGTCGGCATCTTCTGCTTCATCCTGACCATGTACGGCGGCGGGTTCGCGACCATTCCCGCCTACCTCGCAGACATGTTCGGAACGCAGATGGTGGGTGCTATTCACGGCCGCCTCCTGACTGCGTGGTCGATGGCCGGGATACTCGGGCCGGTGCTGGTCAACTACATCAACGATTTCCAGATCAAGGGCGGCGTTCCCAAGAGCCAGGCGTACGATACGACGATGTATGTGCTCGCCGGGCTGCTGGTCGGCGGATTCATCTGCAACCTGCTGGTCCGGCCGGTTTCGCCGAAGTGGTTCATGACTGAGGAAGAACTTGCCGCCGAACGCAAGCTGGCGCACGACGCCGCCGCCGCGAACGCCGTCGGCGGCGTCGTCGCGGCAGTCCGCGGACGCGGCAGCCACCGCGGCCTGGTGGCGATATTCTGGCTGTTCGTAGGCATCCCGCTGGCATGGGGTGTCTGGAATACCGTGGCCAAGGCGTTGGTGTTGTTCCGCTGACAGACCACCCGTGGTCGCGGGGATCGCGCGTTACCCCTGCGGCTGCTGACCAGTTCACATGAAGAGATGAGCGATACCAGCTTCAGACAGAAATCCAACCCGGAGTTCGCAAAAAAAAGAGGCAGGGGTACGCCCAAGGGACGGCAGACCGAACCGGGCGCATTGCAGGAAGTGCGTGCGCTGCTCGGAAATGAGCCCCGGCGCCGTGACCTGCTGATCGAGCACCTGCACAAGATTCAGGACCGCTACCGGCAGCTTTCGTCAGCGCACCTGGCTGCGCTTGCGCAGGAAATGAAACTGTCGCAGGCGGAGGTCTTCGAGGTCGCGAGCTTCTATCACCACTTTGACATCGTCAAGGAAGGACAGGCCGCGCCGCCGCCACTCACGGTGCGCGTGTGCGATTCGCTTTCCTGCGAGCTGGCCGGCGCGAAGGATCTGCTGGCGCGCCTGCCCGCGATCCTGGGAGGGGAAGTACGTGTGATCCCCGCGCCGTGCGTCGGGCGCTGCGAGACCGCGCCGGTGGTGGTGGTCGGAAAAAATCCCTTGCCGAACGCGACGCCCGACGCGGTCAAATCCGTCGTGAGCGCCGCGAAGACGATCTGTCCGCCGACGCGTTACATCGGTTATCAGGCGTATCGCAAGGCCGGTGGTTACGCCACGCTAGCAAAATGCCTGAACGGCAAGCTCGACCGCGAGGACGTGTTCAAGACCATGGAACATTCCGGCCTGCGCGGACTGGGCGGCGCCGGATTTCCGGCCGGACGCAAGTGGCGCATCGTCTGGGCCGAGCCCGCACCGCGGCTGCTGGCGGTCAACATCGACGAAGGCGAACCCGGCACGTTCAAGGATCGCTGGTATCTCGAACGCGATCCGCACCGGTTTCTGGACGGCATGCTTATCGCGGCTTGGGCCACGGGCTGTGCGGAAATTTACATTTATCTGCGCGACGAATACGCCGGATGCCGCGAAATCCTGGAAAAGGAAATCGCCGTGCTCAAAAAGGCGCCGCCCTGCGCGCTGCCGCCGATCCATCTGCGCCGTGGCGCCGGCGCCTACATCTGCGGTGAAGAGTCGGCGATGATCGAATCGATCGAAGGCAAGCGCGGCATGCCGCGGCTGCGCCCGCCGTACGTGGCGCAGGTCGGCCTGTTCGGGCGGCCGACGCTCGAGCACAACATGGAAACGCTTCATTGGGTGCGCGACATCCTGGAAAAAGGCGCGGAGTGGTTCGCCTCTCAGGGACGCCATGGCCGCAAGGGCCTGCGCTCATTCTCGGTGAGCGGACGCGTGGCAAAGCCGGGCGTGCATCTGGCGCCCGCCGGGATTACAGTGAAGGAGTTGATCGCGGAGTACTGCGGCGGCATGCTGCCGGGACATGCGTTCTACGCCTACCTGCCGGGCGGTGCGTCGGGCGGCATCCTGCCGGCTTCGATGGGCGACATACCGCTCGACTTCGACACGCTGAACGAATACGGCTGCTTCATCGGCTCTGCGGCGGTGGTGATCCTGTCGGACCGGGATCGCGCCACGGACGCCGCGCGCAATCTCATGGCGTTCTTCTCCGACGAATCCTGCGGCCAGTGCACGCCCTGCCGGGTCGGGACTGCCAAGGCGCTGCAGTTGATGCAGAAGGACGACTGGGACAAAGAGCTGCTGGAAGAACTGTCGCAGGCGATGGCGGATGCGTCGATCTGCGGCCTGGGACAGGCCGCACCGAATCCCGTTCGTTGTGTGATCAAGTATTTTTCTCACGAACTTAAAACCAATTAGCCGCCAAGACGCCAAGAGCGCCAAGGTAAGCAAGACTTTACGAAGGAACATCAAGAACACGAATGAATGCAAAGCAAGTCGGGGCTCGGAAGTTTTGTGGTGTGTAGTTTTTCTGAGCAATCTTGTTTTTGATCTTGGCGCTCTTGGCGCTCTTGGCGTCCTGGCGGCGAAAGGTTTGAGGTCGGAACATGAATCAGCGTTCTGAAATGATCGCGTTCAGGTTGGACGGCGCGGAAATCCACGCCGCGCCGGGAGAAACCATACTCCAGGCGGCGCAGCGGTACGGCGTCGACATTCCGCATCTGTGCTACAAGCCCGGTTATCGCTCCGACGGAAACTGCCGCGCCTGCATGGTGGAGATCAAGGGCGAGCGGGTGCTGGCGCCTTCGTGTTGCCGCGCGCCGAAGGCCGGAATGGAAGTCGAATCCAAGAACGCGCGGGCGGTCGCAGCGCAGAAGATGATTCTGGAACTGTTGCTTTCCGACATGCCTGAGGAGAAGTATTCGCCGGATTCCGAACTCGATCTCTGGGCGCGCGAATTGAAAGTCGGCAAGCCGCGCTTTGCGCGGCGCCACCAGCCCAAGGCGGATCTGTCGCATCCGGGGATCGCGGTCAACCTCGATGCTTGTATCCAGTGCACGCGCTGCGTGCGTGCCTGCCGCGAGGAGCAGGTCAACGACGTCATCGGTTACGCTTTCCGCGGGCATGAATCGCAGATCGTTTTCGATTTCGACGACGCCATGGGCGACTCGACCTGCGTGGCCTGCGGTGAATGCGTCCAGGCCTGTCCCACCGGCGCGCTGATGCCGGCGCGCGGGGTCGGCATGGAAGTGCCGGACCGTAAAGTGGACTCGGTCTGTCCATACTGCGGCGTCGGTTGCCAGCTTACCTTCCATGTCAAGGACAACAAGATCCTCCACGTCAGCGGTCGCGACGGCCCGGCCAATCACGGCCGGCTGTGCGTCAAGGGTCGCTACGGTTTCGACTATGTGCACCACAGACAGCGCCTCACCAGGCCGCTGATCCGCAAGTCCGGTGTGCCGAAGTCGGGTGATTTCACGGTCGATCCGGAGAATTTCCACGAAGTGTTCCGCGAGGCGAGCTGGGACGAGGCGCTCGATCTGGCCGCCGGCCGGCTCAGGGAAATTCGCGACACGCACGGCAAACGCTCGCTGGCGGGTTTCGGCTCCGCCAAGGGCAGCAACGAAGAGGCCTACCTGTTCCAGAAGCTGGTGCGCACGGGCTTCGGCTCGAACAATGTGGACCACTGCACCCGGCTGTGCCACGCCTCGTCGGTCGCGGCGCTGCTAGAAGGGATCGGCTCGGGCGCCGTGTCCAATCAGGTATCCGACTGCATCAACGCCGAAGTGATCATCATCATCGGCGCCAATCCCACGGTGAACCATCCGGTGGCCGCGACCTGGTTCAAGAATGCGGCGAAGAAGGGGGTCAAGCTCATCGTCGCCGACCCGCGCCGCTCGGACCTCGCGCGTCACGCGACGCATTTCCTGCAGTTCAAGCCCGACACCGACGTGGCGCTGCTGAACGCAATGATGCACGTCATCGTGCATGAAGGGCTGGTGAACGAGGCTTTCATCGCCAGCCGCACCATCGGCTACGACGATCTGAAGAAGAACGTCGAGGGCTACAGCCCGGAACAGATGGCGCCCGTGTGCGGGGTGCCGGCGCAGATCATCAGGGAGGTGGCACGGTTGTATGCAACCTCGAAGGGCTCGATGATCTTCTGGGGAATGGGCATCTCGCAGCACGTGCACGGCACCGACAATGCGCGCTGCCTGATCGCGCTGGCACTCATGACCGGGCAAGTGGGCCGCCCCGGAACCGGGTTGCACCCGCTGCGCGGGCAGAACAACGTGCAGGGAGCATCCGATGCCGGGTTGATCCCGATGATGCTTCCCGATTACCAACGGGTGGACAACGCCGAGTTTCGCGGGCGGTACGAGAAGCTGTGGGGCGTAGCGCTCGATCCCAAGCCGGGACTGACGGTGGTCGAGATCATGAACGCCGCCAGGAAACGCGAAATCCGCGGCATGTACATCATGGGCGAAAACCCGGCGATGTCCGATCCGGACCTCGATCACGCGCGCGAAGCGCTGGCGACACTCGATTGCCTGGTGGTGCAGGACATATTTCTGACTGAGACGGCGTATCTCGCCGATGTCGTGCTGCCGGCTTCCGCCTGGCCGGAGAAGACCGGCACCGTGACCAATACCGACCGCATGGTGCAGCTCGGGCGGCGCGCGCTCGACATGCCCGGCGACGCGCGCCAGGATCTGTGGATCATTCAGGAATTGGGGAAACGGCTCGGACTGGACTGGCACTACCAGGGGCCGGAAAGCGGCGTCGCGCAGGTGTTCGACGAGATGCGGCGCGCAATGCATTCGATCGCCGGCATTACCTGGGAGCGGCTGGAGCGCGAGAGTTCGGTGACCTACCCCTGCGAACGTGAAGGCGATCCGGGCGAACCGGTGGTATTCACCGAGCAGTTCCCGACACCGACGGGACGCGGCACGTTCGTGCCGGCGGACATCATTCCCGCCAACGAACGGCCGAACCTCGAGTATCCGATGGTATTGATCACTGGGCGGCAGCTCGAGCATTGGCATACCGGCGCGATGACGCGCCGTGCTTCGGTGCTCGATGCGATCGAACCGGATCCGGTGGCGTCCTTCCATCCGCTGGATCTCGCAAAGTTCGGCGTCAAAGCGGGGGAGACCGTTACTGTGGAGTCGCGGCGCGGAAAGATCGTGCTCTACGCCCGTGCAGACGACGGCACGCCCGAGGGCGCGGTGTTCATCCCGTTCTGCTTCTACGAGGCGGCGGCGAATCTGCTGACCAATCCGGCGCTCGACCCCGTCGGAAAGATCCCGGAATTCAAGTACTGCGCGGTGAAAGTGACGCGTGGCGGGAAAATGGCGGCGCAGATGAGCTTCGGCGGCGGCAAGTCGGTGGCCGCGGCTGCCGGCTAAATCAACACTGTTCGGCTTCCGCGACGCGCGTCGTAGAATGGGCGCGCAAATTCCCCTGGGCGGCAAACGCGTGAAAACCATCCTCATCACCGGGGCGGCGGGCGACGTCGGCACGCATCTGCGCAATGAGCTTGCAGGCAGGTACGCGCTTCGCCTGTCGGACATCCGGCCGATAAAAAAGCTCGCCCAGGGCGAGACCTTCGTGCGCGGCGACGTGGGGCGGCTGTCCGACATGCTGCGGGTCAGCAAAGGTGTCGATGCGATCGTGCACCTGGGAGGTTTCGCGGTCGAGGGGCCCTGGGATATGATCCTGCCCGCCAACATCGTCGGCTGCTACAACACCTTCGAGGCGGCGCGGGTGAACGGCGTAAAGCGCATCCTGTTCGCGTCCAGCAATCATGCCACCGGCTTCTACCGCCGCGACCAGAAGATCGACCATCGCGTATACCCGAAGCCGGACAGCCGTTACGGCCTGTCCAAGGTATTCGGGGAACAGCTCGGCAGTCTCTACGCCGACAAGTACGGCATGCAGGTGTTCTGCATGCGTATCGGCAACGTGAACCTCGCGCCGGCGGACAAACGCCGGCTTTCGATCTGGATCAGCCCGCGCGACTTCGCGCAACTGGTGAGAATCGGCATCGAGCATCCTGACATCCGCTTCGAGATCGTGTACGGGGTTTCGGGAAACCAGCGCAGTTGGTACGACAATTCCAACGCCGAGCGGCTCGGTTACCGACCGCAGGACGATGCCGAGGCCTACGCCGCCGCAGTGCTGGCGAAAGAGAAACCCGGCGCAGACCCGCGCGCCGAGGCCTGCCAGGGCGGCACCTTCGTGCTCGCCGAGATTGGTGGCGACCCGAGCCGCGCGTTGCCGAAAACAAAGAAGGAATAGCGATGAGTTGGCATGGCTGGCTGATCTTTTCCATCGTGGCGCTGCCGCTGATCGCCTTCCTGTTGTGGGTATTCGGGCAATTCCTGAGGGCCAGGCGCGAGGAAGCCGAAACGGTGCTGCGCAAAGGCCTGCCGGCGGAAGCGGAAATAATCGGCTACGCGCCCCGTTTGCGGGGCGCAACGGTTCAATACCGGTTTCTCGCCCCGGGCTGGGAGAATCCGATCGCCGTTACGCAACGGCTCCCGCGAGGCAGCAAGTTCGCCGTCGGAGATAAAGTCGCGATACGCTTCCTGCCCGGGCACCCGCACATCTCAGTGATCGTCCCGGAAGCCCCGCAGACGCCACGGAAAACCTGAAACAGAAAGGCTCACCACGAAGACACGAAAGATACGAAGACACACGAAGAAAAACAAGACCAGAAAAGGAACCATGAACGAGGATCGCGCCGCGAAGGTACCAATACAACAAATATGCCGAGGTGCGAAGAAAGACTAACACGAACTACACCGTACAGAACCAGATGACTCACTGGGGGTGTCCGCGACGAGTACGGCGCAGTGATCGTATTGTGGGTACCGCTTACGCTCGATGTCCCAGTACTCGATCGCGCGGATGATGTGGCTCTCATCGGTCTTTCCGAGTTGGATCTCGACTTCGTAGCGTTTTCGGCTTTCCGTATCTTCCAAGAGAAGGTCTAAACGACCGGCCCGCGGCTGTGCCCGCTGACGACCTCGCACCTCCACCTCCCCGAGGTTCAGCAGGGAAGGCTTCTCCACTATCTGATCCTCGACCCACTTCTCTGTGAATTCAGGCAGGCTCTTCAGCGACAGCGGCTCTGGGATAACGAGCTTCGGGTTCGGCATGACCGACTGCCTTCGGTCGACGTGATGGCTAACGTGCCACGCTAACCGGCGCGCGCCGTCCTTGCGCGCGTCCGGGTTGAGCGTGTGGTTAAACGGCGATCTGCGCGCTCGGCCGCTTGTTGCTTTCCGATTCCCTGAGACACGAGCGATACCACCAGGGTGTTGAGCGAAACGCCCTCCGCCTTCGCGCGGGCGATCAACCGCGCGTGGAGCGAACGCGGAACCCTTTGCACGAAGCGCCCGCTGACCGAGGAAAACGGCTTGGGAATGCCGTCGCCAAACTCCTGCGCGACGGCCAGCCACGACTGCAGCGCGTCCCGGCCGTTCTCGATGGCAGCTTCCGGTGTGGTCCCATCGGACCAGCAGCCGGGAAGATCGGGGAAGTAAATGCTGTACCCGCCGCCTTCCTCTTTCGAGAGGGGGCGAACTTCAAAAGGGTACGCGACGCTGGACTTTTTCATTCGGCGACTCCTTCCTCAACCAAGTGCACGAACTTGCGCACGTACACGGGCTTGATCGGTCGGCGCGCAGGTACGGAAAGCATGCCGCCGTTCGGGTGACGAAAGATCACGTGGCTTCCGCCGGGCTGCCGATAGACCAGGCCGAACGCGTCGGCGACCGACTTCAGACTCTCGATTCGCCAATCCAGCGGAGTAGCCTTCATCTGCGCGAGAGTCTTAGCTGCCCGTGTCACTTTCCTATGATACTACTGGTGACACTATCCCACAAGACCCATGCTTCGCCGTTTAACGTTCGACATGAGCGGCGGCTGGAGGTAGGCGAAGCCTGCCGGAAGACGTCCGCTCGATGGAGGGGTTAGCAGGCTGTTGAAATAAGCCCGAATTTCATAACCGAGATGGCACGCAAAGAGGAGT
>JBBPIT010000033.1:19206-41773 GCA_038040175.1 Pseudomonadota bacterium | reverse complement strand
CGTGCTTGTGCGTGCCTCCGCGGTCACATCCCCGGAGGGGCCCCTGTTCCGCGCTGCGGCACGCGGCCCGAATCGCCCGGTCCCTCGAAAGAGTCGAAATGTCATTGGGTTGTGCCAGGTGCGGCGCCTGCGTTGTTACGCTCCTTGTTGGGGCTTCAGCCGCAACTGCGGAGCGACGCCTCGCAGTCATCCGCATCTGGCGCAACGCGCGTCGCGGAACTTGATCAGAGCTTCCCTAGTCCGTCAACGGCTCATTCCCGGCGGAGCATGACGCCAGCCGCATACCGGCGTAAGCTGACGCCACCGACCTGACCCGGACCCGTTACGTGGCCGCACCGGAAGTCCCTGACTGCGAAATCGTGCACGCACCGCACCCGCCGCTCATCGGCTACTACGGGCGAGCGGAGGATCGGCCCGGCTGGGTCCGGCGCATGTTCGACGGCACGGCCGCCGATTACGATCGCATCGAACGCCTCATCGGATTCGGTTCGGGTTCCCGCTATCGTCGCGACGCACTGAGCAGGGCCGGATTGCGGCGGGACATGCAGGTCCTCGATGTCGGCGTCGGTACCGGACTGGTTGCGCGCCAGGCCGCCGCTATCGTCGGCGATCCTGCCTGTGTCACCGGCCTCGACCCCAGTCCGGGAATGCTTTACAACGCGCATGTGCCGGCGGGCGTCAGACTGGTGGAGGGCTACGCCGAGAACATTCCGTATCCGGACGCGAGTTTCGATTTCGTCAGCATGGGCTATGCGCTGCGGCATATCGCGGATCTCTCGGTGGCGTTCTGCGAGTTCTTCCGCGTCCTGAGGCCCGGTGGGCGGCTCTGCATCCTCGAGGTCACGCGCCCCGAGAAAAGATTTCATGCGGTGCTGCTCAAATGCTACCTGCACGGCGTGGTGCCCTGGCTGGCGAAGCTGGCGGCGCGGCAGGCCGATACGCCGCTGTTGTGGAGTTATTACTGGGACACCATCGACACCTGCGCGGCGCCCGGCAGCGTGCTGCACACGCTCGAAAGCGCCGGATTTGCAGGCGTTCATCGCCATCTCGAACTGGGGATTTTTTCCGAGTACCGGGCGCAGAAACCCGGTTGCTGAGAGCCTTTGCGTCTTTGCGTCAAGATTCTCCCAGCGAATTTTCTGAAAACCTGACGACCTATTGCGTCAACGCGGCTTCCGGTTGCGAGGCAAACAGCCGTTCCATTTCCCTGCGCACCTTTACGGCGTAGCTGGACTCGTCGACGGCAACATCGGTCCATCGCAGCGGCTGGCCCGCGGCAACCGGCTTGATCAGTTTTATGCCTTGGGCGAGCCCGAGCGACAGACCGCCGAGCCTGAGGGAAGCTTGCGCCGGCATGAGCTTGCCGACCACCGTGTAGCCGCCCTCGCCGTCGAGGATCTCGCCGGCTTTCAAATCGCGCTTGGCGGTCGCCACCACGTCGGCGCGGAACCCGGTGGGGCAGCCGGTCGGCTCGCGCCGTAAACCCACCGACGCCACCGAGATGCCGACTTCCAGGCCGATCAGATGCCAGCGCTTGTACAGGCAAGCATAGCGGCCCGATGAGTCGGTGCGCACCATGTACTCCTTGAAGCAGTTGCGGATGTACTCGGTCTCGCCCTCGAACACGACCCACACGCCGAAGCGGATGTCGTAGGGGATCACCCGTCCGTCTGCCTCCAGAGAGGAAATCACTTCCACCTGCCCCTTGTGGTGCAGATGACCGCCCTCGGACACGGGGCGCATCACGGTGGGTATGTCGTCCACGCTGGCGGGGGGAAACAGCAGGCCGTTGGGTGCCGGAGTCAGGCCGGTGGCGTTGCACACGGCGGTGCTCTCAATCGCGGGCTTCGAGCCGTCCAGGAAGGAATTGAACATCTTCGGATTCAGGCCCCCGATCCTGGCCTGTTCCGGAGTGAGCCCGTAGTAGCCCCACACCGTTTCCGGCGTGGACTGGGCGAAATGCGGCAACCACTTGTGGCCGCGGCCGGCGGCAACGACGTTGAAGCCGGCGGCGCGTGCCCAGTCGACCAGGTCGCAGATCAACGCCGGCTGATCGCCATAAGCCAGGCTGTAGACCACCCCGGCTTCCTGTGCCCGGCGCGCCAGCAACGGACCGCACATCGCGTCCGCTTCGACGGTGACCATCACCACGTGCTTGCCGTTCCTGAATGCCGCCAATGCGTGCTCGACCGCGGCGATCGGATTGCCGGTCGCCTCGACGATGATGTCCACCGCAGGGTGCGCAACGAGCGCCTGCCAGTCCTCTCCCACGTGCGTAAGCCCCGATGAAAGCGCAGCGTCGAGCGACGGCGCGGCGTAGCGCTCCGCCTTCCAGCCGACGCGCTCGAGATTGGTCCTGGCATTCTGCGGAGACAGATCGGCAATGCCGGCCAAATGCAAACCAGGCGTCTTCGGCACCTGCGCCAGGTACATGGCGCCGAATTTTCCGGCGCCGATCAGCCCGACGCGCAGCCGCTTCCCCTGCGCTTCGCGCTCCTGAAGTTTGGCGTAGAGGTTCATCCGGCCGGCCCGGTTATGCTGCGACCAGCGGCTTGAGCGCTTCCTCGGGCGTGCCGTCCTTCCAGGGCAGCGGCACGTCGTAGTCGCGCAGCAGGCAGTCGTCCGGCAGACACTCGATGGGCGTGAAGTCGCGGTGCGCGATGTACTCGGGGCGCTTGAAGCGGCGGATGTGGTTGGAGACCGCGCACAGGCTCAGGTACACGCTCACCCGGTTCCAGGGCGACAGGTTGGACGACGAGGCATGCACCAGGCAGGAATGAAACAAGATCATCGAGCCGGCCGGCCCCTTGGGCGCAACGATGCCGCCGCGTTCCACCAGCTTGCGGATGCTGTCGTGGTTGATGGTCCACAATGGATAGCTGGTGGTCGAAGTGTCGTGCTGCGCGTCGAGCACCCCAAGCTTGTGGCTGCCCGGAATGAACATCAGCGGCCCATTGAACTCGTTCACCTCGTCCAGGAAGATCGCCACGTTCATCGCCCGGGGCTCCGGCATGAGATCGTCGTTCTTCCAGGTGCCGTAGTCCTGGTGCCACTGCCAGACGTCGCCGTCGAAAGCCATCTTGCCGTTGATCTTGAACTGGTGCATGTAAAGCGCTTCGCCGAAAAACTGCATCACGGGCTCGACCATGCGCGGGTGGCGCGCGAGCTTGGCGAAGGGCTTGCTGTACATGTGCGCGGCGAAATTGGTGCGCACCGCATCGCGGCCTTTCTCGCGCACGTTTTCCGGACGGTGCTGGGCATACAGCGCCGGCACTTCGTCGAGAAGGGCTTTCATCTCCTGCGGCGTGAACAGGCTCGGGAAAAAGAGATAGCCGTCGCGGTCGAACTGCCCGATCCGTTCGCTGGTGAGTTTCATGAGTTTCCTCCTGGCTTTTTCCTCGCCGCGCGCTCAGGAAGCATCGCGCAGTTGCCGGCTGGGTTCGAGGGCGGGATTGAGTTCTGTGTACAGAATACGGGGTTCGCAGGCAACGTCAACCCCGCTCGCGGGCGCCTCCTCCGGACCGGGCGGCATGCCTGACCGGGAAACAGCACAGCCGGGACGAACAGACCGGCCGCCGATTTTTCGCCCGTCCGCGAGCCCGATAATCGGTTTGATGATGTCGCGCTCGGCCCCGGCGAGTGGGCTCGCAGGTTCCGATGAACTCACGTCTCCCTTCCTCCGCTGTCTGTGGTCGGATAGCATTTCGCCATGATCTGCGCCGGCTGCGGGTTCGAGGCTCCTTCCGATTTCGCGTTCTGCCCGAAGTGCGGCAGCCGGCTTGCCGTGACGTCCACGGAACGCCCCGTTGTCCGGCCGGCACAGGCACCGTCACCCGCGCCCGGCACCGCGCCGCCCGGCGAAGCGGAAGCCGACCGCCGGCCGGTAACCGTTCTCTTCGCCGACCTCTCGGGCTTCACTGCACTCAGCGAGCGTCTGGATCCAGAGGACGTTCGCGCGCTGCAGACCGATCTTTTCAAGGAGATGTCCGGGGCAATCGAGCGCTTCGACGGATTCGTCGAGAAGTTCGTCGGCGATGCCGTCATGGGCGTGTTCGGCGCGCCGGTTGCGCATGAAGACGATCCGGAGCGGGCGTTGCGTGCGGCGCTGGCCATGCTTGAGCGGGTCGCAGCGCTGAGCAAGCGCTGGGCTCATCGCGTCGGCGCGCCGCTGCATCTGCACATCGGCGTCAACACGGGCCCGGTCGTCGCCGGTCAGATCGGATCGGCTCCGGGCGCTGCGTATGCGGTGACCGGTGACGCTGTCAACACCGCCTCGCGCTTGCAAAGCACAGCCGGACCGGGGCAGATCCTCGTCAGTCAGTCGACCTACCTGCTGACACAGCACGCGTTCGGCTTCGAGGCGCTGGGCGACGTGCCCCTCAAGGGGAAGGCGGAGCCGGTCGCGGTTTATCGCGTGGACGCGGCGTTGTCGGCACCACGATCGGCTCACGGCCTCGAACTGCATGGGCTCGGGGCGCGCCTGATCGGGCGCGAGCGGGAGCTGCGCGAGCTGCTGGCGGCGCTCGAACGAATGCTGGCAGGACAGACGCAGGTCGTCAGCATCGTCGGCGACGCCGGCGCGGGCAAGAGCCGTTTGCAAGCGGAATTTTTGGCACGCCTCGAGGAAGCAGGCCATCTCGACACTGCCGTGGTGCAACGGGCCGTGTGCTCCTCCTTGGGAGAGCGGACCTATGGCGTGCCGGCCGCGCTGCTGCGTGATGCCTACGGGGTGGCGCCCGGCGACACTCCTGCGGTGGCCCGGAAGAAGCTCGTCGCCGGGCTCCAGGCACTGGCTGCGGATGAGGAGGAGACGGATCGGCTCGCCGCGTTTTTAGGGTACGTGCTGGGCTTCGAGACGAAGGATCCGCCCACGCGTCACCTCGAGCCCGAGCAAGTGGGGCGCCAGATCTTTCTCGCCGCGCAGGCCGTCATCGAGCACTGGCTGAAACACAGCGCGCTCGTGCTCGCCGTGGAGGATCTGCACTGGGCCGATGCGGCGTCCGTCGAGCTGTTGCGCTTCCTCGTCGATCGCTTGCAGGGACGGCGCTTCATGCTCGTCATTTCGCACCGCCCGACGCCGGACGTCGCAGAAGTGGCCCCGCACGGCGCCGCGCATACCGTCCTGCGGTTGGAATCGCTCTCGACGAACGACAGCGAAACGCTGCTCGGCGCATTGTTCGGCACCTCGTTGCTCCGGCTTCCCGACGAGCTTCGGCTTCGCATCCTGGAGCGTGCGGGAGGCAACCCGCTGTTCCTGGAGGAGATGGTGCGAAGCCTGATCGCGGGTGGCGTGCTGGCTCAGGAGCACGGGGAATGGGTCTGTCGGGCAGATGCGGATTCGGTGAACGTGCCGCTCACCATCCACGGTCTCCTGCTGGCGCGGATTGACGGGCTCCCGGCCCATGCCCGCCAGGCAATCCACGAAGCGGCGGTGGTCGGGCCGGTGTTCTCCGAGGGGCTGCTGCGGGAAGTCGCGGCCGACCCCGGCTCGCTCGACCAGGCGCTCGCTATGCTGGTCGATGCAGAGTTGCTGGTGGATCCCTCGCGAACAGTAGGCGCAACGGGGAAGAGCACGCAATCGAAAAGACCTGCGTTCCAGGCGGCCGGATCGCCGCGCGCCGGGTCGATGGGGGCTGGCACGGAGCGTCAGTACCGGTTCTGTCACGGCTTGTTCCACGAGGTGGCCTACCAGAATCTGCTGGTGCGCCGCCGCACCGAGCTTCACACCCGCATCGGAGAGGCGCTGGAGCGGATTTGCGGCACGCAGCCGCAACGGCTCGAGGATTTGGAGGCCCTGGCTCATCACTTCCGGCTGAGCGCCGACAAACCGCGGGGCGCGCGCTACCTCGTCGCCGCCGGCGACCGGGCGCGGGCGATCTACGCCAATGCCGATGCCATCCGCCATTTTCAGCGTGCGCTGGAAACTCTGGAGGCATGCGGCGACTGCGACGCGGATCGCCTGGCGGTGCGCGAGCGGCTCGGTGATCTCCTCGGCCCGGCGGGGCAGCGCGCGGCAGCAATGCTGCACTTCGCGGCGGTGCGTGACGGGTACGCGTCCGCGGCGGACCGGCCCGCGCAGGCCCGCGTGCTGCGCAAGATCGGCAGACTTCACTGGGACGCCGGCGATCGGGCCGAAGCGGTGCGCTGCTTCGAGCAGGGCCTCGTCCTGATCGACAGCGAGTCCGACCACATCGAACGGGCACAGCTCTACCGGGAGATGGGGCGGCTTGCATTCCGCAGTGGAGACAACCACGGCGCGGCGCGCTGGGCGGAGCAGGCGCTCGCCCAGGCCGAGCGCCTCGCAGCCCGCGCCCCCGCGGCAACGGACGACGAGCGCCGGGCCATATCGGAAGCGATTGCGCTTGCTCTCAACACGCTCGGCGTCGCGCTGGCGCGGCTCAACCGCCTGAAGGACGCCGTGACATGCCTCGAGCGCAGCGTGGAGACCGCGCGCGCGGCGGACCTGCTCCAGATCGAGTGCCGCAGCCTCGCCAATCTCGGCGTGTTGTACAGCACAGTGGATCCGGCACGCGCCATCAAGACCGGCCAACGCGGTCTCGAAACGGCCAAGCGCATCGGCGACTTCGGCCTGCAATCGCGACTGCACACCACCCTCGCCGTGGCCTACTGCGCGCTCACCAACCGATGCGACGAGCAGGGCGTCGAGGCCGCGCACGCCGCCATCGAGCTCGATCGCCGGCTCGGTCAACTCGATCACCTCACCGTGCCCCTCATCGTGCTGGGGCAGATCTACCAGTGCCACGGTGAGCCCGGCCGGGCTTTGAGCTATTATCAGGAGGCTGTGGCACTTGCCGAGAGGGTGGGCGAACCGCAGCTTCTGTTCCCCTGCTACGACGGGCTGGCGACGCTGTTTCTGGACCTGGATGACCCGTCGCGGGCTGAGCACTACATGCGCAAGGCGCAGGAGGTCTGCAAGCGCGCGGGGCTCGAGCCGGACGATCTTACGGTGTTGCCTTTTCTGCTTTGAAGGCGCCCGGAGTGCAGAGAACTCACAAGAAGCAACGAGGAGGGTAAGACATGACGACAACATCCAGCCGGCCGCTGCAGCCTGGCGATCCCGCCCCGAGCTTCGTCCTGCCTGCCGTCAATCGCGAAGGCACCGTCGCACTCGAAGACTACCGGGGAAAAAGCCCGGTGCTGGTGGGGCTGTTCCGAGGGCTACACTGTCCATTCTGCCGCCGCCAGGTGGCGCAACTCGGCCTCACCCGCGAGAAACTCACGGACGAAGGCGTGGAGACGTTGGCCATCGTCAACACGCAAGCGGAGCGCGCGCGGCAGTACTTCCAGTACCGGCCGACCCGCGTGCTGCTCGCGGCAGACCCGGACGTGCGCACGCACCAAGCCTTCGGGCTCCCCAAGATGGGAATCGTCCCGGACGACACCAGCCCTAGCGAGCTCCAGTGGCCCCAGCGAACGACGATGGCGATATTGCTCGCCACCCGGGTCAATCCCAAGGGCCTGCTCCCGGAGCCGATGAATCCCTTTGCGGCGGGCGACTTCCTCAACAAGCAGGAGGGCTTTCAGCGCACGGAGGTGGACCAGCAGGACATAGCGGCTCACTGGACGCAACTGACGGGGTTCTTCCTCATCGACCGTGACGGCACCATTCGCTGGTCGCATGTCGAGGCCCCCAATCGGCCCGACGAGCTCATAAACTCTCCGAGCGACGACGAGATCCTGGGCGCGGCGCGGGCGTTGGCGGGTTGAAGGCATTCGAATCTCCACCCCAACCCTCCCCCTTTTTAAAGGGGGAGGGATAGGGAGGGGGTTGGATGCGGGCACATCCTGCTCATTCGGTGTTAGCGAATTCTGCCAGCGTCAATAAAGCTTTCCAGAGCTTTCCGGGCTAACCCTCTTCCCCAAGACCCTGGACGACATGGTGAATCCTGGCATCGATCGCCGCGTGCGAGCCGGCCGGAAACTGTGCCAGCTCGGCATGCGAGAACTCGGCTTCCACCATCTTCCCGCGCGGCGCGAAGATGCTCACCGGCACGGGATCCTCCAGGTGACCAAAGTCCTGGCCGTCGTTCCACTCCAATCGAAGGCCGCCAATCTTTCGTTCTTCCGCGAGCTCGATGATTCGCTTTTCGACAGCCATCAGTCCGGCAATGGCTTGTTCGAGATTCGCAGTATCTGTGCCCATGCACGACCTCTTCCTGCGGCTCAGGTGCCGCTTCTTCAAATATAGAAGGTCTGCACGCCCAGACCGAATTATTTAATGCCCAGCAGTGCCGCGATATCGCACGGCCTCCCCACTGGGGCTATTGTTTCAACTTGAGGACATTGAACGCGGGGACCGGCTTAAGGAACCCCTTCAGTTGAAGTTCTCCGACCGGTTCGAACTCCGCGAAGTTTTCGACCGAAGCGCAAACTTTCTGCGATATTAGAATCTGCCCCGGTTTGGCTTCGCTGCACAAGCGTGCCGCAAGGTTGGTGACCGTTCCGATCGCGCCATAGTCCCATCTTCCTTCGAATCCGACCGCGCCGATGGTCGCAAAACCCTGCGCAATGCCGGCACCGAAACCGAGATCGAAACCGCGCTTGTGGCACTTCGCCGTCAGTTCGGCGAGCCGGTCGCGCATCTCCAGCACCATGCGCACGGCGCGCACGGCCGGATCGGGCACCGGCACCGGGTCGTTGAAGAACACCATCATGCCGTCGCCCAAGAAGCGTTCGAGCGTGCCTTCGTGGGCGAGGATCGCCTGCCCCATTGCCGCGTGGTACTCGCGCAGCACGCTCATGATCTCGTCGGGCTCGTTGGTTTCCGCGAATGCGGTGAAGCCACGCAAGTCCAGGAACACCACCGTTACTTCCCGGCGGTGGCTCTTCAGCGGATCGTCCGCGCTACCCGACACGATAAGTTCGTCGAGCTGAGGCGAGAAGAAGCGCTTGAGCCGGCCGAACCGCTCCAGCTCGGACACCTGCTCGGCGACACGGCTCTCAAGCGAGCGATTCCATTCCTGTAGCGTCGCCGACTGCCCCTGAACCGTATCCTGGAGCGCCTTAATGCGCAGCATGGATTTGACGCGAGCCCCCAGCGCCGCGTGGTCCACAGGTTTCATCAGGTACTCGTCGCCGCCCCGCTTCCAGCCCCGCCACCACGTCCTTCGAGTCCGACTTCGCGGTGACCAGGATGATCGGGATGAAGGGCAGCGTAGAGTCGGCACGGAGCCGGCGGCAGACCTCGATGCCGTCGAGCTTGGGCATCATGACGTCGAGCAGGACGAGGTCCGGCAGGTGCTTGCTTACCGCCGTGAGCGCTTCTTCGCCGTCCGTCGCCGTAATGATTTCGTACCCTTGCGCGGCGAGGCTGGCGCGCCAGATTACCAAATCACCTAATCCACTTGCACCCCCTCCCATTCCCTCCCCCGTGCGCAGGGAAGTGGCATGCCATATTCGGATCGCGTACGAAGATGGACTGAACGTTTTACCTGGTAAGACGTTTGCGCTAAAATGACGTCGCAAGCCGAATATGGACACAGCGAGGCCCCAATGACCACAACCGTTTCCTCCAAAGGACAGGCAGTTATTCCCAAGAACGTTCGCAAGGCGCTTGGAATCGTGCCGGGTGTTCGTATCAATTTTGTCGTCGAGGGAGATACGGCCCGGATCGTGCCGGTTCGCACTGGTGCACCCGCTCGCGTCGAGGATGGCTTCGGGTTGCTCAAATACAAAGGCGCTTCCTTGTCCGTCGAGAACATGGACGTATCCCGGGTCCTGGCCAGGAGAGCTCGAAAATGATCGCGCTGGACACCAACGTTCTGGCGCGTTTCTACGTCGAGGATGAGCGTGAACCGCAAGCCGCCAGGCAGCGGAAGATCGCTCTGCGCATCATGCAGCGGAGCCCATCGCTGTTCGTGCCACGCACCGTGGTGCTCGAGCTGGAGTGGGTCATGCGGGGTCTGTACGGATTCGAAGCCGACTCGGTCGCCGGGGCATTCGAGCATCTTCTCGGACTTGCCAATGTGGCGGTCGAGGACCGCGACCTGGTCCAGGCAGCTCTGGGACAGATGCGGAGTGGTCTGGACTTTGCAGACGCGCTCCATCTTGCCGCGAGCCACCGCTGCAGCGAGATGGTCACGTTCGATGCCCGGCGCTTTGCCAAGCGCTCGAACCGGCTGGGGCTCAAGCCCCGATGCTCGGTTCCCCTGCGGTAGGCGGACGCGTCGATTCACCGGATCACCTCGTCGGCGCTCAGTTGCCGGCAAAAAAACCGCATTGACAAGTCGTGACGGTGCAGGACAAAACAAACATTGGCCACGACCAGAATGGCCAGCGTGAGGACGACTGACTTTCTGCTGCCCAGCCAACACGCACTCACGATTCCCCTCTCCCGGGGACGGACGGATGCGAGACTGGAACAAACGCCTGATCCACTATGGACAACGGGCCGGCAACCCGTCAAGCACGCCCTGGCGTTGGTGCTATTTGACGCTGAACCGCGCTGCGATCTCGCCCACGACGCCGCGCCGGAACGCGAGTACGGTGGCAACGAAGATCGCGCCCATGATGACCGTGACCCACGAGCCGACTTTGTCCGCGAGTTCGTTCTGCAGCACCACGATGATGACGGCGCCGGCGATCGGGCCCAACACCGTACCCACGCCACCGACCAGCGTCATCAGCACCACCTCTCCCGAAGTTCCCCAATGTACGTCGGTGAGCGTGGCAAAGCCGAGTACCAGGGTCTTGGTCGCGCCAGCAAGTCCGGCGAGCGCGGCCGAGAGTACGAAGGCGACCAGCTTGTAGCGGTCCACGTCGTACCCCAGCGACAACGCCCGCGGCTCGTTTTCCCGGATCGCCTTGAGTATCTGGCCGAACGGCGAATGGATGGTGCGGTAAATGATGAGGAAGCCGGCCACGAAGACGGCGAGCACGAAGTAGTACATCACCAGATCGTTGCCGAGGTTCAGCAGCCCGAACAGCTCACCGCGCGGCACCCCCTGCAGTCCATCCTCCCCGCCGGTGAACGGCGCCTGAAGGCAGAAGAAGTAAACCATCTGCGCGAGAGCCAGCGTGATCATGGCGAAGTAGATGCCCTGGCGGCGAATCGCCAGCCCGCCGAACACGACGCCGAGCGCAGCGGCAGACAGCGTGCCGAGAATCAGGCCCACTTCCGGCGTCACCGGCAGGTGCGTCATGGCGTAACCTGTCGCATAGGCCGCGGTGCCAAAAAATGCGGCATGGCCGAATGACAACAGTCCGGTAAATCCGAGCAGCAGATTGAAGGCACAGGCGAACAACGCGAAGCACAGCACCTTCATCATCAGCACCGGATAGACGAACAAGGGCGCAGCGAGCAGGATGGCGAGCACGGCCAGAAAAATGATGTGAGTTCGCTTCATCGCGGGGTCACTTTTCGCGCCCAAACAGTCCCGCCGGCCGCACCAGTAGGACGATCGCCATGATGACGAACACCACCGTGGACGAAGCCTCGGGATAGAACACCTTGGTGAAGCCTTCGATCACGCCCAAACCAAGGCCAGTGGCAATCGAGCCGAGGATCGAGCCCATGCCGCCGATGACCACCACCGCGAACACGACGATGATCAGATTCGAGCCCATCAGCGGGCTCACCTGGATCACCGGCGCCGCCAGCACGCCGGCAAACGCTGCCAGCGCCACACCAAAGCCGTAAGTCAGCGTCACCATCAGCGGCACGTTGATGCCGAAGGCCTGCACCAGTTTCGGGTTCTCGGTGCCCGCGCGCAGGTAGGCGCCGAGCCGGGTGCGCTCGATCACCAGCCAGGTTACGAGGCACACGGTAGCCGAAGCCACCACCACCCAGGCGCGATAATTGGGCAGCACCATGAAGCCGAGATCGGTGGAGCCGGCCAGCAGTTCCGGCACCGGGTAAGGCTGGCCCGAGACGCCGAAAAAATGGCGGTAGGTGCCCTCGATGATCAGCGCGACTCCAAAGGTGAGTAGCAGCCCGTACAGGTGGTCCAGTTTGTACAACCACTGCAGCAGCGCGCGTTCGATCACCATGCCGAAGGCGCCGACGATCAGCGGCGCCAGCAGCAGGCTCGGCCAGTAGCCGATGCCGAAATAGGTCAACGCGATCCATGCCGCGTACGCGCCCATCATGTAGAGCGCGCCATGGGCGAAGTTGATGATATTGAGCAGACCGAAGATGACCGCCAGGCCCAGGCTCAGAATTGCATAGAACGAGCCGTTGACCAGCCCCAGCAAGAGCTGGCCGAAAAGCGCATCGATCGAAACGCCGAAGATCTCCGTCATTTATTGTTCTTCAAGCGCCCCATCGGCGCCTTGCCTTCTTATCGGCTAATCAAAGGACAGCGCGACAGCGAGATTGGCTGGAATGCATGGTCGGCCGTAATCTTCTCGCGCACGTGGTAGTAGTCCCACGGTCCCTTCGACTCGGACGGCTTTTTGACCTGAAACAGGTACATGTCGTGCACCAGACGGCCGTCCTCGCGCAGCGTCATGTCGGTGCCGAACATGTCGTTGTGCTTGTTGGCCCGCATCCACGCCATGACGGCATCGGCATCGTCGGTGCCGGTCGCCTTGACCGCGTTGAGGTACATGGTCGTCGCCGAATACACCCCGGCGTGGATCATGTTCGGCATCTTCTTGGTCCTGTCGAAAAAACGCCGACTCCATTTCCGCGTCTCGTCGTTGAGGTCCCAGTACCAGGCTTCAGTGACGTACATGCCCTGCGTGGCTTCCAGGCCGAGGCTGTGGATGTTGTTGACGAACACCAGCAGCCCGACGAGGTTCTGGGTCTTGGTCAAGCCGAATTCGTTGGCAGCCTTGATGGAATTGATGGTGTCGCCGCCCGCATTCGCCAGCCCGACGATCTTGGCTTTCGAGGCCTGCGCCTGCAGCAGGAACGAAGAGAAGTCGGACGCAGACAGCGGGTGCCGCACCGCGCCCAGCACCTTGCCGCCGCTTTCCCTGACCACGTTCATGGTGTCCTGCTCCAGAGAATGGCCGAAGGCATAGTCGGCGGTGAGAAAGAACCAGGTATCGCCGCCCTGCTTCACCACCGCGCGCCCGGTGCCGTTGGCAAGCGCATAGGTGTCGTAGGTGTGATGGATGGTATACGGGGTGCAGTCCTCGTTGGTGAGGCGGGTCGAGGCGGCACCGGTATCCATCAGGATCTTCTTCTTCTCGGCGACGACTTTCGAGGTCGCGAGCGCCACCGCGGAGTTGAGCGCGTCGGTGATCATGTCCACGCCGCCGCGGTCGATCCACTCGCGCACTTTCTGAGCGGCCACGTCGGCCTTATTCTGGTGATCGACGGAAACGACGTCGATTTTCTTGCCGAGCACCGTGCCGCCGAAATCCTCGGCGGCCATGTTGGCGGCGACCACCGAGCCCTGCCCGCCGGCATCCGAGTACAGCCCGGACAGATCGGTGAGCACGCCGACGCGAACCACGTCATCGGTGATCTTGCCGCCACTCTGGCCGGCATCTTTGCAGCCTGCAATAACCACCAGCGCCGCAGCGCAGGACAGGGCGCAGATTTTTCCTCGTTTCATTTTCTTCTCCCCCAATATTAAGAACCGGTCAGACGCCGAGGTACTCGTGCAGCAGATCGAGCCGGGCGTCCAGTTCACTCCTGTCGACCGTTTCCACCACCCGCCCTAGTTCGACCACATAGTGCCGGTCGGCAAGCGGCGCGGCGAAACGGAAATTCTGTTCCACCATGATAATCGTGTAGCCCTTCTCTTTGAGGCTCCGGACCGCGCGGCCGAGCATCTTGACCAGCACCGGAGCCAGCCCCTCGGTGATCTCGTCCAGCAGCAGCAGATCCGCACCGGTGCGCAGGATCCGCGCCAGCGCCAGCATCTGCTGCTCGCCGCCGGACAGACGGCTGCCGGGGCTTTTCCTGCGCTCGTAGAGATTGGGGAACATGGCGTAGATCTCTTCGACGTTCATGCCTCCGTTGCCGATCCGCGGCGGGAGCCACAGATTTTCCTCGGTCGAGAGGCTGGCGAAGATGCCGCGTTCCTCCGGGCAGTAGCCGATACCGAGGCGGGCGACGCGATGCGTCGCCAGGGTGATTGCCTGCCGCCCCCGCACCAGGATCGAACCGCTGCGCTTGCCGGTGAGTCCGAGGATCGCGCGCAACGTGGTCGTGCGCCCCGCGCCATTGCGGCCGAGCAGCGTGACCAGTTCGCCGCGGTGCACGGTGAACTCCATGCCGTGCAGGACGTGCGACTCGCCGTACCAGGCGTGCAGGTCGGCGACCTCGAGGATCGGAGCGCCGTCATTCATCGGCGACCCCGACATAGGCTTCGAGCACCTGAGGATTGGCGGACACTTCCCGGTAAGTTCCCTCGGCAAGCACCGCACCCCGTTGCAGTACCGTAATGGTGTCGCACAGATCCTCCACGACACTCAGGTTGTGCTCGACCATCAGAATGGTGCGCCCGGAGGCGACTTTGCGGATCAGCCCGACCACGCGGCCCACGTCCTCGTGCGCCATCCCCTGCGTCGGCTCGTCGAGCAGCATCAGTGCCGGTTCCAGCGCCAGCGTGGTGGCGAACTCCAGCGCGCGTTTGCGCCCGTAGGGAAGCTCCGTGGCCTGCAGTTGCGCGTGTTCGGCGAGTTCGACGCTGGCGAGGATCTCCATCGCGCGCTCATCGAGTTGTGCGAGCAAGCGTTGCGAACGCCAGAACTGAAACGAATTTCCCAGCCTGCGCTGAAGCGCTACCCGCACATTCTCGAGCACGGTCATGTGGGGGAACGTCGAGGATATCTGGAAGGAGCGCACCAGCCCGCGACGGGCCACCCGCGCGGGATGTTCGCGGGTGATGTCCTCCCCGCGGTAGAGGATGGTGCCGGAAGTCGGCAGCAGGAACTTGGTGAGCAGATTGAACACGGTGGTCTTGCCCGCGCCATTGGGGCCGATCAGCCCATGAATGCTGCCTTGCCGGATTTTGAGGCTGACGTTGTTCACGGCCACGAAGCCGCTGAACTCCCTGGAAAGCTGCCGGGTTTCGAGGATGGTCTGGTCTTGCATCTGGCTCTGTTCGGGTTAGCGGCGGGGTTTTTCTGGTCCAGCGGCCAACAGGTTACTGCATCGATACCGGTTGTGCACCGTCAGTCTTTCAGGCTGCGCAACTCGCGGCGGATGATCTTGCCGTTGCTGGTAAGCGGCAGTGCATCGACATAGCGGACCTGTCTCGGATACTCGTGCGCGGCCAGCCTCACCCTGACATGGTTCTGGATTTCGCGAGTCAGCTCATCGCTCGGACTCCAACCGTCTTTCAGGACCAGGAACGCCTTGACGATCTCGGTGCGCTCCGGGTCGGGCATGCCGACCACGGCCGCCAGCCGCACCGCCGGATGGCCGAGCAGGCAGTCCTCGATCGGTCCCGGCCCGATCCGGTAGCCGGCGCTGGTGATCACATCGTCATTCCTGCCGACGAACTCGAAGTAACCCTGCGCATCGCGGCGTCCGCTATCACCGGTCAGCAGGTACTCGCCCGCGAATTTTTCTCGAGTAGCCTGCGGATTGTTCCAGTAGCCCAGAAACATTACCGGGTCCGGACGCTGTATGCCGATATTGCCATGCTCGCCAGCCGGAAGCGGGCGGCCGGTGTCATCGACGATCTCCACCTGATGGCCGGGTGCGGCCTTGCCGATGGCACCCGGCTTCGCGGCAAAAAGAGCCTCGCATGAAGACAGCACCATGTTGCACTCGGTTTGCCCGTAGAACTCGTTGATCGCCAGTCCGAAAGTGTCGTGCCCCCATTGCAGCAGCTCCGCGCCCAGCGATTCGCCGCCGCTGGCGATGGAACGCAGCTCGAGATTCCAGCGCGCCTTCGCACGAGGCACCGAGCGCATCATCTTCAGCGCGGTCGGCGGCAGAAATGCGTTACGCACCTTGTGCTTCGCCATCAGCTCGAAGGCCGCCTCGGGGTGAAATTTTTCAAAGCGGTGGCCTACAACCGCGATGCCGTGATGCCAGGCGACGAACAGCAGGTCCATCAGTCCGCCTATCCAGGCCCAGTCGGCCGGCGTCCACATCAGGTCATCCTGCCGCGGCAGCAGGTTGTGCGACATCTCCACGCCAGGCAGGTGTCCGAGCAAAGTGCGATGCGCGTGTAGCGCGCCCTTGGGATTGCCGGTTGTGCCCGAGGTGTAGATGATTAGCGCGGGATCGTCGGCGCGGGTCTGGTGCGCAGCAAACCGATCCGGGAATGCACGCAGCGCTTCGGCGAAATTTTCGGTGCCGGGTGGTTCACCGTCGATGCAGAACACCGTTTGCAATTGCGGCAGGGCGGACCTGATCGTGGCGATCTTTGCCATGCCGGTGGTATCGGTGACCAGCAATTTCGCACCGCAGTCGCTCAACCGGAACTGCAGCGCATCGAAACCGAACAGGGTGAACAGCGGTACCGCGATCGCGCCAATCTTGTATGCGGCGATATGCGCGACCGCCGTTTCCGGTTCTTGGGGAAGAAGGATGCCGATCCGGTCCCCCGCCTGGATGCCCCGGGCGGCGAACAGGTTGGCGGCCTGATTGGAAAGTCTCCTGATGTCGGCAAAGGTGTAGCGGACCACCCGCCCGTCGCGGGTCTCGTGGATCAGGGCGAGCCGGTGCGGGTCGTCCGCCCACTTGTCGCAGATGTCCATGCCGATGTTGAAGAACTCGGGGACCGCCCACTCGAATCGCCGGCAAATCGCTTCGTAACTGTCCAAATGCGGGAGCACGCCATCACCTCCGGACTTTGCCAGAAGATTATAGAGCTAGTGTCCTGTTCCGCTGATTCGCGGCTGAAAACCCGACGAGAATCGGCGCCATGCTGTGTTACGAGTCCTAGCCGTGCGTGTCGGAGCGCGGAAGAGGGTTCCCTCTGGGGATCTGACCGCGGAGACACGCGTAAGGCCGGTGTCGACACGCTATTGGCCGGTTACACGGTCGCATCCCCGCAAGCGGGGCCCCTGCTCCACGTTCCACCGGCCCCCGCCACTGTCGAGGACTCGCGCCTTGCCTGACACCGATTTCGCGGGTTTTCCGATCGATGATGGATTGCTGGCAAATAGATTATGGGACTGGCTTCGAAGGTTCGCGAGTTATCCCACGAATCAGCGGAACAGGACACTAGTTGTCAGTCGATCTTGAAGATGATCTCCTGGTCCGCCAGGTAGGACGTGCCGTCGCGCTTGAAGATGTACTGGCGCACCGCCTCCAGCACCGCCTCGTCGAATACGCCGGGCGGCTCCGACAGCAGCACCTGCACGTTGTTGACACTGCCGTTGACTTCGACCGTGAGCCGCACCTTCACCCGGCCCTGGATGTGCGCGGCTTCGGCCTCCGGCGGATATTTCGGCTTCACCTTCTTTACCGGCTTGACGTCGCGGAACACCGACGGCAACGGCGGAAGCTCCGGCTCGGGCTCCGGCTTCTTCTCTTCCTTCGGAGGTTCGGGCTGCGGTTTCGGCTCGGGCTTGGGCAGCTCGATCTTCGCCGGCACTTCGTCCGGAAGCGGCTTCGGTATTTGGATCGGGACCGGGTTCTTCTCCCGCTTGATCTTCTTTTTCGGCGGTGGTTTCTGTTCCTTCTTCTTCTCCGGCTCCGGACGCGGCTCCATCGGGGGTGGCGGCTCTTCGAGGCGCACCGACATCACCTGCGTGGGTGGCGGCTCCCGCCAGTCGGGCAGGAACGACCAATCCACGCCGTAAACCAGCAACGGGACCAGCAGCTCCAACCCGAGCGCGATCAGGCCGGCGCGCCACAGCGGCAGGGTCTGCTCGTCGAAATCCTTCGCATCGGCCCACAGCGGGCCGCGCGACGCGACGCCGACGGAGCGCCCGAGGGAATGCGGCACGGCACGGGTGTCGGCGTCAGGCCGCGCTTCCCGCAAGCGGCCGGCTTCGCCGGTAACGTGTCCGCGCGGCTGCTTCTCGGTCATTTCTTCTCGGCGATGGCAGCGATGCCTACCGACGAGATACCGGACCCGCGGATCGTATCCATCACAGCCAGCAATGCTTGCAGCGGCACGTCCTTGTCACCGGCGAGCACAACGTCGACCGGACCGTCTTTCTTGAGCGCGTTGAGCCGTGCTTTCAGCTCGTCGGGGTTAACGGGCTTGCCCGCCACGACCACCTTGCCGTCCTTGGTGACGCCGACGGTGATGGTGGAGACCTTGAGTTGCTGCGTAGTCTTGGAGCCGGGAATTTCCATCTGCACGCCCGAGCCGGCGATCATGTTGAGCGAGATGACGACGAAGAAGACCAGCAGGAACATCATGATGTCGATCATGGGGATCACTTCGACGCGCGGCCGGTTGGCGTCGAAATATCCGCCGCGCGTACGGCCGCTCACTGCCCCCTCCCCGCCTTGATTTCGGCGACGCTCGCCGCGTGCGCGTCCCGCACGGAGACGCCCTGGTGCGCCGAACCACCGCCGTAGAGCCGATTGAGCACCATGACCTTGAGCAGGTCCATCTGATGCAGCGCGAGGCGTACGCGCTTGTTGAAGTGATTGAGGAAGAGCACCGCGATGATGGCGATGAAGAGACCCGCCCCGGTTGCGACCAGCGCTTCGGCAATGCCGCCGGTCACCATCCTGGTGGCCGCGCCGCCGGTACCCGACGTGCCGAGGATGTCGAAGGCGTGAACCATGCCGATGATGGTGCCCAGCAAACCCATGAGCGGGGCGAGCGTCACCGAGGTATCGAGCACCCAGACATGCTTGTCGATCTTGGGCATCTGCCACATGATCGCCTCCTCGATGTGACGGTCCATGGTGACGGCATCGTCGCCGCGCGAGGCCAGCGCAGAGGAGATGATGGAGCGTTGCAGCGAGCCTTCGTAGTGGGTAGCGAGCTGCTCGAGCTTGCCCACGTTCTGGTACTCGACCAGTTGCAGGTCGTGTTCCATCGCCAGGCCCGACTTCAGAACCTTGTGGAAGAAATACGAACGCTCGACGATCACCGCCAGCGTCACCAGCAGCAGCACCGCCATCAGCGGCAACAGGCCGCCGGACATGATGCTTAGTTCAATCAGTTTTTCAACCATGATTTTCATCCTTTAAAAAAACTCTCACCGCAGAGGACGCAAAGGACGCAGAGGAAAACCCGCCAGGCGACACGCCAACAAACAACTGAGTCTCCCTTGGGAATTCCCGTTTCCAATCGCGGTCTCTGTGTTCTCCCTGGTTCAACACTTATCTTTCTTCCTCCGCGTCGCCCGCGGTCAGAGCCCCATGGCACTACCTTAAGGAAATTTCATTCCCTCCTCCGCTTGCGGGGGAGGGTTAGGGTGGGGGTGAATTTTGCATAATCACGGTAAGCATGCCCCCATCCCAACCTTCCCCCGCAAGCGAGGGAAGGAGCTTATGAGGGGATGAGCGGCTTAAGGTATTGCCATTGCGGTTACAGCCTATTGATGGATCGGCGGATAGAAGGGCACGCCGTAGCGCTCGGAGAGGCGTTTGGTTTCGCCGCTCTTGAGCATCTCCGCGAACGCCTCGTTGATGAACTGGATGAGCTCGACTTCCTTCTCCTTCACACCCCAGTTGTTGTCGAAGCGCATTTCCGGCGGTGGCACGTAGCCCTTCACCATCTCGAACTCCGCTTCCGGATGGTTGAGCTTTGCCTGCGATATTGCGCCCGACCAGATCATCGCGGCGTTGACCTGCCCCCTGATCAGCGCGTCGATGACCTGATAGTTCTGGAAGAAGGTTTCGTGCGGGATTCCGTTGGCCTGCGCGTATTCGCTCATCGGGGAATAGGCCGGCACGCCGATCTTGACGCCCTGCGCCTTGGCATCGTCGAGGGTTTTCACATCCGCGGCCGGCCCCTGGGTCACCAGCACGTATCCGGTGCTCATGAACCCCTTGGTGAATGCCATTTTGTGCTTCGGCATGTGGTGATCGTCGCCGGTGTACGTCAGCCCGAGGAAAATGTCGCAGATGCCCTTGTCGATGGAAGTGCCGAAGGTGACGCCGACGCCGAAGCGCATCCCGGTATTCACCCAGGCAATGCTGACTTCCCAGCCATGCTTCCTGGCGATCGATTGCAGAATCTCGATCTCCAGGCCCGGCGGCTCGTTCTTGCGTGCGGTGCGGGAGAAAGGCCAGAACCAGGCATCGGCGCAGGCGAGGATGCGGCCCATTTTCTGCACGCGTTCCATCGCGGGCACTTCCTTCAACTCGTCGGGGATCGCCGTCGGCGGGAAATTGCGGTAGCCGGACTGGTAAAGCCGGTCGCTCAGGGGATCGAAGACCTCCGGCTGCCGATAGCCCATCTGCGGCTTGCGGTTCTTGCCGTAGACGTACTCCGGCTCGAGTTCGAAAACTTCGGCGGCAACGGCTTCAACAGCAATAAACGTCGTGATGGCGGCCACCAGCAACAGGGCGGCGCAGCGAGGTAACATCCGCATGATGAATTCGTTGAAAAGCCGGCTTGACGTCTATTGCCGCGTGAAAATACCGCCCCGCGAAACTAGGGAAGACCTGCCGAACGCCGCGGGATGCGTGCCGTAATTGACCAGGGCGTAATCCTATAGCAAATCGGGCAGCAATCGAAACGCTTTGGGAAAAAAACGGCTCTTACCACGGAGGACGCAGAGGAAACGGAGTAAGGTCAAGAGCAAGAAAACAGGTTCGGGTGAAAACCTTTCTTTGGCTGATGATCTGTAGAAATCGGTATCCGATCTGACAGACATTGGCAGTCGGAAGAGTGATTCGCTTTAAGGAACGCTGAGTCTGTCGGGCTGCACCGTTTTCCCTCACCCTCGATCCCTCTCCCGGAAGGAGTGGGAAGATAACTCCCTTCTCCCCCCGGGAGAAGGGCTGGGGGATGAGGGAAATGCAGGAAGGCGGTTCGATCTGATCTAACGTTCCTCGATCGATCAAATCTCAATTACTACAGATGATCCATCGCAGCGAAAGTTGGCCGCGCAGGTTAGCGAACAGTTACCTCGCTTTTATCCCCAATTTTCTTTCCCTCGTTTTTGTTTTTCCTCCGGCGCCGCCGACACGGCGTTGGCGTAGCCATCCAGGGCGGGAGGCGGCGCTTCGGCGCACTACCCGCAAACGGCCGACTACGTCGGTAACGTGTCCGTGCGCCGCTCTGCGTCCTCCGTGGTGAGCGTGTTGTTCCTTGAGTCCTTAGACCCATCAGGACAGATCGCCGCGGATGGCCTTGATGAACATCTGGCGCATCTCGGCGTGGCCGGCCGGGCGCGGATTGCCGCCGGTGGAAGGATCATCCACCGCCATCGGCACCAGCATGTCGAGGTCGGCCTCTTTCACTCCCAGATTCGCCAGCGTGTTGGGAATACCGATTTCTCTCCTGAGCGCGAGCACCCAATCGAGCACCGCCTGGAATCCCGGGTTCGACAATCCGAGGTAACGCGCCAGCCGCGTAAGCCTCTCCTCGATCGCCGGCCGGTTGAATAGCAGCACGTAGGGCATGACCACGCCGTTGGTCTCACCGTGATGCGTGTTGTAGACGGCGCCCACCGGATGGGAGAGCGAGTGAATCGCGCCGAGGCCTTTCTGGAACGCGGTGGCGCCCATGCTCGCCGCCGCCAGCATGTGCGCGCGGGCAGCGACGTTCTTGCCATCCTTCACCGCGATCGGCAACCACTCCCTGACCAGCCGCATGCCTTCCAGCGCAATGCCATCGGCCATCGGATGAAAGCCTGGCGCGCAGTACGCCTCCAGGCAGTGCGCGAGCGCGTCCATTCCGGTCGCGGCTGTGATGCGCGGCGGCAAGCCGACGGTCAATTCCGGATCGGAGATCACCACGGCCGGGAGCATCTTCGGATGGAAGATGATTTTCTTGACGTGCGTGGCCTCGTTGTGGATCACGGAGGCACGGCCGACCTCGGAACCGGTGCCGGCGGTGGTGGGCACGGCAATGGTCTGCGCCATGCCGGCGGGGTTGACGCGGGTGTACCAGTCGTCGCGGTCCTCGAAGTCCCACAACGGCCGCGTCTGCCCAACCATCAAAGCAATGGTCTTGCCGACATCGAGCGCGCTGCCGCCGCCGAAGGCGATGATGCCGTCGCACTTGCCGGCCTTGTAGAAGGCCACGCCGTCATCGACATTCTTGCCGACCGGATTGGCGCGGATGTCGGAAAAAACGGCGTTCCCCAGCCCGGCATTGCGCAAGGAAGCCAGCGCACTCTCGATCATCGGCAGCTTGCGCAGACCCGGATCGGTGACCAGCAGAGGGCGCTTCATGCCGAGTTCCCTGCAAACGGCGGGCAGCTCGGCGATGCGCCCGGGGCCGAAGCGCACCGAGGTCGGGTAGTTCCAGTTGCGGGTCAGGTTCTTGGGGTCGATGGTCATCTTTTCAATAAGAGCGTGAAGGGTGAATGAGAAGGTGTGAAGAGTGAGTGGCGGTCATCGATACATCAACAGTGTCGAATTGAAAGCTAGACTTTACTAGCCTCTAGCCTCTTGCCTCTAGCTCCAGCCTCTTGCCACTCGCCACTCGCCACTCGCCTCTCGCCTCTCACCTCTCACCTCTCACCTCTCACCTCTCGCCTCTCGCCTCACGCCTCACGCCTCACGCCTCACGCCTCACGCCTCACGCCTCACGCCTCACGCCTC
>JBBPIT010000033.1:0-19106 GCA_038040175.1 Pseudomonadota bacterium | reverse complement strand
ACGTCGCGAGGCGCAAGTGAAACGACTTCGTCCGGGTCAGTTGCTCGTAGCCGACGCGCGACAACGTGCAGCCGCGGCCGGATTCCTTGACCCCGGTCCAGGCCAGCGCCGGATCGAGGTAATCGCAGCGGTTCATGAACCAGGTGCCGGTTTCCACCCGGTCGCCGATGGCCAGCGCCGCGTCGGGATCGGAAGTCCAGATCGCTGCGGTGAGGCCGTAGTCGCTGTCGTTCATCAATGCGATCGCTTCATCGTCGCCCTTCACTTTCATGATGCCGATCACCGGCGCGAAGCTCTCCTCGTTCATCAGGCGCATCGAGTGATTCACGTTCACCAGCACCTGCGGCGCCATGTACGGCGTGCCTTCCTTGCCGGTGGGAAACTCCTTCGGACTCACCAATGACTTCGCGCCCTGGGCAATCGCCTCTCTGACTTGTCCGCGGGCAAACTCGGCGGCGCGCGTACGCACCATCGGCCCGAGATTCACGTTGGCATCGAGCGGGTTGCCGAGCCGGTACTGACGCGTGAGTTTGACGAAACCATCCACGAACTCGTCGTAAATCTTCTCGTGCGCGTAGATGCGCTCGATGCCGCAGCACGACTGTCCGGAGTTGAAGAACGCCCCGTCCACCAGGTTCTCGACCGCATGTGCCATGTTCGCGTCGGGGCGCACGTACGCCGGGTCCTTGCCGCCCAGCTCAAGGCCGGTGCCGATGAAGCGGTCGGCCGCCGCTTTCTGCACCGCATGACCGCCGGCGACCGACCCGGTGAATGCGACGAAGTCGATCAAAGGCGATGCCACCATTTTCGAAGTCTGCTCGTGCGAGCAATGCAGAAACTGGAACACGCCTTCCGGCAGGCCTGCTTCGCGGAAGCACTCGTCGTAACGCTCGGCGCACAGCGGCGTCTGGTTCGAGTGCTTCAGGATCACCGCGTTGCCGGCCATGATCGCCGGCACCACCGAATTCACCGATGTCAGGTAAGGATAGTTCCACGGCGCCAGCACCAGCACCGTGCCCGCCGGCTCACGCCTGATGAAACGGCGAAAGCCTTGTTTAGGACCGGCGTCGATGTCGGCCAGCGACTCGGCGGCGATCGACACCATGTAGCGCGCGCGCTCCTCGAAGCCGCGCACTTCGCCGGGCGACTGCGCCAGCGGGCGGCCCATCTGCCGGGTGATTTCCTCGGCGAACTTTTCCTTGCGCACCACGAAGGCATCGACGAAGCGATTGACGATGGCGGCGCGGCCGGCGATCGGCGCCCGCTTCCACTGCGCCTGCGCACGCCTGGCCCGCTCCATCGCTTGCTGGATCTGGACGTCGGTGACAAGCGGCCGCTCGACATAAACGCTGCCGTCGATGGGGGAGATGGTGCGTTGAATCGTCATGAGTGCGGAAGAGGCGAAGGGTGAAGGCGTGAAGGGTGAAGGCGTGAAGGGCGAGTACGTGAAAGGCCCGGGAGCGAGAGCATTGCGCAGCAGGGCGGCATGGGAATGGTGTGGGTATCCGTTTGGGGCGCTCGGTCGTCTGAAGACCGTTGCGCGCTCCAGTTCTTGCGCTGTATCCCCTTCACGCCTTTACCCTTCACACGTTCACCGCTAAATAATTTCGAAGTAGCGCTCCAGCTCCCAGTCGGTGACAGACTTGCGGAACTGGCGTTCCTCCCATTCGCGGGTGGCGGCGAAGTGCTCGACGAACGCATCGCCGAAACACGCGCGCGCGGCTTTCGAGGCCCTCAGTCTTTGCGCGGCATCCCACAGCGTTGTCGGCAGCGTGCCCTTTGCGGGCGGCTTCTGATCGTAGGCGTTGCCGCTGATCGGTTTGCCCAATGCCAGCTTGTGCTCGATCCCCCACAAGCCGGAGGCGAGTGCAACCGCAAGACCCAGGTAGGGATTGCAATCGGCGGCGGCAATCCGGTATTCGACGCGCTGGCTCTTTTCCGAGCCCGGAATGACGCGCAGCGCACAGGTACGGTTCTCCACGCCCCAGGTCGCATGCGTCGGCGCCCAGTAACCAGGCACCATGCGGGTATAGGAATTGATCGTTGATGCGACCATGCCGAGGAACTCCGGCATCAACGCCTGCTGGCCGGCGACGAAGTGCTTCATCAGCGGGCTCATCGCGAACGGGTCCCTGGCATCGTGGAACACCGGCTTGCCCGCCTTGCTCTTGAGTGAAACGTGGATGTGGCCGCTCTGGCCCGGCAGGTTCGGGTTCCATTTGGCCATGAAGGTCGCCATGCGGCCGCGGCGCTGCGCGTGCACCTTGATGAAGGTCTTGAACAGACCGGCCTTGTCGGCGGCGGCGAGGCCTTCATCGACCGCGATCGCGGCTTCGAGTACGCCGGGGCCGGTTTCCTCGTGCAGGGCCTCGAGGGGGAAGCGCATTTTCTCGCACAGGTCCAGCGTCTCGAGGTAGTAGTCGGAGTGCACGGTGTTGCGAATTACCGAGTAGCCGAAGTATCCCGGCGTCATCGGCTTGAGATCGCGGTAATGCTTGGCGCGCACCGAGTCCGGCGTTTCGTCGAAGACGAAGTATTCGTACTCGAAGCCCGCGTAGACCTCGAAGCCCATCTTGCGCGCCTTGTCGAGCACCCGCCTCAGCACGCCGCGCGGACACGGCGCCTTGGCTTCCTCGGTGAACTCGACGAGGAAGAACAGCATGCCCGGTTCGAAGGGAATATCGCGGCAGGTGTCAGGCAGGATCCGCACCTCCGCATCCGGATAGCCGGTATGCCATCCGGTGAATTCCGTGTTGTCGTACAGCTGGTCGTTTGAGTCCCATCCCAGCACCACGTCGCAGAAGCCGAAACCATTGTCCAGCGAACTGAAGAATTTCTCGCGCGACATGTACTTGCCGCGCAGGATGCCGTCGATGTCGAAGACGCCGACTTTCACATGCGTAAGCTTGCGCTCGTTGACGATTTTCTTCGCGTCGGCGATGGTTTTTACGTCTTCTGGTTTCATGGATGGCTCGGTCGAGGTTGGAGTTGGAAGTAAGCGCACCTGCAACCCGCCCCTACTTTAGCCTATCCCTCGGAACCCGGGAACCCTCAAGCCACGGGAGGACCGGAGGAGTGGAGCCAATGTCGCGTCGCACTTAAGACGTACAGATCGCGGTCGACGGGATCTCGGCGAGGTTGAATAGCTGGTCTCGACCCGGAGCGGACACTCAGTCTGGCGTGGGAATTACCCAAAGAAATCCCTAGCGGTCTTCTTAAGGACTATTACGCCATGCCCTAAGAAAGTCTTCCACCTACGTTCGGCGTGAGAATCGTCTCCCACCACCGCTGTAACCGAACAATTTCCATCAGCAAGTCGCTTTCTAATTGGATTAAGTAACGCTCTAATCGCAACGTCCGCAGCCGGCAGACTATATCCGACAAAGGTAATTCGGTCGGACGAATAGAGCGCGCGTGCGGCCTGATCCCAGATTGCTTGCAAGACTTCATCTTCCAAATTTTTTAGGTAGCTTGGAAAAACCACTACCGGGTGCAAGTCAGGACCGTGGCCGGGTTGTGGGCATTCTATGTCATGAATTTCCGGATGGCCGGGAAGCGTGAAATACTGGAGGTACCTCGCATGACGCAAATAAATCTTTCCAGCATTTTCTTCTGTTCGAAACCAGCCTGTACCTCCGTGCAACTTTAAGACTTTCACGTTGGACGCTTCAACTAACTCTTCTTGTCGACGTCTACCCCAAAGCGGTCCGATCATAATCCGAACCTTGAAACCATATCCATCAGTTGGAAACCACCTTCCCTGTTCCATTAAGACACGTTCTGACAACGTGTCCCAATTTGTCGTCACTACGGTGTCGTTTTCCGCTAGCTTGGCGAGCGCATTTTGCAAATAACTGCGGCGATTGCGCGCCTCACCCTCGGAATCACTGCAATGATTATGGCTAAAGAAGTCGTCTGCCAACCGCTGGAATGCCTGCTTCGCTAAAACGGCTTGGACCAATTGGTCACGTCTCGGGTCCTTCCAGTGAGCGTTTATCTCGTTTATAGATGCTTCGTCACCGGCTGTGGCCGCCGCCTTAACCTTTCTCCAGTTTTCAGCATCGCTATCATTCAAGGCAGCTTCTAGTAAATCAGGAACAGTTAGAACCAATTCCGGGTTACTAGACCTCAGAACCATAGATAAAGCGCCATTCGCACTTTCCCTAAATTTCGCGAACCGCTGCCAGTCCTCTTTCTCCCGATTAAATAGCGAGTTCGCGAAGCGCGTCTCCATCTCGGCCAGCAAATGCGCTGTAAGCGGATACCCCGCGTCTGCGGACGCTCCCGCGCCAAGAAACAGAGTCAGGCTCACATTACGCTCGCGTCAATCACGTGGACAGTGATGCTCTTACCAGTGCCCAATAGTCGCTGGTCGGTGATTTGCTGGAGCTGGAATCGCAGAATCTCTGGTGTCGTTGGTCGTTCACTGCTCGGACCGGGTTTGACACTATCGGCGCTTGCCCAGCCGACCAGGTAAAGCGCGTGACGAACGTAGGGGTCCTGCATGTATTTTTTGAGCACTTGGCTCTCGGTCGCATCCCATACCTCATTGTGGTCGGCCCATTTGATCTCGATACATGAATATTCGGGGACAGGCCCCGTTTTCCTGCAGACCGGGACCGCACTTTGACGAGGCAGCGAGCAACGACGCACCGGTCTGGCCGAGACAGGATGAGGGCTTGAAGCGTTAACATGCATCCGAATCTTGAAGAAATCGTGGTCTGACCCTGAGGTCTCCCCTCAAGAACATGGAGGCTACCGAGACGTGGCTGGTCCCATCGACGCGGAGCGTAAAACCCTGCGAATGAGGGGCCGATTGACGGTCAAACTTGGCGTGTCAAGCGGGACAAACCAGGCACAGCCGAGAGTCGATGAAACTTCTTAAGTTTCCTTCAGCGACGCTTTTTAGACCGTCAGCTAAAAGGCGAAGCAATGCGCATGTTGTGCGCCTTCACCGCCCGGTGGAGCGTTGTTGCCATCCCCAGTCCCCCATACAGGCAGTAGCGTATTTGTTTCGAGACTGCTTTCGCTCCTCCTGTTGCATACAGGCCAAAACGCTACCGCATACGCTTTCCGCGCCGAACGGCGTTGGTGGTTGGCTGTTATCGCTGTTATACGTACCGTGCACCGGCCCTCCAGGGGTATCCAAATAGATTGTTCCTGATTGGGGCTGAGGCCGCTGCGGCCGTTGCGGCCTTTGCGGCCTTTGCGGCTCCGGAATTAGTTGATTGGCACGAGCCACGCACTCCGTTGAGTCTAGGGTGAATTGACGTTGCTGCATTTCTGGCCCGAAACGAGGATTGGTCCAGTACGTGCCGCCCGAACAGGCCACGGGGGCTAATGCCACTACAGTTAGCATTAGTTGCGACAATCGGTTTCTCCAAGCCATAGTTCCTCCGCGCGTCATGGACTAGCCTATCAAGGGAGCCCCCGGCTTTGCCGGGGGATACTTACTTATTTTCACGACAAGGAAAGGCCCGCTTCAAGGCGATTCCGATTAAAAATTCGGCACTCATATGCAGTTCAGCTGGGTTATCGTCGAAGTATTTAAGAATCACTTTCTTACCCTGTTCGAGCGTCACGCCGTCTGGTATACAATATTTCGGTGGCGCCCAAAGCGCGTCCAGAAAGCTATTCAAGCTACCGGCATCAGTCGAACCCTTGGAAGGGTTTTGGGCTTCGTAATTAGAGCGCCACGACGAATGGGTTTCGATGACGCCTTTGATGTACCCGAGGCAGTAGTTTTGAAAAGTTACAGTCGATTTGCAATGCTGCTGGAGTTCGTTTCCAGTATCAGCAGTCGCCAAGAGTGGTGCCGCGAACATCGCCACTGCGAAAATCCTTCTCATTTTCCCTCCCTATTTAGCCATCGCGATTTTTGCCCGCTAGTGCATCAAGCTATTGTCGGGGACTTATAGCATTTCCTTCTTCCGCTTCCATTCATCAAGCCAATCTGCAAAATGTGCGCGAGCACGGTGTCATGGGTGTCATGTGGTCAGGTCTTGCCCTTTGCCCCCTTTAAAATGAAGCCCCAAGTGCAACTGAAAGAGGTGGGCAAGCTGAGATAGGATCGGTGCTCCTTTAACCGGCAAGTCGAAGGAGAAACGATGAATACCTACACACAGCTCACCCGAGACAAACGCTATCAGATGTTCGTGTTGCTCACATTCGGAGCCCGGCAGAAGGACGTGGCTGAAGTACTGGGCGTGCACAAGTCCACGATCTCGCGCGAGTTCAAACGCAACTGAAATGCAACTGAAATGGGGTCAGGTCTTGTCTTTTGCCCCTTCCCTGTGTAGTCTGACCGCATGGCACGCCCTCTTCGTATCGAATTCCCCGGCGCGGTGTATCACGTCACCTCGCGCGGCGATCGGCGCGAGCCGATCTTTGTGGACGATCATGATCGTCACGGGTTTCTCGACGTAGTGGCGCAGGCGCTCTCCCGCTTCGACGCCGAGATCCTCGCCTATTGCCTGATGGGCAACCACTACCACTTTGTGCTGCACACCCGGAAGGCCAATCTTTCCTTGCTCATGCGCCACATCAACGGGGTCTACACCCAAGCGTTTAACCGGCAGCATAACAAGGTGGGACACCTGTTCCAAGGCCGGTTTAAGGCCATCCTGGTGGACCGGCATGCCTATTTGCTGGAGGTGTGCCGCTACGTGGAGTTAAACCCGGTGCGCGCCCGGATGGTCAGGAAACCGGAAGCCTGGGCGTGGTCGAGCTATCGGGCGCATGCGGGGTTGGAGGATTCACCGGCCTGGCTGGACACGGACGGATTGCACGGTTATTTGCTCGGGCGGGCGCCCGCCAACGCCACGGATCGCCGCCGCGCTGCTAGTCGGTATGCCCGGCTGTTGGCCGCGGCCGGCGAGGTACGCCTGTGGGAGAAAGCACTGCGCCAGCAGATCTATCTAGGGGATGAGGCCTTTGTCGAACGCATGCAGAAACTTGCTGACCCGCAGCGCACAGCCGCGCGCGAAATCCCCAAGGTGCAGCGCCGCACGATGCGCAGCCTTGCCCAGTGGCTGAGCGCCTGCGACTCTCGCGAGGAAGTCCTGTTCCGGGCGCACACGGAAAGTGTCCTGACCATGAGCGCCATCGCCAAGGAACTCGGCCTCTCGGTCTCCCGAGTCAGTCGTTTGATTGCGCGGGCGGAGGGGCAAAAGACAAGACCTGACCGCGTCATTTCTACGTCATTGCAGACCTGACCCTGTCATTTGTGCGGGCCGAGGGGGCAAAAGACAAGACCTGACCCTGTCATTTGTGCTGACCCTGTCATTTGTGTGACCCCGTCACTTGGTGACCCGGTCACTTGCCGGGAGCGCTCGGCCTTGTAGTCGCAGGACTTATCCCATTCGAGCTTGCCCATAAGATCGAGCAGCCGCTTTTGCTTACGCCGCGCGATGAACTCCTCCAGCGCGCGGGTTACCGCCGCCTTCTTAGTGCGTTCTCCGCTCACTTCCAAAGCGCGTTCGATCAGATCAGGGTCGAGAGAAAGATTGGTAGCCATGTGTTCCTCCTTACACATCAGTCTACACAGCCCTGTAGTCGGCAGCAACAGCAACCTGTTCACGAGATCTGCCGCCTCGTTCGCGCCGTTCGCGCCGTTCGCAAATATCTGCTACAGATAATCGCCCGCTTCAAGGAAACCTCAGGGTCAGACTCGATTATCTACCCTGCATTCATTCCGGGTGCCGAGCGGGGCGCTGTTTCAATCACGAGGGCTCGTCAGCGCACCCAGTTTTCGCACTGAAGCGCTTTGACCCGCTTAAAGTGCATCTGATTGTTCGTAATCAAGATCGCGTCCAGCGCCAAGGCGTGCGCGGCGATCATGGTGTCCAGAACGCCGATGGGTGTGCCCCCACGTTCCAACTGGGCTCGAAGTCCGGCATAGCAATCCGCCGCGCTTGCGTCCCAGGCCATCGTCGCGAGCACGTCCAGAAAGCCATGGACCAGCCGGGTGAGCGATCTCGGGTTGCCGCGCTTCGCCAAGCCAAACATCAGTTCCGCGCGCGTAACAGCGGAAATGACAAGCGTGCCGGGTTTCGACCGTGCGAGTTTTTGGTCGAGGGCTGCCGAACTGCCACCAATCGCGTAGCTGCAGGTGTCAGTGTCGAGCAGAAACATGATGCCTTTTTCCCTACCCGGCAAAGGGATCGCGTTGCGGCGCGGTTACGTTGGACGGCCGATCGATCAGGAAATCGGCGGGAAACCGTGTCTTGGCCCGCAAGGCGAAGAACTCGGACCAAGCGCCCACTGGAGGCCGGGTGGAAAGAACGATGTCTCCGGTGGAGTGGTCCTTGCGGATAAAGACTTCATTCGTCAAGACCCGGAATTCCTTCGGCAATCGAACCGCCTGGCTGTTGCCGTTGGTGAAGATTCTGGCTGTTTTCATCGACTCGGTTTCCCAATGTATCTACATTTTTGAATTGTACACGCTCGGTAGCCATGAAGGGGACCGGCACTACCCTGTCGCCGCGGTTTCGTCGATGTCGATGGTGAGCCGCTCTGCATGTTCGGCCACATGCGCAGGCACCGGTGCGGGGAACGCGACGAGCTGCGGGCAGACGTAGCGTACTGCGTCTTGCGTCACCAGCACCGGGAAACCTCAGGGACACGAATAAGAGTTGAAATTTGAGACGTCCGGCGACGACGTCTTGCCCTTGAGCCCTCCTGGGAGGCGTGGTACGGTTTACCAACCACGAGTAAACGCACTGGCCAGCGCGAGGTAGAACGGACAAGATGAACAGGAGCAAGCCCATGAGCAGGTTCGTTGGAATGGTTATCTACCTTTCCGTGGCTTTTCTTTGTCTCTTGGCATTTCTATCGCCCCCCGCGTTCGCGGCCGGAGCCGTGGAAATGCAGGTAGAGCACATCCTTGTTCAGACGATCGACGAATACAACCAGGCCATGGTGGCAAACGATCCCGCGGGGTGGGTGAGATATTTCACCGATAACGTGCGCCGGCACAGCCCGGTGTCGGATCAGCAAGGGAAGAAAGATTTCGAGGACTATTGCGCCTGGGAGTTCAAGAACTTCCAGGCCAAGTACGTAACGAAGAAAATACTGGTCAGCGGCCGTTCCGCGGCCGTGGTGTTTGTGTGGGATGCCGTCCACAAGCCATCCGGCACACCCCTCCAGATAGAGATGGTCGGCATCTACGAATTGGCTTCGAGCGGCAGGTTCGAATCCGTGAGCTTCTATTACGATACTGCGAAGTCAGGCAAGTTTCTCGCCGAGAACACTGCCGCTGCCAAGTAGGCCGTATGCAATACGAACCCCCGGTTTGCCGGGTACGAGTCGCCACAGTCCTTTAGCGTTGGAGGTAGCGTTATGCAGTGCCTTGGTCGATTTCCTCCTTTTCCCTTGCGAAGGGCGCGCCACACCGAGCGCCAGCCTCAGCCCGCGCCACGAGAACATGATATCAATGCATCGGTCGTAGAGCGCTCCATTGTCGGTCTCGCGATTTTTTTCGTACTTGCAGTCGTGCCCGTGACGAGTGGGATCAGTCCCGCGACCGCCGCCGAAACGCAATGTCCGTCGGAAGATGATTCTGCCCCTTGTCAGGCGGACAAGGGCGACCGGATGGCGGTTTACGTCATGGGACGCAACGCTTACGACAACGCCCGCACGTCAGGCGATTTCTCGGAGGCCTTTGCCCTGTCACGCCAGCTCGCGGCCCAAGGAGACAGGAACGGGGAGCGGCTGCTAAAGATGGTCTATCTGCAACTGGGATGGGGAGCGCACCGAGACTACGTCCAGGCGTACGTATGGCTGAGCGAGGGGATCGCAGGCGGCGCCGATTATCTGGTCAGGTGGCGCAAGATTCTGGAGGAGAAGATGACTCCAGACCAGGTAGCGGAAGCAAAGAAAATGGCCGGCAACTAAGCCGGCCGATTCACCGCAAACAGCAATCCCCGCGACGCAATGGTGCGCGGTGAATAGACATCCGCTGTCGCGCTATTGCTTCAGCTTCAGTTCTACCTTGATGAAGGTCGCCAGCGTCTCGATCTTCTCGTCGTCGAGGAAGCCCTTGAACGCGGGCATTCCCTTTGACATCCGGCCATTGGTGATGACGTTCACCACTTCCTCTTGGGTGAGCTTGGTCAGACGCAGATCCGCTCCGTAGCCACCCTCACTCGGTCCGCCCCTGCCGTCGTACTTGTGGCAGAGCACGCAATTCTGGAATAGCTCCCGTCCGCCGCCGCGCGGAACCTTGATAACCGGCCGGTCTTCTTCTTCGGCGACAGCCACCGCGTCCGGGAGAACGGACCACAACGAGAGTGCCGCAAGCGCGAGGGCTTTCGCACGGCCGGTCCACCGTTTTCCTGCTTCGATCTTTGCCATGCTGATTCGTGAGTGGATGAGGATTAAACACGCGGACCGTAACGCTGCGCCAACGCTGACCCGCACACAACGCCGTCGCGCGCATAACCGGCATCGGCCTTGAACCGTCATCCCGTGCGCCCCGCGCGACTCTGCGCCGGATCGGGAAGCGCACGGACCGGCGCAACAGAGCGCCAGCCCGTGCTTCATGCACGCCCGGTTACGGGAGCGCGAACACGTACAGCATGTTGCTGGGAACCTGGCTCTTCAACTCGGGCGTGGCGCTGACAAACCACTGCGGCCACGCACCGCCCAGACCCACTTCGATGGCGATGTACTGCTTGCCGTCCACCATGTACGACATGGGCGGCGCGTTGATCGCGGAACCTGTCTCGAAGCGCCATACCTCCTCGAGCGTCTGGGCATCGAGCGCCACCACCTGGCCCTCCGCGTAGCCGGCGAACACCAGCCCCCCGGCCGTGGACATCAGGCCACCCAACTGCGGATGCTTCGTCCAGTGCTTCTTAACGACCTTGCCGTTGGACACGTCGATCGCCGTCACACTACCGGTGATGCGCCCGCAGTTCGGATCGTCGAACGTCGTGAATGGCGCGCCACCCAGGAACAGGTCGCGCGGCTTGTGGGCACCGGGAGTCGTGACTTCCGCATACGCCTTGTTGCAGCCTTCGATCGTCGGGATATAGTACAAGCCGGTTTTCGGGCTGTAGCTGGTCGGAGGCCAGTTTTTGCCACCCATATGGCCGGGCTCGAGGATGCCTTCCACTTCGCCGCGCCCCTTGGTCGCCTTGCCCCGTCCCGCCGCCGTACCCGTCGCGTAAGTCTGAACATCGACGTTGGGGTTGTACGCGACCGGTTTACCTTTCGCGTCCAGACCCGGCGTCCAGTTGAGCTTGGCGACGAACTGCGTCCCCCAGAGAAACTCACCCGTCTTGCGGTCCAACGCATAGGTGAAGCCATTGCGGTTGGAGTGGATGGTCGCCCGCACGAACTTGCCGTTGATGTTGGTATCGACAAACGTGTTCTCTGCGATGGAATCGTAGTCATACGGATCGTTCGGTGTGTGCTGGAAGCCCCACTTGATCTTGCCTGTGTCGGCGTCGAGCGCGACCGTGCTGTCCGTCCAGAGGTTGTCGCCGGGACGATAAGCGTTGTCCCAGTCCGGCCCCGGATTGGCGGTCCCCCAGACGATGAGGTTCAGCTCCGGATCGTAGGACCCCGTGACCCAGGTGGTGCCGCCGCCGGTCTTCCAGGCATCGTGTTTGTCCTTCCACGTCTCGTGACCAGGTTCGCCCGGCCCCGGAATCATGTAGGTTCTCCAGCGACGCTTGCCGGTCTTGATGTCCAGGGCTTCGATCCAGCCGCGCACGCCGAACTCGGCGCCGGCCATGCCGGTGACCACCATGTCCTTCACGATCAGCGGTGCGCCGGTGAAGACCTCGGCATTACCCGGATCCGCCACCTGCACTTCCCAGATCTTCGTGCCGTCGGTCTTGTTCAACGCCACCACCCGGCCATCGATGACCACGGAGATCACCATGTTCCCGGCCAGCACCGCGCCGCGATTGTTGATCCCGCAGCAGGCCACGGTCGTCGCGTAGTCGCGATCGGGCGTGGGGTCGTACTTCCAGACTTGACGCGGCACGCCGCCCCGCACGTCCAGCTTCGTGACCACGCCCCATCCGGTGGTCAGATACAGAAAGCCGTCTTCGGCGACCGGTGTACCCTCCAGCCCGGAGAACGGAAACACGAGGACGTCCTTTCCGCCACCCTGCGTACCGCCCATTGCCCAGGTAAAGGCGACCTTCAGGGTCTTGACGTTGGACTTGTTGATCTGATCGAGACTCGAGAACCGATGGGCCTCGTAGTTACCGTGGTGGTTCAGCCAGTTCTGCGGCTCGCGCTCGCTGTTGACCAGACGGTCATGGGTGACATCGGCGGCCTGCGCCGCCGCCAAAATCGCTGCCCCGGCTAAGACCGCTCCCAGCCTTGCGATGAAATACTGCCAAATGTTCTTCATTTGTACTCCCCCTGTGACAGTTGAGGTGTCGGTAGGACACACCACGAACCTAAGCAAGTATTTATTTTGCTTTGAATGGACTAGGAACCCCTCCTACCGGACGCTATTGTATCGCCAACAATAACGGCTTAACCCGACTTCCACAGTTCGTAAGGTGTGAAACTCGGCATATCAATAGGTTAAGGTTGGAAGTCGGCACTACAATTTGGGCGGGGAAAAAGGGGACGGGGAAAAATGGAAGGGGGGGAAAAAAGACGTTGCCCTTTAATTGGCTGACCGTTATCAGGGCGAACTCATGTCAAATGTGTACATATCGCCCATTCACGCCCGCCGCCCTTGCGCCATGGGCCACTTTGGCCAAAGACGCCGCAACTGCCATAGCTGTCGTGGTGGCCGAATACCGCCGCCGGCAAACGCAACGTCATAGACCTGTTCACTCATTGGCGGGCAGATTCACGGCTGACAGGTGAGGCCTTTTCGGGACCTCACCCCTCTTCATGAAAAACCGGTGCGGCGGAATCAGGCCTTGTCGAGGCCCGCCGCGGCACGCGCCTTGACCGCGAAGTCTTCCTCAGGCGAGTACACCAGCGTCTTGCGGCCATAGGCCGCGAAATAGACGATGCCGGCCACATACCAGATGGCTACGCCGATCATGCCGCCGCGGTAGGCCGGGTCCTGGAACTGCATGTACAGCGTCACCAGCGCAATGATGATCGTGAGGTACGCGCCCAGATCGCCCAACGGGCTGCGGTAGGGCCGCTGGATGTTCGGCAGGTTCTTGCGCAGCAGGATGAACGACAGCGCCTGCAGCGCGTAGGAAATCATCGCGCCGAACACCGCCATGTTGAGCAGTTGCGCGCCGATGAACGCGCCCGCTCCCTCGCCCTTGATCAGGTAAACCGCCATCATCACCACGAAGCCGAGTACCGCTCCGGCGACCAGCGCCACGTGCGGCACCTTGTGCTTGCCGTTGGTGAGCGAAAGCCAGTGCGGCACATACCCGGCGCGCGACAACGAATAGATCTGCCGGCCGAATGCATAGATGATGGTGTGGAAGCTTGCGATCAGTCCGATCACCGCGCACAGGGAAAGAATGTTCGCGGCCGCGGTGCCATAGAGCGCCCGGAAACCGTCGAGCAGCGGTTCGCCGGAACTGCCGAGATGAAAGGCGCCGTGCGCACTGCCGTCCGCCGACTGTACCGGGATGCTGGAGTTGAGGAACATGGTCATGAACGCCGAGAACACCAGCGTGGCGATGCCGAGCATCAGGCCCTTGGGCATGTCCTTCTTGGGATCGTGCGACTCTTCGGCCGCCAGCGGCAATTGCTCGATGGCGAGGTACAGCCACACCGCAAACGGCATGGCCGCCAGGATGCCTTTGATCCCCAGGGGCAGGAACGGTCCGCCGCCCTCTGCAAGCTCGATCAGATTGCCGTCGCCGCTGACGCCGATGTTGAGCGCCCAGCGCGAAAAGTCGAATTGTCCGGAGACGATGGCGCTGGCCCAGAAAATGGCCAGCACCGCGAGCGCCAGCAGCGTAACCAGCACCGAGACCCTGAAAGAGAGTTCAACGCCGAGCACGTTCAGTCCGACGAAGACGACGTACATGGCGATCCACCAGACCGGCTGGAACGCCGCCGACGTTCCGAAAATGCTGCCGAGATACGCGCCGATGAAGAACACGATGACCGCAGGAGTCAGGATGTACTCGATGTTTTCCGCCAGGCCGGTGACGAAGCCGCCCCATGGCCCCATCGCGCTGCGCGCGAAAGAGTAGGCCGCGCCGGTGTGCGGCAGAGCCGGCGACATTTCCGCCAGGCAGAAGCACAGGCAGACGTACATGATGCCGATGATGATCGCGGCATAGAACAGGCCGCCGAAGCCGCCCGCGCCGAGGCCGAAGTTCCAACCCGAAAAGTGACCCGAGATGACGGCGCCTACACCCAGCGCCCAGAGTGACCAGACGCGCGCGTGTTTGCGCAACTGGCGTTTGGCGAAATAGTCCGCGCCGGCCTCGTGGTACTCGACGCTCCCCACTTTTTTCTTTTCCATGTTTCCCCCTGGAAAATGCGCTGATGGACACATTGCCGCGTCTTGCAACGCGGCACGCACTGGAGGCGCCTGAAGTACCGGGCGGCGCCGCGGCAGCAGGGGACTGCATGACAACGGCGTGATGCGTTTTTCCCATGCTGCCGGCGCCCAGTATGGTGGATAACGAGAGTCCGGGCAACGGGGCAGGACACCGGTTTAGAATGTCATGAACATCTGTCCCGACCCCTTTGCCACCATGCCCCGACGCCAGAACCCCCTCATCGGCCTGACCACCTACGGACGCGGCGCCGACAACCGTTACACCCTGCCGGCCGAATACCTCGATGCCGTGCGCCGCGCCGGCGGCGTGCCGGTGCTGATCGCACCGGGCGAGCCGCGCCTGGAAGTCATTCTCGACGTGATCGACGCCCTCATCCTCAGCGGCGGCGGCGACATCGACCCGAGCCGCTATAACGGCAAGCGTCACGAGACCAGCTACGCCATCGATCAGGAGCGCGATGCGCTCGAACTGGAACTGGGCCGCCGCGTGATCGCCTCTGGCATGCCCACGCTCGGAATCTGCCGCGGCGCCCAGATCCTTCACGTGGTCCAGGGCGGCAAGCTGATCGAACACATCCCGGATGAGGTCGGCGAGAAAGTGCTGCATCGCGCTCCGCCGCGCGAACCGGTCGTGCACAGCGTCAAACTCAAGACCGGATCGCGGCTGGCAAAGATCCTCGGGCGCGACCAGTTCGACGCCACTTCCTGGCACCACCAGGCGCTGCGTGGCGCGGCCGCCGGCTTTGAAGCCGTCGCGCATGCGCCCGACGGCACCATCGAGGCGATTGAAATGCCGAGCCACCCCTGGCTGATCGCGGTGCAGTGGCATCCCGAACTCGGCGCGGCCAGCGATCCGCTGCAGCAGAAACTGTTCGACGCGATCGTCGAAGAAGCGAGGAAGTAAAAAACGGGTGCTGTGTACCCCTCAAGGGCACCCGTCGAGCGGGTATTGAAAAGAAGGTATTGAAAAGAATGCTGGGTACTGAGTGCTGAGTACTACAAACAAACCCGGCGGTGCTTGCTTCCGCGCGCAAACCCTGATGCTCACACAGGTGCAGGCATGAAATGTAGGAATCGGCATTTGATCTGACATACAGTGTCAGTCGGAAAGTGATTCGCTTTAAGAAACGCGGACCCACTCGAGTTGCCCATTTCTCCCTCACCCTCGGTCCCTCTCCCCGGCTGCGCCTCCCTCACCCTACCCTCTCCCGGAGGGAGAGGGACCGTATGAACAGCGAAGAGGGAAGACAACTCCCTTCTCCCCTCGGGAGAAGGGTTGGGGATGAGGGAATGCAGGAAAGCGGTTCGTTCTGATCTGACGTTCCTTGATAGATCAATTCTCAATTACTACGCATGAAAACCCTCGCGTTGATCACCCTGGTGCTCGCCTTTTTTTGCTCGGCCCTGTCGTTCGCGGGCTATGTGGGTTTCCAACGGCTCGCCGGGAAAGTCCCCACGCCCGTGCACGTGCAGGACAGGATCGCGACCACGAACGATCTGGAGCAGCTTCGCACCGTTTCGCTCTACGCCATCCGCGACAACGACATCCTGCTCGAAAGCACGTGGAAACTGACCCTGTCGATCCTGCTGTTCACCGCGGTCGAGTTCACGATAATCGCGTTGCTGCTGGTTTTCGTCTTTCGCGAGATACGCAAGGCGGAAGTCGCAGACGCCGGGCGGACCCAAACGAGTTCCGGGAGCTGAAGGCTTGAGGACGGAACCAGCCTGGGCCAGAAAATCCCGCTGGGTACTGCTGATCGTGGCAGCTTGCCTCACGCTCCTGCTGCTCGGGCTGGATCGCTACGCCGCGTTCGCCCATCGCCCGGGCGCCGATTCCAAGGCAGTGGTGATCTATACCACTGCGTGGTGCCCGTACTGCGCGAAGCTGCGCACCAGCCTCGCCGCCAGCGGCATCCCCTATATGGAACACGACGTGGAGAAGAGCCTCGACGGGCAGCTTGGTTTCTGGACGCTGCGCGCCCGCGGCGTCCCGGTCTCGGCGATCGGTCCGAAGGTCATCTACGGCTACGACGTGGCGCGCATTGCCTTTGCGCTTCAGGACCTGGGCTACACGTATATTCCCGTGTCCGAGCAGAAGTCGGCCGACGAAGCGGAATCGGGTGCGATCAGTTCTTCGGTCGGCGGGTCCAAGTGATCGTACGGCGGACGACCAGATTGCGCGGCACCAGATAAGCCGCGTGATAAAGTTCATTCTGCCCTGCGGGTATCGCTTGCCCGGCGGCAACGAAAAACAAGACGGCCTGGTTATTTCGGGAACATCCACAGCGTGACTGCCACCACTGCATCCGGTTTCCCCGCCGCGGTACTGCGCTGGATAGACCGCAACATCCTCGCGCTGGGACGCGAGATGCGGCTTTCCTATATGCCGCCGCTGATGGTTTACGCCGCTGCCGGCATCTCCGGCCTTACCGCTATCGTCGGCACCTTCTACGTGAAGGAACAACTCGGATTGTCCGCCGAGTTCCTCGCCGCGCTCGGTTTCTGGATGATGCTGCCATGGGCGCTGAAGATGCCGCTCGGGCATCTGGTGGACCTGGTCTGGCGGTGGAAGAGCCTGCTGGTGTACCTCGGTGCGGGACTGATCACGCTCAGCGTCCTGATCATGATCGGTCTGCTGGGCCACACCGATGCGATGCGGGCGGTTGCGCCTGTCGAGACCTGGTTCGTACTGGCGGCACTGCTGGCGCCGATCGGTTACGTGGTGCAGGACGTTGTGGCCGACGCGATGACCGTCGAAGCGGTACCGCGCTTCGATGGCGACGGCCAGCCCATCGGTGCCGCCGAGCGCAAGGCGATGCACACGATCATGCAGACGCTGGGGCGGGTCGCGATCATCGGCGGCAGTGTGGCCGTGTCCATCCTGAATATTTTCCTACTGCGGGGCGTCGGCGCGCTGCCGGAAGCGCAGAAGGCCGCCGCGTATCTTTCCATCTACCAGCTTGCGCTGATCATCCCGGTGGTCTCGGTGCTGGGAGTCGTGCTGGCATCGTGGCTGCGACGGCGCGACCTGGCGCGGCTGACCGCCGAAGGGCGCACGCGCGCGGAATGCGAGGCGATCCTCGACAGACATTTCGACCCGCCGCCGGTGAACTGGTGGATATTGGGCGGCGGACTGGCGTTCGCGGTGGTTTCGCTGAGCGTCGGTCTGGGCCAGATACCGGCTGCCCAAGAAATCGTATTTTGCGCGTCCATGGCCATCGTCATTTTCCTGATGTGGCGGCTGACGCGCGAGCTCGAGCCCGAGGCGCGCAATTTTCTGGTGGGAACCGCGATCGTGGTGTTCGCATTCCGCGCCATACCCGGTCCGGGCGCCGGCTCGACCTGGTGGGTGATCGACGCACTGGGTTTCGACCAGCAGTTCATGGCCACGCTGGGGTTGATCGGTTCGACCCTGACGCTGTTCAGTCTGTTCATTTTCCGCCGCTTCATGGCCGAGCATTCGATCGCCTACGTCGTCGGTGTGCTGACCATCATTGGAACGATACTCTCGCTGCCCAGCATCGGCATGTATTACGGGCTTCATGAGTGGACGGCGGCACATACCAACGGTGTGGTGGATGCGCGCTTCATCGCGCTGATCGATACCGCGCTGGAGTCGCCGCTGGGGCAAATTGCGATGATCCCGATGCTGGCCTGGATCGCCAACTCGGCGCCGGAAAAACTCAAGGCCACGTTCTTTGCGGTGATGGCCTCGTTCACCAACCTGGCGCTGTCGGCCGCGCAACTCGGCACCAAATACCTGAACAGACTTTTCTCGGTAACTCGCGAAATGAAGGATTCCGTCACCGGCCAGGTCATCGCGCCTGCCGACTACAGCGAACTGGGCGCACTGATGATCACGGCGACGGTGATCGGCTTCGCGCTGCCGTTTCTGGCCATTTTGGTCGTGAAAATGACGCGTTTCCGCAATGCCTGATCGAACTCGCACGCCGGCACGGCAAAGCCGTGTTTCACCGCTTCGAAGACGTTCCCGGCTGCGCCGGAATGGAGGAATGATGGACGCCCATGTCACCGATATTGCCCGCATCATCCAGCTTGCTGTCGCGCCGGTGTTCCTGCTGACCGCGATCGGAACCATCCTGTCGGCATTGAACAACCGGCTCGGCCGCATCGTCGATCGCCGCCGCGTTCTCGAGGACAGGCTGCGCACGCCCCCGGCCGAAGAGGCCACGCGGGTCAAGGAGGACGTCAAAGAGCTGAACCTGCTAGCCCAGCGCATCAGGCTGATCTACCACGCCATCATGCTCTCCGTTTTATGCGCCCTGTTTATCTGCCTGCTGGTCGCGGGAGCGTTTCTCGGCGTCTTCATTACCGCCGACCTTGCCAAGCTGGTCGGAACGCTGTTCATCCTGGCGATGTTCGCCCTGATCGGATCCCTGGGAATGTTCCTCAGAGAGATATTCCTCGCCGTGAAAGGCGGACGCCACCAACTCACTTTGAAAGACATGATCAAGTAAAGAAGAAACCGGTTCAAGTGCGTTGACGCAAAGGCCGCAAAGGGGAAAGAAAGGAATTCTACGTTGGCCGCTTTCGCAGAGTCGGGTCATAATCTGTGCAAGCCCCGGGCCTAGTGTCCTGTTCCGCTAATTCGTGGCTGAAAACCCGGCGAGAATCGGCGCCATGC
>JBBPIT010000032.1:0-44086 GCA_038040175.1 Pseudomonadota bacterium | reverse complement strand
CAGCGATACCTCGGGGATGTCGAGTCCTTCGCGCAGCAGGTTGATGCCGACCAGGACGTCGAACTCGCCCAGCCGCAGATCGCGGATGATTTCCACCCGCTCCATGGTGTCGACGTCGGAGTGCAGATAACGCGCTTTGACGCCATGTTCGGCGAGATAGTCGGTCAGGTCCTCCGCCATGCGTTTGGTGAGCGTGGTCACCAGCACGCGTTCGTTGCGCTTCACCCGCGCGTTGATCTCGGACAGCAGGTCATCCACCTGGGTGGCGGCCGGCCGCACCTCGATCTCCGGGTCCACCAGCCCGGTTGGCCGCACCACCTGCTCCACCACCTGCGCCTGGTGTTCGCGTTCGTATTCCGCCGGTGTGGCGGAAACGAAAATGGTCTGCGGCATGATCTTCTCGAACTCGTCGAACCTGAGCGGGCGGTTGTCGAGCGCGCTCGGCAGCCGGAAGCCGTAGTCCACCAGATTCTCCTTGCGCGCGCGGTCGCCGCGATACATGCCGCCGATCTGCGGGACGGTGACGTGGCTCTCGTCGATGATCATCAGCGCGTTGAGCGGTAGATAGTCCAGAAGCGTCGGCGGCGGCTCGCCCGGCTTGCGGCCGGAGAGGAGCCGAGAGTAGTTTTCGATGCCCTTGCAGAAACCCAGTTCATTGAGCATTTCCAGGTCGAAGCGGGTGCGCTGTTCGATGCGCTGCGCTTCCACCAGTTTGCCGTGCGTCTGGAAGAACTCGATGCGCTCGCGCAGTTCGACCTTGATCGCCTCGATTGCCTTGAGCGTGGTGCTGCGCGGCGTCACGTAATGGCTGGAGGGATAGACGGTATAGCGCGGCACTTTCTGGTTCAGGTGCCCGGTCAGCGGATCGAACAGGGTCAGCGACTCCACCTCGTCGTCGAACAGCGAGATGCGCAACGCCGTCTCCGAGCTTTCCGCGGGGAACACGTCGAGCACGTCGCCGCGGACGCGGAAGGTCCCGCGCCGGAAGTCGAACTCGTTGCGCTCGTACTGCATCTCGGCCAGGCGCGCGATAATGTCGCGCTGGCTCTTGTTCTCCTTCTCCCTGAGATGCAGGATCATGCCGTGGTAGTCCACCGGGTCGCCGATGCCGTAAATCGCCGATACCGTGGCGACAATCACCGCGTCGTCGCGCTCCAGCAGCGATTTGGTGGCGGAGAGCCGCATCTGCTCGATGTGCTCGTTGATGCTCGAGTCTTTCTCGATGTAGAGGTCGCGCGACGGCACGTAAGCCTCGGGCTGGTAGTAGTCGTAGTAGGAGACGAAATACTCGATGGCGTTCTCGGGAAAGAACTCGCGCATTTCGGAATAGAGCTGGGCCGCGAGCGTCTTGTTCGGCGCCATGATGATCGCCGGGCGGCCGGTGCGCGCGATGACGTTGGCCATGGTGTAGGTCTTGCCCGAGCCGGTCACGCCGAGCAGCGTCTGGTACGCCAGACCGTCGCCCAGGCCTTCGATGAGCTTGGCAATCGCCTCGGGCTGGTCGCCTGCGGGCTCGAAGGGCCGGTAGAGGCGGAAGGGACTGTTTGGGAAAGTAACCAGCACGGGTAGAATACGCGGCTGACAAATTTTGATGTTATCACGATGAACGCGCCGCACTCCTCCTCCCCGCTGGCCGCCGTGCAGATGGCGCCCAAGGATCCCATCCTCGGCGTGACCGAGACCTTCAACGCCGACGAGAACCCCAACAAGGTCAATCTCGGCGTCGGGGTGTATTACGACGACAACGGCAAGGTGCCGCTGCTGGAATGCGTGCGGCGCGCGGAGACCCAGCTCGCCGAAAAGTCCGCTCCGCGCAGCTATTTGCCCATCGACGGCCTGCCCGCCTACGACCGCGCGGCGCAGGCCCTGGTGTTCGGCGCCGACAGTACGGCGGCCAGGGAGAATCGGGTGGTCACGGTGCAGGCGCTGGGAGGAACCGGTGGACTGAAGATCGGTGCCGATTTTCTGCGCAGGATCGCGCCGGATTCGCAGGTATGGATCTCGGAGCCGAGCTGGGAGAATCACCGCGCACTGTTCGAGAGCGCGGGATTCACGGTCAATACTTACCCATACTACGATCCGTCTTCGCGCGGCGTGGATTTCGCCGGCATGATTGCGACGCTGCGCGCGCTGCCGCCGGCCTCGATCGTGGTGTTGCATGCGTGTTGCCACAACCCCACCGGGGTCGACTTGACCGCGGAGCAATGGACCGCGGTCATTGAAACCGTGGTATCGCGCGGCCTGATTCCCTTCGTCGACATCGCCTATCAGGGACTCGGCGAAGGCATCGACGCGGACGGCGAGGTGGTCAGGCGTTTCGCCCAGGCCGGCGGGCCGGTGTTCGTCTCCAATTCCTTCTCGAAATCGTTTTCGCTCTACGGCGAGCGCGTCGGGGCATTGAGCGTGGTGGCCGGCAGCGGCGAGGAGGCCGCGCGGGTACTCAGCCAGTTGAAGCGCACGGTACGCACCAACTATTCGAACCCGCCCACGCACGGCGGCCAGATCGTGGCAAGCGTGCTGACGACTCCGGAATTGCGGACGTTGTGGGAAAGGGAACTTGGCCAGATGCGTGAACGCATTCGCGACATGCGCAGGCAGCTGGTCGAGAAGTTGCGCGCGCGCGCTCCGCGCGCGGACTTCGGCTTCGTCATGCGCCAGCGCGGGATGTTTTCTTATTCCGGCCTGTCAAAGAGCCAGGTCGCCAGGTTGCGCGAGGAATTCTCGGTGTACGCCATCGACAGCGGGCGCATCTGCGTGGCGGCGCTCAACTCGCGCAACGTCGACTACGTTGCGGATGCCATTGCCCAGGTGATCGGCTGATCGGCCAGATCAGCGTCGGCCGGAAGCCTTCGGCGACGCGGCAAGATTCACTTTGTACAACACGCCGTTCTCGACTTTGAAATCCGATTCGACGTTGATCGCCTTCGCGATCTGCGAAGCCGGCGGTGCACGCATGTCGATTGTCGGATTCGCGATCAACCGGCCGCTGATCGTGGTCTCCTTGCCATAAAGCGCAACCACCGGCCCGATCTCCACCTGCTGGATATCGAGATTTCCGGCGATTGTCCATTTCTTTTTCCAGCCCACCGTCAGCTTGCCGGCAAGCGTGCCGTCGTAGAGACGGCCGTCGATCGTGGACAACACGAGTCCGTCCGCATTGACGATGCCCGACGCATCTAGTTTGCTCAACAAAATCGGCGGCCCGGCGGGCAGCTTCCAGTTCTGCGCCGATAGATTGAGCGCGAAATCCTTCCCCTGCGGCACCAGGGTCCCGGTCACGCGGCCCTGGTCGGCACGCACTTGTGCCTGCGCCAGTCCGCCCTCGGGCGTAAGTTCCAGATCGACGTCGGCCTGGCGCAGCTTGAAATCGGTGAAATCGATGTTGGCGTCGCGAATCTCGACGCGTTCCACGCGCACCGGCGCCGGTCCGCCGGAACCGGGCTGGCTCGCCCATGCCGAGGCCTTGCTGATCAACTGCTGGCCCATCACCACGCCACGCAAGCTGATCTTGGGAATCACTTTCTGCTCGCTGAACAGGGAAGTGAGCCGCGGCGTGACCTGGACTTTTTGCACCTGCAGGAAAGGTTTCTCGCCGACCGAAATGCCTTCGATGGACAGGTGTGGCAACGGCAGGAAAAACAACCGCAGCGATTCTATCTTGACCGGTGCCTTGAGCTGTGCGGAAGCCACGCGCTCGATTGTGGGAATCAACCGCCCCAGGGGCAGGAGGAAGGGGACGACAAGAAAAAATGCGACGGCAATGCCGACACCGAGGTACCAGCGCTTCCTGGATTTCATTCAAACCGACGGACTGGGAGTCCGTTGACCGTGTTGGAGCGAGCGGATATGATACGCGGCGTTTATCTTCCCCGATAGCTCAGTTGGTAGAGCGACGGACTGTCAAATGGCAGCATCACGGGGAAACCTGTGAAGGAAAATCGGGTGAACTCAGGGAATGTCCTTCGGGAAGAATCCTGAGCCAAGCCCGCCGAAGGGCAAGTCGTAGGCGGGAAGGTGCAGAGACTAGGGGGTGAGCAGCCCAGGCAATAAGCCCCTATCAGCGCCCGACACCCTAACGGATCATGCCGAGGGTGATGAGATAGTCCAGCGCGCAAGCGTTGTAATCCGCAGGTCGTAGGTTCGAGCCCTACTCGGGGAGCCAATAAAAACGGCCGCGCAGTTTGCGCGGCCGTTTTTTATCCACAAGCCAAACACACGAAAAGGTGTGCGTCCCACTTTTTCCCGAGGCCGTCACTCAAACCAGAACGGTCCGTCACTGGAGAAACTGCGCCAAAAATCAATATCGGCGCGGGCTTACGCGCGTCGTCACTAGCTGCAAGCCGCTAGTGACGACACGGTGCTGGCGCGGGACCTGCCGCAGATACGCGGGCGAATACAGGCGCAGCATTCGTGGGGGCCTGACCCATCGGGATTCCCCTCGTCATCGCATCGCGTGCTTCTGAATGAACTCATGGTGCGCTACTCCACAACGCGTTGAAGTACAAAGACTAAATGCGAGGAAACTTCAGGGACAGACTGCTATTTCCGGCAATCGAATTCGGAAAACGTGGTCTGTCCAGGTCTGTCCCCGGTATCCTCTGTAAAATGCCTCGCAGGGGAGGACTTGCTATGGCACGTTGGTTCGTCGTTGCGTTGTTCTTTGTCCCTAGCCTGGCGCTGTCCCAGGTTAAGGAATGCATCCATCAATTCAACCCGCGCACTAAGACAATTACAGAGCAGTGCAATAGCTACGAGGCGATTTTGAAACTGAATAAGGACGAGCGGGCTGCGCTAATGTCAGGGCGGGCGTCATGGTGCCGTATCACTATGACGGGGTCTGCTATTCGTCGTGAGTGCCAGTGAACAAGGTGTAAACCGGAGACCACCATTTCCGGCAGAGTAAACCGGGAAACGTGGTCTGTCCCCGGATTCGGTCTTCAATGCCACCATGACCGTCGTCGATTATTCCGACTCGCCAGAGCAGAACGAACCTCTTTTGGAGAAACAGTTACAGCTTTTCCTCAGTGAGAACCTACGGCTGCTGGATATTCCAGGCTTGAAACTCGTCGAAATTGAGTACGCGGTGTCGGTGGGGCGAATTGACATACTAGCTGAGGGTCCACACCAACTGCTAGTTCCAATCGAAACTAAGCGTGATTTGGCAACACGCGAAGATGTCGGTCAACTACAGTCATATATGGGCGCATTACAGCTAGAGCGTCCAAGCGCAAACGTTAGGGGAATACTCGTCGCCGCAGGCCTGACAGATGGAGGGTATCAAAGGGGCCGGGTATCAAAGGGGCCAGGCTCGAATTCGGATAAATCGAGCCTGGCCCCTTTCCCTCCTGAATTCGGATAAATCGAGCCTGGCCCCTTTCCCTCTCCTTTCCCTCTCTTATTGGGATAAATCGAGCCTGGCCCCTTTCCCTTATTCTTATTGGGATAAATCGAGCCTGGCCCCTTTCCCTTAATGTCCCGCGCGCGACCGCCGCGGTGATCACTCAAATTGAACGCGCCATCGCAGTAGGTCTGCCGAAAGAGATTGACGAAGCCTTCCTGGACGGGTTGGAGCGTGGGAAAACACGCATTATTCCGTCGAAGCGTGATCTTGACGCACTCTAGTTAGGTGCTTAATTGACCGTTGCGCCGCTTAGTGAAATTTCGGAACAAGAACTCGTCGACTTCTTGAGCGATTTGTTCTGGAATGCGTTTCGCGCAGCACCATTCGAGGTTCTATGTGCGGTCTTGCGAGTGAGTGGCATGCAGGACGCAGACTGGGACCCGTTCGAGGAATCCAAGGCTGCCTTCGAGGACTACAACGCCCTTCTTCGAGTTGATGAATCGACCTTGTCCAAGGCAGGACATTGGCGTATCGGGCTTCTGATGTACTGCCAAGCAGTGGAGATGACGGCTCCACAAGAGTTTTTAGCAAATCTGCTACGCGTCCTAGGCGGTGAGAAGTACCACATAAAACCGTTTGGCTCGTTGGGACGAACCAACAAGAAAAAAATCTTCTCGTGGGTTCCACCGAGCGCGCCTGCCAAATTCCGCGAGCTGAAGCGACTCGCCGTCAAATGCAACCAATCTGCACTCTGCGGCTACATTGATCAGTTCTTCAACGAGGACATTCGCAACGCGTTCTCGCACTCCGATTACGTTCTATCCGCAGAGCACTTTCGTTGGACCGAAAGCGGTCTAGCGCAACAACTACCACTCGATGCAGTCAACCTGACCGTTCGAAACTGCTTTCGTTTTTTCGCTGCGGTGCTCTGGCTTCACAATCAGGTCCTCACCGATCTCAAAACCTTTCCACGGTTTCACAAATGGCCAAACTACGAGGTTCTCGAACTTCTTTCAGACGCCGATCGACTTTATGGGTTTAGCGTTCATTTTTCAAACGGTGCAAAGGCCACTTACTCAAGAACTGAAAATGGCGTGGATTGCACTAATGTCTTCTTCGAATCTAATGGGTCCATCAATTTCATGGTTGGTGCTGTCGATGAGTTGCGGCCAGAGTGGAAAGTAAACGGGCAACCGTATGAACAAGCAATCTAACCGCTGCGCAGCTTCGGATTGGCAACAAGTGTCCCGCTTGCCAGCATGAAATCCGACTTAGTAACGGTATGAATCCATTGTTCCCACAGCAAGGCTTAGGCGAATCCGAGATTCGAGCCGCATTTGTACGTCAGCGGCGGAACTTAATTGCGATCAGCCTGGTGTTACTCTTTGCTGAAACCACTGGCATTTCGGTCGACCATCTCAATATTTTAGGCATAGAAATTGAGCTGGATAATCCCAACTCGGTCATTTACTGGCTTTGGGCCGGCTATTGGTATTGGTTGCTACGCTACTATCAGTTCTTTCTTGCGACCACGAACAAAGGCATACAAGCTGGATTCGAAAGCCGGCTCCTTCCGGTGCTAGCGCGCTTTGCAATGGAGAAAGAGGAAGTCGAATCCGAAGAACTCAAGTCTGCGAGATTGGCATCCCCGAATCGTTCCGTCCGATTGCACAATTTAGGCGCTTATTTCGTGAAGGATATGCCCCACAACTCGGTAACCGCTCAATTCAATGTCATTACCGTAGGAACCACCAGTGAAGGCGGCAACCTGTTCAATGAGATCCCGCAAAAGACCTATACATTTTCCAGACGTCGATTGCTTTTGCCAGTTACGCGGGCCGCACTGCTGACGGCAATTAACACACCGGTCTTCTCTGAATACTTTCTTCCGTTTGCTATTGCGCTCGCCCCGCCAATTTATTGGCTGGCCATCCAGATGTGCTAGTCAGGTCGCGGTCTTGCGTTTCCACCGCTTCGTCAAAGCTGTTCTCGGCGCCGTCGTAACGGCTCGTAGCTCGAAGATATCAAAGGATATCAAAGGGGCCAGGCTCGAATTCGGATAAATCGAGCCTGGCCCCTTTCCCCTTCCTACGCTCTCTCCCTTCCCCGGTTGAGCTGCAAGGAGTGTGGGACGAGATGTTCATGATCGATCTTTATCCGCAGAATAGAGAACGGTTCGGTATCAACATGACCGCGATCGTCGAAATGATCGTAGGCAGGTACCCGCCGAGCCAGTTCCGCTGCACATTGAAGCAACAGGGGATAAACTAGCAGTAGGCTAACGAAGCGGAGCCACATATGGGAATCGCCGACCGAATCTATGAGCTGGTAAAGGGATTGCCCGATCCCGAGGCAAGCAAGATTTTGCGGTTTGTCGAGAGCGTCCGAGGGCGGCGTGTACCCGTCTCCCCGCTCAGCGGCACGTCGATCTCGCCCTGTTCCGCCAGTATCGCGGTCGCTACGATGGCGTAAAGATCGAGAGGGAAGGCCTTCAAGAAGACGTAACATGGCCATGAACTATCGGCAGTACATCATTCGTGACCCTGCAATCTGCGCCGGCGAGTCGGTGGTCAAGGGGACCCGCGTTACAGTCAGGACTGTGCTAGCGAGCCTAGCCGAGGGCATGAGTGTCGCGGAGATCGTCAAAGACTTTCCGACGCTTGATGAGGACGCTGTGCGTGCGGTGATTGCGTTCGCGGCAGCTTCCGCGGAAGAGGACCTGCCGATTCCCCCTGCGCCCTCGCATGCATGAAGGTCAAGCTGGACGAGAACATCCCCGTCCGACTTGCCGGCGAGCTGACGAATTTGGGGCACGACGTCGACACCGTCGCGTCCGAGGGGCTTAAGGGGAGGCCCGACGGCGACGTGTGGAGCGCCTCACTGCTGCCGCATGGCTTGATTTGCCGTTGCGCCGACCCCAGATCAGTCTCATCGCCTGCGCGCCGAACCGGTGATTCCGGGTGTTATCATGGCCGCGCGAAAGCCGCTACCTCAGTCATGTCCGTCACCATCAAGACCCCGGAAGAAATCGAAAAGATGCGCGTCGCCGGCCGCCTCGCGGCAGAGGTGCTCGACTTCGTCGCGCCGCATGTCAGGCCCAACGTCACTACCGACGAGCTCGATGCGCTGTGCCACGACTTTATGGTCAACGTGCAGAAAACCGTGCCCGCCCCGCTCAATTACGCGCCGCCCGGCTATCAGCCCTATCCCAAGTCGATCTGCACCTCCGTGAACCACGTGGTCTGCCACGGCGTACCCGGGCCGAAAAAACTCAAGGCCGGAGACGTGATCAACGTCGACGTCACCGTCATCAAGGACGGCTTGCACGGCGACACCAGCCGCATGTTCTTCGTCGGCGAGCCGTCGATCCAGGCGCGCCGCCTGTCCGACATCACCTACGAATGCATGTGGCGCGGCATCAACGCGGTGAAGCCCGGTGCCTTCCTCGGCGACATCGGTTACCTGATCCAGTCCCACGCCGAAGAGCACGGCTTCTCTGTGGTGCGTGAGTTTTGCGGCCATGGAATCGGCAGGAAGTTCCACGAAGAGCCGCAGGTCCTGCATTACGGCCGTGCCGGCACGGGACTGAAACTGCAACCGGGAATGATTTTCACCGTCGAGCCGATGATCAACGCCGGCAAGGCCGCCATCCGCCAGCTCGGCGACGGCTGGACCGTGGTCACCAAGGATCACTCGCTGTCGGCACAGTGGGAGCACACGGTGCTGGTCACCGACAGCGGATTCGAAGTGCTGACACTGTCTGCCGGCGCGCCGGCGCCGCCCCCGTTCGTCGCGTAAATGGCTTCGGCCGTCGCTCCAGCCAGCGCACGCACTGCCGCGCTGTCATCCCAGGTCGCCGCATGGCGCAATGCGCTGGCCGAGGGGCGCAAGACGCTCAAGGCCGCCTTCCTGGAAAAACCCGATCCCGCCAAGGCGCTGGATCGCCAGCGCGTGCTGGTGGACGAGGTGCTGAAGACGATCTGGTCCGAAACGTCCCAATCGGATGAACTGGCGCTGATCGCCGTGGGTGGTTATGGCCGCGGCACGCTCTACCCCTACTCCGATGTCGACGTGCTGGTGCTGCTGCCCGATCAGGCGAGCGACGCGGCACGCTCGCGCGTGGAAGAGCTGGTCGGCGTGCTCTGGGACATCGGCCTGGAGATCGGACACAGCGTTCGCACCATCGCCGGGTGCAGCGAAGAGGCGAGCCACGACGTCACCGTGCAAACCACGCTGCTGGAATCGCGGCTCGTCGCCGGCAACCGCAAGCTCTATTCGCGCTTCGTCAAGACCATCGAGGAGGGACTGGACGTCCCCTATTTCGTCGAAGCCAAGCTGCTCGAGCAGCAGCAACGCCATACCCGCTTCAACGATACCGCCTACAACCTCGAGCCGAACCTCAAGGAGAGTCCCGGCGGCCTGCGCGATCTGCAGAACATCCTGTGGATCGCGCGTGCGGCAAAGCTCGGGCGCAGTTGGGGCGATCTCACCAAACAGCGCATTCTCACCCGCGAAGAAGCGCGGCAACTGCAACGCCACGGGTCCACGCTTGCCGAATTGCGGGTGCGGCTGCATTACCTGGCCTCGCGGCGGGAAGACCGTCTGCTGTTCGATTTTCAGTCCGCAATGGCCCAGGAGTACGGGCTTTCGGATACGCCGGCCAGACGCGCCAGCGAGCAGTTGATGCAGCGCTTCTACAGCACCGCGAAGCAGGTGCAGCTGCTGAACACCATCGTGCTGCAGAACCTGCGGGGCCGCATTTTCCCCTCGGTGGATGCCGAACCCAGGCCGCTCAACGAGCGCTTTCGCGTGCGCAACGAACTTCTGGAAGCGGCCCACGCCCTGTTCCAGAAACAGCCCTCGGCCATTCTCGAAGCCTTTCTGCTACTGCAGGACCACCCCGAACTCAAGGGCTTCGCGGTGCCGACGATGCGGGCGTTGTGGCACGCGCGCAAGAAGATCGACGCGGCATTTCGCCGCGATCCGGTGAATCGCGTGCTGTTCATGGAGACGCTGCGCCGCCCCTCGGGGCTCACTCACACGCTGCGGCGGATGAACCAGTACGGCGTGCTGGGGCCTTACATTCCCGCATTCGGGCGCATCGTCGGGCGCATGCAGCACGACCTCTTCCACGTCTATACCGTGGACGAGCATATCCTGATGGTGGTGCGCAACCTGCGGCGCTTCGCCATCGCGGAGATGGCGCACGAGTATCCGCTCTGCAGCCGGCTGTTCGCGGAGTTCGAGCGCCCGGAAGTGCTTTACCTTGCCGGGTTGTTTCACGACATAGCCAAGGGTCGCGGCGGCGACCACTCGAAGCTGGGAATGGCGGATGCCCGCAGGTTCTGCAAGGCGCACGGGCTGTCGAAGCAGGACACCGACCTGGTGGCCTGGCTGGTGGAACACCATCTCACCATGTCGGCAACCGCGCAGAAACAGGATCTGTCCGACCCCGACGTGATCGGCGCATTTGCCGCGAAAGTGGGCGACGACCGCCACCTGGTGGCGCTTTATCTGCTGACCGTAGCCGACATACGCGGCACCAGCCCGAAGGTCTGGAACGCCTGGAAGGGCAAGCTTCTGGAAGACCTGTTCCGAGCCACGCGGCGGTTGCTCAACCCGGCCGCATTGCCCGCCGAAAACACCTTGCAGGCGCGCCAGGAACGGGTGCTGGAGAAATTACGCGCCTACGCGATTCCCGAAGGTTCCCACCGCGATCTCTGGAATCAGCTCGACGATTCCTACTTCCTTCGGCACGACGAACAGGACATCGCCTGGCACACCCGGCTGCTTAATTATCGCGTGAATTCCCCGACGCCCATCATCAAGGCGCGGCTTTCCCCTATCGGCGAGGGACTGCAGGTGATGATCTATTCGCGCGACGAGAAGTCGCTGTTCGCGCGCATCTGCGGCTTCTTCCAGAGCATCAGCTTCAGCATCGTCGAAGCCAAGATCTATACCACCAGGCACGGCTATGCACTCGACAGCTTCCAGGTCATGGACCCGGCCCGGGCCACATTGCATTACCGCGACCTGATCAGCTACGTCGAGCACGAGTTGGAAAGCCGGCTGCGCGCGCACGGCCCGCTGCCGCCGCCCTCAACCGGCCGGATGTCACGCCAGGTGCGCTACGTGCCGATCACGCCGGAAGTGCATATCCGCCCCGACGAAAAAGGCGCCTACTACTATCTGAACGTGGTGGCGGGCGACCGTCCCGGCCTGCTATATCGGATTGCTCGCGTGCTGGACAGCTACGGGATCAATGTCTACACCGCGAAAATCAACACCCTGGGAGAGCGTGCCGAAGACAGCTTCCTGGTAACCGGAGAGGCATTGCACGATTCCAAGCGGGTGGTCCGGCTCGAGGCCGAACTGGTGCGCGAATTGCAGCCCGCCTGATCAGGCGTCGACGATCTCCTGGCCGGGGAAAAGTTCTTCGTTAAAGCCGAAGTTGCGCAGGTCGGGGATACGCATCGGATAGAGGATGCCCATCAGGTGGTCGGCTTCGTGCTGCACCACCCGGGCGTGAAAGCCGGTGACGGTCCGGTCGATCGGATTGCCGAATTGATCGTAACCCTGGTAACGCAGTTTGGCGTAGCGCGGCACGACTCCGCGCATCCCCGGCACCGACAGGCAGCCTTCCCACCCCTCTTCCATTTCGGCTCCGATCGGCTCGAGCACCGGATTGATCAGCACCGTGTAAGGCACCTGCTCGGCGTCCGGGTAACGCGGATTGAAGCCGACGCCGAAGATCACAACTTGTTGGCTGACGTCGATCTGCGGCGCGGCGATGCCCGCGCCATTTTTCGCCCGCATGGTGTCTTCCATGTCCTGGATCAGCGCATGCAGCTCCGGGGTATCGAACTCGACCACTGGTGCAGCGCGTTCCAGCAAGCGCGGTTCGCCCATCCTCAATACCGGCCTAATCATCGCCTTCCATCAGTTTTTCCAGCAGTGTCCGCACCTTCACCATGGTGGTCTTGATTACCGCGTTGATCTGCTCCAGATGTATCGCATCGACGCTGTCGCCGCGCCCCGCCGCATAGTTCACCACCACCGCGACGGTGGCATAGCGCAAGCCGAGTTCGCGCGCGAGCGCTGCTTCCGGCATGCCGGTCATTCCCACCATGTCGGCGCCGTCGCGCTCGAGCCGGTCGATCTCGGCGGCCGATTCCAGGCGCGGGCCCTGGGTAGCGGCATAAACCCCGCCATCCACGATTGCCTGCTTCGCCTGCCTTGCCGCATCCAGCAACTGGCGGCGCAGCTTGTCGCAGTAAGGGTGGGTGAAATCCACATGCGTGACCGGTTGATCCGGACCGTCGAAGAAAGTGTGCTTGCGCCCGTAGGTGTAATCGACGATCTGACTGGGGATCGCCAGCGTGCCCGGCTTCAGGTCGGCCCGGATGCCGCCGACCGACGCGACCGAGACCACCCGCGACACTTGTTCCGAATGCAGCGCCCAGATATTGGCCCGGTAGTTCACCGCATGCGGGGGAATGGTGTGCCCATAGCCGTGACGGGCCAGGAACACGACTTCGCGGCCGCCGAGTCTGCCGAAAGTCAGCGCGCCGGAAGGCTCGCCGTAGGGGGTGCGCACCACCTGGTGCCGCGTGATCTCCAGATTGGCGAGTTGGGTAAGGCCGGTGCCGCCGATTATGCCGAGCATGATTTCCGTTTCAGGACTTCAATGCGTAGATTGCGGGAAGATTGCGCCAGTATTCGTTGATGTCCATGCCGAATCCGAAAACGTAGCGGTCGGGCACGCGCACGCCGACAAAATCGGCCCGGATCGGTTTGGCGCGGCCGATATCCTTGTCGGCGAACACCGCGCTGAAAAAGGCCGCCGCGCCGTCGGCCAGCAATCTCTCCCGCACCGCGGCCAGCGTGTCGCCTTCGTCGAGGATGTCGTCCACCACCAGCAGCGTGCGGCCGCGAATATCGGTGCGCGGCCCGGCTTTCCATCGCACTTCCGAGCCGCGGGTCCTGCCGTCGTAGCGGGTTACGTGCAGATAATCGAGCTCCAGCGGGAAATACAGCAAGGGCAGCAGTCGGCCGGTGAACACCACGGCTCCGCCCATGACCGACAGGACCAGTGGATTGGCATCGGCAAGCCTGGCGGTAACTTCTGCCGCGACGCGTTCGACCGCCCGGCCCACTTCCTGTTCGGAACACACCAGATCAGCCTCGCGCAGCACCTGCCAGGCCTGGTTCTTATCCAGCATTCGACCGGGGCTTCTTCGATTTGGGACGCAGCGAGTCGAGAAAAGCGGAAAAATCGTTGCCGATCTCTGGATGACGCAGCGCGTACAGCACGTTCGCCTGAAGGTAGCCGAGCTTGGATCCGCAATCGTGGCGCACGCCCTGAAACTCGTAGGCGAGCGCACGTTGATCTTTGAGGAGCGCGGCAATGCCGTCGGTGAGCTGGATCTCGCCGCTCGCCCCCGGTTTGACCTTCTCGAGGTGATCAAAGATCTCCGGCGTCAGTACATAGCGCCCGACCACCGCCAGATTGGAAGGCGCGTTCTCCGGCCGCGGCTTCTCGACGATGCCGGTGATGCGGTGCATGCCGCGTTCCCCCTCCTCGGTCTTGACGATGCCGTAGCTCGAAGTCTCCTCGTGCGGCACCGTCTGCACCGCCAGCAACGAGCAGCGCTCTTTCGCATAGACGTCCACCATCTGCTTCATTACCGGCGGATTGCCGTCGATCAGATCATCGGCGAGGATCACCGCGAACGGTTCATTGCCGACCACCGGCCGGGCGCACAGGATCGCATGGCCGAGACCGAGCGCCTCGGTCTGGCGCACATAGATGCAACTGACGTGCTTGGGCACGATGTTCTGCACCTGCTCGAGCATCTTCAGCTTGCCGCGCGCCTGCAGTTCGGTCTCCATCTCGTAGGCCTTGTCGAAATGGTCCTCGATGGCGCGTTTGTTGCGCCCGGTGATGAACACCATCTGGGTGATGCCGGCGGCGACCGCCTCTTCGACGGCGTACTGGATCAGCGGCTTGTCGACCACCGGCAGCATTTCCTTCGAGCTCGCCTTGGTCGCGGGGAGAAAGCGCGTGCCCAATCCGGCGACCGGGAAGACGGCTTTGGTGATCATGTTCAATGCAGGCTCCGCGTTGCTCAGTTGTTCCGGCCGAGCAATTCTAGCAATCCCTGCTCGTCGAGCACAGCGATACCGAGTTCCAGCGCCTTGTCGTACTTGCTTCCCGGTTCCGCCCCGGCTACGACGTAATCGGTCTTCTTCGATACGCTTCCGGAGACCTTGCCGCCCTTCGCTTCGATGCGCTCTTTCGCCTGGTCGCGCGGGAGATGGGGCAAGGCACCGGTCAACACGAAGGTTTTTCCGGCGAGCGGCTGAACCGGCGGCCTGGTGACAGGTGATTCCGGCCAGGTCACGCCGAGGCTGCGCATCTGCGCGACCACTTCGCGGTTATGACGTTCGCCGAAGAACCGGGCGATGCTGCGCGCCACCACCGGGCCGACATCGGGTACCTGCTGCAGTTCATCTTCGCTTGCCTGCATCAGCGGCTCCAGTTTGCCGAAATGGCGCGCCAGGTCCCGGGCGGTCGCTTCGCCGACGTTGCGGATGCCCAGTGCATAGATGAAGCGCGCCAGCATCGTTTTCTTGCTCTTCGCGATCGCATCCAGAACGTTGGCGGCGGATTTTTCCGCCATGCGCTCCAGGCTTGCCAGGTTCTTCGCATCGAGGCGATAGAGATCGGCAGGCGTTTTCACCAGACCCTGGTCCACCAGTTGATCGACCAGTTTCTCGCCCAGGCCCTCGATATCCATCGCACGACGCCCGGCAAAATGCAGCAGCGCCTGTTTGCGTTGCGCCGGGCAATACAGTCCGGCGGTGCAGCGGGCCACCGCCTCGTCCTCCGGCCGCTCGACGTTTGACCCGCACACCGGGCACTTGGAGGGCATGCGGAACGGCCGCACACCGGCCGGACGGCGCTCCTTCACCACCCCGACAACTTCCGGGATGACGTCGCCCGCCCGGCGCACGATGACGTAGTCGCCGATGCGCACGTCCTTGCGCCTGACCTCGTCTTCGTTGTGCAGCGTGGCGTTGGTCACCGTGACGCCTCCGACGAAAACGGGCGCAAGCCTTGCAACCGGTGTCAGCGCGCCGGTACGGCCGACCTGCACATCGATGCCGAGGACCTGCGTGACCTCTTCCTGCGCCGGATACTTGTGCGCGACCGCGAAGCGTGGTGCGCGCGAAACGAAGCCCAGCCGGGCCTGGCTTTCAAGGTCGTCCACCTTGTAAACAACGCCGTCGATCCCGAAAGGCAGCGTGTCGCGACAACTCCCGATGCCGCGGTAATAATCCAGAAGGCCCTCCACGCCTTTGACCACGCTGCGCTCCCTGGCGACCGGGAAACGCAGCGATTCGAGGTGGTCGAGTTGATGGCTGTGGCGATCCGCCGGGATTTTCCCGCCGCTCACGCGGCCCAGACCGTAGGCGAAAAAAGCAAGGCGCCGGCTTGCGGTGATGCGCGAATCGAGCTGTCGCAGCGATCCGGCCGCCGCGTTGCGCGGGTTGGCAAACTCCTTCTCGCCCTTTTTTTGCTGCTCGCGATTCAAGGTCTGAAAGTCGCGCTTGAGCATCAACACTTCGCCGCGCACTTCGAGAAGATCCGGCAGGTTGCGGCCTTCGAGCCGCAACGGGATGGAACGCAGCGTACGCAGGTTGGCGCTGACATCCTCGCCGGTATAGCCATCCCCCCGGGTCGCGCCCAGAGCGAAAACGCCCTTGCCGTAGGTGAGACTGACGGCAAGACCGTCGAACTTGGGCTCCGAGGCGTATTCGATCGGCCCTGCAACGCCGAGGCCTGTGCGCACGCGCCGGTCGAAAGCCTCGACTTCGGCCTCGCTGAACGCATTGTTGAGCGACAGCATGGGCGTCGGATGCGTGACTTGCGCGAATGCCTCGGCCGGCAATGCGCCAATGCGCCGGGTAGGGGAATCCGGCGTCGCCAGCCCGGGATGCTGTTCTTCGAGCGCCTGCAGTTCGCGGAACAGCCGGTCGTATTCCGCGTCCGGTAGCGTCGGCGTGTCCTTGACGTAGTAGTTGTAGTTGGCGCGGTCGATTTCGCGCCGCAGCGTTTCGGCGCGGGCGGCGATCCCGGCGGGTACTGCCATCAGGAGAACAGGCGCAGCGCCAGCGGTCCGCCGGCGTGGATGCCGCGCTGTTCCATGGCGCCATAGATGGCGCGCAGCTGGGCGCGTATCTTGTCCAGCCCGGCGTCGTTGAGCGGCACGCGGTTGTCGTCGGCGAGCATGCCGTCGAGCGAGTCGGCGAAACTGCGGCTCATATCCATCATGCGGTCGAACGCGCGCAGGCCATCCGACACCCGCGGCACGTCGAGCAGGAAGGTGATGCCCGGCGTGGTCAGGCTGCGGATCTTGTCGATCAGGAACGGTTCCGGCTCCTGGTTGTCGAGCGAGAACAGCGCGCCGCCCTGGTCGTCCACGCAGTGAAACACTCCGCCCGGCTGAAGGTGCAACCCGGCTGCCTCGGCCAGTGCGCGGATCTTGGTGCCGTGAAATACCTGCCCGGTGCGCGCAACGACGTTGATCCCGACCACCACGTCGACATCCGCGCAGAACCGGTCGAGGTCGGCGGCCTGTTCGAGAGCCGGCGCGAACTCGGGCAGCTCGGCTATCGCCGCCATTTCGCGGGCCGCCGCCCTGACGGCGTCGCCGAACCGTTGCAAGTGCTCGCCGTTGACCGGCCCGGAGCGGTCGGCCAGTTGCAGCGCCGCGCGCACCGAGGTGTAGCGCGCGCCATCCACTGCCAACGGCTGCCAGGACTTCGAGCGGAAATCGAATCCGCTGAAGTTGATGATCCGGCCCAGGGTGGCCAGCGTCCGGCGCAATTGCGCAAGCTGTTCGGCAGGGATGATTTCGCCGGCGCGAATCTCGACGATGTAATCGATTTCGGGTTGCGGCAGGCCTGATTGCAATGGCAATCCGCCGGCAAGGCCGTCCTCGCCCGGCGCATCCATCTGCGGCGCGATGCGGGGCTCGATGCGCACTTCGTCGAGCGGATCCCGCGGCGGTGCGGCGGCCGCCGCCACTGTCGCCCGGCGCTCCAAAAGGATGTCGTCATGCCCGCCGGCAAAGGTCTGCTCGGCACGGCGGCGGAACTGTCTTTCCTGGTACCAGTTGAACGCCAGCACCCCGGCCACCACCAGCAACCCGAGCATCAGCAAGCCGATCTGCAAATCACTCATTGCCTCTCCCCGTGCGAGCCCAGCGCTAAGATGCTATCAGGCTGCGGCTTCTTCGCGCATGCGCAGCGCCTCGTCCACGTCCACCGCAACCACCCGCGATACGCCCTGCTCCTGCATGGTGACGCCGATCAGCTGGCTGGCCATTTCCATGGTGATCTTGTTGTGGGTGATGAACATGAATTGGGTGTTCGTGGACATTCTCTTCACCAGATCGCAGAAGCGCTCGGTATTGCTGTCGTCCAGCGGCGCGTCCACCTCGTCCAGCAGGCAGAAGGGCGCGGGATTGAGCTGGAACATCGAGAATACCAGCGACAGCGCGGTCAGCGCCTTCTCCCCACCGGAGAGCAGGTGGATCGATGAATTGCGTTTGCCGGGCGGGCGCGCGATCACCTGCACGCCGGCATCGAGTATTTCCTCGCCGGTCATCACCAGTTTGGCCTCGCCGCCGCCGAACAGCACCGGGAACAATTCGCCGAAGTGTTTGTTGACGGTATCGAAAGTCTCCTGCAGGCGCTCGCGGGTCTCGCGGTCGATCTTGCGGATGGCGCTTTCCAGGGTGGTCACGGCTTCGGTCAGGTCCTGCGACTGGGCGTCCAGGTAGGCCTTGCGTTCGCGCGCCGTCGCCAGTTCCTCCAGTGCAGCCAGGTTCACCGCGCCCAGCCCGGAGAGGTCCTCGTTGATGCGGTTGATCTCGTTTTGCAGCCTGCCTGCGCGCACACCGTCTTCCAGCAGCGGCAGCAGTTCCTGTTCATCGGCGCCGGCTTCCGCCAGTTGGGCGGCAAAGCCGTCTTCGGCGATCCGGGCTTCCTGTTCCTTGAGGCGCAGTTCGTTGATGCGCTCGCGCAACGGCGCCAGTTTCTGTTCCGACGTCAGACGCTCCTGCTCGGTGACACGCAGCCTGTCCTCGGCGGCCTGCAGTTCGTCGCGGCCCTGCTTCAGGCGTTGCTCGCGCTCGACGCGGGCGTCGAGTTGTTCCTGCAGTTGCGCCTGCAGCGGGCCCTCGTCGCTCTGGGAGATCTCCTGGGACAGCGCCTCGGATTCGCTGGCGAGGCGTTTCAGATTCTGAGAAATGGCATCCAATGAAGACTCTATATCTATAATTTTATTCGATATAGTGGTCTCCTGAAACTGCGCTTCCTGATGCTGCCGCTCGACTTGCTGGGCGTTCACCCGGCTGGCCTGCAAGGCCGATTCCGCGTTTGCGTGCGCCTGCCCGGCGGACTCGACCCCGGCCCGCAGCGCATCCATTCCGGCGGCCAGCGCATCGATCTGGCGTCCCGCCTCCTCGCGCTGCGCCGACTCGCGCGCCATGTCGGCGTCGATCTCTGCAAGTTCACGCCCAATCTGCTCGCCACGCGCCTTGAGGCGCTCGGCAAGCTGCGACAAGCGCACATGGTCGAGTTTCAGCTGGTGATGGTTCTCCTGCAATTCCGCTACCGTCCGCCGCAGGCGCTCGGCCTCCGTGCGGCGCTCCTCGAATTCGGTCTTCCGGGACATCGCGGTGGCGCGTTGCCGTCCCAGTTCCTCGTCCGCGCCGCTGCGCTCCGCGAACAACGCTTCGATTTCACGCTGGCGTGACAGGATACCGTGCATTTCCGAATCGGCCGCATGGAAACTCACGCTGGTGGCGGTGAATACGTGCCCCTGCGCACTGACCAGCATCGCGCCGGCGGGCAGGTCGCGGGCCAGTTCCACGCCCCTGGCCGGGTCCGGCAGCACGTAGACCCGCGCCAGCCAGTCGCCAAGCACCGCCGCCAGCCGCGCATCGGTGCAGGTCACATAATCCGTGAGCCGCGTGAGCCCCGCCGCTGACGGCTCGACGGCGGCGGCAGCCCCGGCGATGCGGTGGAAGGAAACCTTCCCCGGAGGTGTCTCTGCCAGCCAGGCATGCACCTGCGCGAGGTCGGTGAGGCCGATGCTGTTCAGGCGCTCGCGCAATACCGCTTCGAGCGCGTCCTCCCAGCCTTCCCGGATCCTGATTCCTTGCCACAGGTGCGGGTTGCGGCGCAATTCGTGGCGTTCCAGCCAGGGTTCGATTTCGCCCGCGTGGCTGACCTGCTCCTGCAGCGACTGCAGCGCGGTGAGCCGGGCATCGAGCTGGTTGAGACGCTGCTGGGTCTGCTCGGCATCCTGTTCCGCGCCGTGTATCGCTGCTTCGAGCGTGGGCAGATCGGCGTCGCACTTTTCGAGCGCATCGCGCTGTTCATAGAGCCGCTGGGCCAGCTCCCCGATCTGCGTTTCCAGTCTTACCAGTTCGCTCAGGTTCGGCACTTCCAGGCCATCGCGCTCTTCTTCCAGTCGCGCACGCCGCGTCTCGAGCTGCAGCAGCAGCTTCTCGCCGTGGCCGGCGCGGGCTTGTTCCAGTTGCAACTGCTGTTCGGCCTGGGTGAGGCGGCGCTGCGCCTCGGCAAGCTGCGCCTGCGCGCCTCGATACGCCTCTTCGGCGGCCGGCAAGGCTGCCCGCGCGGCCTCCAGTTCATCGGCAAGCGCGGCCAGTTGCTCGCGTGCTCTTGCCAGCGACTCCTCGCTGGCACTGCGCGCCGCCTCCTGTGACGCCTGGCGGCTGCGCTGCTCGGCTTCCTGCGCGCGCACCGACTCGAGCTGGTGCTGCGCGCGATTGCGGCTGTCGCGGAGGTACTGGATCTGCTGCTCGATGCGCGCAACTTCGGCGTTGACTTCGTAGAGCGCGCCCTGGGCGGCGTGCACCGCATCCGAAGCGCTGTAGTGGCTGGCGCGCAATTCCTCGACGCGCTTTTCGGCGTCGCGCAGGCTGGCGGTCTCGGCTTCCAGCTCCACGCCCGTTGCCTCGATATCGCGGCCGATGCGGGCGCGCTGCGCGGCGGCGTCGCGTTTGCGCAGCAGCCACAGCATGTGCTGCGTGCGCTTCAGTTCCGCCTCCAGCTCCCGGTACCTGCCCGCCCTCTCGGCCTGGGATTCGAGATGTTCGAGCTGTGCGCCCAGCTCCCGGCGGATATCGTCCACCCGCAGCAGGTTCTCGCGCGTGTCATCTAGCCTGAGTTCGGTTTCGCGCCGGCGCTCGCGGTACTTCGATATCCCGGCCGCTTCCTCGAGGAAGCTGCGCAGGTCTTCCGGCCTGGCTTCGATGATGCGCGAAATCATCCCCTGCTCGATAATCGCGTAGCCGCGGCCGCCAAGGCCGGTGCCCAGGAAGATGTCGGCGACGTCGCGCCGGCGCACGTGCATGTTGTTGATGAAATAAGAGGACTCGCCGTCGCGCTCGAGCACGCGCTTGACCGAGATCTCGCCGTACTGCGACCACGGTCCGGCCGCCTTGCCCAGGCTGTTGTCGAAAATCAGCTCGACGCTGGCGCGGCCGACCGGCTTGCGCTCGCCGGAGCCGTTGAAGATGACGTCCTGCATGTTCTCGCCGCGAAGCTGCTTGGCCGAGGACTCCCCGAGCACCCAGCGCACCGCGTCGATCACGTTGGATTTGCCGCAACCGTTGGGGCCGACGACGCCGACCAGTTGGCCGGGAACCGGTATGTGGGTAGGGTCGACGAAGGACTTGAAACCGGCCAGCTTGATGTGAGTGAGTCGCACTATCGCAATTTTATAAAGGCTTATAATTTGAACGGATGCCCATAAAACAAGCGCCTGGGGCCCCTAACAAGGACCAGGCGCGTGTTTTTTCAGGGCGTATTTTAACAACTGAATCGCCCCCAAGAGAATGCCAAGCAAGCCGGCGCTGACCCTGGCCATCTTCCCCAACCCGAATCCTTCGCGGGATTACCTGATTCATATGGAGATTCCGGAATTCACCTGCCTCTGTCCGATGACCGGACAGCCGGACTTCGCCACGCTTTACCTCGATTACGTTCCCGACCGCAAATGCGTGGAACTCAAGAGTCTGAAAACCTATATCTGGGCCTACCGCGACCAGGGCGCTTACCACGAAGCCGTCACCAACCGCATTCTCGACGATCTTGCCACGGCGACGAAGCCGCGCTTCATGCGGCTGACTGCGCGTTTCTACGTGCGCGGGGGCATTTTCACCACCGTCATCGCCGAACACCGCAAGAAGGGCTGGATGCCGGCGCCGCGCATCGAACTCGACAGGATCGCACCGCAATCAAGCGTACGCTGATGAATCCGAACCTGACCAGGCTGCAACCCTACCCTTTCCAGAAGCTCGCCGCGCTACTCTCGGGAGTGAAAGCCAACGCCTCGTTGCGTCCGATCAACCTTTCGATCGGCGAGCCGAAGCATGCCACACCGCAGTTCATTCGCGAGGCGCTGAGTGCCAATCTGAATGGATTGTCGAGCTACCCCGCAACCACAGGCAGCGAAACGCTGCGCGCCGCGATTGCGGCGTGGATCGAGCGGCGTTACCGGCTGCCGCGCATCGATCCGGCAAAGCAGGTTGTGCCGGTCAACGGTAGCCGGGAAGCGCTGTTCGCATTCGCGCAGGCGGTAGTGGACGCCTCGCGCGAACGGCCGGTCGTGGTGGCCCCCAATCCCTTTTATCAGATCTACGAAGGCGCCACGCTGCTGGCCGGGGCGGAACCGCAATTTCTCAATATCCTCCCGCACAACCGCTTCGCCCTCGATTTCGGCCAGCTGCCCGAATCGGTGTGGAGCCGCGCCCAGCTCGTCTACGTCTGCTCGCCAGGCAATCCCACCGGCAGCGTCATGACCCTCGAAGAATGGCGAACCCTGTTCGATCTTTCGGATCGCCACGGCTTCGTGATCGCCTCCGACGAGTGTTACTCGGAGATCTATTTCGACGAAGGCCATGCGCCGCTCGGCGGCCTGGAAGCCGCGCATCGTCTCGGCCGGAGCCACTTTCCGCGTCTGGTCGCATTCGGCAGCCTGTCGAAACGCTCCAACGTGCCGGGGATGCGCTCGGGTTTCGTCGCCGGCGATGCGGACATCCTGGCGAAGTTCCTGCTTTACCGGACTTACCACGGCTGCGCGATGAACCCGGCGGTGCAGGCCGCCAGCACGGCGGCGTGGCAGGATGAAGAACACGTGCGCGACAACCGGCGCCTGTACCGGGAGAAATTCCAGAAAGCGGTGGCCCTGCTTGCCGAAGTCACCGACGCCGCCATGCCGCAGGCGGCGTTCTACCTCTGGCTGCGCACCCCGGTCGCCGACACTGAATTCGCTAAACGCTTGTTTGAGCAATATAATGTGACCGTCGTACCCGGCAGTTTTCTGGCCCGCGAGGCCCGCGGCGTCAACCCGGGGGCGAACTTCGTGCGCATTGCACTGGTGGCCTCGGTCGAGGAATGTGTCGAGGCGGCGCAACGGCTGGCGGAATTTTTCTCACAACTCTCACAAGGAAAAAACAAGAATGACGGATTTGCAGTCGGTCATCGAGAAGGCCTTCGATAACCGTGCCAACCTCTCGCCGAACAGCGCCGAACCCGCGCTCAAGGAGGCCGTTGCAGAAGTCATCGATCGTCTCGACGCCGGGAAGCTGCGTGTCGCGGAGAAAATCAGCGGCGAGTGGGTCACCCACCAGTGGGTCAAGAAAGCCGTCCTGCTGTCATTCCGGCTGCAGGACAACGCAGTGGTCCGCGACGGCTACACCAATTACTTCGACAAGGTGCCGGCCAAGTTCGCCGACTATGGCGCTGCCGATTTTCGCGCCGGCGGGTTTCGCGTGGTGCCGCCGGCAGCGGCGCGGCGCGGCTCGTTCATCGCCAGGAACGTGGTGCTGATGCCCTCTTTCGTGAATATTGGCGCCTACGTGGATGAAGGCACCATGGTGGACACCTGGGCCACGGTGGGCTCATGCGCTCAGATCGGCAAGAACGTTCATCTCTCCGGAGGCGTGGGGATCGGCGGCGTGCTGGAACCGGTACAGGCCAATCCGACCATCATCGAGGACAACTGCTTCATCGGCGCCCGCTCCGAGATCGTCGAGGGCGTGGCGGTCGGCGAAGGCTCGGTGATCTCGATGGGCGTCTACATCGGCAGCAGCACAAAGATCTACAATCGCCAGACCGGCGAGACCCTTTACGGCAGGATTCCACCCGGGTCCGTGGTCGTGTCGGGCAACCTGCCCTCGCCCGACGGCAAATACAGTCTTTACTGCGCGGTCATCGTCAAGCAGGTGGACGCCAAGACCCGTGCAAAGACCAGCATCAACGAGCTCCTCCGCGGGGACTAGCAGGAGCGTTCCAGGTTACGCGGCGCGGATCGACGCAACCACTACCAGGAGTCATCGAGGCCACCATGTTTCTGAGCCCACTGTTCAAGTTGATGGCAGAAAAGCAGGCGTCGGACCTTTTCATCTCGGCCGGCGCCCCAGTATCGATCAAGATTCTCGGCGGCATCATGCCGGTGAACGCCCAGGTGATCGATGCGGAGACTGCCCGCAAGATCGCCTACGAGGTGATGAGCGACCGGCAGATCCGCGAGTTCGAGGAGACCATGGAGATGAACTTCGCCCACGTGGTCCAGGACGTCGGCCGCTTCCGCGTCAACGTCTTCCGCCAGCGCGGCAACGTGGCGATGGTGATCCGCTATCTCAAGAGCGGCACGCCGGGGATCGAAAAGCTCAGGCTGCCGCCGATCCTCAAGGACCTCGTGCTGGAGAAGCGCGGTTTCATCGTGGTGGTCGGGTCCACCGGTTCGGGCAAGTCCACCACGCTCGCCGCCATGATCGAGCAACGCAACGCGCTCAAGCCGGGGCACATCCTCACCATCGAAGACCCGATGGAGTTCGTTTTCCGCAACGACAAGTGCGTGATCAACCAGCGCGAAGTCGGCACCGACACCCGCTCCTACGAAAACGCGCTGGTGAACGCGATGCGCGAAGCGCCGGACATGATGATGATCGGCGAGATCCGCGACCGCCAGACGCTGCAGCACGCGCTGCTCTACGCCCAGACCGGCCACCTGTGCCTGTCCGCGCTGCACGCCAACAACAGCTACCACGCGCTCAACCGCATCATCAACTTCTTCCCGTACGATGCGCGCACCTCGCTGCTGTCCGACCTTTCCATCAGCCTGCGCGCCATCATTTCCCAGCGCCTGGTCAAGGCCAACGACGGCTCGCTGGTCGCCGCGGTGGAGGTGATGCTCAACACCAAGCACGTCGCCGAGCTGATCAAGAAAGGCGAAATCGAGCAGATCAAGGAGGCGATGGAGCAAAGCCTTACGCCCGGTTCGAAGACCTTCGAGCACGCCTTGTTCGAACTGTTCATGGCGGGGACGATTTCCAAGGACGAGGGGCTCAAGAACTCGGATTCCGCCACCAACCTGTCCTGGCTGATCAACAACTATGAACAGAAGGCCTCCGGCAAGATCGGCGAGAGCTCGACCGGGCGAGTGATGGTCAAGCCGGGTGGAGGCTACTCATTCAGCGAAATCAAGCTGAACGTGGACACCGACAAGCAGTGAACCGCCGACGCGTTCTACGGCGCCTGTGATGCCGGACTCGGCTGCAATGTCCTCCGCCACCTGCGAGCTTGCGCGCGAGTTGATCTCGCGCGCTTCGGTTACGCCAAACGATGCCGGCTGCCAGGAAATCCTGCGGCAGCGGCTGGCGCGGCTCGGCTTCAACGCCGAACCGATGCGCCACGGTGAAGTCGACAATTTCTGGGCGCGGCGCGGCAGCCGCGCGCCGCTCATCTGCTTCGCGGGACATACCGACGTGGTCCCGACCGGACCGCTCGAACAGTGGCAATCCGATCCGTTCACGCCGACGGTGCGCGACGGCGTGCTCTACGGCCGCGGCGCGGCCGACATGAAGTCTTCGCTGGCGGCGTTCGTCACCGCGATCGAGGGGTTTCTCTCCGAACATCCGGACCATCCCGGTTCGATTGCGCTGCTGATCACCTCGGACGAAGAAGGCGTGGCGGTCAATGGCACGGTCAAGGTGGTCGAGGCGCTGCGCGCGCGCGGCGAAAAAATCGACTACTGCATCGTCGGCGAGCCTTCGTCGGCCAGGATACTCGGCGACACCATCAAGAACGGCCGCCGCGGATCCCTGTCCGGAGAACTGCTGGTGCGCGGCATCCAGGGCCACATCGCCTATCCCCTTCAGTCGCGCAATCCGATCCACCAGTTCGCGCCGGCGCTGGCGGAACTCGCCGCCACCGAATGGGACCCCGGCAACGAACACTTTCCGCCGACCACCTGGCAGGTGTCGAATATCGGCGCCGGCATCGGCGCCACCAACGTGATCCCGGGAGAACTGAAGGTGTCGTTCAACTTCCGCTTCTCCACCGCCAGCACCGTCGAGTCGCTGAAGAGCCGGGTGCACGCCATCCTCGACCGTCACGGTCTGGACTACGCGCTGGACTGGTCGCTTTCCGGCAAGCCCTTCGTGACTGCCCGCGGCAGGCTGGTGGAAACGCTGACCCGCGCGGTGGAACGCGTCACCGGCCAGCGGCCGCAATTGTCCACGGCCGGCGGCACGTCGGACGGACGCTTCATCGCCGAAATCTGCCCGGAGATCGTGGAACTGGGCCCGGTGAACGCATCGATCCACAAATTGAACGAGCACATCGCCATTGCCGATCTGGATGCGCTGTCGAAGATATACCAGCAGGCGCTGACCGATCTGCTGAATGCCCGCTGAGGTGCCCAAGCAGCCGAGAACGGTGCGCGACTGGCTGCGCTTCGCGGTGAGCCGCTTCAGCGAAGCCGGGCTGTCATTCGGCCACGGCACCACCAATGCCTACGACGAGGCGGCGTACCTGATCCTGCACACGCTGAAATTGCCGCTCGATCGCCTCGATCCGTTTCTCGACACCGCGCTGACCGCAGAAGAAATTGAGGCGGTGAGCCGGGTGCTGCGCCTGCGGGTCGAACAGCGCGTGCCGGCGGCTTACCTCACCAACGAAGCCTGGCTGGGCGATTTCCGTTTTTACGTTGACGAGCGCGTGATCGTGCCGCGCTCGTATATCGCGGAGTTGTTGCGGGACGAGTTGAGTCCCTGGGTGAAGGACCCGGTTTCAGTCGGCGCCGCGCTGGACCTGTGTACCGGGTCAGGCTTCCTGGCAATCCTGCTGGCGCAGGCTTTCCCGAACGCCCGGGTGGACGCAACCGAACTTTCGCCCGATGCGCTCGAGGTCGCGAGAAAAAACGTCACGGATTACGGCCTCGAAGACCGCATCCGACTCGTCAGGGGCGATCTGTTCGCCGGCCTCACCGGGCCATACGAGCTCATCGTTTCCAATCCGCCGTACGTCAACGCGGACTCGATGGCAGCACTGCCGCCGGAATATCGTGCCGAACCGCAAATGGCGCTGGCGGGAGGGCGGGATGGACTGGATATCGTGCGCCGCATCGTGTCCGGGGCCGGCGCGCACCTGGACCAAGACGGCCTGCTGGTGGTGGAAATCGGGCACAACCGGGAGGCCCTGGAGGGGGCGTTTCCCCGGCTGCCGTTCACCTGGCTGGAGACTTCCGGGGGTGACGGTTTTGTGTTCCTGCTGACGGGCGCGCAACTGGCGCACTGAAATCGTCCTGCTGAATGGCGGGGGCACTGCCAGCCCACTCGAGCAACTGGCTGATCTCGGATTCCTTGAGTTCGACCCAGGTGCCGCGCTTCAGGCGCGGCGGCAGGCTGACGATGCCGAAGCGCACGCGCATCAGGCGGCTGACCTGCAGGCCCAGGGCTTCGAACATCCGTCGCACCACCCTGTTGCGCCCCTCCTTGAGAACCACGCGATACCAGCGGTTCCTGCCTTCGCCGCCCTGCTCTTCGAGCATGTCGAACTTGGCATCGCCGTCGGAAAGCCGCACGCCCTTCTTGAATTCGGCAATCTGGGCAGGCGTCAGTGCGCCGAACAGCCTGACCGCGTACTCCCGCTCGACCTCGAAGCGCGGATGCATCAGGCGGTTTGCCAGTTCACCTGAAGTCGTGAAGATCAGCAAGCCGCCGGTGTTGAAGTCGAGCCGGCCGACCGCCAGCCACTTGGCGCTGCGGATGACCGGCAGTTTTTCGAACACGCTGGGCCGGCCTTTCGGATCATCGCGCGTGACGATTTCGCCTTCCGGCTTGTGGTAGAGGATGACGCGCGGCAGGCGCGTAGTGACTTTGAACTTGATCTGGCGGCGCCCTACCTGGATCAGATCGTCGGTGGTCACCCGCGCGCCCAAGGTGGCCGGCGTGCCGTTCACTTTCACTTTTCCGGCCTTGATGATCTCTTCCATCGCCCGCCGCGAACCCAGGCCGGCCTGCGCCAGCACCTTCTGCAGTTTCTGCGAACGCGCTAATACCGGTGCCGCCGGCGTGGCCGGCTCAGGCATGCGCTTCAACCTCGTTCCGGAATTTCTGCGCGAGCCCCGGGCCAGTGCCGGCGTGCTCTTGGGCGAATGCCTGGACGAGGGCCGGCGTTTGGCCGGCTCGGCGGAAGGACCGGCCATCAGGCAGGCCTCCGTTCGATCACCGCCTGGGCCAGCGTGCCGCTGTCCACGTGTTCGAGCTCGCCGCCTACCGGAAGCCCGCGGGCGATGCGCGTGACTTTCATTCCCCGCGCAGCCAGCAACTCCCCGGCGTAATGCGCTGTGGCTTCTCCTTCGACGGTGAAATTGGTGGCAAGTATGGTCTCCTTCACCGTGCCGTCGAGCGCGCGTTTCACCAGGCGGTCGAGATGAATGTCCTTTGGGCCGATTCCGTCCAGCGGCGAGAGCCTACCCATCAGGACGAAATACAGGCCGTTGTACGCCTGCGCCTGTTCCATCATCAGCAGGTCCGCGGGCGTTTCCACCACGCACAGGAGCGTCTGGTCGCGCCGCGGCGAACCGCACAGCTCACAGACGGCCTGCTCGGTGAAGTTATTGCACTTCTCGCAATGGCGCACGCTCGCGAGCGCCTGCTCGAGCGCCTTGCCGAGCCTCTGCGCGCCCGGATGGTCGCGCTGCAGAAGATGGAAAGCCATGCGCTGCGCCGACTTCGGGCCGACGCCGGGCAGACAGCGCAGCGCTTCGATCAGCTCTTCGAGACTCGACGGCGTTTTCATTTTGCAGGACGTCTACGAGCAGAGAAGCAAACCACCAAGACACCAAGGCACCAACGAGTGCAAAGAACAAGATTCGAACTCAGTTTTTCTTGGTGTCTTTGTGCCTTGGTGGTGAGATTTTTGGTTTTCAGATTTTTCTCTCTTGAGTTTTACATAACAGCCTGACAGCACTTGTGCGACTGCTGCCCTCACCCGCCGCTGCGCGGCGCCCTCTCCCGGAGGGCGAGGGTTTCAGTTGTCCCTCTCCCTCCGGGAGAGGGGTCGGGGTGAGGGAAGTGTCATGCAGTTACGTTATTCTCAATAGGTGTTCGATTTCTCGCATTCCTGCAGGAAGCTAATATCAGAACGGCAGTTTCATTCCGGGAGGAAGACCGAGCCCGGAAGTCAGCCCCCCCATCTTTTCCTGGGTCGCGGCCTCGACACGGCGCACCGCGTCGTTGACCGCGGCGGCGATCAGGTCCTCGAGCATTTCCTTGTCGTCGCTCATCAGGCTCGGGTCGATGGACAAGCGCTTGACGTCGTGGCGGCCGGTCATCACTACTTTTACCATGCCCGCGCCCGCCTGGCCTTCGACCTCCATGCCGGCGATTTCTTCCTGCGCCTTCTTCAGGTTCTCCTGCATCTGCTGGGCCTGTTTCATGAGCCCGGCAAGTTGGCCTTTCATCATGATATCGTTCCTTACTGAATCGGTTTGATCGAAGAATCCTTCACCCGCGCGTCGAAATTCTCCACCAGGTCGCGGACAAACGGATCGCTGTCGATGGACTCGATCGCCTTGGCGAGTTTCACCTGCCGTTCCTGGTTCTCGATTTCGGCGGGCGTATTGCCGGTGCCGCCGGTCGAGATCCGCAGCCGCAGCTTGCGGCCGAAATATTCCGCGAGCGCCGCCTGCAACTTGTCGGTGTACACCTTTTCCAGCAGATGTTTGTGCGCCTCCGGCACCGCAAGTTCCAGCCGGTCGCCGTCGAGCGAACGAAACTCGCAGTTGTCGGCCAGCATGCGTGCCATGCCGCCGACCTTGATGCGCCCGACCAGCGTGCGCCAGTCGGCGAGTTCCTGCTCCGCGTTGACGGCACCTTTGGCGGTCGTTTCCAGTGCGCCCGGTGCGGCCGCAGTCCCGGCAGACGCTGCCGGCTTTGACACGGGACGAGCGGCGCCCGGCGTGGCAGCCGACGCGGACTTCCCGGGCTCGACCGGCAGGAATGCCAGCATGCGCATCAGCGTCATGGTGAAGCCGGCAAATTCATCCGGAGCGAGTCCGAGATCGCGCCGCCCGTGGATTGCGATCTGGTACAGGAGTTGTACGTCCTCCTCGCTGAACGCGCCGGCCAGTCCGAGCAACGCATCACGCTCGGGTTCGTCGTCCGCCAGCGCTTCAGGCAACGTCTGCGCCAACGCCACCCGGTGCAGCAGGGTCGCCAGTTCCTGCAGCGCCGCGTCGAACGACAGGCTCCTCGCCGCCATGCGCTCGGCCTCGGCGAGCAATGCCAGACCCTGGCCGCTCGCGAGCGCCTTGAGCAGGCTGAACAGGTAGCTCCGATCCACCGCACCCAGCATCTCCCTGACCGAGGTCTCTTCGACCTTGCCGGCGCCATGCGCGATCGCCTGGTCCAGCAGCGACAATGCATCGCGCATGCTGCCCTCGGCGGCGCGCGCCAGCAGATTCAGCGCCGGCGTCTCGAAAGGCACGCCTTCCTTGCCGAGCACGCTTTCGAGCTGGCCGCGGATCAGGGCTGGAGGGATCTGCTTGAGATTGAACTGCAGGCAGCGCGACAGCACCGTGACCGGGACTTTCTGCGGATCGGTGGTTGCGAGTATGAACTTGATATGGGCCGGCGGCTCTTCGAGGGTCTTGAGCATCGCGTTGAACGCGCTGCGCGACAGCATGTGAACTTCGTCGATGATGTACACCTTGAAGCGGCCGGAAGTCGGCGCGTACAGCGCGTTTTCCAGCAGCTCGCGCATGTTGTCCACCTGGGTGTTGGAGGCGGCGTCGAGTTCGATCAGGTCCACGAAGCGGCCGGAATCGATCTCGGTGCAGGCGCCGCACTTGCCGCAGGGATTTGCGGAAACACCGGATTCGCAATTCAGCGCCTTGGCGATGATCCGCGCCAGCGTGGTCTTGCCCACGCCGCGGGTGCCGGTGAGCAGGTACGCGTGATGCAGGCGATTCTGCGTGAGCGCATTGCTGATGGCGCGGACCACGTGGTCCTGGCCGATCAGTTCACCGAAATTCCTGGGGCGCCATTTGCGCGCGAGTGCGAGCGTCACTTTGTCTTTGGACCGCGAATTTGTCTGTGAATGGTCGCGGCGGCGAAGCTGTTCGAGAGATCAAACCGTTCACGCCTCACGCCTGCCGCCTTACGCCTCACGTTGTATAGGGGTGGCGAGCCTTGCCCCGTCACTCGCATAGAATAGCTGTGGCTGCTTCCTTCCGGATCTGACCAGGTTCACTACCATGCAATGCGGGGAGGCCCGCCATTGAACTGCGAGGTGCGAGGGACGAAGGTCGAGGGCCGAGGTGAAATCGGGCCGCGCAGCGGCGAATGCACTCACCTCACTCCTCACGCCTCACCCCTCACGCCGTTGTAACAGGAATCTTGCCGATCCTTGCCTGCCACTCGCGCGGACCGGTCTGGTGCACCGACGTGCCGTTGACGTCCACTGCGACGGTGACCGGCATGTCCTTCACCTCGAACTCGTAGATCGCTTCCATGCCGAGATCCGCAAACGCGACCACGCGCGAGGACTTGATGGCCTTGGAGACCAGGTAGGCCGCTCCACCCACCGCCATCAGGTACACCGCCTTGTGCTTGCGAATGGCCTCGATCGCCGCGGGGCCGCGCTCGCCTTTACCGATCATGCCGAGCAGCCCGGTTTTCGCCAGCATCATATCGGTGAACTTGTCCATGCGGGTGGCGGTCGTCGGACCAGCCGGGCCGACGGCTTCATCGCGCACCGGGTCCACCGGACCGACGTAGTAGATGAAGCGGTTGCGAAAGTCCACGCCTGCGGGCAGCGTTTCGCCCCTGGAGAACAGTTCCTGGATGCGCTTGTGCGCGGCATCGCGACCGGTAAGGATCCTGCCGTTGAGCAGCAGGGTCTCGCCGGGCTTCCAGGCCGCGATCTCCTCGCGCGTGACTTTGGCAAGGTCGACCTTGCGCGAGGCCGGCGCCGGCGCCCATTCCACGTCCGGCCACTCGTCGAGGCTGGGCGGATCCAGCCGTGCCGGGCCGCTGCCGTCGAGCGTGAAGTGCGCGTGCCGGGTGGCGGCGCAATTCGGGATCATCGCCACCGGCAGCGACGCCGCGTGCGTCGGGTAATCGAGAATCTTGACGTCGAGCACGGTGGTCAGCCCGCCGAGGCCCTGCGCGCCGATGCCGAGCGCATTGACCTTGTCGCAGATTTCGATGCGCAGTTCCTCGATACGATTGTTCGGCCCGCGCCGTTTCAACTCGTGCATGTCGATCGCCTGCATCAGCGCTTCCTTGGCCAGCACCATCGCCTTCTCTGCGCTGCCGCCGATACCCAGCCCAAGCATGCCCGGTGGGCACCAGCCGGCACCCATGGCCGGCACGGTCTCCAATACCCAGTCGACGATGGAGTCGGACGGGTTGAGCATGACGAATTTCGACTTGTTCTCGGAACCGCCGCCCTTGGCTGCGATCCGGACATCCACTGAATCGCCCGGAACGAGTTCCATGTGGATCACTGCCGGCGTGTTGTCGCGCGTGTTTTTCCGACTGCCCGCCGGATCGGCGAGGATGGACGCGCGCAGCTTGTTGTCCGGGTGCAGGTAGGCACGGCGCACGCCTTCGTTGACCATATCGGCAACACTCATGCTGGCACCGTCCCAGCGCACATTCATGCCGACTCTCAGAAACGCAACCACGATGCCCGTGTCCTGGCAGATCGGCCGCTTTCCTTCCGCGCACATGCGCGAGTTGGTAAGGATTTGCGCGATCGCGTCGCGGGCCGCCGGAGACTCTTCACGTCGATACGCATCCGCGAGGGACTTGATGTAGTCCATCGGATGGTAGTAGGAGATGTACTGCAGGGCGTCGGCGACGCTTTCGATCAGGTCTTCCTGGCGGATGACGGTCATTAGTGAATCCGGGCGGCTCGGCGAACTGCTTGTGCGCTCAGGCGGATTTTACACTACCGGCGGTGAATGCTTGCTGCTTGGATGCGCCGCGCGCGTTGCGCGGGACTGTGTATCGGAAGTTCTGGCTATAATCCGGTCCAAAGCCGACTATCACGATATACGATGGGGAGGATGGAATGAGTACGATCGAATCGGTCCTGCGAGAACACCGCGTTTTCCCGCCGCCTGCGGAGTTCGTCAGGCAGGCCAATGTCTCCGGAATGGCCGCCTACCAGGCGTTGTGCGCCGAGGCGGAACGCGATTACGAGGGCTTCTGGGCACGGCTGGCGCGCGAGAACGTGATCTGGCACAAACCGTTCTCCCAGGTCCTGGATCAGAGCAAAGCGCCGTTCTTTAAGTGGTTCCACGACGGCGAGCTGAACATCTCGTACAACTGCCTGGACCGCCATCTCGACAGCCAGCCGAACAAGGTCGCCATCATCTTCGAAGCCGATGACGGCGCGGTCACCAAAATCACCTACAAGCAGCTCTACCACCGCGTCTGCCAGTTCGCCAACGGGCTCAAGTCGCTCGGAATCAAGACCGGCGACCGCGTCATCGTCTACATGCCGATGTCGATCGAGGCGGTGATCGCAATGCAGGCGTGCGCGCGCATCGGCGCCACCCATTCGGTGGTATTCGGCGGCTTCTCGGCCAAGAGCCTGCAGGAGCGCATCATCGATGCCGGCGCGGTCGCGGTCATCACCGCCGACGGACAGATGCGCGGCGGCAAGGAAATCTCGCTGAAGCCCGCGGTGGACGATGCTTTTGCGATGGGAGGCTGCGACGGCATCAGGCACGTAGTCATCTACAAGCGTACGGGCAGCCCGATTCAACTGCGCGCACCGCGTGACGTCTGGTGGCACGAGCTGGTGCAGAACCAGCCGGACGTCTGCGAGCCGGTGTGGGTCAACGCCGAGCATCCGTTGTTCATCCTTTACACCTCCGGCTCCACCGGCAAGCCCAAGGGTGTTCAGCATTCCAGCGGCGGATACCTGCTGCAGGCCATGCTGACGATGAAATGGACTTTCGATTACAAGCAGTCGGATGTCTTCTGGTGTACCGCCGATGTGGGTTGGGTGACCGGCCACACTTATATCGCCTATGGACCGCTTGCGGTCGGCGCCACCGAAATCATATTCGAAGGCGTGCCGACTTATCCCGACGCCGGACGCTTCTGGAAGCTGATCCAGGACCACGGCGTGACCGTGTTCTACACCGCGCCGACGGCGATCCGCTCGCTGATCAAGGCCGGCGCCGACCAGCCGAAGAAGTACAACCTGTCCAGCCTGCGGTTGCTCGGCACCGTGGGCGAACCGATCAATCCCGAAGCGTGGATGTGGTACCACACCACGGTCGGCAACGGCCGCTGCCCGATCGTGGATACCTGGTGGCAGACCGAGACCGGCAGCCAGATGATTACGCCCCTTCCCGGTGTGACGCCGCTCAAGCCCGGCTCCTGCACTATGGCTTTGCCCGGCATCATGGCGGCCATCGTTGACGAGACCGGACAGGACGTTGAGAGAGGCAAGGGCGGAATTCTGGTCATTAAGAAACCCTGGCCTGCAATGATCCGCACCATCTGGGGCGATCCGGAGCGCTACAGGAAGAGCTACTACCCGGACGACTTCAAAGGCAAGTACTACCTGGCAGGCGATGGCGCCAACTGCGACCGGGATGGCTACTTCTGGATCATGGGCCGCATCGATGATGTGCTCAACGTCGCCGGCCATCGTCTCGGCACAATGGAAATCGAGTCGGCGCTGGTCGCAAATCCTCTGGTCGCCGAGGCAGCGGTGGTCGGTAAGGCGCACGAAATCAAGGGCGAGGCGGTGGTCGCGTACGTGGTTCTGAAAGGCGCGCGTCCGCAGGGAGATGCCGCCAAAAAGGTGGCGCAGGAACTGCGCAACTGGGTCGCGCAGGAAATCGGACCGATCGCCAAGCCCGACGAAATCCGCTTCGGCGACAACTTGCCCAAGACCCGTTCCGGCAAGATCATGCGCCGCCTGCTGCGCGCGATCGCCAGGGGCGAGGAAATCACGCAGGATGTATCGACGCTGGAGAACCCGGCGATCTTGGAGCAACTCAAGCAGACTACTTGATGCGGCTGGAAGGCCTTGTTTTTTTGACAGCAAAGCGACCCTCCAGTATTCTTCGCGCCTTCCGCAGCGGCCGGAGCCAAAGCGTAGCGCCGCAGACTTTTGCCCCAGAGTTTCAACACGCGGAGAGGTGGATGAGTGGTTTAAGTCGCACGCCTGGAAAGCGTGTTTAGGTTAATAGCCTAACGGGGGTTCGAATCCCCCCCTCTCCGCCAACGGAAAAAGCGACCCTCGTGGTCGCTTTTTTTGTTGCTCATGAGGAGAGAAATTACCCCCTGGATACCTGCCAGACCCAAACCAGCCCGCGAGCCAAAGGTGTTAACATTCGCCGCGGGGAGAGGCATACGAAATTATCTCGAGAAAAGCACTAGGAGGAACTGGATGCAAGTCTTAACCAAGAAGATGGCGCTGATCACCGGGTTGACCCTGGGATTGATGGCGCTGCCCGTTGCTCACGGAGAAGGCGACGGAATGACGGTGCTCATGAATGGCAACTTCGTGACCGCCGATCCTGAAAAGATCAAGTGGACACCGAACAAGTCGGTGCCCTACGGCATGCAGATGGTGTTGCTGTTCGGCGACCCGTCGCAACCCGGACCGTATATCTTCCGCGCGAAGATGCCTTCCGGTTACAAGCTGCCGCCGCACAGGCATCCGGACGAACGCATCGTCACGGTCCTGAAAGGCATTTACTGGTCCGGCGTGGGAGAACGTTACAATCCGTTGGTGATGAAGGAGTTTCAGGCGGGCGCGTTTTACACCACCAAGGCCAATGTTCCGCATTTTGCCTGGGCGCGCACCGAGGTCATCATCCAGGAAGTGGGCATGGGAGGATCGACCGCGAAGAGCATCGAATACGTCAATCCTGACGACGACCCGCGCAACAACTGAGCGGATGAAGAGCAAGAAATATCCCGGGCCAACCTTTGCTGGCCCGTTTTTTTGAACTCGGCTCCAACGGTTCGACTCTAACCACCGTCATCGCCACCCGGAGGCTCAGTCCATGCGGTCCGCATTCAATTTTTTCGCTGCTGTAATTGCGTTGCTCGTCACGCAGATTGCGCTTGCCGGGCCGCTGATCACGGTTTACAAGACCCCGAGCTGCGGCTGCTGCGTGAAGTGGGTGGAGTACCTGCGGAATGAAGGCTTCGAGGTCAAGGCCGTCAACCGCGACGACCTCGAGCCGATCAAGCAGCGGGCGGGTGTCCCGCCAGCGATGTCGTCCTGCCATACCGCGCTGGTGGATGGTTACGTCATCGAGGGCCATGTACCGGCGCAGGCGATCCGCAAGCTCCTGCAGGAACGCCCCGATACGCTCGGACTTGCCGTACCCGGCATGCCGGCCAATTCTCCCGGAATGGGCGAGATGGACGGCAGGCTCAAGACCTTTACCCTCGAAGGCAAGCTCTACTCGACTGACTGACGTCCTATCCGGAAGCGACTGCGCTGCGGATCTGCTCCAGTGCGGTTGGGTCTTCGAGCGTGGTCAGGTCGCCCGGATCCCGTCCTTCGGCCAGCGCCTGGATGCTGCGCCGGAGCAGTTTTCCGGAGCGGGTTTTCGGCAGCATGGTGACGAAATGCACGCGCGCCGGACGGGCAATCGCGCCGATCCGCGCATCCACGGTCGCCATCACTTCCTTTTCCAGTTTCGCGCGCAGCTCTGGAGTGGCAATCGTGGCTGCATCCTTCACCACGGCAAACGCCAGCGGCATCTGGCCCTTCAATTGATCGGTCACGCCCACCACCGCCACTTCTGCGATGTTCGGATGGGCCTGTACTGCTTCCTCGATCTCGCGGGTGCCCAGGCGATGTCCCGCGACGTTGATGACGTCGTCGGTGCGCCCAAGGATGAAGTAGTAGCCATCCTTGTCGCGGATTCCCCAATCGAAGGTGGAATACACCATCTTCGACTTGAACGTGCTGAAGTAGGTCCGGACGAAGCGTTCGTCGTCGCCCCATACGGTGGACAGGCATCCCGGCGGCAGTGGCGGCGCGATGGCCACCACGCCTTTCTCGCCCGCGCCCACCTCCATTGCGTCGGTCTCGCGCAGCAACTTCAGGTCGAAGCCGTACGCCGGGAAACTCGGGCTGCCGAACTTCAGCGGCGTCTGCTCCACGCCCGGAACCGCCGTCAGGATCGGCCAGCCGGTCTCGGTCTGCCAGTAGTGGTCGATGACCGGCTTGCCGAGCGCGTCGGAAATCCACCGATGGGTCGGCTCATCCAGCGGTTCGCCGGCCAGGAACAGGTGTTTCAGTGACGAAATGTCGTACTTCCTGAGATAGGCGGGATCCTGTTTTTTCAACACCCGTATTCCGGTCGGCGAGGAGAACATCACCCGCACCTTGTGGTCCTGCACGATCTTCCACCAGATACCCGGGTCCGGGCGGATCGGCAGTCCCTCGTACACGATGGTCGTCATTCCGCGAATCAGCGGCGCGTACACGATGTAGGAGTGCCCCACCACCCAGCCGATGTCCGAGGTCGTGAACATGGTTTCGCCGGGCTCGCCGCAGAAGATATGCTGCATCGACGCAGCCAGCGCCACGCCATGTCCGCCGGTGTCGCGCTGCACGCCCTTGGGCTTGCCGGTGGTCCCCGAGGTATAGAGGATGTAATTCGGTTCGCTGGATTCGAGCCAGGTGACCGGCACGTCGGCATTCGGATGCTGCCTCGCCAGCGTGGCGTAATCGAGGTCGCGCCCGGCGGTGAGCGTCATTTCCTTGTCGATACCGCGGTTGACGATCACGACTTTCTCCGGCGGCGTCGCCGACAACCGGATCGCCTCGTCCACCAGGTGTTTGTACGGAATCGCCTTGCCGCCGCGCATTCCGGCGTCCGCCGTCACCATCAGTTTCGGCCGCGCATCGTCGATGCGGGTCGCCAGGCTCGCAGCTGCGAATCCGCCGAACACCACCGAGTGGATGGCACCGATGCGGGCGCACGCCAGCATCGCGAAAATTGCTTCGGCGATCATCGGCATGTAGATCAGCACGCGGTCGCCCTTCCCCGCGCCGAGACCTTGCAGCACCGCGGCGAAACGGTTCACTTCCGCATGCAGCTCACGGTAACTGTAGGCGCGTTCCTGGCCGGTTTCCGTGGAGATGTAAACCAGCGCTTTCTGGTCGCCACGCGTGGCGAGATGCCGGTCCAGCGCGTTATGGCAGAGATTGGTCAGTCCACCTACGAACCACCGGGCAAACGGCGGACGGCTGTAGTCGAGGACACGATCGAACGGCCGATGCCAGTGGATCAGGCGCGCCTGTTCGGCCCAGAACGCTTCAGGTTCCGCGATCGAGCGGCGATAGAACTCGGCGTAACGCTGCCCCATCTCTCCCCCCTTCTATTCCGTACCCGCTTCTGCGGCGATTTCTTCAGGCGATCTTGACGACGGTGCGGCCGCGCACCTGCGCCTTCATCACCTTCTCGAAGACGCCGGGCAGATCGGCGAAGTTTACCGTGGTGGCGATGCTTTGCAGCCGCCGTGGTTTGAGATCGGCGCCGAGGCGCCGCCAGACTTTCTCGCGTAGCCCCATCGGCGTGTTCACCGAGTCCACGCCCAGCAGGCTCACCCCGCGCAGGATGAACGGCAACACCGTGGTGTTGAAGGCATGGCTGGCCGCGAGCCCGATGCTCGCCAGCGTGCCGCCGACCTGCATGGTGCTGGCGATCCAGGACAGCACGTCGCCGCCGAGGTTGTCGACCGCGCCGGCCCAGGTGGCCTTGTCGAGGGGCTTGATCCTGGATAGATCGAGGCTGCTCCTGAGCATGACTTCGACGGCGCCGATACGCTTCAGGTAATCGCTTTCCGCTTCCTTCCCGGTGAGCGCGACCACGCGATAGCCGCAACCGGAAAGAATGTCCACCGCAATGCTGCCCACGCCGCCGGTGGCGCCGGTCACGATCACCGGACCGTTTGCCAGTTTCAGGCCCTCGTGCTCCATGCGCTCGACCGCGAGCGCGGCGGTATATCCCGCAGTCCCCAGTGCCATCGCCTCGAACAGATCCAGACCCTCGGGCATCGGCACTACCCAGCCGGCGGGAATGCGGGCGTACTCGGCATAGCCGCCGTCGTGCGCCACCCCGATATCGTAGCTGGTCGCGATCACGGCATCCCCTTTCCTGAAGCGCACATCGGCGGATTCCACCACCGTTCCGGACAGGTCGACGCCGCCCACGCAGGGGAAGCGGCGGATGATCTTGCCGGCGCCGGTGGCCGCGAGCGCGTCCTTGAAGTTGACGCTCGAGTACGCAACCTTGATGACGACGTCGCCGGCGTCGAGTTCTTCCAGATTCATGTCCGTGAAGCGGCCGGCGACTTTGCCGTCTTCGTTGAATATCCGGTAGGCCTTGAGTGTCGTCATGCTTCCTGTCCTCTGATTGCGTGGTCTTGATTCAGGAAAGGTGCGGCTCGCTCAGGTATTGGCGGGTCTGCATTTCGGTGAGCCGGCTGACGGTGCGATCGGTTTCCGTGCCGGCTGGGGGGACATCAGAGATTAATCGTGCGCTTGTCCACGCCCAGCGCCGCCTCGTGCAGTGCCTCGGACAAGGTCGGGTGCGCGTGGACGATGCGGGCGATGTCTTCGGCGGCAGCGCCGAATTCCATCGCCACTACGGCTTCCGCGATCAGTTCCGATGCGTACGGGCCGATCATGTGCACGCCGAGGATGCGGTCGGTCCTGGCATCCGCGAGCATTTTCACGAAGCCGGCTGTTTCACCGATGGCGCGGGCACGGCCGTTGACGATGAAGGGGAACTGGCCGGACCGGTATTCGACGCCCTTGGCTTTCAGTTCCTGCTCGGTCTTGCCGACCCAGGCGATCTCGGGCGCGGTATAGATCACCCACGGCACCGTCTCCAGATTCACGTGTCCGGACTGGCCGGCGATCATCTCGGCGACCGCGACCCCCTCTTCCGAGGACTTGTGCGCGAGCATCGGACCGCGCACCACGTCGCCGATCGCGTAAACATTGGCCAGGTTGGTGCGGCAGTGATCGTCGACTTCGATGAATCCCCCGCTGTCGAGCTTGAGCCCGACGGTTTCCGCGCCCAGGCTTGCCGATTGCGGCGCGCGCCCGACCGCCACGACGAGCACATCGAATTCGGTCTTTTGCTCGCCCACCGGATCGGCATATTCGACGGCGACGCCCTTCTTCGAGGTCTTGACCGCCCCGATTTTCACGCCGAGCCGGATATCCAGACCGACCACCTTGGTAAACACCCGCAGCGCTTCCTTGGCGACCTGCTCGTCGGCGGCCTGCAGGAAATTCGGCAGCGCCTCGAGGATGGTCACCTGCGAGCCCAGGCGCTTCCACACGCTGCCCATCTCCAGCCCGATCACGCCCGCCCCGATAACGCCCAGGCGCTTGGGCACCTGCGGCAGCGACAACGCGCCGGTGTTGTCGACGATCCGGTCGTTGTCCACCGGCGCGAAAGGCAACTGCCGCGGGACCGAGCCGGTTGCGATGATCACGTGTTTGGCCTCGATCACCTCCGCCGCATCGCCATTCCTGACCTCGATCTGATAAGCGGTTCCGCCGGCAACGAAGCGACCGCGGCCGTGCATCGAGGCGACCTTGTTCTTGCGGAACAACAGGCCGATGCCGCCGGTGAAGGTATCGACGATCTTGTCCTTGCGCGCCAGCATGGTCGCCACGTCCATCGCCACATCCTTTACGGTGATGCCGTGTTCGCCGAACTTGTGCAGCGCGCGCTCGTAATTCTCCGAGGACTCCAGCAGCGCCTTGGAGGGGATGCAGCCGACGTTCAGGCAGGTGCCCCCGAGGCTGGGCTTGCCCTTGGCGTTCTTCCACTCGTCGATGCAGACGGTGTTGAGGCCGAGTTGCGCCGCGCGGATCGCCGCGGTGTAGCCGCCAGGGCCGGCGCCGATCACTGCGACGTCAAAGCTTTTTGCCATTCGATTTCGCTTTTCTTTGCGTGTTCTTCTTTGCGTACCCCTCAAGGGGGTATTGAACAGAATCTTTGCGACTTTGCGGTGAAGGTTTATTAGAGCTCCAGCAGCAAGCGTGAAGGATCCTCGAGGGCGTCCTTGATCGCCACCAGGAACAGCACGGCCTCGCGGCCGTCGATGATGCGGTGATCGTAGGAAACCGCCAGGTAGTTTATCGGCCGGACCACGATCTGCCCGTTTTCCACCACCGGCCGCTCCTTGGTCGCATGTATTCCCAGAATGGCGCTTTGCGGCGGGTTGATGATAGGCGTGGAAAGCATCGAGCCGAACACCCCGCCGTTGGAAATCGAGAACGTTCCGCCGGTCAGCTCTTCGATGGTGAGCTTGCCGTCCTGGGCGCGCTTGCCGAAATCCGCGATTCTCTTCTCGATGCCGGCGAAAGACAGCTGGTCGCAGTTGCGCACGATTGGCACCACCAGCCCGCGCGGGCTGCCCACGGCGATGCCGATGTCGAAATAACCGTGATAAACGATGTCGGTGCCGTCCACCGACGCGTTGACCACCGGATACTTTTTCAGCGCATGCACCGCGGCCTTGACGAAGAAAGACATGAATCCGAGCTTGACGCCGTGTTCCTTCTCGAACTTGTCCTTGTAGCGGTTGCGCAGCTCCATTACCGGCTGCATGTTGACTTCGTTGAACGTGGTGAGGATCGCCGCGGTGGACTGCGACTGCACCAGGCGTTCCGCCACGCGCTGGCGCAGCCGCGACATCGGCACGCGCTGCTCGGGCCGGTCACCCAGTATCTGATCCACGTTCACCGGTGAGGGCAACGGCGCCGCCGGCCTGGGTGCCTGCGGCGCTTCCAGCTTCACCACCACGTCTTCCTTGGTGACGCGGCCGCCGCGCCCGCTGCCGCTGATCTGCGAGGTGTCGAGATTGTTGTCAGCGGCGATTTTCCTGGCCGAAGGCATGACCGCTGGCGCCTCGGCCTTGGCGGAAGTCACCGGTGCGGAAGCCGGCTTTTCCGGCGTCTTGGCGGCGGACGCCGCAGCCGTTGTCGTGGCGGTTGCCGCCGCCCCGGCAACCGCCTTGCCGTCAGTGTCGATCGTCGCAATGACCTCGTCGCTCACGACGGTGCTGCCATCGCCCTTTATGACCTTGGAGAGCACACCAGAATTCGGCGCCGGCAACTCCAGCACCACCTTGTCGGTCTCGATATCGATCAGGTTCTCGTCGCGCTTGACGAACTCGCCCTGCTTCTTGTGCCAGGACAGCAATGTCGCCTCCGCAACCGATTCCGAGAGTTGCGGTACTTTGACTTCAATCAGCATGCTGGCTTCCTATCGTGAACTCAGGAGTTGTCGAGTGGCTTGGGTGCGGCTCTGGCCGTGCCCTGTACCGGGACAACGAGGTTGTCCGTGATCTCCCTGAAGGCGGCATTGACCACTTCCTTCTGCTGCTCGTTGTGCAACGACAGGTAGCCAACCGCTGGCGACGCCGATGAGGGCCGCAACGCGTATCCCAGAACCTGGTCGGAGCGCATGTGGCGCAGCAGATAGTGCTGGATTCGGTGCCACGCGCCCTGGTTGCCGGGCTCTTCCTGGCACCACAGGACCTCGCGGGCGTTGCTGTAAAGATTGATTTGCTCCTGGAAATCATCGTGCGGGAACGGATAGAGCTGGGCAATGCGCACGATGGCTACGTCCTTGATGCCGCGCTCCTGGCGCGCGGCGCGCAGGTCATAGAACACCTTGCCGCTGCAGAAAATCACGCGTTTGACGTTGTCCGGCTTGATGTCGGCATCCCACTCGCCGTTTACCGGTTTGAACTTGCTTTGCGCGAACTCTTCCAACGGCGATACCGACTCCTTGTGACGCAGCAGACTCTTTGGCGTGAAGATGACCAGCGGCTTGCGGTACGGGCGGATCATCTGGCGGCGCAGCAAGAAGAACATCTGCACCGGGGTCGCGGGCACGCACACTTGGATGTTGTAATCGGCGCACATCTGAAGATAGCGCTCGAGTCTCGCCGAGGAATGCTCCGGCCCCTGCCCTTCGTAGCCGTGCGGCAGCAGCATCACCAATCCGCAGATGCGGCCCCACTTCACTTCGCCCGAAGCGATGAACTGGTCGATCACCACCTGGGCGCCGTTGCCGAAGTCGCCGAACTGTGCTTCCCAGACCACGAGCTCGTTGGGCTCCGAAGTCGAGTAGCCGTACTCGAAACCCAGCACGGCCTCTTCCGAGAGCAACGAGTCGATAACAAGGAAATCGCCCTGGTTGGGGGCGATGTGCTGCAACGGCATGTAGGTTCCGGAATCCCATTTTTCGCGGTTCTGGTCGTGCAGCACTGCGTGGCGGTGGAAGAAGGTGCCGCGGCCTGAGTCCTGACCGGAGATGCGCACCGAAAAGCCGTCCTTGAGCAGCGAGGCATAAGCAAGGTTTTCCGCCATGCCCCAGTCCACCGGCATCTTGCCCTGCCCCATCAGCCGGCGGTCGGCGATGATTTTCTCGACCCGTGGGTGGAGCTTGAAGTTCGGCGGGATGGTCGTCAGCTTCTCCGCCAGCACCTGCAGGTCGGCAAGCGGCAGCGTAGTGTCGTCGTTTTCGTTCCACTTGGTGTTCTTGTACGGGCTCCAGTTCACTGCGAACGGCGGTTTGTAGTTAGACAGGATGGTCTTGTTGGTGTGATAGCCCGCCTCGAGCGCCTGACGGTAGGTCGCCATCATCTGATCCGCATCGTCCGGGCCGATCACGCCCTGCCCCACCAGCTTGTCGGCGTACAGCTTGCGCGTCCCCGGGTGCTCGTTGATGATCTTGTACATGAGCGGCTGCGTGACCATTGGCTCGTCCTGCTCGTTGTGGCCGAGCTTGCGGAAGCACACCAAATCGACGACCACGTCCTTCTTGAACTTCGTCCGGTAGTCCAGCGCCAGCTCGATCACCATGATCACCGCCTCGGGATCGTCACCGTTGACGTGGATGATCGGCGCTTCGACCATCTTCGCAACGTCGGTGCAGTACAGCGTCGAACGGCTGTCGCGCGGGTCGGATGTGGTGAATCCGATTTGATTGTTGACGACGATGTGTACGGTGCCCGCGGTGCCGTAGCCGCGTGTTTGCGAAAGGTTCAACGTCTCCATTACCACGCCTTGGCCGGCAAAGGCGGCGTCGCCGTGAATCAATACCGGCAGCACTTCCTTGCCTTGCCGGTCCTTGCGGCGGTGCTGGCGCGCCCGGACCGAACCTTCGACAACCGGATTTACGATCTCAAGATGCGACGGATTGAACGCAAGCGTCAGGTGCATCGGCCCGCCCGGCGTCATGATGTCGGAGGAGAATCCCTGGTGATACTTGACGTCGCCCGCACGCAGCGCGTCGTCGTGCTTGCCCTCGAA
>JBBPIT010000031.1:30928-44464 GCA_038040175.1 Pseudomonadota bacterium | reverse complement strand
ACGCAGGTGAGCGGGTCGTCGGCGACGATCACCGGCAACCCGGTTTCTTCCATCAACAGCCGGTCGATATCGCGCAACAGCGCGCTGCCGCCGGTGAGCACCATGCCTTTTTCGGCGATATCGGCGCCGAGTTCCGGCGGAGTCTGTTCGAGCGCCGACTTGATCGCGCTGACGATGCTGTTGAGCGGGTCAGTCAGCGCTTCCAGGATTTCGTTGCTGGAAATGGTGAAGCCGCGCGGAATGCCTTCCGCGAGGTTGCGGCCCTTGACCTCTTTTTCGCGCACTTCCGAACCCGGGAATGCCGAGCCGATCTCCTTCTTGATGTCCTCGGCGGTGGTTTCGCCGATCAGCATGCCGTAATTGCGGCGGATGTAATTGATGATCGCCTCGTCGAACTTGTCGCCTCCGACACGCACCGAACCGGAGTAGACGATGCCGCCCAGCGAAATCACGCCGACCTCCGTGGTGCCGCCGCCGATGTCCACCACCATCGAGCCGGTGGCTTCCTCCACCGGCAGGCCGGCGCCGATTGCAGCCGCCATCGGCTCCTCGATCAGTTCCACCTTGCGCGCGCCGGCGCCGTAGGCGGACTCGCGGATCGCCCGGCGCTCCACCTGGGTGGAGCCGCAGGGCACGCAGATGACGATGCGCGGGCTGGGGGCGAACAGGCGCGAGTCGTGGACCTTCTTGATGAAGTGCTTGAGCATCTGTTCGGTCACGGTGAAATCGGCGATCACGCCATCCTTCATCGGCCGGATCGCGGTGATGTTGCCGGGCGTACGGCCGAGCATCTGCTTGGCCGCGAGACCCACCTCCTGGATTACCTTCTTGCCGTTCGGGCCGCCTTCCTGCCGGATCGCCACTACCGAGGGTTCGTTGAGCACGATGCCCTTGCCCTGCACGTAGATGAGGGTATTGGCGGTGCCGAGGTCGATGGCAAGGTCGTTGGAAAAATAGCCGTTGAGAAATCCAAACATAAAGTGAGCGCTGGTGTCGCCGCGGTGCGAAAAATGAGAAGGTTATGATACCCTATCGTACTGCGGCGGTTAACAAAAAGCGGGTTTCCCAGGAGCCACCCGGGCGCGGCCAGCGGCCTTGCAGCCCTCCTTCCTGTCCCGTCCCTGAACCCGGCCGCGACCACGGAAGCTTCCCACGAAATGGCTCTTACTCTCAGCGACGTCAAGCGCATCGCTCAGCTCGCGCGCATCGAGGTGACCGACGCGGAAGCCGGGCAGGCGCTCGGGCAGCTCAACGACATCTTCAAGCTCATCGAGCAGCTGCAATCGGTGGACACCAGCGGAATCGAACCGATGTCTCATCCGCTCGGCGGTTCGCAGCGGCTGCGCGAAGACATGGCCAGCTCGACGGAAAACCGCGAGGCCAACATGAGGAACGCGCCTGCGCAACAGGACGGCCTGTTCCTCGTGCCCAAGGTCATCGAGTAGGGGCCGCGCGATGTTCGAAAAGTCGGTGGCCGAGCTGGGCCACGCGCTTATTGCCAGGGAAGTTTCCGCCGTCGAACTTGCCCGGCTTTTCCTCGAACGCATCGAAAGCCACAGGAACCTCAACGCCTTTCTGGACGTGCGTCCGGAAGTCACGCTGGCGCAGGCGCGCGCCGCCGACGCGCGCATCGCCAAAGGCGACGCGACGCCGCTGACCGGCGTGCCGATCGCGCACAAGGACATTTTCGTCACCCGCGATTTCCATTCGACCGCCTCGTCGCGAATGCTCAAAGGCTACATGAGCCCATTCGATGCCACGGTCGTCGAGAGACTGGGGGACGCCGGAATGGTCGCGCTCGGAAAGCTCAACTGCGACGAGTTCGCGATGGGCTCGTCCAACGAGAACAGCCATTACGGCAACGTACTCAACCCCTGGGACAAGGCCGCGGTACCGGGCGGAAGCTCGGGTGGTTCGGCGGCGGCGGTCGCCGCGAGAATCGCCCCGGCGGCAACGGCCACCGACACCGGCGGATCCATTCGCGAGCCGGCGGCGTTTTCGGGCGTTACCGGCATCAAGCCGACCTACGGCCGCGCGTCGCGCTGGGGCATGATCGCGTTCGCCTCCAGCCTCGACCAGGCCGGCATCATGACCCGCTCGGCGGAGGATGCGGCGCTGATTTTCAACGCCATGCTCGGTTTCGATCCGAAGGATTCGACCAGCGTCGAGCGCGCCCCTGAGGACTACACCCGCTCGCTCAACCTCGACCTCAAGGGCCTGCGCATCGGCGTGCCGAAGGAGTTCTTCGGCGAAGGCCTGCAACCCGACGTCGAAAAGGCGGTGCGGGAGGCGCTCGCCGAGTACGTCAAGCTCGGAGCCAGACTGGTGGACATCTCGCTTCCGAACGCAGCGCTTGGCATCCCGGTCTATTACGTGATCGCCCCGGCGGAATGCTCCTCGAACCTGAGCCGCTTCGACGGCGTGCGCTACGGTCACCGCGCAGCGCACTACACCGATCTCATCGACATGATGAAGAAGTCGCGCTCGGAAGGTTTCGGTCCGGAGCCCAAACGCCGCATCCTGATCGGCACCTACGTGCTGTCGCACGGCTATTACGATGCGTACTACATCCAGGCGCAGAAGGTGCGCCGGATCATCGCCGACGAGTTCCAGCGCGCCTTCCGCGAGTGCGACCTGATCGCCGGACCGGTCACCACCAGCGTGGCGTTCGGCTTCGGCGAGAAGGCCGCCGATCCGGTGGCGATGTACCTGTCGGACCTGTACACCATTCCCGGCAGCCTGGCCGGCATTCCGGGGATGAGCATTCCCTGCGGCTTCGGCGCGAAGAACCGCCCGGTCGGCCTGCAACTTATGGCCAATTACTTCGATGAAGCCAGGCTGCTCGGCGCCGCGCACCGCTACCAGCAGGCGACCGACTGGCACAAGCGTATGCCCCCGGGGATTTAGCAGGATGAACGCCTCTCGCCTATCGCCTCACGCCTCACGTAGCGTATGAACTGGGAAATCGTCATCGGCATCGAGACCCACGCGCAGCTGTCGACGCGCTCGAAAATATTCTCGCGTGCGTCGACTACGTTCGGCGCGGCGCCCAATACCCAGGCCAGTGCGATCGACATGGCGTTGCCCGGCACGTTGCCGGTGCTCAACAAGAGCGCGGTGGAGCGGGCGATCCGCTTCGGGCTCGCGATCGGCGGCACCATCAATCGCCGTTCGATATTCGCGCGCAAGAACTATTTCTACCCCGACCTTCCCAAGGGCTACCAGATCAGCCAGTACGAACTGCCGATCGTGCAGGGCGGCAGCCTCGCCATCCACTTGAAGGACGGCGAAAAAGTCGTGCGCCTGACCCGCGCCCATCTCGAGGAAGATGCCGGTAAATCGCTCCACGAGGACTTCCACGGCATGTCCGGAATAGACCTGAACCGCGCCGGCACGCCCCTGCTGGAAATCGTGTCCGAGCCGGAGATGTATTCCGCGGAAGAGGCGGTCGCCTACGCCAAGACGCTGCATGCGCTGGTGCGCTGGATAGACATATGCGACGGCAACATGCAGGAGGGATCGTTTCGCTGCGACGCCAATGTTTCGGTGCGCCGCCCGGGCGCACCGCTGGGCACGCGCCGCGAGATCAAGAACCTGAACTCCTTCCGCTTCCTGCAGCAGGCGATCGAGTACGAAGCCAAGTGGCAGATCGAGACGCTGGAAGACGGCGGGCGCATCGAACAGGCGACGGTCCTGTTCAATCCCGACACGGGCGAGACGCGCGCCATGCGCTCCAAGGAAGATGCGCACGACTACCGTTACTTCCCTGACCCGGACCTGTTGCCGATTGTGGTATCGGATGAATGGATCGAGCAAATCAGAAAATCCATGCCCGAATCGCTGCAGGTACAGCATCAAAAAATTGTCGCCTACGGTCTCTCAGTTCAGCAGGCAAATCAGCTCACCGCAAGTCGCAGTACATCCACGTTCGCGCTGTCCACTTTTGCGAACGCACCCAAGGAAGAAGTGCCGATGCTTTCGAATTGGATCCTGGGTCCACTCAGCGCGAAGCTGAACGAGGAAAATCTCGATTTTGACCAAAGCAAGGTATCGTCAGATGAGCTTAGGGCGCTATCAAAGCGCGTTTCAGATGGCACGATCTCGAACACAACTGCAACCAGCGTCGTTCTGAGTGCAATGTGGGCGAGGGAAGGCAGCGTCGACGAAATCATCGAGCGCAAGCGACTTAAACAGATTTCCGATTCCGGCGCGATCGAGAAAATCGTCGACGAAGTGATCGCCGCCAATGCCCAGCAGGTGGCCGACTACCGGAGCGGCAAGGAAAAGGCCTTCAATTCCCTGGTCGGGCAGGTGATGAAGGGCAGCAAGGGCAAGGCCAATCCCGCCCAGGTCAACGAGATAATGAAGAAAAAACTGGGCTAGCAACCGGCTATTTGCCGGCCGTCTTCAGTTCGCGATAACGCAGTTTGTCGGCCTCGTACCTGGCGCGCACCGATTCGGCGTAGCTCTTTTTCTGCTGCAACTCGGCCTCGAGCGCCGACACTTCCTTCTGCTTGACGTCAATTTCTTCAAGCAGATGCGGCGGGATCGCTTTCTGCTGTGTCGCCAGGAGGTCCGCCTGTGTCTTCAGATCGAAAAGCTGCACATTCGCCTTGGCCAGCCTGTTTTCGGCCGTCTTTATCGCCTGCAACGGAATCGCCAGGCTGCGGTCGCGCGCCAGGTCGATCTCTTCTTCCGACGTGTAGGTTACGATCAGGGCACGATCGCGGCGTTGCTTCTCCGCAGCGTCCTTCTGCCCCGCAGTGTCGTCCGCCGCGGGCTTCGGCGCCTGGCCGGGCCTCGTGGTCTCGTGTTTCTTCACCACCCTGCCCTGACGATTCATCTCCTCGACCTGGTTACATTCCGGCGTCAGTTTGTCCGAGTAGTAGGCCATGCCGCGGCTGTCCACGCACTTGTATATGACCGGGCCGGAAGCGCCCGGCTTGGGTTTCTGCTGCGCCAGAGCCGGGCCGGCGAGCGCCGCGGCGATGGTCACGCTTACAAGCATTCGAATCACTTTCATGCGGCTACCCCGTACTCTTTCCGATAGCGTTCGACTGCCTGCAACTGGCGTGCCATATCCGCACGCGCACCCAGAAAAACGGTGAGATCCTCGAGCGTGGCGATGCTGATGACAGGGATGCCGAACTGGCTGCGCACCTCCTGGGCGGCGGACTGGGTGCCGCTGCCGCGCTCCATCCGGTCGAGTGCAATCACCACGCCGCAGGGCGCCGCCCCGGCCGCGCGTATGATCTGCACCGACTCGCGCACCGAAGTGCCGGCAGAAATGACGTCGTCCACGATCAGCACCCGCCCGGCGAGCGGTGCGCCCACGGTCATGCCGCCCTCGCCGTGGTCTTTGGCTTCCTTGCGATTGAAGCAGAACGGCAAATTTCGCCCAATTTCGGCAAGTGCAACGGCGGTGGCGGAAACCAGAGGGATGCCCTTGTAAGCCGGACCGAACAGCATGTCGAAGGGAGAATCGGCGGCGACAATGGCTTTCGCGTAGAATTGCCCGAGCTTTCGCAGCGCCTCGCCGTCGTTGAATAAACCGGCGTTGAAGAAATAAGGCGACAGACGCCCGGCCTTGGTCTTGAACTCGCCGAAGCAGAGAACACCGCGGGCCAAGGCAAATTCAATAAACTCCTGCCTGAAATTTTTCATTGCCCGTCGTGCGAATTGTCTCCCTCAATTTAAACGGCATACGTTCGGCAGTCAACAAAGGCTTTCTCGAGTGGGTGTCCGCGCAGGACGCCGACGCGATTTGCGTCCAGGAGATCAAGGCGCAGGACCGCGACCTCGGCGACGCGATCCGCAATCCCGACGGATACCGCGGCCACTTTCATTGTGCCGATCGGCCGGGCTACAGCGGCGTCGGCATCTATTGCCGCAAGACACCGGACCAGGTAATCGCGGGCCTCGGCATCGCGGACATCGATGCCGAGGGCCGCTATCTGGAGGCGCGCTTCGGAAACTTGAGCATCGTCTCGGGTTACGTCCCGTCCGGATCGAGTTCGCCCGATCGTCTGGCGATCAAGTTCAGCTTCATGGAGCGTTTCATTGCGCCGCTGCACAGGCTTGCGCAAAGCGGCCGCGACGTCATTCTCTGCGGCGACTGGAATGTCGCGCACAGGGAAATCGACCTCAAGAACTGGCGCTCCAACCAGAAGAACTCCGGCTTCCTGCCCGAGGAACGCGATTGGTTTTCCGGCGTGCTCGACAAGCTCGGGTACGTGGACGTGTTCCGCTGCCTCAACCAGGAACCGGAGCAATACACCTGGTGGTCCAACCGCGGCCAGGCCTGGGCCAAGAACGTGGGATGGCGCATCGATTATCAGCTCGCCACGCCCGGCATCGCGGCGAAAGCCCGAAGTGTTGCGATCTACAAAGAGAAACGTTTCAGCGATCACGCACCTCTGACCATCGACTATGACTACCCGCTGGTTTAGCGACCTGCGCGGCAGACTGCCGAAAGGCATCCGCCCCTATTTTGAAGCCGCGCCCCTCGCGGCGCTGTTCCTGGGCATCTCCTCCGGCTTCGGTTTCGCGATGATCGGCGCGACCCTGACCACGCGCCTCGCCCAGCACGGCATTACCAAGAGTGCGGTGACGGCTTTCGCGCTCACTTTCCTCGCCTACAACGTCAAGTTCCTGTGGGCACCGATCGTCGACAACATCCAGCTGCCGGTGATCGGGAGGTTCGGGCAGCGGCGCAGCTGGCTGTGGCTAGTCGGCGTGCTGGTGATGGCCGCCGTCGCGTTCCTCGGAATCGCCGATCCAGACGAAGCGCTCTATATCGTCGCGATCGCCGCGATCACCGTGGGTGTTGCCGGCGCCACGTTCGACATCATTATCGACGCCTACCGCATCGAGCTGCTCGAGCCGCGCCAACTCGGCGTCGGCTCCGGCATGTCGCAGTACGGCTGGCGCATCGGCGCCACGGCGGCCGGCGCCCTAGCGCTGGTCATAGCCGCCCGTCTCGGCTGGAGCGCTGCCTATTTCGCCTGCGCAGTGTTCGCGCTCCCGGGGATGCTGGTCGGGGTGGTGATGGGCGAGCCAGAGCGGCACCGCGAGCCGGCCAAGCCGCGCGGCGTGGTCGAGGCGATCGTCGCCTATTTCAGCCCGTTGCTCGAGTTCCTCAAGCGCCAGGGGGCGCTGGTGGTGTTGCTGTTCGTGCTAATCCACAAGATCGGCGACACGCTCGCCAACCTCACGCTCAGGCTGCTCTTCAAGGACCTCGGCTTCAGCAACGATGAGGTGGCCTTCTACGACGTCGGCGTCGGCTTCATCTCACTGCTGATCGGCATTTTCGTCGGCGGCATTCTCTACGCGCGCCTGGGGATGAAGCGCGCGGTCCTGGTCAGCCTGGTCCTGATGGCGGTATCGAATTTCAGCTTCGCCGCGCTGGCGGCGGCCGGCCATACCAACTTCGGCATGGCGGCGGCGGTCAGCTTTGAGAATTTCGCGAGCGGCATAGGCGGCGTGACGGTGGTCGCCTACCTCTCCGCGCTGTGCAACCTGCGCTTCACCGCGACCCAGTACGCCCTCCTCTCCGCGCTGGCAAGCATCGCCGGCCGCTTACTCACCGGTACGAGCGCCGGCGCGCTGATCGAGGCGATCGGCTACGTAAACTTCTATCTGCTCACCACCGTCATCGCGTTCCCGGGCGTGATCCTGTTCTGGTTCATGATCCGTTCGGGGCTCGCCGATCTGTCGATCGGCTCGGCAGGCAAGGAGGGCAAAGTTGACGCGTGCGCTGACAAGGCGGCTGACGCTTAGGTTCATCGCCGGATAGTGCGGCCTGGCCGTGGATACCTTCGGCTACGAGGCGTTTTTCACCGGCACGGCGCTGCTCGGCCTGCCGGTGCTGGTGCTGGTGTGGCTGGTTGCTCGTGCCCATGCCGGCGGCGGGCCGCCCAAGGCAAGCGCGTAATCCAACGCTACGCGCGCGAACCTGCGTCGAAGCGGAAGACCGCGAGCGAGCCCAGCAGGTTGGGCAGCACGTTTACCGGCTTGGCGTCGTCCATCACCAGGCGTTCGAGAATGCGCACGCCGTGGCTTCTGCAGTAAACCTCGAAATCTCTGACGGTGAAAAGGTGGATGTTCGGGGTGTCGTACCACTCGTAAGGCAGTTCCTTCGACACCGGCATGCGCCCGGCCAGAATCTGCAGCCGGTGCCGCCAGTAGCCGAAGTTCGGGAACGTGACGATGCCCTCGCGGCCGACCCGAAGCATGTCCTTGAGGATGCGTTCGGTGTGGCGCACCGCCTGCAGCGTCAGCGACAGGATCACGTAATCGAAGGAATTCGACTCGAATCCCGACAGTCCCGACTCCAGGTCGTTCTGCAGCACGTTCACGCCGTTGCGGACGCAGGCCAGCACCTTGGCATCGTCGATCTCGATGCCGTAGCCGGTCACGCCGCGCGCCTGCTTCAAATGGCGCAGCAGCGATCCGTCGCCGCAACCGAGGTCGAGCACCTGCGCATTCGGCTTGATCCACTTCGCGATCGCGGCAAAGTCGGAACGGCCGGACAGCGTGGCAAGGGTTGCGGACGCGCTCATGTCCCCGGGCCCTGCAGGACGATGTTGCTGAAGTAGGTATGGATCAGGTTGTGGTAGCGCGGATCGTCCATCAGGAAAGCGTCGTGGCCGTGCGGCGCATCGATCTCCGCGTAGCTCACGTTCAGGCGGTTGTCCACCAGCGCCTTGATGATCTCGCGCGAACGCGCCGGCGAAAAACGCCAGTCCGAGGTGAACGACACCAGCAGGAAGCCCGCCTTTGCCGGCTTCAGCGTTGCAGACAGGTCGCCGCCGCAGGCCGCAGCCGGGTCGAAGTAGTCGAGCGCCTTGGTGATGCGCAGATAAGTGTTGGCGTCGAAGCGTTCTGCGAACTTGTCGGCCTGGTAGCGCAGGTAAGACTCGATCTGGAACTCGACGTCGAAATTGAACTTGAACGCGCCTTCGCGCAACTCGCGGCCGAATTTCTCCGCCATCACGTCGTCGGACAGGTAGGTGATGTGTCCGATCATGCGCGCGATGCGAAGCCCCCGCCTCGGTACCACCCCGTACGTGTAGTAATTGCCGCCGTGGAAATCCGGATCGGTGGTGATCGCCTGGCGCGCCACCTCGTTGAAGGCGATGTTCTGCGCCGAAAGTCTGGGCGCGGCAGCAATCACGATGGAATGGCGCACGCGCTCCGGCTGGCTTATGGCCCACTGCAGCGCCTGCATCGCGCCCAGGCTCCCGCCCATCACCGCGGCGAAGCGCTCGATGCCCAGCCGTGTGGCCAGCCGCGCCTGCGCTTCCACCCAGTCGTCCACCGTCACCACCGGAAAATCGGCGCCCCACGGCCTGCCGGTCGCGGGATTGATGCTCGAAGGGCCGGTGGATCCGTGGCAGCCGCCGAGGTTATTGACGCCGACGACGAAGAAGCGGTTGGTGTCCACCGGCTTGCCCGGGCCGATCAGGTTGTCCCACCAGCCGACGTTCCCCGGGTCGTCGGCATAGACGCCCGCGACGTGGTGCGAGGCGTTCAGCGCGTGGCAGACCAGCACCGTGTTGTCGCGCGCGGCGTTGAGCATGCCGTAGGTTTCGTAGGCGAGATCGTACGAATCCAGGCGCGCGCCGCTCTTGAGCGCGATCGGATCATCGAAGTGCGCAAGTTTCGGGCTGACGACGCCGACGGAACCTTCGGGTGGCATGGGAACTCTGGGGCCTGGTTTGCGCGGATTATATCCGCCGGCCGTTACGACGCGGGTTTCGCCACCGACAGTCGCCGCAGCATCTGCCGGACCGCGTCTGTCTTCATGTCGCGAAACAGGAGCGCCTCCTCCGATTCCTTGGCGAGCACCTGGGTATCGTCGTAAGTCATGTCGCGGCGCAGAACGATCTCTCCCGGCGACGCGAGATCGGTGCCGGCGCGATCGGTCAGGCGGTAGGCGACCCGATAACGCAACTCGAATTCGCGCACCTTGCCGCCGCCGGACAACGACAGGATGTGCTTTTCCTGCGACTCACCGACGATCTGGACCACCGCCTCGGCCTGGTCGCGGCTTGCGACGATGCGGGTCTTGCTCCCGGAGCGGATGGCACGTTCGAGATCGTGGGCAAAAGCCGAGAACCCCGGCGCCTCGACGTGGACGGTCTGGAACGGGATGGCCGCCTGCCCGCGCAACTGGAAGCCGCAAGCCGTCATCATCGCGCAAAGCGCGATGATGACGGCCAAGGATGAAGGCGGAAGGCGAAAGGCGCAAGAATTGAGTGCGCTCCGCGCACGTACTATTTCATCCTTCGTCCTTGCATTTCTCATCCTTCATCCTTCCTACTTCATCCTTGCTCTTAAACAACGATGTTCACCAGCCGTCCCGGCACCACCACCACTTTCTTGACCGTCTGTCCGGCAATGTGTTTCTGCGCGTTCGGGTTTTCCATCGCCAGCCGCTCGATCGCGGCGCGGTCCGCGGTGCGCGCCACCCGGATGTTGCCGCGCAGCTTGCCGTTGACCTGCAGCACCAGGTCGATCTCGTCCTGCACCAGCGCGGCCTTATCCACTTCCGGCCAGGGCGCATCGAGGATGTCGGCGCCGTAACCCAGCTCGCGCCACAGCGTCTGCGCCACGTGCGGCGTGATCGGCGCCAGCAATCGCAGCAGTATCCCCATGCCCTCGTGCAGCAGCGCAGTGCACGCCGCAGCCGGCGCCGCGGCAACCGCGCCGCCGTCCAGCAGGTTCAGGATCTTGTGGGTGGCCGACGCCACGGTGTTGAACTGCTTGCGCTCGTAGTCGAAGTTGGCCTGCTGCAGGTGCTGATGCAGATCGTGCCTTGCATCCTTGGGGACGCCGTCCATGCCGCGCGCCTTCCCATCCCTGATCGATGCCTGGTTGTCGTGCGCGAACTTCCACAAACGGCGCAGGAACTTGTAGGCGCCTTCCACGCCCTCGTCGTTCCACGCCAGCGTGTCCTCGGGCGGCGAGGTGAACATCATGAAAAACCGCGCCGTGTCGGCGCCGTACTGATCGATCAGCGCCTGCGGATCCACGCCGTTGTTCTTCGACTTCGACATGGTGCGGATGCCGCCCGACGCGACCGATTTGCCGTCGGACTTGAGCACTGCACCCGTGCGCTTTCCCTGGCCGTCCATCTCGAGCTGGACGTCGCCGGGATTGAAATACTGGATGCGGCCGCCGTCGGTCTTGCGGAAGAAAATCTCGTTGAGCACCATGCCCTGGGTCAGCAGCCGAGTGAACGGCTCGTCCAGCTTCACCAGCCCGAAGTCGCGCATCACCTTGGTCCAGAAGCGCGAGTACAGCAGGTGCAGGATCGCGTGCTCGATGCCGCCGATGTACTGGTCCACCGGCAGCCAGTAGTTCACCCGTTCATCCACCATGCTTCCCTGCTGGTCGGCGCAGGCGAAGCGTAGGAAGTACCAGGACGAGTCCACGAAGGTGTCCATGGTGTCGGTCTCGCGCTTGCCCGGCTTGCCGCACTTCGGACAGGCGGTGTTGAGGAAATCCGGCCGCTTGTTGAGCGGATTGCCGCTGCCGTCCGGCACGCAGTCCTCCGGCAGCACCACCGGCAACTGATCGTCGGGCACCGGTACGTCGCCGCAGGAATCGCAATGCACGATCGGGATCGGGCAGCCCCAGTAACGCTGGCGCGAAATCCCCCAGTCGCGCAGGCGCCAGGTCACCTGTTTTTCGCCAAGGCCTTTCGCCTTGAGGTCCGCCGCGATCGCGTCCACCGACTGCTGATACGACATGCCGTCGTACTTGCCGGAGTTCACGCACACGCCGTAGCCGGCGTACCAGGGCTGCCACGCGTCAAGCGAATACGGCCGGCCCTCAACGTCGATCACCTGCCAGATCGGCAGACCGTACTTCTTGGCAAAGGCGAAATCGCGCTCGTCGTGGCCGGGCACGCCCATCACCGCGCCTTCGCCGTAGCTCATCAGCACGTAATTGCCGACCCACACCTCGATTTTCTCGCCGGTCAGCGGATGCTCCACGAATATGCCGGTGGGCATGCCTTTCTTCTCCTGGGTGGCGATCTCGGCTTCCTGCACGCCGCCGCGCTTGCATTCCTCGACGAACTCGGCGAGTTTGGGATTGCGCCTGGCCGCCTCGGCAGCGAGCGGATGCTCCGCGGCAACCGCGACGAAAGTCACGCCCATGATAGTGTCGGCGCGGGTGGTGAACACCCAGAGCTTTCCGGCCTTGCCGTCGAGCACGTACGGGAAAGCCAGCCGCACGCCGAAGCTCTTGCCGATCCAGTTGGCCTGCATGGTTTTCACGCGCTCGGGCCAGCCGGGAAGCCGGTCGAGCGAGGACAGCAGCTCTTCGGCGTAGCGCGTGATCGCCAGGTAATACATGGGGATCTCGCGCTTTTCCACCAGTGCGCCGGTGCGCCAGCCGCGGCCGTCGATAACCTGCTCGTTGGCGAGCACGGTCTGGTCCACCGGGTCCCAGTTCACCGTGCCGGTCTTTTTGTAAGCCAGCCCCTTCTCCAGCATGCGCAGGAACAACCACTGGTTCCAGCGGTAGTAGTCCGGCCGGCAAGTCGCGAGCTCGCGTTCCCAGTCGATGGCGAAGCCCAGCGACTTGAGCTGCTTCTTCATGTGGGCGATGTTGTCGTAGGTCCACTTCGCGGGCGGCACGCTGTTGGCCATCGCCGCGTTTTCTGCGGGCAGGCCGAATGCGTCCCAGCCCATCGGCTGCAGCACGTTGTAGCCGCGCATGCGGTAGTAGCGCGACAGCACATCGCCGATGGTGTAATTGCGCACGTGGCCCATGTGCAGCTTCCCCGACGGATAGGGGAACATCGACAGGCAGTAATACTTGGGCTTGTGCGAGGCGTCGATCGCGCGGAAGGATTTCTTGTCCGCCCACTCTTGTTGGACCTGCTGCTCGATGGCGGCGGGCTGATATTGCGGCTGCATGATGAATGAAACCAAAGCCTCAAAAAGGCGGATTATAGCGTTCAGGCCCGCATCCGTTGGGCGTTTCAGGTCGTATCTGTCGGCGTAAACTTGGCGTTGCAGTGGGGACTCATCATGCTCATTCGCGCCTGCTGCTGCGGCTTGGGGACGGTAGTCTGGTCAAGCTGGGCGAGAACGGGTGGTTGCAGATTGCCGAACTGGCGCAACGCCGGGCGAAGAATTTCCTCAGCGCGACTCTCAAAGTGTTCGCGGGCGCTTTCCGCTTCACCACCGCGCCGGAGTCGGGCACGGAAAGCGAAGTGACGGTCCAGTTTGCCACCCTCATCGCCAGGCTCAACGCCGCCGACATATGGGGCAAGAAACTCGGCGACCGGGAGGTGTTGGTACTGATCAACGGCAAGGTCAGCGTCGCCCGCGACATTCCCTCCCAGGAAGAGAGCCTGGTTGTCATCCGCTTCGCCGATGCCGACGGGGTGAATTTCCATTACCTGCTGGCGATGATCGACGATGCGTTCCAGTCGCGGCCGGATACCATCGTCGTGCCTGGCGCGAAAATGGAGTTCGCGATGCAGCTCATCATGACGCCCCTGGTGCAGGACCTGGT
>JBBPIT010000031.1:0-30828 GCA_038040175.1 Pseudomonadota bacterium | reverse complement strand
GGGTGAGGTGGGTATAATTCGGCACCGAAACCGCACCTGCCCTCGTTTCCCGAATGTCGATTCTCGAAGGTCTGAATCCCCAGCAGCTCGAAGCCGTCACGCTCCCGCACCAGTCCGCGCTGATCCTTGCCGGCGCCGGCTCGGGAAAGACCCGTGTGCTTACTACCCGCATCGCGTGGCTGATCCAGACCGGCCAGATCGGGCCGCTGGGCATCCTGGCGGTGACCTTCACCAACAAGGCGGCGCGCGAAATGCTCACCCGCATTTCCGCGATGCTGCCGATCAACACGCGCGGCATGTGGGTCGGCACTTTCCACGGACTGTGCAATCGGATCCTGCGCGCGCACTACCGCGACGCCGGGCTTCCGCAGACCTTTCAGATCCTCGATTCCGCCGATCAACTGGCGGTGATCAAGCGGGTGATGAAGGCGATGAACGTGGACGACGAGAAATACCCGCCGCGGCAGGCGCAGAACTTCATCAACTCAGCCAAGGAGCAGGGCTTGCGGGCGGCGCAAGTGGACACGCCGGACGACTTCTCGCGCCGGCTGTTGACGGTCTACGAAACGTACGAGGCGCAGTGCAATCGCGAAGGCGTGGTGGATTTCGCCGAACTGCTGTTGCGCTGCTACGAATTGCTGGGCAGGAACGAGCTGCTGCGGGATCATTACCGCGGGCGCTTCAAGCACATCCTGGTGGACGAGTTCCAGGACACCAACCGGCTGCAGTACCAGTGGCTGAAGCTGCTGGCCGGCCCGAACAACACCATCTTTGGGGTGGGAGACGACGATCAGGCCATATACGCGTTTCGCGGGGCGCACGCCGGCAACATGCTCGACCTGGAGAGGGACTTCCGTATCGAGAAAGTCATCAAGCTCGAGCAGAACTACCGCAGCCACGGCAACATCCTCGGTGCGGCCAACGCGCTGATCCGCCACAACCGCACCCGGCTGGGCAAGAACCTGTGGACCTCGGAAGGCAGCGGCGAGCCGCTGCGGGTGTACGAGGCCATGACCGACGTCGAGGAAGCCGCCTACATCCTCGACGAGGTGCGCCAGCTTCACAACGAGGGCGTGGCGCTGTCCGACATGGCGCTGCTGTACCGCTCGAACGCGCAGTCCCGCGTGCTCGAGCACGCGTTGTTCAATGCCGGGATTTCCTATCGCGTGTACGGGGGACTGCGCTTTTTCGAGCGCCAGGAGATCAAGCATGCGCTCGCCTACCTGCGCCTCACCGCGAATCCCGACGATGACGGCGCTTTCCTGCGGGTGGTCAATTTCCCCACGCGCGGAATCGGCAACCGCAGCCTCGAGCAACTGCAGGAAGCCGCCGCAGGGCGCGGCATCTCGCTGTGGCAGGCCGCCTGCGCCAACACGCTGGGCGGCAAGGCCGGCACCAGCATCGCCGCTTTCATCCAGTTGATCGAGGCGATGCGCAAAGCGTGCGAGAACCTGCCGCTGCCCGAGATCGTCGACCACGTGGTTGCAACCAGCGGTCTGATCGCGCACTACCAGACCGAGAAGGAGGGCGCGGACCGGATCGAGAACCTCAATGAACTGACCAACGCGACGGCGGCGTTCGTCGGCCAGGACGGCCCGATCACATTGATCAGCGCGGAAGGCGAAATCAGGTCGGAAGGTCTGGACCCGCTGAATGCGTTCCTGGCGCACGCGGCGCTCGAAGCCGGCGAGCACCAGGCGGGCGAGGGTGCGGACGCATTGCAACTGATGACAGTGCACTCGGCCAAGGGCCTGGAGTTTCACACGGTGTTCACCAGCGGTCTGGAGGAAGGGTTGTTCCCGCACGAGAACAGTCTGGCGGAGCGGGATGGCCTGGAAGAGGAACGGCGGCTGATGTACGTCGCGCTCACCCGCGCGCGCCGCAGGCTTTACCTCACCCACGCGCAGACGCGCATGCTGCACGGCCAGACCCGCTGCAACGTGCCCTCGCGCTTTTTCGAAGAGATTCCCGACGAGTTGCTGAAACGGATCAACACCACGAAGTTTTCCAGCTTCGTCGCTTCCAAGGGATATGAAGCCGGTTCCGAAACCAAGGCGCCGAAGGTCGAGACCGGCGCATCAGGCTGGCGCATCGGTCAGAACGTGGTGCATCCGAAGTTCGGCGCCGGGGTGATCGTCAACGCCGAAGGCCGCGGCTCGGACGCGCGGGTCCAGGTCAACTTCCGCGACGCGGGACTCAAGTGGCTCGCGCTCGACTACGCCAAGCTTGTTCCCGCGTAAGCTGAAACCAGTTCAATCGGTCGCCTGACCGGAGACGAACACGTCGCGATAGCTGGTATAGATCGTCAGCAGCATCACCGGGATCCACAGGATCAGCCCGAGGCCGAAGGGGATCACGGCGAGCAGGAGCAGGATGGAACTCACGATGCTGTAGAGCAGCAGGGGCAGGGCGTTGCGCAGGCAGGCCAGCAGGCTGGTCCACAACGCCTGGAAGCCGGGCTGGTCGTCGAGGATCACCAGCGCCGGCGCGAACCACACCGCCATCGCCAGCGGCACGAACAACACCGTTCCCACCAGCATCGCCTGCAACACGCGCCTTGCGCCCTCGGGCGTGAGCGCCGAGGCGTCGAGCGCGCCGATCCCCGCCTTCACCGCTTCCTGGAACTCCGGACCGCCGACGGTCAGCATCACGCCGGAGATCACCACCTGTCCCACCAGATACACCCCGCCGACCGTCACCAGATGCGCGGCGTTGTGGCGAAAACCGCGGAACAGGTGCGCGATCTCGATGTCCTTCCCGGCCTCGAGATCCTTTGCGGCCGCCATGATCCCGCCCAGGAACACCGGGGTGAGCAGGTACAGCACGTAGACGCCGATCACCGGCAGCAGGCTCAGCCCCAGCCCGATCAGCGTCAGCGCCATGTTGAGCACCACCCAGATCAGCGGATTCTTACGGAACAGTTGAAAGGCCGCGATGATCCACTGCCAGCCGCGGCCGGGCGCGACACTCCGGATTTTCATGAAGATTGCCCCGGGTTTATACGGTCAGCCGCTGGGCCGGGCCGCGGCCTTGCGGTGATTGAGCAGAACGCGGCGAAAACGCTCCGGATCGTGGGCGTGGGTGAGTTCGCCCGGACGCGGCAGATGGAAATCGTAAAGCCGCGAAACCCAGAATCGCAGTGCGCCCGCGCGCAGCATCCATGGCCAGGCATCGCGCTCCTGATCGGTAAACGGCCGCACCGAGGTGTACGCCTTCAGCAGCGCCTGGGTGCGCGCCGGGTCGAGCGTGGCGTCCGCGTTGGTACACCAGTCGTTGACCGTAATCCCCACGTCGTAGACAAAACAATCGACGCAAGCAAAGTAGAAATCGATGAAGCCGCCGACGTGGTCACCGTCGAACAGCACGTTGTCGCGGAACAGGTCGGCATGGACCACGCCGCGCGGCAGGCCTTCGCGCACCTGCTGCGCCTGAAAGCGGATTTCCGACTCCAGCAGTTCCGCGTCCTCGGCAGTGAGGAAGGGATAGATCTCCGGCGCGCAGGCGGTCCACCACTTTTTCCCCCGCAGGTTGTCGAGATGGCCTTTGAATGTCCGGCCGGCGAGATGCATGTCCGCCAGCACCCCGCCGACGCGCGCGCAACGCTCGGGGGTCGGTTCGGCAACCTGATGCCCTTCGAGACAGGTGACGATCGCCGCCGGCTTGCCGTTGAGTTCACCCAGCAGTTCGTTCTGCAGGTTGGCGATCGGCTTCGGGCAGGGCAGGCCGTGGCTGGAAAGATGCGCCATCAGGTTCAGATAAAACGGCAGTTCCTGGCGGGTGAGTTTCTCGAACAGGGTCAGCACGAATTTGCCGTGCGTGGTGGTGACGAAATAATTGGTATTCTCGATCCCGGACAGGATGCCCTGCAGATCGGTGAGCACGCCGATCGAGTAATTGCGCAGCCAGGCCGAGAGCTGTTCCGGCGTAACGGTGGTGAAGACGGACATGAACGGGCTACAGATTCAGTTGCGCTTCGCGCTCCGCGGCGGACGGTTCGAAGCCGCGCTTCTCGTAATGGTTGAAGATCGCCTCGACCACTTGTTTGGGTTCGTCGATGACCTTGATCAGGTCCAAATCGGCCGCATCGATCATGCCTTCGCTTACCATGCGATCCCGCATCCAGTCGATCAGGCCGCGCCAGTAGGATTCCTGCACCAGGATGATCGGAATGCGGCGGATCTTCTGCGTTTGCACCAGCGTCATCGCCTCCATCAGTTCGTCCATGGTGCCGAATCCGCCCGGCACCACCACGTACGCGGAAGCGAATTTCACGAACATGACCTTGCGCGCAAAAAAGTGGCGGAAGGTCTGGCTGACGTCCTGGTACTGGTTGGAGATCTGCTCGTGCGGCAACTGAATGTTGAGCCCGACCGAGAGCGAGCGGCCGAAGAAGGCGCCCTTGTTGGCCGCCTCCATCACGCCCGGGCCGCCGCCGGAAATGACGCTGAAGCCGGCGTCCGAAAGCTGGCGCGCGATTTCCTCGGTGAGGCGGTAGTAGGGATGGTCGGCAGGGACCCGCGCGCTGCCGAATATGCTGACCGCGGGCCGGACGTTGGCGAGGCGTTCGGTGGCCTCGACGAATTCTGCCATAATCCCGAACACCCGCCAGGATTCGCGCGCCGACCACGCTTTCTCGACTAACTCGGGGGCGAGGGGTACCGGAATCTTCTGCTTTTCGCTCATGCTGGATTTTCCGCGCTGATCATCAATGAAAACGCTCTTGCTGGTCGACGGTTCTTCCTACCTCTACCGCGCATTCCACGCGCTTCCCGACCTGCGCAACAGGAACAACGAACCGACCGGCGCCGTGTACGGCGTGCTCAACATGCTGCGCCGGCTGCGTAAGGAAACTGCGGCGGATTATATCGCTTGCGTATTCGACGCAAAAGGAAAGACCTTCCGCGACGACTGGTACGCCGAATACAAGGCCAACCGCCCGCCCATGCCCGAGGACCTGGTCGCGCAGATCGAACCTCTGCACCAGAGTGTGCGCGCGACGGGCTGGCCGCTGCTGATGGTCGATGGCGTCGAAGCCGACGACGTCATCGGCACGCTGGCAAAGCAGGCCGAGGCCAAGGGCGTGCACACCGTCATATCCACCGGCGACAAGGACATCACCCAACTGGTCAGCCCGACGGTCAGGCTGGTGAACACCATGTCCAACGAAAACCTCGATGAAAAGGGCGTCGAGGAGAAATTCGGCGTCAAGCCGGAGCAGATGGTGGACTATCTCACGCTGATCGGCGACAGCGTGGACAACGTGCCCGGCGTGGACAAAGTCGGGCCCAAGACTGCGGTGAAGTGGCTGACCCAGTACGGTTCGCTCGACGAAATCGTCGCCCACGCCAACGAGATCGCCGGCGTGGTCGGCGAGAACCTGCGCAAGGCGCTGGACTGGCTGCCGCAGGCGAAGAAGCTCCTCACCATCAAGTGCGACGTCGAGCTGCCGGTGAACCTCGAAGACCTCACCCCGCAGCCGCAGGACACGGCGAAACTCGCAGAACTCTTCGATCGCCTCGAATTCAAGGCCTGGAAGCGCGAGCTCGAATCGAGCGGCGCGCAAGTGTCTTCCGCTCGGCCGTCGGCCGTCGAACCCCGGCCCTCGCAAATCGCCCCTGACTCCTCACCCCTTACGCCTCACGCCTCACCTGAACGCAACTACGAAACGGTCCTGACGGATGAACAGTTGAGCGCGTGGCTTTCGCGCATTTCGACTGCCGCGCTGGTTTCCATCGATACCGAAACCACCGGCCTCGATCCCATGACCGCACGACTGGTCGGCATCTCGCTGTCGGTCGAGCCCCATCACGCCGCGTACATACCGGTCGGGCACAACTACGCCGGCGCGCCGCACCAGCTTCCGCTGGATCGGGTGCTCGCGGTGCTGCAGGACTGGATGCAGAGCCCGAAGCACCGCAAGGCCGGTCAGAACCTGAAGTACGACAAGCACGTGTTCGCCAATCACGGTGTGCTGCTGTCCGGCATCGAGCACGACACGCTCTTACAGTCCTACGTACTGGAAAGCCACCAGTCGCACGACATGGACAGCCTCGCGGCCCGGCACCTGGGCGTCATGACCATCAGCTACGACGAAGTGACCGGCAAGGGCGCGAGCCGCATTCCCTTCGAACAAGTCGCTGTGGAACGCGCCACCGAGTACTCGGGCGAAGATGCGGACGTGACGCTGCAACTGCACCGGACGCTGTATCCGCAGATCGAGCGCGACGAGAAACTGGATCGCGTCTACCGCGGTATCGAAGTGCCGGTGATGGAAGTCCTGTTCGCCATGGAGCGCCAGGGCGTGCTGCTCGACTCCGCGCTGCTGGAGCAGCAGAGCCGCGAGCTCGGCGAGAAGATGATCGAACTGGAAAACAGGGTGCACCAGGAAGCCGGGCAGCCGTTCAATCTCAATTCGCCCAAGCAGCTCCAGGAGATCCTGTTCGAACGCAAGGGCCTGCCGGTGAAAAAGAAAACGCCGGGCGGCCAGCCTTCCACCGACGAGGATGTTTTGCAGGAACTGGCGCTCGACCATCCGCTGCCGAAGCTGATCCTCGAGTACCGGGGGCTGGCCAAACTCAAGTCAACATACACGGACAAGCTGCCGAAGATGGTGAATCCGGCGACCGGGCGCGTGCATACCAATTACGCGCAGGCGGTGGCGGTGACCGGGCGGCTGGCGAGCAACGATCCGAACCTGCAAAACATACCGGTGCGCACCGCGGAAGGCCGCCGCATCCGCGAAGCCTTCATCGCGCCGCCGGGATCGGTGATCGTGTCGGCGGATTATTCGCAGATCGAGCTGCGCATCATGGCGCACCTGTCGCAGGACAAGAGCCTGCTCAAGGCCTTCGCCGCCGGAGAGGACGTGCATCGCCATACCGCGTCGGAAATATTCGGTGTCGAGTCGGCGGCCGTGACCGGCGAGCAGCGCCGCTACGCCAAGGTAATCAACTTCGGGCTGATCTACGGCATGTCCGCGTTCGGCTTAGCCTCGCAGCTCGGCATCGAACGCAGCGCCGCGCAGCAGTACATGGAGCGCTACTTCCAGCGCTACCCGGGCGTGAAGGAATACATGGAGCGCACCCGCGAGACGGCGCGCAATATCGGCTACGTCGAGACGGTGTTCGGCCGCCGGCTCTACCTGCCGGAGATAAGGAGCAGCAATGGCGCACGCCGCCAGGGTGCGGAGCGCGCCGCGATCAACGCGCCGATGCAAGGCACCGCGGCGGACCTGATCAAGCTGGCGATGATCGCCGTGCACAACTGGATCGCGACATCGCAGATCAAGAGCCGGTTGATCATGCAGGTGCACGACGAATTGGTGCTCGAAGTGCCGCAGGGCGAACTCGATACGGTAAAAAAGGAACTGCCGAAGCTGATGGGCAACGTGGCGACGCTCGATGTGCCGCTGATGGTAGATCTTGGTGCGGGTCCCAATTGGGAGAAGGCCCATTGAAAGGCCCGCTCCGCGGGCCCTTAGGAGCGTTCAACGCAAAGGATTCCAGGATTTATACTAAACTTCTTGAGTACTTAGTATAACCAGCCGCAATCCCCGCGCCGATTCTCAGCCTGTCCCACGCCGACGCTTTGCACCTTCATCCTTCATCCTTCCGCCTTCATCCTTGCGTTAAAGCGTCACCTGCGTCCCATCTCCACCACCCGCCGCCCGACAATGACCAGGTCGCGTTCTACCCCGTCCAGCAGGGCCACTTTCGGCAACTCGCCCCAGCGCGCGAAACCAAACTTCTCGAACAACGCCAGGCTGGTCAGGTTGTGGCCGAAGATGAACCCGAGCAAGGTATCGATACCGAGACCCGGCGTCTGAGCTAAAGCCTGGGTAAGCAAATAGGAGGCGATGCCCCGTTTTCTAAAGTCGGCGTGAACGTACACGCTCAGTTCCGCCGTCTTGTTGTACGCCGGGCGCCCGTAGAAAGAGGAAAAGCTCAGCCAGCCGGCGATCTGTCCCTCGGCCTCGACCACCCACAGCGGTCGAAAGTCCGGCGAATGCTCCTCGAACCAGCGCACCCGGCTCTGCACCGAAACGGGATCGATATCGGCGGTGACCACGCGCGAAGGAATGGTTGTGTTGTAAATTGCGACGATCTGCGGCAGGTCTTCGCGCCTTGCAATCCGGTGTGCGAACGCCATTGCTACACGGTCAGTCGTGAGAGGTCATCTGCCGCCGGACGGCGGCTGCCAGGGATCGCGCACCTGCGGCACCGCTTCCATCAGCAGTTCGAGCGCGCGCCTCAGGGACTTCTCGCCGGCTTCCGCGCCCTTGTAGTGGCCAAGGCGCACGACCACCAGGTCGTGCGTCGGAATGATGATCGCGTACTGCCCGCCGGCTCCCGCCATGAAGTAGGCGTCCTCCGGTACCGGCCATCTCCTGGTGCGGTTGAGCCAGAAGAATCCGCCGTACACCGGCTTCGACCACGCCGGCGCCGGTGTGCGCACGAAATTCGTCCACCCCTCGGGCAGAAGCCGCTCGCCGTTCCAGACGCCATCCTGCAGATACAGCAGTCCCAGGCGTAACCAGTCGCGTCCGGTTCCCAGGTCGTAACCTTGAAAAGCAAGGTTGCCATACGCATCGGCCTCCACAACCATGTTGCGGATTCCGAGCCGGTCGAACAGATGCCGCTGCGGATACGAAAGATATTCCTGCTTGCGTCCGACGACTGCCTTCTTGATGAGATAGTTCACCACCAGCGGATCGGAATTGCGGTAACGACCGACCGTGTTGGGCGGCCACTGCGGCGGGCGCGTGACGGCCCAGCGAACGGCGTCGATCGCGCCGGTGTAGATGTAGAGGTGATCGGGATAGCCGCGCAAGGGATCGTAGTCCGGGTCCTGCGGTGCTATGAAACGCAGCCCGCTCGACATCCGCAGCAGGTCGGCAATGCGGATGGTGCGCCGGGGATCGTCTGGCCGCTGCCATTCATCCACCGGTGCCGGCGCCCACAGGTCATACACGCCTTCATGGATGAGCTGGCCCATGAGCGTCGCGGCGATGCTTTTGCCCATCGACCAGCTCGGTAGCCTCGTGGTGTGGTCGAGTCCGCGCTGGTAGCGCTCGGCGATGATGCGTCCCTTGTACGCAACCACGAAACCCGCGGTGAGCGCTTCCGCAGGATCGAAAGCTGCTTCGACACCGGCGGCCACTTTCTCGGCATCGATTCCGCGCGGAAGCGGCGTATCGGGGAGCCGGTCTCCCATAGGCCACCGTTGCGTTGCCGGGTCGAGCAGCGATGATCCGATTTTCGCCGGGGTGAAAAACACCGAGTCCGCTCCGCGCGGCAGCGTGACGCATCCCTGGTCGGGGTAGAGCCTGGCGGTGCGTGTGACCCCGCTCGGCAGCGTCAGGTGCACGGAGCGCGCCTTCTGGTCCACGACGATCTTCGTAACGAGACGACGCTCGGCACGAGGCGACACGAAAAACCCGTCTTCGTCGGCGGCGGTTGCGAGATCGCGGCCGGTGATGAATAGTGCCGAGCACAGAACCTTCGCGTAGCCGGCGGTCATGTGTTCGACGGGATCGCCCGGCGGCACCTCCCATGCGGTTGGGTACTCCTCCGGCGCAGCCCGCTGCTGTGCGCTGCACACGGCGGCCGGCAACAGCAGCGCGCCGAGAATCATCAAGGTTCGTAGCATCCTGCCTCCGGAATTCGTTTCAATTTAGCCCTCGCCGACCAAGGCCACAAGAGACGCAACGAAGCGGCCGCGTTCGGGCGGGATTTTCTGGTCATGCCGAGACTACAATAAGCGAACGCGGCAATCATGGCTGTTCGCCGCATGACAACACAAGGGGAGACGCTCATGAGTTCTTCTTGGACACGTCGCGAGTTTCTGGCCCGTGCTGCAACGGCGGTCGCAGGCATCCAGACTTTCGAGCATCTCGACCCTTGTTGCGCCTTTGCGGCCGACGCCAGGACGGCGGACAAGGAACTCTTCGAGTTGAAGCCGGTGGCCGACGGCATCTACGCCGCCATCGCCGCGCCCCGCTACAAGGTCAATTCCAACGCCGCGGTGATCGTCACCAACGACGGCGTGATAGTGGTGGACTCGCACTCGAAACCTTCCGCCGCGTATGCGCTGTACCGGGAGATTCAGGCGATCACCAGGCAACCGATCAAAAAGATCATCAACACCCATTTCCACTGGGATCACTGGCAGGGCAACCAGGTCTATGCCGAAGCCAATCCCAACCTGGAAATCCTTTCCTCGCAGCGCACGCTGGAGAACATGACCGATCCCGATGCCGGGGGCGGCGGTCTGCCGTACATCGAGAAGCAGTTGGCGAGCGTGCCGAAAGAAATCGAGGCGCTTAAGGCCGGCATCCTGCGGGCGGCCGACTCCGGGCAGAAAGCCCGCCTCGAAGCGAACCTGCGCCAGACCGAGGCGTATCTGGAGGAATTGAAGCGGATGAAGCCGCCGTTGCCGAACCGGACGGTGGCGAACTCGGTGACGCTCAACGAGGGCGGCCGGGAAATCCAGATCCTGTTGCTGGGCCGCGGCCACACCGACGGCGACATCTTCATCCACCTGCTCAGGGAAAAAGTGGTCGTAACCGGGGACGCGGTGATCGACTGGATGCCGTTCATGAACGACGGCTTTCCGGAGGAGTGGGTGCAGACGCTGGACGCGCTGGAAAAATTCGACTTCACGCAGATCATCCCCGGACATGGCGAAGTCGCGTCCAAGGCTCATCTGGCGTTCTTCCGGGGCTATCTCGCCGATCTCGTCGCCGCGGTGAAGTCGGCGCACGCCTACGGGGCCAGCCTGGATGAAATGAAAAAAGGAATCCCGGATCAGCTTGCCGCGAAATACGAACGGGGCATGTCGAAGTATCCGCTCGGCCAATACCGCGATCGCATCGGGCTGAACATCGAAGCGGCCTACCGGAAAGTCATCAAGAAATCCTGACGATCCGATTCACCGATCCCGGCGCGTCGTTCTTCAGGCGCCGCGCTGAAGAGCGGGGCTGGCGACAACAGCACCGAGCGCGAACTGGATGCTGTACAAGCGGGTGTAGATGCCGCCCCTGGCGAGCAGCTCGGAATGGGTTCCGATTTCGGCGACCTCGCCCTTGTCCAGCACCACGATGCGGTCGGCCTTTTCAATGGTGGAGAGCCGGTGGGCGATGACGATGGTGGTGCGGCCCTGCATCAGTCGTTCGAGGGCGGCCTGCACGTGCTTCTCCGATTCCGAGTCCAGTGCCGAGGTCGCTTCGTCGAGGATCAGGATCGGCGCGTCCTTGAGGATGGTGCGCGCAATCGCCAGCCGCTGGCGCTGGCCACCGGAGAGCCGCACGCCGTTTTCCCCGATCAGCGTATCGAAGCCTTGCGGCATGGCGCGGATGAAATCCAGCGCGTGCGCGCCTTGCGCGGCGCGTTCGATCGCCTCGCGGCTGGCGCCTGCCGCCTGGCCGTAGGCAATGTTGGCGGCGACGGTATCGTTGAACAACGCGACCTCCTGGCTGACCAGCGCGATGTTCCGGCGCAAGCTGGCAAGAGAAAGCGATTCGAGATCGTGGCCGTCCATGGTTATCCGGCCCGAGGTCGGGTGATAGAAACGCGGCACCATGTTGGCAAGCGTTGTCTTGCCGCTGCCGGACGATCCCACCAGCGCAACGGTTTCGCCGGGGCGAATGGCCAGCGTGACGCCCAGCAATGCCGGCTGTTCGGCATGCGGATAGCGGAATGTGACTCTCTCGAACCGGATGTCGCCGCGAGCGCGCTCGAGTTCCACTTTGCCCTCGTCCTTTTCCGGCTCCTCGTCGATCAGCGCGAACACGCTTTCCGCGGCGGCAAGGCCGCGCTGCAGGTGTTCGGCAACGCCGGTGAGGCGCTTGAGCGGCGTGGTGAGCATCAACATCGCAGCCAGAAAGGAGACGAAGCCGCCGACGGTCGTGGTGTTTGCCTGCGCCTGTACGGTGGCGTAATAGACCACGACCGCCACCGCGAGCGCGGCGAGCAACTGCACGATCGGCACGTTGGCCGCCGCGGCCGCGGTCTGCTTCATGCTGAAGCCGCGCAGCCGGTTGCTGGTCTCGGCAAAACGGTTTGCCTCGTACTCCTGCCCGCCGAAAATCTTCACGACTTTGTTGCACTCGACCGTTTCCTGCAAAACCTGGGTGATGTCACCCATCGCCTGCTGGGTGGCGCGGCTCATGTTGCGCAGACGCACGTTGAAATAGCGCACCACCAGCGCGATCGGCGGCACCATGATCAGCGAGATCATCGTGAGCTTCCAGTCGAGGTAGAGCAGGTAGGCCAGCAACCCGATGATGATGAGTGAATCCTTGACCAGTACGGTGACGACGTTGGTCGCCGCGCTGGTGACTTGCGTCGCGTCATAGGTAAAGCGCGAAATCAGATTGCCGGTGGTGCTGTCGTGGAAATAGCCGAGCGGCAGCGCCAGCATGCGGCGGAACATGATGTCGCGCAGGTCCATCACCACTCTGTTGCCGACCCAGGTGCTCGCGTAAGTGCCGATGTAGGCGCCCAGTCCCCGGAACACGAAGATCACCACCAGCGCCACCGGCACCCATTTGATCAGGAACGGGTCCTTGTCGACGAAGGTGCCGTCGAGAAAAGGCTTCACCGCGACCGGCAGCGCCACCTCGGTGGCCGCCGAGATCAGCATGCCGAGAAGCGAGAGCGCGAACACGCCCCAGTACGGTTTCACGTACCGAAGCAGGCGCAGGTAGAGCTGGGTGCTGGTCATTTGCTGCATGGCGGGAAGTGAACGAGGTCCTATTTAGTGGACGGATAAGCTGCTCTCATTATGCTACCTGTTTCATTTCGTAGAACTGCCTCTCGAAATCGATTGGTGAGAGGTACTTCAACCGCGCATGGCGACGCACACGGTTGTAGCATCGAAAAATCCGCGTGAAAGCGGCGGTGGATTCGCGCCGCGGCCGAGGCTGCGGCGCTCGCACGGTCAGTCGCCGAAACGGTATTCGGCGCTGAAGAAGACACTGCGCTCGGCCGCGGGATAGGCGTTGTAAGAGTCCCCGGCGTTGTTGCGTATGCCGTAGCTGAAGTACTCCTCGGCGAACAGGTTATTTACCTCCGCGCTGAGCCGCCATTGGCCGATCGCGCGCGTGGCCTTGAGGTCGACCAGAGTGTAGGCCGGCATCTTGCTGGGGAAAGTGTTGCTCTGATCGTTGTCGAAACGCTGCGCGCCGACATAGCGCACCGCCCCGGTCAGGTTCCAGCGTTCGGCCGGTTGCCACGCCACCAGCACCGATGCCAGGTGCTCCGGGACCAGCGGAATTTCGTTGCCGCTGACATCTACGCCGCCGAACACGCCTTCGCGGAAACGCGCGCGCACATGTTCGTAGCGTGCCTGGAGTTGGACATTGGAGGCCGGACGCAAGCGCCCTTCGAGTTCGATGCCTTCGTGGCGGGTCGGGGGCAGGTTCACGTTCGAACCGAACAGCCCGAAGAACCCGCCGGGGACGAACATGAAATGGATCTCGTTGGCGATGTCGAGGCGATAGGCCGACAGGCGCAGGTTGCGGCTGGCATCGCCGTACTCGAGGGCGATCTCACGGTCGCGCGATGTCTGCGGCTCCAGCGGCGTGGTCTGACCCCGATTTTCATCCACTGTAGCCAAGCGGAAGCTGTTTCCCGCTTTGAGGTAGAGGTCCAGTCCCGCGGTCAACGCCTGCCGCAGTGCGACCTCATAGGCGTTGGGATGGACCGTCTTGGTCGTCGTCGACGCGGGAGTGAAGGTATCACGCTCCTGGATTTCGGTGCGGCTGCGTTGCGTCCGACCGCCAATGGTGACCGCGGTGCGGCTGCCCAGGTCGAACGTGTCCTGGATGAAGAACGCCGAGTTCTCCTGGACCGAAGTGGCGTCCGAATCGAATCCGGGAAACAATACCAACGAATCGTAATCCCAGTCCTCCCAGTCGCCGCCGATCACGAGTGAGTTTCGCTGGCCGAAGATCGTTCCGGTGATTTTTGCCCGTGGCGAGAACAACAGCGTGCGTCCGGTTGCAGCATTTCGTCCGCCCGAAACGAATCCGAGAGCGTATCTTTCCCGGTACGATGCGTCGGCGCTCAGTTCGACGCTCTCCAGCGTGCGGCTCCAGGCGAGCGACGCAAATCCGGTGTCAAGGGAGGCGTTGTCATCCGGAAAAACCGTCGCGCGGCGGTTCGCGGCGATCTGCGCCGCGGACAATGCGCCGGGGAGCCGTGTGTCCTGCGCGTCGGCCCCGAAACCCAGCGTCACCCGATCGCGCTCCCCGAAGAAACGCAGACTGCCGGTCACCGTGTCCTGCCTGAGCGCATTGTTATCCCGGTAGTTCTCGGTGTCGTAACGCCGCGCGCTGACATCGAATCCCAGCGCCTCACCAGCCATTCCCAGCGCCGCCTCGGCGGCATAGGCGTCGTAACTACCCCCGCCCAGCAGCACGTGGCCTGAGCGGGTGCCGGCGTCCTGCCTGCGAGTAATAATGTTGATGGTCCCGCCGCTAGCGCCACCACCGTAGAGCACCGCGCCGCCGCTGCGAAGGATCTCGATACGTTCCACGGAGGCGAGCGGAATCGCCGCGATGTTCGCGGGCTGCAGTTCGTTTTCGCTGATGCGCTGCCCGTTGACCAGCACCAGCGTGTTCTGGTCGCCGCTGACGCCGAAGCCGCGCAGGTCGAGCTGCGGATTGGGTTGCCCGCTGCTGTCCCGGACATGAACACCACCCATCGAGGTAAGAACGTCGGCGATGCTGCGGGCGTTGCTGGCTTCGATCTGGTCTCGGGTGATCACCGTCACGCCGATCGGCTGGTCGATGCGTTTTTCCTCGAATCGCGAAACCGTCACCACCACTTCATCGGTAACGATGTCCGAGGAATCCTGTGCGTAAGCAGTTGCCGAACCGGCCAGTCCGGCAAGAAACAAGCAAGTCTTTACTCTCATTGATAGCTCCCGAATACGCATGCCCGCCGCATGCAGGTTGATGACCGGGAGCTTCCGGGAGGGGACTTCGAGAGGATGCCGGCGCGCGGCCGCCGGCTCCGGATACCCGCCCCGCGCGGAAACTCCGTTCGCGCTCAAGGGCCGGTATCCGGGCTTGCGAACCGGGCGTGCCGCCTTCCCATGGGGATTCCGGCTTCCAGACGGCCGGCGTCGCCCACAGTGGCATCGTGGCACGCCCCTACAGTCGCTTACCGTTGCGGGGGCAGCACAGGAATAAGGTGACCACTCGGTTCCGCCAGCATTTCGACTTCGGCAGCCCGTCGTACCGGGGCAACCGGCGAAGGACCGCGGCGGTTCTTGCAGTGCGAGTGGTCACCCGCACCTGTTTCCCGTTGAACCCCCCCGGAGGAACCGGACGAGGGCACCCGAGAACAGCGGCGATTCTACCCCAATGGAATAGGGCCAAAGCCAGGGCAAGGGGATGGAAACGGTACCCTGGAGGCCTTGGGGAGCGCCATTTCGGGGCGGGGGAGAGCCTGAGCGAATATGTCAAAGCACATTCAAAAAAAATCGTTAGCAGTTGACTTAACAAGATTTTTGTCACTATAGTGTGGCCATGGAAGCCGAGCTTAACGCCCTCGACGACAAAGTTACCCAACTCGCCCAGTTGTGCCAGAAACTCCGCAAGGACAACAACCAGTTGCGGCAGCAACTGGCCACGGCACAAAGCGAGAGCAAGCAGTTGGCGGAAAAGGTAAACACCGCCACGACCCGCCTCGAAGTTTTGCTCAACCAGATTCCCGATGGGGCCGAATGAGCAAGGAAGCCAGGGGTCTCGACGTGGACATCATGGGACGCGAATTTCGCGTTTCATGCACGGAGGAAGAGCGGCGCGACCTGCTCAAGGCCGTCGACTATCTCAACGCCAAGATGCGCGAGATTCGCGATACCGGAAAAGTCATCGGCGTGGAGCGCATCGCCATCATGGCGGCGCTGAACATCACCCACGAGTATCTCTCCACCCGCATGGATGGCGGATTTGACGTCGGGGAGTTCAAGCGTAGAATGTTGAGCATGCAGGCAACCATCGACCAGGCAATGAACGGCCAGGACGAGTTGTTCTGAAGGTCTTGCAACGATCAATGTCCCCTGCGGTGTTGTTGGGCTCTACATTCTTTGAACCAATGCTCCTTGCCTTGGTTGCGGCCTAAAGCAGCGCTGTTGTGCGCGTCCCAGTGGGAAGCGCCTGATGTGCTCGGAAAGCGACCACCTTGAACCCTAGGTTCAAGATGCCAGCCTGACGGCAATCGCGGGGGGCACCCCTTTCGGGATCAGCGACAACAATCGGACACGAGCGGCGATGCCGCTTTTTTTGTTTTCACGCATGCACCACAACCAGATAGAGTTCCAGCGCAGCGGAACTCCATTTTTTTGTCTGTCGGGATGATGAATTACTGGCTGATGAAATCCGAGCCGGACGTCTTCGGCATCGATCACCTCGCGGCCGCGCCGGAGCAGACCGCCGCGTGGTGGGGCGTGCGCAACTATCAGGCGCGCAATTTCATGCGCGACCGGATGAAAGTCGGCGACCGCGCATTCTTTTACCACTCCAGTTGCGCAGAGCCCGGCATCGCCGGCATGGTACGGGTGTCCAGACCTGCGCATCCGGACATGACCCAGTTCGACCGCAAGAGCGCGTACTTCGATCCAAAGGCCACGCGCGACACTCCGCGCTGGTTCAACGTCGACGTCACCCTGGTGAAAAAGACGCGTCTGGTCGGCATCGGGGAACTGCGTTCCCATCCCGAGCTCGCTTCGATGCGGGTGCTCCAGCGCGGCAACCGCCTGTCGATCACCCCGGTCGAGCCGCGCGAGTGGGATTTCATCGTCGGCATTCTCTAGAGACGGGACGGCCGCAATGGAATGGTGGATTGTCTATCTGCTGATGGGCCTGTTCGTCGGCTTCTTCGCCGGCATGCTCGGGATCGGCGGCGGATTGATCCTCGTCACGCTGATGGTGTTTCTGTTCAGCCTGCAGGGATTTCCTGCGGACCGCATCGTGCACATCGCGCTCGGCACATCGCTCGCCAGCATCGTCTTTACTTCGATTTCCAGTCTGCGCGCGCATCACGGCCACGGCGCGGTGCGCTGGGACATCGTGAAAATGGCCACGCCCGGGCTGATCGCGGGCACGCTGCTCGGCACCTTCGTCGCCGACCGGATGGCGTCGAAGTATCTGGCAATCTTCTTCGTTGCCTTCGTGTACTACTCCGCGGTGCAGATGTTCGTGGACATGAAACCCAAGCCGACCCGCACTCTGCCGGGGCGGGCGGGAATGTCGGTGGCGGCAATCATCACCGGTATCGTTTCGAGCCTGGTGGGCGCCGGCGGCGGATTGCTGTCGATCCCGCTGATGACGATGTGCAACGTGCCCATGCGCAACGCGGTCGGCACCTCGGCTGCACTGGGACTGCCGATTGCGATCGCCGGCGCGGCGGGCTACATCTATACCGGGCTGGGCCAGGATCATCTGCCGCCGCTCACGCTCGGTTACGTTTACGTCCCCGCGCTGGTTGGGATCGTAATCGGCACGTTCGTCACCGTGCCGGCGGGCGCGAAGGCGGCGCACACCATGCCGGTGCCGCGGCTGAAAAAGATCTTCGCGGTGATCCTGTTCCTGATGGCGACCAAGATGCTTTGGACGCTGTTCTGATGTTTATCCTCTGGACTTGAACCAGCCGGCGAGGCTGAGCCGTTCACGCTTTCCGGGCAGCACTTCGTGGGCGACGCGCTCGCTCAGAAACACCACCAGCGTGCCGCCGGCCGGAAGCACGTCCTCGAAATTTCCGGTTTCCCTGGCGTCGACATGGAGCCGCAGTTCCCCGCCATCCTCGCGCGCCCAGTTCTCGTTCAGATAGAGCACGCAGGAGAGACGGCGGCAGCCGTCGCCACGAAACTGATCCAGGTGTTTCCGGTAGAAGGCCCCGGGTGCGTAGCGCGAGAAATGACATTCGAACTCGAACAATCCGAGCTGCAACTCGCGGTTAAGCTCCAGCCGCAGCGCCTCGAAGCGCGCGAGACAGCGGCACTGTGCCGGGCTCGCAGCCGCTTCCTCCAGCCAGCGGATTTCGTCGGTTCGAATGTCTCTGCGGGTCTGCCGGCCGGCACCGCTGCCGATTGCCGCGGCACGCAGCGCACCTTCCGCAACGAACCGGCGGCACTCCGCACGCAGCTCCGAGATCAGTTCGGATTCGATGAAACCCGGAACGACCGCCCAGCCCTCGGCGGCAATGGCTTCAGCGAGGGCACCGTCCTGACCGGCCATCGACACGCGGGCTAGCGGAATCTCTCCCGCAGCAGCGCCTTCTGCACCTTGCCCATCGCATTGCGCGGCAGGTCGTCGACGAAGTGGACCGCTTTCGGGACTTTGTAATTGGCCAGCGTATTTTTCACCGCGGCGATGACTGCGGCGGGATCGAGCCGGGCGTCTTTTTGCGCGACAACGACCGCGGTGACCGCCTCGCCGAACTCAGGATGCGGCACGCCGATCACCGCCGATTCGGCCACGCCGGGAATGGCGTCGAGCACCAGCTCGATTTCCCTCGGATAGACGTTGTAACCGCCGCTGATGATCAGATCTTTGGCGCGGCCGACGATGGAGAGATAGCCGTCGCGGTCGAACACACCGACGTCGCCGGTGCGCAAGTATCCGTCGGCGGTGAACACCTCCCGGGTCTTTTCCGGCATGCGCCAGTAGCCCGCAAACACATTTTCTCCCTTCACCTGAATCGCGCCGATTACTCCGTTTTCCACCGGCCGGTCGCGCTCATCCGCGATTCGCACCGATATCCCCGGCAGAGGGAAACCGACGGTACCGCCGCGGCGCTCACCGGCGAGCGGGTTGGAGCTGATCATGCCGGCCTCGGACATGCCGTAGCGCTCCAGTATGGCCTTGCCGGTACGCGCCTCGAAGTCCTTGAAGGTCTCCAGCTGCAGCGGCGCCGAACCGGAAACGAACAGTCTGACGTTGTTGCACAGCGCGCGCGTGAAGGCCGGTTCGTTCAGCAGCCGGGTATAGAACGTCGGCACACCCATCATCACGCTCGCGCGCGCCAGGTCGCGCAAGACCAGCTTCACATCGAACTTTCCGTGCCACAGCAGTTTCGCGCCGGCCAGCAGCGCGCAGTGATTGGCGACGAACAAGCCGTGCACGTGAAACATCGGCAGCGCGTGCAGCAACACGTCGTGTTCGCCGAATTTCCAGAAGTCCACCAGTACGCGGGCGTTCGACGCAAGGTTGCGGTGCGTGACTACCGCCCCTTTGGAACGTCCGGTCGTGCCCGAAGTGTAGATGATCACCGCGGAATCATCGGGCTGCATTTCTGCGGTAGCGAAATCGTGCGAAGCCGCGGCAGCCGCGCGCCCCAGGGTACCGCCGCCATCCTCGTCCAGGGTGACGATGTGCGAACGGCCGCCGCACAGTTCCTGCATCAGCTCGGACGCCTGCGGCCAGCACACGACCACCCTGGGCTCGGCATCACCGAGAAAGTACGACAGCTCGCCGCGCTGGTATGCGGTATTGAGCGGCAGATAGACCAGTCCCGCGCGCAGACAGCCGAGATACAGGAACAGCGACGCGGGGGATTTCTCCACCTGCACCGCAACCCGGTCGCCGTGTCTTGCGCCGAGACCGGTCAACAGGTTCGCATAGCGCGCCGATTCACGCGCCAGATCGCCGTAGGTGGATGTCCTGCCGGTTTCAGTCTCCAGAAGATCGTGCTGCAGGCGGCCGCGGTTTGCGGCTTCGATTGCCGCGTAGAAATTCGCGTTCATCAGATAATCGTGTCGACCACGCCCGCGCGCAAATAGTCGTCCATGTCACCGCGCGCACTGTGGCGGCCGATCACCCGTGCCATCGCGGCCGGGGGCAGCATCTGCACGTTTGCGCCCGGCAGCGCCACCACACGCGTAGCCGGTGCCGCCAGCGCGACATAAATCCCGCCCGCCGCCTCGCCCAGAACCTGCAGCGTGACCCGGTGGCCGCGTACCCTGAGATGCGAGAGCACGAGCGCGAGATGGGCGACGTACTGGGAGAGCATGATGCGCTCGTCGCGAAGAGTGGGTGCCTGTCCCGGGGCGTCGAGCAGCAGCATGACTGCTTCGCCGGGGCGCGAATCCGCCGCCGACAGGCACGCGCCGGCCAGCGTCCACAGCGCCAGCGCTCCCACCGGCTCGCGGCTTACCAGGCCGAAAAAAGTATCGGGCGAGTTTTTCGTGGTCCTGCCGATCAGAACGCCGTCGATGGTGCGTGCCTGAAAACCCGGCGGCACCACTTCCAGCAGCGCTGCCGGCGGCGCCGGCTCGGCATTCGACAGCGGCGAGGGCGCCATTCCGCGCTCGAGCAGCCGTGTGCCAAGTTGGTTGTGCTGTTTGCGCAAGTCGAGCTGCGGTTCCGCATCGCGCTGCGCCATCCACTCCAGCACCGCCTGCCGAAAATCGCCCGATCTGTCCGCACACAGGCGATCCGTCGGCTGCAGGCGCACGCGCGCCGCGCCTCCCATCAGCGCCGTGACCGCCTGCGTGTCTTCGGCGTCGAGTTCCTGTCGTCCGCCCAGCGCCTGGATCACCGCCGGTCCCGACATCGCCAAGCGCGAGGCTGCCGAATACACGCGTCGTCCGCAGGCCGCCGCCAGCATGCTGGCACCGCCAAAGCAGTCACGCCCCAGAACCGCGAGCGTCGATACTCCGGCAAGCCTGAGATCGAGAAAGTGCCGATAAAGCTGGCGGAATGCGCCGAGCGCAGGCAGGCCTTCGTCAAGCCGCGCGCCGGCCGAATCCAGACACAGGATCACCGGCACACCGCCGGTCCGGCTTTGCTGCAGCAACGCGGACAGCGCCTGCGACTCCACCACACCGAACGAGCCGCCGGCGATGTCGCGGTCGGTCGCCGCGATCGCCACCGCAGTGCCGCCGACAGTGCCGGTGCCCGCGGTCAACGCGCCGCGCGCTTCCTGCGCGATTTCCCGGAACGAACCGGGATCGAGCAGCGCCGCGACCCGCCCCGCCGGATTGCTGGCCGAGAAAGAATCGGAAGACATCGCTGATCGCCCGACGCCCCGCTAGATGTTGCACCAGCGGCGCGCAATCTCCTCGTATGCGGCAACCGATTCGGCGACGCGCTCGACTACGCAGTACTCGTCGGTCTGGTGCGCCAACTGTGCTTCGCCCGGCCCGAGAACGATGGTTGGCGGGGTGCGGTAGGCAACATTAAGTGCCGCAGCATCGGTGAAATAAGTCGCCGTCCGCGGCTCAGGCCGGCTGCCGAGAATGGGACGCATCACTTCGAACACCTCTTGTACCCAGGGATCCTCGGGTACGGTGTAAACACTTTCCAGGTCGAGCAGCGTCTCAAGTTCCACATCGGCTCCCAGTTGGCGCTCGAGCTCCGCCTTGAGCTGGGCGTGCCTGACGTTGGGAACAGTGCGGATGTCGATGCCGATCACCGCTTCGTCCGGCACCGAATTGATGTTGAGCCCGCCGCGGATGGTGCCGACGTTGAGCGTGGCCTGGCCCATCAGCGGGTGCGGTGGATTGGAGAAACAGAATTTCTCCAGCACCGCAACCGCGCGCGCCGCCTTCAACACCGCGTTGACGCCTTTCTCCGGCATCGAGCCGTGCGCAGTAACCCCTCTGGTGCGGGCGTTGAGCCAGAACGCGCCCTTGTGGCCGACGAACGGATAATTCGACGTCGGCTCGCCCACCACCACCGCGCCCGCGCGCCCGAGCGCGCCGCTCTTCTGCGTGAGATGAAACGCGCCCTGGCAACCGGTTTCCTCGCCGGCGGTGATCACCAGTTCCAATCCCGGCGAGCGTTCCAGCTTGCCGGAGAGGTTCATACAGGCCACCACGATTGCCGCCACGCCCGACTTCATGTCGCTGGTGCCGCGCCCGTAGAGTTTGCCGGCGTCGGTGTCCGCGGCGAACGGATCCATTTTCCATTTCGCTGCACCCAGCGGCACGGTATCGATGTGGCCGGTGAAGCACAGCGGCGCCTTGTCGCTGGAGCCGCCGATGGTCGCGACCAGGCTGGCGCGTTTCGGTGACAACTGGTGATACGCCACCTTGAAGCCGGCGTTCTCCAGCAGCACGCCGAGATGCCGCGCGCACTGCTCTTCGTCGCCCGGCGGGTTAATGGTGTTCATGCGGACGATCTGCCTGGTCAGTTCGACCGCATCGATGTGCGCTGCCACGACTCTATCCTCCTCCGGCCTATTGTCTTCCGAAATACGCTTCGCGCACTTCGGGGTTCTCGCGAAGCTGATCCGCGTCGCCGGCCGCGACCACCCTGCCCTGGGACAACACGTAGCCGCGGTGCGCGATCGCCAGCGTCTGTTTCACATTCTGCTCCACCAGGAGCACCGTCACACCCTGTTCGTTGATGGCACGGATGACGTTAAAGTTTGCCTTTACGTACAGCGGCGACAATCCCAGCGAAGGTTCGTCGATGATCAACAGCTTCGGCGCCGCCATCAATCCGCGTCCGATCGACAGCATCGCCTGCTCTCCGCCGGACATCGTACCCGCGAGCTGGCCGGTGCGCTCCCTGAGCTGCGGGAACACCCGGAACACGCCCTCCAGCCTGGCCTCCAGCGCCGAGTGTCCGCTTTCCTGATAGCCGCCCACCAGAAGATTGTCGCGCACGGTCATCTTCGGAAATACTTTCCGCCCTTCCGGAATGCAGGCAATGCCGCGGCGCACGATCTGGTGCGTGGCCAATCCGGTGATGTCGGCACCGTCGTACAGGATCCGGCCGCTGCGCGGCGCGGTCAACGACAGGATCGAACGGATCAGCGTGCTCTTGCCCGCGCCGTTGGATCCGAGGATGCAGGTGATCTTTCCCGGTTCGACTTCGAGCGAGACGCCGGACAGGACATCGGCACGGTCGTACGCGGTGTAGATGTCCTCGAGTACCAGTCCCAACGGCATCTCAGTCTTCCCCCAGATAGGCCTTGCGCACGCGCTCGTCGCCGGCAACGTCGCGGTACGCGCCTTCGCAGATTTTCTGCCCGTAGTTCAGTACCGCGCAGCGATCGGTCACGCGCTCTATGACGTTCATTTCGTGTTCGATGAGGATGATCGAGAGTGCCGGCAGCCGCTCGCGCGCAGCCAGCAGGTCGTCCATCAGCTCGTGGGTTTCTTCGTGGGTCATGCCCGCCGACGGCTCGTCGAGAAGCAGGATGCGCGGCTCGCCGATCAGCGCCCTGCAGATCTCGATGCGCCTGCGATCGATCATGGGCAGCGCGGCGACAGGATCGAACAGCCGCCCGGCAAGCGGCGCGCTGAAAATCGCCGTGAGCGTCCGCGCCTTGGCTACGCCCGCCTCGATCTGGCGTTCGAGCGCTCCGCGCCGGAACAGATTAGTCCAGATGCCATGATCGAGGTTGCGGTGATTGCCAATCATAAGATTGTCGAACACCGACAATGGCAGGCACAGGCGCGAACGCTGGAAGGTGCGTGCCACGCCGGCGGCGGATACCGCTTGCGGCGATGCGCCGGTGATGTCCTTGCCGTCCACCAGTACGCGGCCGCCGGCCGGCCGGTACAGGCCGGTGAGCGCGTTGAAGAAGGTGGTCTTGCCGGAGCCGTTCGGGCCGATCAGCCCCAGGATCTCGCCGGAATACAATTGCAGGTCGAGGGCATCGAGCGCCGTCAGGCCGCCGAACTTCACCGTGAGCCCGTGCGCGGCGAGGATATTCATGCGTGGCGGCGCTTTGGAAGATAGGCGCGCAGCCGGCGCGGCAACAGGCCTTCGGGCCGGTATAACAGGATCAGGATCACCAGTACCGCATAGAGCAGGAAGCGGTACTCCTGGATTACCTGCAGTTTTTCCGGCAGCAACAGCAGCAACAACGCCGCCGGTATTACGCCCAGCGGGTTGCCCAGACCGCCGAGTATCACGATCGACACCAGGATGAGCGAATCGCCGAAGGTAAAACTGTCCGGGGCGATGAAGCCCGTCATCATCGCGTAGATCGCACCGGCGATGCCGGCGAGGAAATTGCCGAGCGTGAAAGCCAGAATTTTCCAGCGCGCCACGCCGATGCCGAACACCGCGGCGGCCGTTTCGTCGAGCCGCACCGCGTCGAAATTCAGCCCGATCCAGGAGCGTTCGAGCCGCTTCACCAGTATGAAGGCGATCGCGGCGATCGCGACCGCCAGAACGACGTAATTGAGATAGAACGACGCTTCAAGGCTCTCGGTGATCCGGATCGGCTCGTTGAACGACCAGCCGAACAGCGTCATCCCCGGGACTTTCAGCCCCTGCGGACCGCCGAGGGTGTCGTTTACTTCCATGAAAGTCTTGAACAGGATGCCGAAGGCGATGGTGATCAGCGCGGCGTAATGCCCGCGGGTGCGCAGAATCGGCAGGATCAGAACCGAGCCGATCAGCGCCGATATCAGACCACTGGCCCCGATGACAACAAGATGCGGCAGCGGCGTATGCGCGGCCAGAACGGCGGTGGTGTAGCAGCCGATGCCGAAGAACGCGGCGCCTGCGAAGTTGACGATACCCGCGTACCCGAACTGGATGGTGAGCCCCAGGCAGGCGGTGACATAGAGCGCCACGGTGGCGAGCATCAGCAGCGCGAAATGCGATTCATGGAGTGCCGCGGCGACGATCAGCACCGCGATCACTGTCAGCGTGACGGCGACCCTCTGGTTTGCGGCGGCGCTGCGTTCGACGCGCGCAGCGATCCCGCTCCTGCCGAAGATCAGCAGCGCCACCATTGCGCCGATGGCGAGCGCCGCGACCTCCCACTGCTGCTCGATCTCAAGGAACAAGTAGGTAAAGACCGCAAACGCCGTCAACGCAAGCAGGACAGAAGCAGCCGACTTGTAGCGCTCCTGCATCGGCTACACCCGCTCCGCGGACTTTTCCGCGATCAACCCGGTTGGTTTCCAGGCCATCAGCAGGATCACCGCGGCGAACGCGAACACATCCTTGTAGGCCGGCACCGAGAACCACACCGCGCCGACGGTCTGCAGCCCGGCAAACAGAAAGCCGCCGATGATTGCGCCATAGACGTTGCCCAGCCCGCCGACCACCGCGGCCGAGAATCCGATGACGCCGAGCAGCAAGCCCATGCCGAAATTGATCTCGTTGTAGTACAGGCCGTTGGTGACGCCGGCAAGCGCCGCCAGCGCGGAGCCGAGGGCGAACGTGATCATCACCACGCGCTCGAAGTTGATGCCCATCACCTTCGCGGTTTCGGGATCCTGCGCCACCGCGCGGATCGCCAGCCCGAGCCTGGTCCTGTTGATCAGCAGGTGCACCAGCACGATCGCCAGTACGCCTGTGGCGAGGAGGATGGCGCTGTCGATCCGCAGCGTGAAGCTGCCGAAGGAATAGGCCTCCGCGGGCAGCAGCCGCGGGAAGGGTTTCGGGTTGGAGCCGTTGGGATAGAACAGGCGCACCGCTTCGCGCAGCGCCAGACCGAGCATCAGCGTGACCAGCAGCGTGTTCAACGGCGGTGCGGTCCGCAGCGGCAGGACCAGGAAACGCGCAATCAGCGCGCCGAGCAACGCCATCGAAATCAGCGCCGCGGCGCTCACCGCCAGCAGCAACGCCAGACTGGATGCGACACCCAAGTTCTGCAGTCCGATAAAAGTAGCCAGCCCGACGAAGGCGCCGACCATCACCACGTCGCCGTGCGAGAACTTGATGACGTCGAGCACGCCGAAGAACAGCGTGAATCCGACCGCCACCATGGCGTAGATCACGCCGAGCATGAGGCCGTTTAGAAGGTACTGGCCGGCGAGCCCGAGATCCATTTTAGCTGCAACGGGATCAGGGCTTGGGCAGCTTGCGCTTGCCCCTGGCGTAGTCGCTGTCTTCCCACACCACCCATTTGCCGTCCTGGACCACGAACTTGGTGATCAGCGGCACCATGTTCTGTCCGTGATCGTCGAAAGTGACCGTGCCGACGATCGACTGGTGGTCGCGCGTGCCGTTGAGCTCGCGCATGACTTTCTTGCGATTCGGGCCGACTTTCTCGATCGCGTCGATGATCAGGTTCGCGGCAGCGAAAGCGAAAGCCCCGTAGGCTTCGGGTGGATCGCGGTATTTCTGCTTCTGGTATTGCTCGAGGAAGAACTTTCCGCCGGGAAGTTTTTCCGCAGGCGCGCCTTCGCGGAACGCCAGCACGCCCTCCGCGAGCGGCCCGAGCGCTTCGATGAACGCGTCCGAGACGATCCCGGATGTGCCCTGGAACACCGCCTTGATCCCCAGTTTTTCCATCTGCGAACGGATGCGCACACCGATCGGCGTGATTCCGCCGAAGTAGATCACCTCGGGTTTCAGTTCCTTGATCTTGGTGAGCTCGGCGTTGAAGTCCTGCTGATCGGCCGTGACGCCGAACGTGCCGAGGATGGTGCCGCCGCTCCTGGCGAGGTCTTCGGAGAAATACTTGTTGTGGCCTTTGCCGTAGTCGGTGGTGTCGTGAATGATCACCCACTTCTTGTACTTGAGTCCGGTCATGAACTGCGCCGCGACTTCGTTCTGGTTGATCATCGTGCCGTTCACACGATGGATTTCCTTGTAGTCATGGGCGTAGGTGACGTCCGGCAGCACCGCTCCCCACACGATTACCGGCAGGCCGAAGCGGTGATACACGTCGACGGTTCCCATCGCAACTGCGGAGCAATAGTGGGTCACGCCGGCGATCACCTTGCGGTCGGCGGCAGCTTTGGTCGCGACCTGCACGCCGATGTTGGGTTTGCACTCGTCATCGAGCACCACCAGCTCGTAGCCGTACTGCGAGTTGGGATCGGCGTTGCGCAGCCTGACCGCGAGGTCGGCCGAGTTGCGGCCGCCCAGACCGTTGGCGGAAACGCCCCCGGTCAGCGGGCCGATGAAAGCGATCTTTACCGTGTCTTTGGCCGTCGCAATTCCGGGATCGACGGCGGCAAGGCAGATCGCCACGGCTAAGGCGGCAAGACGGTACGTCATGGTGGACCTCTCGGAAGGTAGCACGCGGCCGCTCTTCGGTTCTTGATGCCGGTCTCGGCTACTTCTTGCGCAGCCTGCGGATCGCGGCCAGTTGCGCGGCGAGCATGGCGAGTTCGCCTTCGACGACTGCGATTTCCTGCTTGTCCTTGGCGCTGCGCAACGCCTCCTCGGCGCGCTTCTGCGCCTCCAGCGCCTTGGCTTCGTCGAGATCACGGCCGCGGATCGCGGTGTCGGCCAGCACGGTCACCAGCGCCGGCTGGACTTCCAGAATTCCGCCGGCGACGAAAATCAGATTTTCCTCGCCGCCTCCCGCCGGCCGGATGCGCACCGCGCCCGGCCTGATGCGGGTTATCAGCGGAGCATGCCGCGGATAGATGCCGAGTTCGCCCGCCTCTCCGGGCAGGACCACGAACTCCGCCTCGCCGGAGAAGATCGACTCCTCCGCGCTCACCACATCTACGTGCATCGTGTTGGCCATTTCAATTTCCTGGTGAGGCGTCAGGCGTCAGACGCGAGGCGGGAACGATACAACCGTCCTTACCCCTCACGCCTCCCGCCTCACGCCTTACTGCAATGTCTTCGCCTTCTCGAACGCTTCTTCGATTCCGCCGACCATGTAGAACGCCTGTTCGGGCAGGCTGTCGCACTCGCCGTTGACGATCATCCTGAAACCCTTGATGGTCTCTTTCAGCGGCACGAACTTGCCCGGCGAGCCGGTGAACACTTCGGCGACGTGGAACGGCTGCGACAGGAAGCGCTGGATCTTGCGCGCGCGCGATACGGCCAGCTTGTCCTCGGGCGAAAGTTCGTCCATGCCGAGAATCGCGATGATGTCGCGCAGCTCCTTGTAGCGCTGCAGCGTCGCCTGCACCGCCCGGGTTGTCGAGTAATGCTCTTCGCCGATGACGTTCGGATCGACCTGGCGCGAAGTCGAATCCAGCGGATCCACTGCGGGATAAATGCCCAGCGAGGCGATATCGCGCGACAACACCACCGTCGCATCCAAGTGGCCGAAGGTGGTCGCAGGTGACGGGTCGGTCAGGTCGTCCGCCGGTACGTAGATCGCCTGGACGGAGGTGATCGAACCGGTCTTGGTGGAAGTAATGCGCTCCTGAAGCTTGCCCATTTCCTCCGCCAGCGTGGGTTGATAACCAACCGCGGAAGGCATCCGGCCCAGCAGCGCCGACACTTCCACACCGGCGAGCGTGTAGCGATAGATGTTGTCGACGAAGAACAGGATGTCGCGGCCTTCGTCACGGAATTTTTCGGCCATGGTGATACCGGAGAGCGCAACGCGCAGGCGGTTGCCCGGGGGCTCGTTCATCTGGCCGAACACCATCGCGACTTTGGACTCGGACAGGTTGTCCAGTTTGATGACGCCGGCTTCCGACATCTCGTGATAGAAGTCGTTGCCCTCGCGGGTGCGTTCACCCACGCCGGCGAAAACCGACAGACCGGAGTGCTGCTTGGCGATGTTGTTGATCAGCTCAAGCATGTTGACGGTCTTGCCCACACCCGCCCCGCCGAACAAACCGATCTTGCCGCCCTTGGCGAACGGGCAGATCAGGTCGATAACCTTGATGCCGGTTTCGAGCAGGTCGACCGAAGGCGACAGTTCCGCAAACTTCGGCGCCGGCCGGTGAATCGAGCGCTTCTCGTCGGTCTTGACCGGCCCGGCCTCGTCGATCGGACGCCCGAGCACGTCCATGATGCGGCCCAGGGTGCCGTGGCCGACCGGCACCGTAATCGGGGCGCCGGTGTTCTTGACCTTCATGCCGCGGCGCAGGCCATCGGAGGAACCGAGCGCGATGCAGCGCACCACGCCGTCGCCGAGCTGCTGCTCGACCTCGAAGGTGAGTCCTTTTTCCGCGAAGGACGCCTCGCCCGACTCTTCGAGTACCAGCGCGTCGTAGATTTTGGGGATCGCCTCGCGTGGAAACTGGATGTCTGTCACCGCGCCGATGCACTGAACAATGGTTCCTTGGCTCATTATCGTTTCCTAACGTCTAGATCAAATTCGGTTTTCCATAGAGGCCCAGAGAAAGCGGAGAAATTCTTGTCTCGTTCTTGCATTTCTCTGTGTACTCTGCGTCTCTGCGGTGAAATGAAATTCAGACCGCGGCGGCGCCTGAACGATTTGGTCTCCCCATCACGTTCGCACGTCGTACATGAGTGTCGCCCATCGTAGCGCGTCGCAGCGTCCTCATACGGCCGCCGCGCCGCCGACGATCTCCGAGAGCTCCTTGGTGATCGCCGCCTGGCGGCTCTTGTTGTAGATCAGGGTCAGTTCGTCGATCAGCGTCGCCGCGTTGTCGGAAGCCGACTTCATCGCCACCATGCGCGCCGACTGCTCGGAAGCCATGTTCTCCGAAACGGCCTGATAGACCACCGCCTCGATGTAGCGGGTCAGCACCTGTTCGAGCACGGTCTTCGCCTCCGGCTCGTAGATGTAGTCCCAGGTTCCCTCGGGCGCGCCGAGCCGTTCCCCGGATAGCGGCAGCAACTGCTCCATCACCGGTACCTGCTTCATGGTGTTGATGAAGCGGGTGTAGAAAATCAGCACGCGGTCGAAACGGTCTTCGGTGTAGCCGTCGAGCATGATCTTGACCGCGCCGATCAGATTCTCGAGTTTCGGACGATCGCCCAGGCCCGTGGCCTGGGAAACGATGTTCGCGCCGATGCGCTGCATCAAGCCGAGACCCTTGCCGCCGATGCAGCAGCCGTCGATCTGTTCTCCTTCGGACTGCCATTGCTTGTACTGGTTGAGCACCATGCGCAGAACGTTGGTATTGAGCGCGCCGCACAGACCCTTGTCGGTGGTGACGATGATGATGCCGACGCGCTTCACCGAGTCGCGCTCCACCAGGAAGGGATGGCGGTACTCCGGATTGGCATGGGAAATGTGCGCCACCACGTTGCGGATCTTCTCGCTGTAGGGGCGCGCCGCGCGCATGCGCTCCTGCGCCCTGCGCATCTTCGAGGCGGCGACCATTTCCATCGCCTTGGTGATCTTGCGAGTGTTCTGCACACTCTTGATCTTGGTGCGTATCTCTTTTGTGCCTGGCATAGATTGCCTTGTGGGTCGGGGCTTCGGGGCCGTGCTTGCGCCTCTCGCCTCACTCAATACGAGCCGTTCTTGTTCCAGTCCTTGATCGCCTCGTGCAGCGCCTTCTCGTCGTCGGCGGACAGATCCTTGTCCATCCGTGCGATCAGCGCGGCGTACTTGGTCTTGAGGTAGTCGCGCATGGATTTCTCCGCAGCCAACGCCTTCTTTACGTCGATGTCGTCGTAATAGCCGTTGTTGACCGCAAACAGCGTCAGCGCCATTTCCCACACCTGCAGCGGCTGGTACTGCGGCTGCTTCATCAGCTCGGTGACCATGCGGCCGCGCTCGAGCTGCTTGCGGGTGGCTTCGTCGAGATCGGAAGCGAACTGCGCGAACGCCGCCAGCTCGCGGTACTGCGCCAGGGCCAGCCGCACGCCGCCGCCGGTGTCCTTGCGCTTCATGATCTTGTTCTGCGCAGCGCCGCCGACCCGCGACACCGATACGCCGGCGTTGATCGCGGGACGGATGCCGGCGTTGAACAGGTCGGTTTCCAGGAAGATCTGGCCGTCGGTAATGGAAATCACGTTGGTCGGCACGAACGCGGATACGTCGCCGGCCTGGGTTTCGATGATCGGCAGCGCGGTGAGCGAGCCGGTTTTGCCCTTGACCTTGCCTTTGGTGAAGCGCTCGACCCAGGCCTCGCTCACGCGTGCGGCACGTTCCAGCAGGCGGGAGTGCAGGTAGAACACGTCGCCGGGGTAGGCTTCGCGTCCCGGCGGGCGCCGCAACAACAGCGATACCTGGCGGTAGGCCCAGGCCTGCTTGGTCAAATCGTCGTAAATGATCAGCGCGT
>JBBPIT010000030.1:0-45093 GCA_038040175.1 Pseudomonadota bacterium | reverse complement strand
ACGCCTACGCGGTCACATCCCCAGAGGGGCCCCTGTTCCGCGCTCCGGCGTGCCTGGCAGTCATCCGCACCTGGCGCAACGCGCGTCGTGGGACCTATGCAGAGCTTCCCTATGCACCTTCACCACCGCGAGTCGTTCCACGGCGGCACCGGGAAATGGAGAGGACCGGGAAATTGAAGGATTCGCTCGGGTACGAACCGACTGACTGCGCCGTTCAGGGACGGTTCTGAAAACTGCGCTTGAGCGCACGGCGCGGTTTTCTTCTTGGCCTGGTCCCGGGCTTCGCGTCCGGCTCGGGACGCTGGCGGTAAATCACCAGGATCTTGCCGATATGCTGGACAGCAGTCGCACCGAGGTCTTCGCATACCCGGTGCAGGGTATCCGACCTGGCGTCGCGGTCTTCGCCGGCGACCCGTACCTTGATCAGTTCATGCGCGTTCAGGCTGCGGTCGATTTCCTTGAGCACCGCCGCAGTGAGCCCGCCATCGCCGATCAGAACCACGGGATCGAGGGCGTGGGCGCTGGCCTTGAGCGCGCGGCGCTCGCCGGGGGTCAATTGATTTGCCACGAAATCCTCCTAAAGAGGAAATTGTAGGCAATGGCACGAACCAAGACCAGCAAGGCCTGGATGCACGAGCATGTCACCGACCCCTACGTGCGGCGCGCGAAGCAGGAGGGTTACCGCTCGCGCGCGGCCTACAAACTGATCGAGGTGCTGGAGAAGGACAAGCTGGTGCGCCCGGGAATGACGGTGGTGGACCTCGGCGCGGCACCCGGCGGCTGGTCGCAGGTGCTGGCCCCGCTGGTGGGCACCGCAGGACGCGTGATTGCGCTCGATGTGCTGGAAATGGAACCGGTCGAAGGGGTCGCTTTCATTCGCGGCGATTTTTCCGAGACTGCAACCCTGGAACGCCTGGAAAAGGAACTGGCCGGCCGCCGCATCGACCTTGTGATTTCGGACATGGCGCCCAATATCAGCGGTGTAGGCCTGGTGGATCAGGCCCGTTCGATCGGACTGGCCGAACTGGCGCTGGAATTTGCCCGCGACAGGCTGAAACCGGGCGGCAGCTTTCTGGTCAAAGTGTTCCAGGGTTCGGGGGTCGACGAGTTCAGAAAGCAGCTCGCCGAAGCATTTTCGACGGTGGCGATGCGCAAGCCCAGGGCATCACGCGACCGCTCCAGCGAGCTTTACCTGTTGGCGAAGGGAAGACGATCCTCCGCGTGAACTGCGGCGGCGGCGGCAGCGTCCGGCGGCGAGCACACTCAAATGGGTTTAGAATGAGCCAGGAAATTCGCGGTTTGTCACCGCGGCACAAGGAGCAATTTTGAATAATCTCATCAAGAACGTAGCGATCTGGCTGGTCATTGCGCTGGTGCTGATGACGGTGTTCAACCAGTTCAGCGCCCGTCAGCATCAGACCACGTCGATGGAGTATTCCCAGTTCATCGACGAGGTGAAGCAGGGCAATGTCGCAAAGGTGACGATAGAAGGTCGCGTGCTCAAAGGCGTCAGGAACGACGGCCGCAAGTTCACCACGTACTCGCCCTCCGACCCCTGGCTGGTGTCCGATCTGCTCAAGGCCGGCATCATCATCGAGGCCAAGCCCGAAGAAGAGCCGTCGCTGCTGATGAACATCTTCGTGTCCTGGTTCCCGATGCTGTTGCTGATCGGCGTATGGATATTTTTCATGCGCCAGATGCAGGGCGGCGGGCGCGGCGGCGCGTTCTCGTTCGGCAAGAGCCGGGCACGATTGCTCGACGAGTCCACCAACACCGTGACGTTTGCCGATGTTGCCGGCTGCGAGGAAGCGAAGGAGGAAGTGTCCGAACTGGTGGACTTCCTGCGCGATCCGGGCAAGTTCCAGAAACTCGGCGGCCGCATTCCGCGCGGCGTGCTGATGGTCGGTTCTCCGGGTACCGGCAAGACTTTGCTTGCCCGGGCCATCGCCGGCGAGGCCAAAGTGCCGTTCTTCTCGATTTCCGGCTCCGACTTCGTCGAGATGTTCGTCGGCGTCGGCGCGGCGCGCGTGCGCGACATGTTCGAGCAGGCCAAGAAGCACGCACCCTGCATCGTGTTCATCGATGAAATCGACGCTGTCGGCCGCCAGCGCGGCGCCGGCCTCGGCGGCGGCAACGACGAGCGCGAACAGACGCTCAACCAGTTGCTGGTGGAGATGGACGGCTTCGAAGCCAATGTGGGCGTGATCGTGATCGCCGCGACCAACCGCCCTGACGTGCTCGATCCGGCGCTGCTGCGGCCCGGCCGTTTCGACCGCCAGGTCGTGGTGCCGCTGCCCGATATCCGCGGCCGCGAACAAATTCTTCTGGTGCACATGCGCAAGGTGCCGATTGCGCCCGACGTCAAGGCCGATATCATTGCGCGTGGCACGCCGGGATTCTCCGGCGCCGACCTTGCCAACCTGGTGAACGAGGCCGCCTTGTTCGCGGCGCGCACCAACAAACGGCTGGTCGACATGGACGACTTTGAGCGCGCCAAGGACAAGATCATCATGGGCGCGGAGCGCCGTTCGATGATCATGCCCGAACATGAACGCAGGAACACCGCCTATCACGAATCCGGTCATGCCGTGGTGGCGAGGCTGCTGCCACGGACCGATCCGGTGCACAAGGTGACCATCATCCCGCGCGGCCGTGCGTTGGGTGTCACCATGCAGCTGCCGACAGAAGACCGTTACAGCATGGACCGTGAGCATATTCTGCAGAACATTTCGGTGCTGTTCGGCGGCCGCATCGCCGAAGAGATTTTCATGGGGCAGATGACCACCGGCGCTTCCAACGATTTTGAGCGTGCCACCGACATGGCGCGGCGCATGGTCACGCAATGGGGCATGAGCGACAAGCTCGGACCGATGGTGTACGGCGAAAACGAGGGAGAAGTCTTCCTCGGTCGTTCGATCACCACCCACAAGAACGTGTCCGAGACCACCATGCAGAAGGTAGACGCGGAAATCCGCCGCATCATCGACGAACAGTACACGCTCGCGCGCAAGTTGATCGAGGACAATCGCGACAAGGTCGAGGCGATGGCCAAGGCGCTGCTGGAGTGGGAGACCCTCGACTCGGACCAGATCAACGACATCATGGAAGGCCGCCCACCGCGTCCGCCGAAGCCCACGGGCACGCCGAGCGCGCCACCTTCCTCGCAGGGCAATGCGCCATCGCCCGCTGCGACCACCACGCCGGCACGCGAAGCCTGATCGGGCAGGCAAGAGGCTAGAGGCAAGAGACGAGAGGGTGGGGAAATAATCCTCACCCTTTTTCTTTATCGGTGCGTGGGCCGTCCTGAAGACACAATGTCCGTTCAACACGATGAAGTAATGCGACCTCTCGCTTCTCGCCTCTCGCCCCTTGCATCCCTGCGGGCCGGCCGTTTTTCGCTGGCGCTGGAACGCCCGCTGATCATGGGCGTGGTGAACGTCACCCCGGATTCGTTTTCCGACGGCGGACGCTTCTTAGGCACGCAGCAGGCCGTGGAACACGCGCGGATTCTGATCGAGGAAGGCGCCGACATTCTCGACATCGGCGGGGAATCCTCGCGCCCGGGTGCAGAGCCGGTGGGCCTCGACGAAGAATTGCGGAGGGTGATGCCGGTGCTGGAAAAACTAGGCGGGCTCCCGGTACCGGTATCGGTCGACACCTGCAAACCGGAAGTGATGCGCCGCGCGATTGCGGCCGGGGCGGCGATGGTGAACGACATCAACGCGTTGCGCGAGCCGGGTGCGCTCGAGGCAGTGGCGGAAAGTCAGTCCGCGGTGTGCCTGATGCACATGCAGGGTGAGCCGCGCACCATGCAGCAGGATCCGCACTACGAAGACGTGGTGTCGGAGGTAGCGGAGTTTCTCGCGCAGCGCGTCGAGGCGGCGCAGCAGGCAGGTATTAGCCGCGAACGCATTGTTATCGATCCCGGCTTCGGCTTCGGCAAGAATACCGGGCACAACCTCGAACTGCTGCGCGGCCTGCCCAGGATTGCCGGTCTCGGACAGCCGGTGCTGGTTGGACTGTCCCGCAAATCGCTATTCGGTAAAATCACCGGCAAACCGGTGGCGGACCGGGTTTCCGCGAGCGTGGCCGCGGCCTTGCTGGCGGCCGAGCGCGGCGCCGCACTGGTTCGCGTGCACGACGTGGCGGCGACCCGCGACGCGCTGCTGGTGCTCAACGCAATCGAAAGACACTCCCTTGTCAAAGACTAGAAAGTACTTCGGAACCGACGGCGTGCGCGGGCGCGTAGGAGAGCTGCCGATCACGCCGGAACTGGTGATGCGGCTCGGCTATGCCGCGGGCAAGGTACTCGCGGCGGAACGCGAGTTGCCCTCAGGCGAGCACGCGGCGGTGCTGATCGGCAAGGACACGCGCATCTCCGGTTACATGCTCGAATCGGCCTTGCAGGCCGGGCTGTCGGCCGCAGGAGTGGACATTTACCTCTGCGGGCCGATGCCGACCCCGGCGGTCGCCTATCTCACCCGCGCGCTGAGGCTGCAGGCCGGTATCGTCATCTCCGCCTCGCACAACCCCTTCGAAGACAACGGCATCAAGTTCTTCTCCGCCGACGGCAACAAGCTTCCGGACTCGGTCGAGCATGCGATCGAAGCGCGCCTGGATGCGCCGCTGAAAACCATGCCTTCGGCGCAACTGGGCAAGGCGCGGCGTATCGACGACGCGGCCGGCCGTTACATCGAGTTCTGCAAGAGCACTTTTCCGAATGATCTCGATCTGCGCGGCGTCAGGCTGGTGGTCGACTGCGCACACGGCGCGACCTATCACATCGCGGCACACGTTTTTCACGAACTCGGCGCGGATGTGACCTCCATTGGCAACCACCCGGACGGGCTGAACATCAATCGCGATTACGGCGCCACACACCCGGAGGCTGTGGTAGCGGCGGTCAAGGCGCACCGCGCGCATCTGGGAATCGCGTTCGATGGCGACGGCGACCGGCTGGTGATGGTGGATCACGCGGGCAGGCTTTACGACGGCGACCAGTTGCTTTACGTGATCGCGCGCTTCCGCCACGAGCGGGGGACGCTCAAGGGTGGCGTTGTCGGCACGCTGATGACCAACCTGGGAATGGAACAGGCGCTCGCCGAGCTTGGCGTGCCCTTCACGCGTGCCGCAGTGGGCGACCGCTACGTGCTGGAAAAGCTGGTCGAGAACGACTGGCAGCTCGGCGGCGAGAACTCCGGCCACATCATCTGCCTCGACAAGCACACTACCGGCGATGGCATCGTCTCCGCCCTGCAGGTGCTGCACGCGTTGCGCGCCGGGGGCAGGCCGCTGGCCGACCTGTGCGGCGAAATGCGCATGTACCCGCAGGTCCTGGTGAACGTGAAGGTGCGCAAGGGTTTCGACTTGCAGGCAAACGACCAGGTGCAGGTGGCGCTCAAAGCCACAGAAACCCGCCTGAAGGGCACGGGCCGTGTGCTGTTGCGCGCCTCGGGAACCGAGCCGGTGATCCGGGTCATGGTGGAAGGGGAGAGGCGCAAGCACATCACGCAGCTCGCTGATGCGCTGGCCGAAACTATCCGGGCGCAGGCTCACGCTCGCGCCTGAGTTTCGCTAACTGCCCGGCCCCGCAGCAATAAAGGGCCATGCAATCAAACTGTCACAATGCGGCCATAGAATCGCGCCGTTAGCTCGTTACTTCCATAGAGACAGGAGATTGACCTCATGATGAAGCCCCACCGATCCGCGCTTGCGGCCATCGCGGCCGTATTTGCCGGCGTACTCGGCGCGACCGCGCTCCCGGCCCATTCCCAGATGGTCAAGATCGACGGTTCCAGCACCGTGTTCCCGATCACCGAAGCCATGGCCGAGGACTTCCAGAAGGCCAAGAAAGGCAAGATCAGGGTAACGGTCGGTATTTCCGGCACCGGCGGCGGCTTCAAGAAATTCTGCCGCGGTGAGATCGATATCTCCGATGCATCCCGTCCGATCCTGAAGAAGGAGATGGACGAGTGCAAGAAGAACGGCGTTCAGTACATCGAGCTGCCGGTTGCCTACGACGCGCTCACCGTGGTAATCCACCCCGAGAATAAGTGGGCGCAGACCCTGACCGTGGCCGAATTGAAGAAAATGTGGGAGCCGGCCGGCCAGGGCAAAGTCACCAACTGGAAGCAGGTCAACCCGGGCTTCCCGGACGCGCCGTTGAAGCTGTTCGGCGCTGGCGCCGATTCCGGCACCTTCGACTACTTTACCGAGGCGATCAACGGCAAGGCCAAATCCAGCCGAGGCGACTTTACCGCTTCGGAAGACGACAACGTGCTGGTTCAGGGCGTGTCGCGCGACGTCAATGCGCTCGGTTTCTTCGGGCTGGCTTATTACATCGAGAACCAGGATAAGCTCAAAGCAGTGGCGATCGCGGAGAAATCCGGCGCCAAGGGCGCGCTGCCCTCGCTGGAAACCGTGATGAACGGCTCTTACCAACCCCTGTCGCGTCCGATTTTCATCTATGTCAACGCCAAGTCGCTCGAGCGTCCCGAAGTCAGGGAGTTCCTCGAGTTCTACATGAAGAATGCCGATGCGCTGGTGCGCGAAGTCAAGTTCGTTCCGCTTCCCGCGGATGCCTACGCCTACAACAACGATCACATCCAGAAGAAGGTCCTGGGCACCAAGTTCGGTGGCGAGAACAAGGTCGGGCTGACCATCCAGCAACTGATGAAGATGGAAGCGAAGCTGTAATCAGGCACGTTTCCGGCACACAGGAGGGGCGCTGCCCCTCCTGTTTTTTGCCCGGGTTCCGGGTGATCTAAGAATTCTGTAATAATAGCCCCGGCTCAGAACCGATGAGTTCCGTCGCCCCCACCCACAGCCTGAATATCTTGGCGGATAACACAGTCAGCGCGCGGCTCGCGAAGAGGAAATCCCGCCATATTCGCGAGCGCTTCATCGAGGTCCTTCTTTTCCTCGCGGCATCGGTGTCGGTTGCGGTTACGGTCGGTATCGTCGTCATCCTGATTACCGAGTCGTATCAGTTTTTCCAGCATGTCCCGCTCTGGGACTTCCTCACCGATACGCAATGGACGCCGCTGTTCGACGACGCGCACTACGGCATCATGGTGCTGCTTTCGGGCACGCTGGTCAGCTCCTTTGTTGCGCTCTCGGTGGCAATCCCGCTGGGCACCATCATCGCGATCTACCTGTCGGAGTTCGCGCCGTTCTCGATACGGGAGGTGGCGAAGCCTTTTCTCGAACTGCTGGGCGGCGTGCCGACCATCGTCTACGGTTATTTCGCGCTCCTGTACGTAACCCCGGCGCTGCAGTATTTCATCCCCGGCCTGCCGGGCTTCAACCTGTTGTCGGCCGGCCTGGTGATGGGCATCATGATCATTCCCTACGTGAGCTCGGTGTCCGAAGACGCGATGCGCGCGGTGCCGATGTCGATGCGCGAGGGTTCGTACGCGATGGGTGCAACGCGCTTTCAGACCGCGATCCGGGTGGTGACACCGGCGGCATTTTCGGGAATTTCCGCTGCTTACATTCTGGGCATTTCCCGCGCCGTGGGAGAAACAATGATCCTCGCGGTCGCTGCCGGCATGCAGCCGAATCTGACCTGGGACCCGACGGAACCGGCGGCCACCATCACCGCGTATATCGTGCAGGTGGCGCTCGGCGACTTGCCGCACGGCAGTATCGGCTATCAGACCATTTTTGCCGCGGGCCTTACCCTGATGTTATTGACGCTGTTCTTCAACATCCTGGGACATATGCTGAAGCGCAGATTCCGGCAGGCCTATTGATATGGCCGACATGACGGTAGCCGAGATCCGGGCGCTGATCGTCAAGCACAAGCGCTGGGACGTCATCTTTGCGACCATCGGCGTCCTGGCGCTGATGGTGGGCGTGCTCACGTTCGCTTCCCTGTTCGCCGGCATGGCGATCGACGGTGCGCACCGTCTTTCGCTGGATTTCTTCACCAATTTCCCGTCACGCCATCCCGAACAGGCGGGCATCCTTTCGGCCTGGGTCGGTACCACGCTGGTGATGATTGTCACCGCGGTAACCGCGGTGCCGCTCGGCGTGGCGGGCGCGGTTTATCTCGAGGAGTACGCGCCCAAGAACTGGGTCACCGACATCATCGAGATCAACGTCACCAACCTGGCCGGCGTGCCCTCGATCGTTTACGGCCTGCTTGCGCTGGGGCTGTTCGTGTACCAGTTCGGCTTCGGACAGAGCATTCTCTCCGCCGGCCTGACCCTGGCGCTGTTGATCCTGCCGGTGGTGATCGTCGCCACGCGCGAAGCGATCCGCTCGATACCGGCAGTCATCCGCGAGGGGGCTTACGCATTGGGCGCCACCAAGTGGCAGACCACTGCGGACCACATCCTTCCGTATTCGATTCCGGGAATTCTCACCGGGGTGATCATCGGCATGGCGCGTGCCATTGGCGAGACGGCGCCGATCATTACCATCGGCGCGCTGACATTCATCGCCTTCCTGCCGCCGGCGCCGTTCAGCGGCGATCCGCCGGCGGGCCTGTTCGACTGGCTGTTCGCGCCGTTTACGGTGATGCCGATACAGATGTTCAACTGGACTTCGCGTCCGGAGGCGGCGTTCCACCAGAACGCCGCCGCTGCCGGCCTGGTGCTGGTGGTGATGACGCTGTCCATGAATGCCCTGGCGATTTACATTCGCTACCGGCTCAGAAAGAAAATCAAATGGTAAGGAATCGCCATGTCGAAAATCACTGAAGGAACCGCCGCGAAAGCGAACCTCGTCGTCAAGGCCGAGGCGCTGAACCTGAGTTTCTACTACGGCGCGTTCAACGCCTTGAAGGGCATCAACATGCCGATCTACGAGAAGAGGGTCACCGCGCTGATCGGACCCTCGGGGTGCGGCAAGTCAACGTACCTACGCTGTTTCAACCGCATGCACGACCTTTACGCGGGGAACCGCTACGAAGGCGAGATCCGGCTGCAACCCGACAATACCAACCTGCTCAACCAGCAGGTGGACCCCATTGAAGTGCGCATGCGCATCAGCATGGTGTTTCAGAAGCCCAATCCCTTCCCGAAATCGATCTACGAGAACGTGGCCTACGGTCTGCGAGTGCGCGGCGTGAGGAGCGTGGCGACACTCGACGAGAAGGTGGAGCAGGCGCTGCGCGGCGCTGCCCTGTGGGACGAAGTGAAGGACCGGCTCAATGATCTGGCGTTCAACCTCTCCGGGGGGCAGCAGCAGCGCCTTTGCATCGCGCGGGCGCTCGCCACCGAGCCGGAGATTCTGCTGTTCGACGAACCCACCTCGGCGCTCGACCCGATCGCGACAGCGAGCATCGAGGAGCTGATCGCCGACCTCAAGCACAAGGTGACGATCCTGATCGTCACCCACAACATGCAGCAGGCGGCGCGCGTGTCGGACTTTACCGCATACATGTATCTGGGCGAGATGATCGAGTTCGACGCCACCGATACCATATTCATCAAGCCCAAGAACAAGGCCACTGAAGACTACATCACTGGACGTTTCGGATAGTCGTCCTACATGCAGCGGCTTGGGCCAATCCCATCACTCGCGAGTGGTCGGGCCGCTGGGTCGTTAACGCCCTGATTCTCCTCGGAGCCGTTCCCCAGGCTCGCGCCAGCCTTCATTTCGCGGCGCACAACGTTGACCCCCCTTCCCCCGGACAGGTAAAATTCATCAGTTTTTCCGGTGGGATAGCGCATGCGGCAGCGGCTGGCGGTGGGCAACTGGAAGATGGACGGCAGCCTTCCAGAAAACCAGGCCCTCCTCGACACGGTCGCGGCGGCCGTAGTTGAGTTGAGCAGGGCGATCTGCGCGGTCTGCGTCCCTTTCCCCTACCTCGCCCAGACCCAGGCAGCGTTGGCCGGGTCGAAAGTGGCATGGGGCGCCCAGAATGTCAGCCAGCATCCCAAAGGAGCGTTTACCGGCGAAGTCTCCGCCGGGATGCTGCGCGAGTTTGGCTGCCGATACGTGATCGTCGGACATTCCGAGCGCAGGCAGTGGTTCGGTGAGGACGACCGCACGGTCGCGCTCAAGGCGAAAGCGGTGCTGGCGGCGGGAATGGTACCGATCGTCTGCGTCGGCGAAACGCTCGCTGAACGCGAGAGTGGCGTGACCGAAGACGTGGTGGGACGGCAGATTGCCGCGATCCTGGACGAATTGGGCGGCGAGGGACTGAAAGGCGCGGTCCTGGCGTACGAGCCGGTCTGGGCGATCGGCACCGGCAGGACTGCAACCCCGGAACAGGCACAGGCGGTACACGCCTACATTCGGGGCTTACTGGCCAAACGGGACGGCAGCCTTGGCGATGCGGCTCCGATACTTTACGGCGGCAGCGTCAAGGCCGCGAACGCCGCGGAATTGTTTGCGATGCCGGACGTGGATGGCGGATTAATTGGCGGCGCTTCGCTGGTGGCTCAGGAATTCATTGCGATCTGCAAGGCGGCGGATTCGCCGACCGGGCGAGACCGCTGAAAAAGCTGATCGCTGAAACGACAGGATACTTATGGAAACCTTGATTCTTGTTCTTCATGTGGCTGCGGCCTTGTGCGTAATAGGGCTGGTGCTGCTCCAGCACGGCAAGGGCGCGGATATGGGAGCGGCATTCGGCAGCGGCTCCGCCGGCAGCCTGTTCGGCTCCAGCGGCTCGGCCAATTTTCTGAGCCGCACAACCGCAGTCCTGGCAGCGGTGTTCTTCGTTACCAGCCTCGGTCTGACCTACGTGGCCAGCCACAAGGGCAGGCCCGAGGGGGTGATGTCCACGCACCAGGAGGCACCGGTGGAACCGGCGAAGTCCATTCCGGCGCCATCGGGCACGGTGCCGGCGCCTGACGGCGAGTCCAAGGCGAACGAAGTACCGAAGTAACGGTGCTGATTGCCCGGTACTGCGTGCAGCGAAAAAATGGCATCAGGACCGGGACTTCAGCACGCAGCACTCAGTACTCAGTGCTGAGTTTGCGCCGACGTGGTGAAATTGGTAGACACGCCATCTTGAGGGGGTGGTGGGGTAACCCGTGGGAGTTCGAGTCTCCCCGTCGGCACCAAAGCATACAGAACGCGGCAGGCATGACTCCGCGGCAGGCAGAAGCGCGGAGACGCAGGCAGACCAAGGGCACCACCTGGCGCGCGCAATCGATTCTGATCCTGTCTGCTGACAGGTCGAGAGTGGTCAATGCTTGAGCTGTACTTTCCGATTCTGCTGTTCATCTTCGTCGGCCTGGCCGTCGGAGTGGCGCTTCCCCTGTTGGGTGGTGGTCTGAGCAGATTGCTCGGCGTTCACCGTCCCGATCCCGAGAAGCTTTCCCCCTACGAATGCGGTTTCGAGGCCTTTGAGGACGCCAGGATGAAGTTCGACGTCCGCTATTACCTGGTCGCCATCCTGTTCATCATCTTCGACCTGGAAATTTTCTTTCTCTTCCCCTGGGCCGTGGTACTCCGGGAAATCGGGATCTTCGGTTTCCTTTCGATGGTCCTGTTTCTTGCCATTCTGGTTGTCGGTTTCATCTACGAGTGGAAGAAGGGTGCGCTGGAATGGGACTAGCAGGAAAGCCGGGAGGCGACATCGCCGACGCTTGCCCCGACGAGTCCGAGCGAGCGCCGCGCCGACGGGCGTGCCTCCCCGCGGTACTGGCCGGCGGCCGGGTCGCGCGCAAGGCGTGGTGGTGTGGCGCAGGCTGATCGGAACCGATGGAAGCGCTCCAGACAGACGTTGCGATTGTTGGGGCCGGCGGGGCGGGGTTGCGCGCCGCCATCGCGCTCGCGGAGGCCGATCCGAAGCTTCGCATCGCGCTGATATCCAAGGTCTACCCCATGCGCAGCCACACCTGCGCGGCGGAGGGCGGGGCGGCCGGGGTGATCAAGCCCGACGACAGCCTCGAACATCACTTCAACGATACTGTCAGCGGCGGGGACTGGTTGTGCGACCAGGACGCGGTCGAGTATCTGGTGCAGGAGGCACCCAGGGAACTCATCCAACTCGAGCACTGGGGCTGTCCGTGGAGCCGCGAGCCGGACGGCTCGGTGGCGGTGCGCCCGTTCGGCGGCATGAAGAAACAGCGCACTTGGTTTGCCGCCGACAAGTCCGGCTTCCACATCCTGCACACGCTGTTCCAGACCTCGCTCAAGTTCCCGTCCATCCAGCGCTTCGACGAGTACTACGCGACCGAGCTGCTGGTCGACGACGGGCGCTGCCAGGGCCTGACCGCGATCGAGATGCGCAGCGGCCAGATGCGGCAGTTCCGCGCGCGCGCCGTGATCATCGCTGGAGGCGGGGCGGGGCGCATGTTCCCGTTTACCACCAACGGCGCGATCAAGACCGGCGACGGCATGGCGCTCGCCTACCGCGCGGGTGTGCCGCTCAAGGACATGGAGTTCGTACAGTATCACCCGACCGGTCTGCCCAGCACGGGCACCCTGCTTACCGAGGCCTGCCGCGGCGAAGGTGGCATTCTGGTCAACAAACACGGTCGTCGCTATCTCCAGGATTACGACATGGGACCGGAAACGCCCATCGGCAAACCGGTCTTCAAGACGATGGAGCTCGGCCCGCGCGATCGGCTCAGCCAGGCGTTCTGGCACGAGCATAAAAAGGGCAACACGCTGTCCACCCAGTGGGGAGACTGCGTGCTGCTCGACATGCGGCACCTGGGCGAGAAGAAGATCAACGAGCGGCTGCCTCTCGTGCGGGACATGTCGATCAGCTACATGGGCGTGGATCCGGTCACCGACCCGGTGCCCGTGCGCCCGGTCGCTCACTACATGATGGGTGGCATCCATACCGATGTCCGCGCCGCGACCCCGCTCGCTGGACTGTTCGCGGCGGGCGAGTGCGCCTGCGTCAGCACCAACGGCGCCAACCGGCTCGGCTCGAACTCGCTCACCGAACTGCTGGTGTTCGGGCGGCGCGCGGCGCTGAGTGCCGTGGAGTACCTCCAGGCTTGGCAGCGTTCGGGAAACGATGCCGCGCTCGGCGCGCGTGCAGACGCCGCGCAAGGACGCATCCGGGAGCTGTTCCAGCGCAGCGGCGGCAAGGAATCGATCGCCGGCCTGCGCAAGGAAATGATGGCGACAATGGAACAGCACGCCGGCATCTATCGCGCCGGCGAAGGTCTTGCGGAGGCTTGCAGCAAGCTCGCCGAGCTGCGCCATCGTTATGCGGGGATCGAACTGCACGACAAGACCAATGTCTACAACACCGACCTGCTGCAGGCGCTCGAGCTCGGCTCAATGCTCGATTGCGCCGAAGCGGTCGCGGTGAGCGCGCGGGAACGCAAGGAATCGCGCGGCGCCCACCAGCGGCTCGACTTCGTCGAGCGCGACGACCAGAACTATCTGCGCCATTCGCTCGCTACCTATCACCCGGGCGATGCACCGCGCATCGATTACCGCGACGTGGTGATCACCAGGTCGCAACCCGGCGTTCGCGATTACTCGGGAGACCACAAATGAGCGAGCGCGTGGTCGAGCTGGAGGTGCTGCGCTACAACCCGGAGACGGACAGCGAGCCGCGTTTCCAGCGTTACTCGGTCCCGTGCCAGTCGGAGTGGGTGGTGCTCGACGCGCTCAACCACGTTAAGGACAATCTCGACCCCACGCTGAGCTACCGATGGTCGTGCCACATGGCGGTGTGCGGCAGCTGTGGAATGATGATCAACGGCGAGCCGAAGCTGGCCTGCAAGGCCTTCCTGCGCAACTACGAGGGCGTGATTCGCGTCGAACCTCTCGCCCATTTCCCGATCGAGCGTGACCTGGTGACGGTGATCGACGACTTCGTGGCCAAGCTGAAACGGGTGAAACCCTACCTCATCCCCGTGCAGGACAAGCCGGTCAGCGAAGGCGCGTACCGCCAGACCCCGGCCGAGTTGAAGAAGTACAAGCAGTACACGCTGTGCATCAACTGCATGCTGTGCTACGCGGCCTGCCCGGAATACGGCCTGATTCCGAAGTTTATCGGCCCGGCGGCGATTACCCTGGCGCACCGCTACAACCAGGACTCGCGCGACGGCGGCCGCGATCAGCGCCAGAAGGAGATCGCGACCACCGAGGGGGTCTGGGAATGCTCCTTCGTTGGCGCCTGCTCCGAGGTCTGTCCGGAGCACGTCGATCCGGCGAGCGCGCTGCAGCAGGTCAAGATCAAGAGCACGGTGGATTGGTACAAGGAGCACTTGATGCCATGGCTGAACAAGTAACCCGCAAACCGTACGTGCGCGAGGTGCCGCGGCTGCGCTGGTTCTTCCGCCATCCGCGCTATCTGCGCTACATGGCGCGCGAGGTGACCTGCATCTTCATCGGCGCCTACACGCTGCTATTGCTAGTTGGGATCAAGCGGCTGACCGAAGGGCAGGCGGCCTACGAGGGATTCCTGCAGGCACTGAAGAGCCCTGCCAGCGTACTGTTCCATGTCGTCGCGCTCGCCTTTGCGCTGTACCACACGACGACGTGGTTCAACGTCACGCCCAAGGCGCTCCCCGTGCAGATTGGGGAGGAGTTTTTGCCCGGCGGCGTTGTCGCCGGCGCGCACTATGTCGTCTGGGCGCTGCTGTCCCTCGCCATCCTCTTCCTGGCCGGGGTGTTCTAGTCATGGCGAAATCGAACAAGCCGCTCATTTGGGGAACCTTCGCCGCCGGGGGGACGCTGACGGCATTCGTGACCCCGGTGCTGATCGTGCTCACCCTGCTCGTGGCGCTGGGCCACACGCCGGACATCCTGACCTACGAGGGGCTGCATGGCTTTGCTGCACACTGGTTCGGCAAGCTCGCCCTGTTCGTGGTCATCGCACTGTCGCTGTGGAGCGCTGCGCACCGGCTGCGCATCACTTTCTACGACTTCGGGGTGCGTGCCGACACGCTGGTCGCCGTCGTCGTCTATGCGGTCGCGGCCCTGGGCAGCGTCGCGGCCGCCGTCTGTCTGCTTCGCATCTGACGTGTTGTGTGCAGGCGTTCGCCATGAGGTTGACAGGCGTTCGCGGAGGGCCTAGTTTTCTTAACGCGTATCAACGGCTTTTGTGGGATAAGGAAGCCGTGAACAGGAAAGACAGGGAGGAGAGCAGATGACCCCGCCGCCACTTGCCGCTCGCGAGCAAATCCGTGAGCAGCGCTTCAGCGACGTCTGGACGAACGAGCTAAACGAGGTTTTCGCCGACGTAGCGCCGTACTACGACAGGGCGAACTACATTGCCAGCCTGGGTCTGTGGGGCTGGTTCCTCAGGCGCTTCATGGCAACGGTCGACGTCCGTCCCGGCGAGCGGGTGCTCGACGTCTGTGCCGGGACCAACGCGATCGGCATCGCGCTGCTCCAGCGCGAGCCCACCCTCGAGATACATGCGATCGATCGCAGCGCCGAGATGCAGGCTGTCGGCCAGCAGTGCGGCAACGCCAGGGGCTTTCGCATCCACAGCGTGATCCACGACGTGCATGCGTTGCCGTTCCCGGACAAACACTTCGACGTCGTGACCCTGCAGTTCGCCTCGCGGCACCTGCGCGTGAAGCAGGTGTTCGGGGAAATCCACCGCGTCCTCAAGCCCGGCGGCCACTTTCACCACTGCGACATGCTGCGGCCCCGCAGCCGCGTCGTGGAGAAAATGTACTACGCGTATCTGCGCATGTGCCTGGCGTTCACCGGCCTGCTGTTCAAGAGCGGGCCCGCGGCGCTGAATTGCAAGCAGTACTTCATCCACGCGCTCGAGATGTTCTACTCGGCAGAGGAGCTCTCGGTGGTGCTCGAGGAACTGGGATACGTCGATGTCACCGCCGAGACCGTGCTCTACGGCATGCTCGGCTTTCACCGCGCCACCAAGCCACGGCCGGATTGAAGATTCCGTCCTCTTCGCGAGGGCTTTTGACCGCGCCGCGATGAGCTCGCCCCTAGACCGCGCGCGTGTGCTGGCCGCGGTGAACCGCAGGATCATCGAGATCTTCAGCCGGCGCACCGTCGATGCGCTGCGCGCCATGGTGCCGGTGCGCCTCGCACTGCCTCACTTCGAGCCGGTTCTTGCGCTGAACGTGGCCAAGGAGGCGGACAAAGACGCCATCGTGATCCGTTGCGGCGCCGAAGCGCTGGCAACAGGGTCTCCGCCCGGGCGCGAGACCGTGCGGCGGTTGATCGAGGAGACGAAAAGCATTGATCGGGCTTTCCTCGATCGCATCGGCGCGTTTCCGGTCGGCATCGTGATTCGCTACGAAGAAGTGGCGCCGGTGCGAACCCAGCGCATCGAGCGCCTGTTGTTCACCGCGTACCGTATTCTCGACGCGTGGCGGACGGCGAGCGGACTTCGTACGGCCCTGTGGGCGGCCTACCCTCAAGCGGAACTCGATCGCGAACTCTGCGATATGTTGAAGCTCTATGCGTTGGAGACGAATGCTTTGAGCCGTTCAGTGCGACTGCCTGCCGTGCTCACGCCGCTGCGGGAGCGGCTCGCACGCGGCCTGAACAGCGTAATGAACGCTGCCGCGATGCAGCTTGCGGGCGACCTGTCGCGTGTCGTTTACCGACGCGCACGGTGTGAACCGCGCCCCAGCCGCGGCGGTTCGTACGAGAGCTGATTCGCGTCCGCTTTGGGGTAAGTGCCTGCTGCAGTGCAGAAACTGCGCAAGCGTTTGATACAACGCAATGTTTTTCGTTGACCTCCGGGTGATGGGGAGGGTAGAATTCGTTGACTTTACGGACCGGCAAGTCTGGAAATCGCGTTGCGCTTTCCGTGTGCAGTTACGCTAAACGAATTTGGCCGGTTTGCGTTCGTTTTGATGATGGTTTTTTCTTCAGTTCCTTCCTGTGAGCATCGTCTACGTAAGGGTGAAAAAGGACGTGGGAATATGGTGGCTGTACCAGCCATGCGGGGAGCGCTATGGGCGCCAATGACCAAGGTCTGATGCAGCAAGGCTTTGCCACCACCACGCTCGATGCGGTCATCAACTGGACGCGCACGGGGTCGATGTGGCCCATGACGTTCGGGCTTGCCTGCTGCGCGATCGAGATGATGCATGCAGCCGCCTCGCGCTACGACATGGATCGCTTCGGCATCGTGTTCCGCGGGAGCCCACGCCAGTCGGATGTGATGATCATCGCCGGCACGTTGTGCAACAAGATGGCGCCGGCGCTACGCAAGGTCTATGACCAGATGGCGGAGCCGCGCTGGGTGATCTCGATGGGCTCGTGCGCCAACGGCGGCGGCTATTACCACTATTCATATTCGGTGGTGCGCGGCTGCGACCGCATAGTGCCGGTCGATATTTACGTTCCGGGCTGCCCGCCGACCGCCGAAGCGCTGATCTACGGCATCATCCAGCTGCAGAACAAGATCAAGCGCACCAATACGATCGCTCGGTGAGCGATCGGAATGTTGAGTGTTAAATGGCAAGTTTTCAATGGCAAGCTCCAAGGCGCATCAGCGTGCGTGCTCGTAATTCAGCATTCGACGTTCGCGCGTAGAGGCGTAACTTGACGGCAAAAACAGAACAACTCGCGCAGGTGCTCCACGACGCGTTTGGCGGGCGTATCGTTAGGGTCACCGAGGCGCTGGGCGAAGTCACGCTGGTCATCGAGGCCACGGAACTGTTCGAGGTGATGACCGCTTTGCGCGACCGTCCCGAGCTGCACTTCGAGCAGTTGATCGATCTATGCGGCGTTGATTACAGCGCCTATGGTGACGGTGCGGCGAGCGGTGACCAACACGCACGCTTTGCCGTCGTTTTTCACCTGCTGAGCATCGCCCACAATCGGCGCCTGCGCGTGCGGGTTTTCGCCTCTGATGACGAGATGCCGGTTGTGGATTCCGTGATTGGCGTCTGGCCATCGGCCAACTGGTTCGAGCGCGAGGCATTCGATCTTTACGGCATCATTTTTGTCGGCCACCCGGATCTGCGCCGCATCCTGACCGATTATGGCTTCATCGGCCATCCGTTCCGCAAGGATTTCCCGCTCTCGGGCAATGTCGAAATGCGCTACGACCCCGACCAGCAACGCGTGATCTACCAGCCGGTCAGCATCGAACCGCGCGAGATCGTGCCGCGGGTGGTGCGCGAGGGCAACTATGGCGATGTGGAGTGAGTCTTGTGAACCACTGCAACGTCGCCATGAATTGTAGTTCCGGCCGCCCTGCGGGCTTAACTTGCCACGGCAAGTTAGCCTGCACTGAAGTTCATCGTGTTGGTGCTCTCATTGACAACTCGACTGTTCGAGTCTGGTGCCGTGGCTGAAATCCGCAATTACACGATGAATTTTGGGCCTCAGCACCCCGCGGCGCACGGGGTGTTGCGGCTGGTGCTGGAGCTCGACGGCGAGGTGATCCAGCGCGCCGACCCGCACATCGGATTGCTGCACCGCGCCACCGAGAAACTCGCCGAACACAGGACATACCTGCAGACGGTGCCATATATGGACCGGCTCGACTACACGACAATGATGAGCAACGAGCACGCTTACGTCATGGCGATCGAGAAGCTGCTCGGTATCGAAGTCCCGCTGCGCGCCCAGTATATCCGGGTGATGTTCGACGAGATTACCCGCCTCCTCGCGCACCTGTTCGCGCTCGGCGCCCACGCTCTTGACCTCGGAGCTATGACGGTTTTCTTGTACTGCTTCCGCGAGCGCGAGGACCTGTTCGATGTCTATGAGGCGGTTTCCGGGGCGCGCATGCACGCCGCGTACTACCGGCCGGGCGGCGTGTACCGGGACCTGCCCGATGCGATGCCGCAGTACCAGGCCTCGAAGATTCACAACGAGCGCGCGATCAACGAGATGAACCGGAACCGCCAGGGGTCGGTTCTCGATTTCATCGAAGACTTCGCCGAGCGTTTTCCCAGGTGCGTGGACGAATATGAGACTCTGCTCACGGAGAACCGCATCTGGAAGCAGCGCACAGTCGGCATCGGTGTGGTTTCGCCGGAACGCGCGATGGCGCTCGGATTCACCGGACCGATGCTGCGCGGTTCGGGCGTCGAATGGGACCTGCGCAGGAAGCAGCCCTACGAGGTGTATGACCGGCTCGAGTTCGACATCCCGGTCGGAGTAAACGGTGATTGCTACGACCGCTACCTGGTGCGCATCGAGGAGATGCGGCAGTCGAACCGCATCATCAGGCAGTGCGTGGATTGGCTGCGCAGGAACCCGGGGCCGGTGATCACGGACGACCACAAGGTCGCACCACCCCCACGCGTCGGGATGAAGGCCAACATGGAGGAACTGATCCACCACTTCAAGTTTTTCACCGAGGGCATGCACGTGCCGGAGGGCGAGGCGTACGCCGCGGTGGAGCACCCCAAGGGCGAATTCGGGATCTATCTCGTCTCCGACGGCGCCAACAAGCCCTACCGGATGAAGATCCGCTCCCCGAACTTCACCCATCTGTCCGCCATGGACGAGCTGGCGCGCGGCCATATGATCGCGGATGTGGTGGCGATCATCGGCACCATCGAGATCGTTTTCGGGGAGATCGATAGATGAATGCGCCGATGGTGTTGAGCCCCGAATCGCTGGCAAAGATCGACAAGGCGATTGCCAAGTATCCGCCGAACCAACGGCAGTCGGCGGTGATGGCTGCGCTCACCGTCGCGCAGGACGAGAAAGGCTGGCTTTCCACCGAGACCATGGGCTTCGTCGCGCAGTACCTGGGCATGCCTCCGATCGCGGTGTACGAAGCGGCGACTTTCTACGGCATGTACAACTTGCAGCCGGTCGGGCGCAACAAGATCACCATCTGCACCAACCTGCCGTGCGCGCTGTCGGGTGCCGCCGATGCGGCAGAACACCTGAAGAAGAAACTCGGCATCGGCTTCAACGAAACCACCCCGGACGGCGGTTTCACCCTCAAGGAAGGCGAATGCCTGGGGGCCTGCGGCGATGCGCCGGTGTGCCTGCACAACGACAAGAAAATGCTGTCGTTCATGACGCCGGACAAACTCGATGCGCTGATCGATGAGCTGAGGAAATGAATGCCCCTCACCTGCCTTTCCCGCCGGATATCTACGGCCCCGAGGCGATCCTCCTCAAGGGGCTCACCGGGCTCAACTGGCGGCTGACGGACTACGAGGCGCGCGGCGGCTACGAGGCGCTGAAGAAGATCCTGCGCGAGAACATCGCGCCGGAGCAGGTGATCGCCGAAGTGAAGAAATCGGCTTTGCGCGGCCGCGGCGGCGCAGGCTTTCCGACGGGACTGAAGTGGACCTTCATGCCGCGCGCCTTCCCCGGCCAGAAGTACCTGGTGTGCAACTCCGACGAGGGCGAGCCCGGCACATTCAAGGACCGCGACATCCTGCGCTACAACCCGCACGCCGTCATCGAAGGCATGGCGATCGCGGCCTACGCGATGGGAATCACCGTCGGCTACAACTACATCCACGGCGAGATCTGGGATTTGTACGAGCGTTTCGAGGAGGCGCTCGCCGAGGCCTACGACGCCGGCTATTTCGGCAAGAATATCCTCGGCTCGGCATTCAGCTTCGATCTGTACGCGCACCACGGCTGGGGTGCGTACATCTGCGGCGAGGAAACCGCGCTGCTGGAGTCGCTCGAAGGCAAGAAGGGACTGCCGCGCTTCAAGCCGCCGTTCCCGGCGAGCTACGGCCTGTACGGCAAGCCGACCACGGTCAACAACACCGAGACGTTTGCCGCGGCGCCCTGGATCATCGTCAATGGCGGCGAAGCCTTCCTGAATCTCGGCCGGCCCAACAACGGCGGCACCAAGATCTTTTCGGTCTCCGGTCACGTCGAGCGCCCCGGCAACTACGAAGTCAGGCTCGGCACGCCCTTCCCGAAATTGCTGGAGATGGCCGGCGGGATGCGCGGCGGGCGCAAGCTGAAAGCCGTCATTCCCGGAGGTTCTTCCATGCCGGTGCTGCCCGCCGAAATCATGATGCAGACCGACATGGACTACGATTCGATCGCCAAGGCCGGCTCGATGCTGGGCTCCGGGGCGGTGATCGTCATGGACGAGAGCACTTGCATGGTGCGCGCGTTGCAGCGCCTGTCGTATTTTTACTTCGAGGAATCCTGCGGCCAGTGCACGCCCTGCCGCGAGGGCACCGGCTGGCTGTACCGGATGGTCCATCGCATCGAGCATGGGCAGGGCCGGACCGAGGATCTGGATACGCTGAACTCGGTGGCCGACAACATCGCCGGCCGCACCATCTGCGCGCTGGGCGACGCGGCGGCGCTGCCGGTGAAGAGCTTCATCAAGCACTTCCGCGAAGAGTTCCAGCACCACATCGATCACAACAAGTGCCTGGTATGAGGTCAAACTGATGGCGCACCTCGAAGTAGACGGCCGGCCGGTCGAAGTACCGGACCACAGCACGATCATGGATGCCGCCAACAAGCTCGGTATCTACGTTCCGTATTTCTGTTATCACAAGAAGCTGTCGATCGCCGCTAACTGCCGCATGTGCCTGGTGCAGGTGGAGAAAGCGCCGAAGCCGCTGCCTGCCTGCGCCACCCCGGCCACCGAGGGAATGAAGGTCCATACCCACTCGGAGGCCGCAATCAAGGCGCAGAAAGGCGTGATGGAATTCCTGCTCATCAACCATCCGCTCGACTGCCCGATCTGCGACCAGGGCGGCGAGTGCCAGTTGCAGGACCTCGCCGTCGGCTACGGCGCATCGAGCTCCCGCTACACGGAACCCAAGCGGGTGGTCACGAACAAGGAACTCGGGCCGCTGGTCTGCGCCGACGAGATGTCCCGCTGCATTCACTGCACCCGCTGCGTGCGCTTCGGTCAGGAGATCGCCGGCATCATGGAACTCGGCATGGTCGGCCGCGGCGAGCACGCCGAGATCATGCCGTTCGTGGCGCGCACCGTGGATTCCGAACTGTCGGGGAACATGATCGACGTCTGTCCGGTGGGCGCGCTCACCTCCAAACCGTTCCGCTACAAGGCGCGCACCTGGGAGCTGGCGCGGCGCAAGTCCATCAGCCCGCACGACGGGCTCGGCTCCAATCTGGTGGTCCAGGTGAAGGACAACCGCGTCATGCGCGTGCTGCCGCTCGAGAACGAAGACGTCAACGAGTGCTGGCTTTCCGACCGGGATCGGTTCTCCTACGAGGCGCTCAACTCGCAAGAGCGGCTGACCGCGCCGATGATCAAGCGCGATGGCAACTGGGAGGAGGCGGACTGGACCACCGCTCTCGAGTTCGTCGCCGCTGGACTCAGGCGCATCCGCGATGCGCATGGAGGCAACGCGGTTGGCGCGCTCGCGTCGCCGCAGGCGACGCTGGAAGAACTTTTTTTGCTCGGCAAATTTGCGCGCGGCATCGGCAGCGGCAATGTCGATTTCCGGCTGCGTCAATCGGACTTTTCCGGGGACGGGAACCTGCGCGGCGCGCCCTGGCTGGGAATGAAGGTCGCCGCGATAAATGGCCTGGACCGGGTGCTGGTGGTGGGCTCGACCTTGCGCAAGGACCACCCCCTGCTTGCGCAGCGATTCCGCCAGGCGGTAAAGAAAGGGGCGCAGTTCAACCTGATCAATCCGGTGGACGACGATCTGCTGATGCGCGTGGCCAACAAGTCGATCGTCGCCCCGAGTGCGATGCCCGAGGCGCTCGGCGAGGTGCTGAAAGCTGCCGCCGAGGCGAAGTCAATGGCTGTGCCGGCGGCGGTGGCCGGCCTCGAAGTAAGCGATCCCGCTCGCGCGATCGCGGAAAGTCTGGTTTCCGGCGGGAACCGCGCGGTACTTCTCGGCAACCTCGCGCAGCATCACCCGCAGGCTTACCAGTTGCATCGCCTGGCGCAGGAACTGGCGAGAATCGCAGGCGCGAGCGTCGGCTTTCTCGGCGAGGCGGCGAACAGCGTCGGCGGTTACCTCGCGGGCGCGCTGCCTTTCGGGCGCGAACCTTCGGGCCTGAACGCTGCGCAAATGCTCATCCAGCCGCGCCGGGCTTACCTGCTGCTGAATGCCGAAGTCGAGCTCGATACCTTCGATCCGCGCACCGCGCGCGCCGCGATGCAGGGCGCGGAACTGGTGGTGGTCATGTCCCCGTACAAGCAACGCGCCGCCGAGTACGCGCAGGTTCTGCTGCCGGTGTCGCCGTTTACCGAGACCGCCGGCACTTACGTCAACACCGAGGGCGTAGTGCAGAGCTTTCAGGGAGTGGTGCGGCCGCTGGGCGAAACCCGCCCGGCGTGGAAAGTCTTGCGCGTGCTCGGTACGCTTCTCGACCTTCCGGGTTTCGACTTCGACAGCATCGAGCAGGTGCGCGGCGAGTGGCAAACTTCGGTCGGCGACGTCGCGTCCAGGCTGTCGAACGAAATCGGCGGCGCTCCCGCGGTGATCGCTCCGGCGCAGTCCGCCGGCATCGGGCGAGCCGAAATCGAAAGAATCGGCGAAGTGCCGATCTACCACGCCGACGCGATCGTGCGGCGCGCGGATTCGCTGCAGCAGACCCGGGATGCGCAGGTGGGGACGGCCTGGCTGGCCGGGAGCCTGATCGACAGGCTTGGACTGCGCCAGGGCGACCGCCTCAGGATCATGCAGGAGGGCGGCGAAGCTACGCTGCCCTTCGGCCGCGACGACCGCCTGCCACCGGACTGTGTGCGCCTGCCTTCGGGTTGCCGCGAAACTGCCGGTCTGGGAGCGATGTTCGGCGTGGTGACGCTGGAGCGCGCAGCCGCGCCGCAGAGAGCGACAGCATGAGTTTCGCCTTCCTGGAGGATCTCATCGGGCCCGGCGGGGTCACTGCGCTATGGACGCTGGCGAAAATTCTCGCCATCGTCATCCCGATCACCCTCAGCGTGGCCTACCTTACGCTGGCGGAGCGCAAGATCATCGGCTACATGCAGATCCGCATCGGCCCGAACCGCGTCGGCTACAAGGGCCTGCTGCAGCCGTTCGCGGATGTGCTCAAGCTGCTGGTCAAGGAAGTCATCGTGCCCTCGGGCGCGAACAAATTTCTGTTCATGCTGGCCCCGGTGCTCGCCATCATGCCGGCATTGGCGGCCTGGGCGGTGATGCCGTTTTCTCCGGAGCTGGTGCTGGCGGACGTCAACGCCGGGCTGCTTTACGTGATGGCAATCACCTCGATGGGCGTGTACGGCGTGATCATTGCCGGCTGGTCGTCGAACTCCAAGTATGCCTTTCTCGGCGCCATGCGCTCGGCGGCGCAGATCGTTTCCTACGAGATCGCGATGGGTTTCGCCCTGGTGTGCGTGCTGATGATGTCGGGCAGCCTGAATCTCTCCACCATCGTCAACGAGCAGAAGTCTCAATGGGGACTGCTAGGCTGGAACCTGATCCCGCTGTTGCCGATGTTCCTGGTGTATTTCATCTCCGGCGTGGCCGAAACCAACCGCGCACCTTTCGACGTGGCGGAAGGCGAATCGGAGATCGTGGCCGGTTTCCACGTCGAGTATTCGGGCGCCGCGTTCTCCGTGTTCTTCCTGGCCGAGTACGCGAACATGATCCTGGTCTCGGCGCTGGCGTCGATCATGTTCCTCGGCGGCTGGCTCTCGCCGCTGCCCTTTATCCCGGACGGTTTCCCGTGGCTGGCCACCAAGGTGGCTTTCCTGCTGTTCTGTTTCCTGTGGTTCCGCGCCACTTTCCCGCGCTACCGCTACGACCAGATCATGCGGCTGGGCTGGAAGGTTTTCATCCCGTTGACGATAGTCTGGCTGGTTCTGGTCGGCGGGCTGATGCAGACACGGTACTGGCCATGGTGAGGGCGGAAAAATGATCGAGCGCATCTGTGACTTTTTCCGCACCTTCCTGCTGTTCGAACTGGTGAAGGGTCTGATGCTTACCGGCCGCTATTTCTTCGCGCGCAAGATCACGGTGCAGTACCCGGAGGAGAAGACGCCGATGAGCCCGCGCTTCCGCGGGCTGCACGCGCTGCGGCGCTATCCCAACGGCGAAGAGCGCTGCATCGCCTGCAAGCTGTGCGAGGCGGTGTGCCCGGCGCTGGCGATCACCATCGAGTCCGAGCCGCGCGACGACGGCACGCGCCGCACCACGCGCTACGACATCGACCTCACCAAGTGCATCTTCTGCGGTTTATGCGAGGAATCGTGCCCGGTCGACGCGATCGTCGAGACGCGCATTTTCGAATATCACGGGGAAAAGCGCGGAGATCTCCTGTACACCAAGGAGATGCTGCTGGCGATTGGCGATCGCTACGAGGAACAGATCGCCAAGGACCGCGCGGACGACGCGGCGTACCGGTGAGGCGACAGGCGTGAGGTGTAAGGGGGCGGCCCTCTCACTCCTCAATCCTTACTAACAAGAACATGGATTTCAAGACCGGCGTCTTTTATTTCTTCGCGGCAATGCTGGTGTTCGCCGCGCTGCGCGTCATTACTGCGCGCAATCCGGTGCACTCGGCCCTTTTCCTGGTGCTGGCGTTCTTTACCGCCGCGGCGCTGTGGATGCTGCTCGAGGCCGAGTTCCTCGCCATCGCGCTGGTGCTGGTCTACGTCGGCGCGGTGATGGTGTTGTTCCTGTTCGTGGTGATGATGCTCGACATCAACCTCGACCGCCTGCGCGAGGGCTACTGGGATTACCTGGTACCGGCGCTGATCGTGGCCGGCGTGATGGTGGCGGAAATGGCGATCATCCTCGGCGCCCGCTACTTCGACCTCGAGGGCATGCCGGCACCCGAGCCCAGGGGCGGGGACTACAGCAACACGCGCGAGCTTGGCCTCCTGATCTATACCGACTACGTCTATCCCTTCGAGATCGCCGCGGTGATCCTGCTGGTGGCGATCGTCGCCGCCATTGCACTGACGCTGCGCCATCGCAAGGACACCAAGTACATCGACCCGGCGAAGCAGATCAATGTGCGCCGCAAGGACCGCGTGCGCATGGTTTCGATGCCATCCGAGAAGCCCGGTGAAGAGTGAGGAGTCAGGCGTGAGGCGTAAAAACAAAATTCAATGGCCCGGTGTGCGGGTCGGCGTTCTCGGAGTTTGCGCCTCACGCCTCACGCCTCACGCCTCTCGCCTTCGGTGCGGGAGCGACGAATGATTTCGCTTTCGCACTATCTCATTCTCGGCGCCGTCCTGTTCGCGATCAGCGTGGTGGGAATCTTTCTCAACCGCAAGAACGTGATCATCCTGCTGATGGCTATCGAGCTGATGCTGCTGGCGGTGAACATGAATTTCGTCGCCTTTTCGCATTTTCTGGAGGACACCGCCGGTCAGGTATTCGTGTTTTTCATCCTTACCGTGGCGGCGGCCGAGTCGGCAATTGGTCTGGCGATCCTGGTGGTGCTGTTCCGCAACGTGCACACCATCAACGTCGATGATCTGGACAAGCTCAAGGGGTAAGGCGTGAGGGGAGAGGCGAGACGGGTTGAAAGGAGCAGAGGAACAGCGATGCCGGGTTGCGGCATTCCGCCTTACGCCTCACACCTTACGCCTCACCGACATCAATGAAAGCTCTTTATCTTATCGTCCCCCTCGCCCCCCTTGCCGGCGCGCTGATCGCCGGCCTGCTGGGCTGGCTGATCGGCCGGCGCGCCACGCACTGGGTGGCGATCATCGGCATGACGGTGTCCACGGTTGCGGCCTTTCTGGTGTTTCGCGACGTGCTCGCGGGCAACACGTTCAACGGACCGGTCTATACCTGGATCACCACCGGCGACATCTCCCTCGAAAGCGGATTCCTGATCGACAGATTGTCGGCCACCATGATGCTGGTGGTGACCTTTGTCTCGCTGATGGTGCACATCTACACCATCGGCTACATGGCGGACGATCCCGGCTACCAGCGCTTCTTTTCCTATATTTCTCTCTTCACCTTCTCGATGCTGATGCTGGTGATGAGCAACAACTTCCTGCAGCTGTTCTTCGGCTGGGAAGCGGTGGGCCTGGTTTCCTATCTGCTGATCGGCTTCTGGTACACGCGCCCGAGCGCGATCTATGCCAGCCTCAAGGCTTTCCTGGTCAATCGCGTCGGCGATTTCGGTTTTCTGCTCGGCATTGCGCTGATATTCGTGTACTGCGGTTCGCTCGACTACGCGCAGGTTTTCTCCCGCGCACCCGAACTGACCGGCGCGACGGTGGAAATGGCATACGTCGGCTGGCCGCTGCTCACCACCATCTGCATCCTGCTGTTCATCGGTGCGATGGGCAAATCGGCGCAATTTCCGCTGCACGTCTGGCTGCCGGACTCGATGGAGGGCCCGACGCCGATCTCGGCGCTGATCCATGCCGCCACCATGGTGACCGCGGGCATTTTCATGGTGGCGCGCATGTCGCCGCTGTTCGAGCTGTCGGAAACGGCGCTGTCGTTCGTGATGGTGATCGGCGCGATCACCGCATTGTTCATGGCGCTGGTGGCGGTGGTGCAGAACGACATCAAGCGGGTGGTGGCCTACTCGACCCTGTCGCAGCTCGGTTACATGACCGTGGCGCTCGGCGCCTCGGCCTACGCCGGGGCCGTATTCCACCTGGTAACCCACGCCTTCTTCAAGGCGCTGCTGTTCCTCGGCGCCGGCTCGGTGATCATCGCCCTGCACCACGAACAGGACATGCGCAGGATGGGGGGCTTGAGGAAGTACATGCCGATCACCTACGCCACCATGCTGATCGGCGCGCTGGCAAGCGCGGGCATCCCCGGCTTTTCCGGTTTCTTCTCCAAGGACGCGATTATCGAGGCGGTGCATCTGTCGCAGTTGCCGGGCAGCGGTTTTGCCCACTTCTGCGTACTGTCGTGCGTGTTCGTCACCGCGTTCTATACCTTCCGGCTGCTGTTCATGACTTTCCACGGCAAGGAGCTTTTCCAGGTGCACGGTGACAGTCACGGACACGGGCAGGGCCACGCACCGCATGAATCCCCGTGGGTGGTGACCGTGCCGCTGGTAATACTTGCTGTGCCGACGATCTGCGCCGGGTGGGTCATCGGGCCCGTGCTGTTCGGCGGCTTCTTCGGCGATGCCATCGTGGTTGCCGAATCCCACGACGTGCTTGCCGAGCTGGGCAGGAATTTTCACGGCGTATTCGCGATGATGGCGCACGCGCTTGCCACCTGGCCGTTCTGGCTTGCCGTTGCCGGCATTGCCAGCGCGGCCTACCTGTATCTCAAGCGCACCGATCTGCCGGACAAGTTGCGGCAGTGGTTCTCGCCGCTCTATACCGTACTCGACCAGAAGTATTATTTCGACCGCTTCAACGACTGGTTCTTTGCCGGCGGTGCGCGCCTGGTCGGACGCGGATTGTGGAAGGGCGGCGACGTCGCGGTGATCGACGGCTTCGTCAACGGCTGTGCAACTCTGGTCGGCTGGCTGGCGACCGTAATTCGCCGGCTCCAGTCCGGGTATGTCTATACCTACGCCTTCGCCATGATCATCGGCATGGTGACCCTGCTTACCCTCTGGTTCGCGCGCTCCTGATGTTTTCCGGGTTTCAACTCAGCACCGTCGTCTGGCTGCCGATCCTTGCCGGAGTCGCGGTGTTGTTCACCGGTTCCGACCGCAATGCCAATGTCGCCCGTTGGCTGGCGCTCGCCGGTGCCGTCGGTGGCTTTGTGGTTGCGCTGCCTCTCTACGCCGGATTCGACCCGGGCGCCGCGGGGATGCAGTTCGTGGAATTGATACCCTGGATCGAGTCCTACAACGTCAACTATCACCTCGGTATCGACGGCATCTCGCTGTTGATGATCCTGCTCAACTGTTTCACCACCGTGCTGGTGGTGCTGGCGGGATGGCAAGTGGTGGAAAACCGGGTGGCCCAGTACATGGCGGCCTTCCTGATCCTGTCCGGGATCATGAACGGCGTGTTCTGCGCGCAGGATGCCGCGCTGTTCTACGTGTTCTTCGAGGCGACGCTGATTCCGATGTTCATCGTCATTGGCGTGTGGGGAGGCCCGAACCGGGTTTATGCAGCACTCAAGTTCTTCCTCTACACGCTGGTCGGCTCGCTGCTGACGCTGGTTGCACTCATTTATCTGTACGTTGCCTCCGAGGGCAGTTTCGCGCTGGCCGACTACTACCGTCTGCCGATTCCGCTGGGCACGCAGATCCTGCTGTTCATTGCCTTCTTTGCCGCGTTTGCGGTCAAGGTGCCGATGTTCCCGGTACATACCTGGCTGCCCGATGCGCACGTCGAGGCGCCCACCGGCGGCTCTGTGGTGCTGGCGGCCGTGATGCTGAAGCTCGGCGCGTATGGTTTCATCCGGCTGTCTCTGCCAATCCTCCCGGACGCCAGCCACGTGGCTGCCCCGGTCGTCATCGGCTTGTCCCTGATCGCGGTGGTGTACATCGGACTGGTGGCGCTGGTGCAGACCGACATGAAGAAGCTGATTGCCTATTCCTCGATTTCGCACATGGGATTCGTGACGCTGGGCATTTTCCTGTTCAACGACCACGGCATGGAAGGCGCGGTGATCCAGATGGTCTCGCACGGCTTCGTTTCGGGTGCGCTGTTCCTGTGCGTCGGCGTCCTCTATGACCGGATGCACTCGCGTTTGATCGCCGACTACGGCGGGGTGGTGAACCGGATGCCGGTATTTGCCGCCTTCTTCATGCTGTTCGCGATGGCCAATTCCGGTTTGCCGGGCACCAGCGGCTTTGTCGGCGAGTTCCTGGTGATACTGGGGACGATGGAGGAGAACTTCTGGTACGCGTTCGCCGCGGCGAGCACGCTGGTGTTCGGTGCCGCCTATACGCTGTGGATGATCAAGCGCGTCGTTTTCGGCGCGGTAGCCAACGGCCAGGTTGCGGCTTTAACGGACATCACCCTGCGCGAGGGGCTGGTGCTGGGCCTGGTCGCGATCGCGGTGCTGGCAATGGGGCTGTATCCGCAGCCTTTCGCCGCGGTGCTGCATACTTCGGTCAACGAACTGCTGACGCTGGCAAACCAGAGCAAATTATGAAAACAGGGGCGAGGGACGAGGGGCGAGGGGCGAGCAAAAAGCGCAACCGCGGCATTATCGGCCTCCCTCGTCCCTGAATTTATGGAATACGAGATTCCCGATTTTCTGCTGGCGGCTCCCGAGATCACCCTGCTGACGATGGTCTGCGTCATTTTGGTCGTGGACCTGTTTCTGTCCGATGCCCATCGGGTCTGGACCTATGCGCTGAGCCAGCTGTCGCTGATCGGCACCGCGGTGTTCGTGTTTGTCATGCGCGGGGAAGAGGTCGCCTACACTTTCAACGGCATGTTCGTGGGCGACCCGATGGCGGACGTGCTCAAGATCGCGGTTTGCCTGACGGTGGCAGTCATGCTGGCCTACTCGCGTGCCTACGTTGCCGCGCGCGACATGTATCGCGGCGAGTTCTTCGTGCTTTCGCTGTTCGCCACGCTCGGCATGATGGTGATGATCTCGGCGAATCACTTCCTGGTGCTTTACCTGGGGCTGGAGCTGCTGTCGCTGTCCTTGTATGCCATGGTGGCGCTGCCGCGCGATTCCGGCAACAGCACCGAGGCGGCGATGAAGTACTTCGTGCTCGGCGCGCTGGCCTCCGGCATGCTGCTCTACGGCATGTCGATGATCTACGGCGCCACCGGGTCGCTGGAGGTCACCGAAGTGGCGCGGCGCATATTCGACGGTGATGCCATTCCGACCATCCTGATTTTCGGGCTGGTGTTCGTGGTTGCCGGCATCGGTTTCAAGCTGGGCGCCGTGCCGTTCCACATGTGGGTGCCGGACGTCTATCACGGCGCGCCGACGGCGGTGACCTTGCTCATCGGAACCGCGCCCAAGCTGGCGGCGTTCGCGTTCATCATGCGCCTGCTGGTCGAGGCGCTGGGCATGCAGCAATTGCTCGTCGAATGGCAGCAGATGCTGGTGATCCTGGCGGTGGCCTCTCTGGCGATCGGCAACATTACCGCGATCGCGCAGACCAACCTGAAGCGCATGCTGGCTTATTCGACCATTTCGCACATGGGTTTCCTGCTGCTCGGCATCCTCAGCGGTACGCTCGAGGGATTCGGCGCGGCGATGTTCTACACCGTAATTTACGTGCTGATGGCACTGGGCACTTTCGGCATGATCCTGCTGCTGTCGCGCCAGGGCTTCGAGGCGGAGAACCTGGAGGACTTCAAGGGGCTCAACCAACGCGACCCCTGGTACGCCTTCATTATGATGCTGCTGATGTTCTCGATGGCGGGCATCCCGCCCACCATGGGATTCTGGGCCAAGCTGTTCGTGCTGCAGGCGGTGCTGTCGGTGGGTTACATCTGGCTCGCCGTGGTGGCCGTGCTGTTCTCGCTCATTGGCGCGTTCTACTATCTGCGCATCGTCAAGCTGATGTACTTCGATGCGCCGACCGACGCGGCGCCGATTGACCCGCGCGCCGACATCCGGGTATTGATGTCGGCCAACGGCCTTGCAGTGCTGGTGTTCGGGTTGGCGCCGGGCTCGCTCCTGGCCATATGCGAACGCGCAATACAGCTTTCCCTGTGAGTACGGATTTCACCGAGAAGAAGATTTCCTCGCAGAAGGCCTACCGCGGCCGCCTGCTGCAGGTGAACGAGGACGAGGTCAGGTTACCGGACGGCAGCCATGCCCGGCGCGAATACGTCCTGCATCCCGGAGCCGCCTTGATCCTGCCGATCTTCGACGACGGCTCCGTGCTGCTCGAGCGCCAGTTCCGCTATCCGGTCGGAAGCCATTGCTACGAACTGCCCGCCGGCAAGCTCGAGCCAAACGAGCCGCCGCTGGAAACCGCCAGGCGCGAGCTTCAGGAGGAGACGGGCTATGTGGCGGCGGAGTGGCGCGAGCTCGGCCGCCTGCATCCCTGCGTCGGGTACTCCAACGAGACCATCGACTTCTTCCTGGCGCGCAAGCTTGAATTCAAGGGCGCACAACTCGACCAAGGCGAGTTTCTGGAGACGTTGCGGTTGCCGCTTGCAGAGGGGCTGGATTGGGTTCGCCGCGGACGCATCAGCGACACGAAAACCATCCTCGGCCTGTTCTGGGCCGAGAAGATTCTCAGCGAAGCCTGGTAGAAAACTCCGGCGGGATCAGGCGAGTTTGGCTGCCTGCTGCTCCGCGCCGGCTGATGCCAGGAAGGGCTGCGGGTGCCCGAACACAAAGCCCTGGCCGTACTGCACACCCATCTCGGTCAGGATTTTCAATACTTCCTGGTTCTCCACCCACTCGGCGATCACCTGCTTGTTGAGTCCCCGCGCCACGTCGCACAACGCGCGCACGAACAGGCGATCGGCTTCGTCGCTCGCCAGACCGCGTATGAAGTTGCCGTCGATCTTCAGGTAGTCCACCTCGAAGCGCTTGAGGAAATAGAACGAGCTGAACCCCACACCGAAATCGTCGAGCGCAAAGCGGCAGCCCAATTTCTTCATCTGCGAGATGAACTCCTGCGTGACGCCCACTTCCGCCATCGCCGCGGTTTCCGTGATCTCGAACACCAGTTGATCGTGATCCACCGGTGCGGCTGCGAGCATGGCCTGGAAGCGCCGCACCCACTGCTGGTCGGAGAGGCTCACGCGCGACAGGTTCACGAAGTAGCGCATTTTCTGTCCGCGCATCTGCGGCTGCTTCAGGACTTCCAGGACCTTGGCCACCACGCGCAGGTCAATTTCCTGGGCCATGCCGAGCGACTCGGCCACTTCGATGAACTGTCCCGGCAGGACGATGTTGCCGCTGTGGTCGACGATGCGCACCAGCACTTCGTGGTGCACCAGTTTCTGATCCGCGAGCCTGACCACCGGCTGCGAGTAGAGCAACACGCGGTCCTCGTCCAGCACTTCGCGCAGTTCCCGCGCCCAGTGCACGCGCCTGTGGGTGCTGCGCAGGTCGTCCGGATTGTGGTCGTGCAGAACGAAACGGTTGCGGCCGTTGTCCTTCGCCTGGTACATGGCGATGTCCACGTTGGCGAGCAGCGACGCCACGTCGTTGCCGTGGAACGGATAGGCCACCACGCCGGCCGAGGCGGTCAACGTCGACAGACAGCCCTGGTCGCCCAACTGGAACTTGTAGCGGCGCAGCGCGGTGAGCGCGCGTTCGGCGACCTGTGCGGCCTCGGCGCGCAGCGCATCCGGCAGATGCAGCGCGAATTCGTCGCCGCCCAGGCGGAAAACCTGCGCGTTCTCGTCTTTCACCACGTCCTTGAGCAGTCCGCCGACGCCGATGATCAACTGGTCGCCGGCACGGTGGCCGAAGTTATCGTTGATGTACTTGAAGTGATCGACATCCAGGAGCAGCATCGAACCTTTTTCGCCGTCTGCAAGCGCGGCTTCCAGCACTTTCTGCAGCGAAACCCGGTTGGGCAAACCGGTGAGCGTATCGTGGGTGGCGAAGCGTTCGATCTCAAGCGCCGCCTTGTGCTGTTCGGTGACGTTGCGCGCGGTGCCGCGCACGCCGATGATTGCGCCGTTGTCGTCATAGGAAACACGCGCATTGATTCCCACCCAGCGGTCGTTGCCGTCGGCGGATATGAGATGGGTGAGGTAGTTCTTGACCTCGCCGTTCCTGCGCAGCGTGGACAGGAAGCGCCGGTTGGAAACGTGGGACAGACCCGCTTCGAAGTCGAAGAAGCAGCGGCCGATCAGGTCCTTCTGCTGCAAGCCGAATATGTCCACGCAGCCGTTGTTGAGGTAGGTGAAACGGCCCAGCGCATCGGTGGTCCATATCAGATCGTGGGAAGTCTCCACCAGGTCGCGGTAGCGTGACTCGCTCTCCAGCAGCAGCTGGATGATGCGGCGCTTTTCCTTGAGCGTCCTGCGCGCGGCCGCCAGTTCGTCTTCGTACTTTTCGGCTTCGTGCTTGTCGGCGCCGGCTACCAGAGCCGAACCGGCCAGGCCATCGATGATCTCGCGAGCATAACGCCGGTGACCGCCGTCGGTGCGGCGGGCCACCAGCACGCCCTGGGCGTCCCAGCGCCTGAGTTTCTGCACCGGGATGCCGAGCTTTGCCGCGGCTTCCTGAATCGAATATTGGGGAAGTTCGTGCGCCATTGCGCGCCTCGTACTCCATCGATGCCGGTTGGTCGGGCCGGCAAACCCAACGCGCCGGCGCATCAGTGCAGGTGCTTGGCGGCGCCCGGCTCGTCCTGGCGCACGCCCGTGGTGAGGTCGTTCTGCCGCGAAACCAGCCGCTGCATCAGCTTGACATCGCGATGGCTCAGGTTCAGCGCCGTGTCGGCCCACACCTCGACCACGCCGATCAGTTCCTCGTAATCGAGCTTGTGGACGCGCCTGCGCGCGGCGGCGATGCCGACCATGGCGTTGCGGCTGCGGCTGCGGGACCGGATGAAGCCGGCGATTTCCGCTTCACCCCGGCCCTGGTCCACGACCAGATCCACTACCCCCATTGCCAGCATATCATCGGCGCTGTACATCTTGCCACTGGTGATCAGGTTCTCGGTCGCACGCTGGCCCACCTTCCGCTCCAGGAAGGAATAGGCCCCCATCCCCGGGAACAGGTTGAAGAGGATCTCCGGAAAGCCGAAGCGCGCCTGGCGCTCCGCGACCAGCACGTCGGACGACAGCGCCGCCTCGAACCCGCCTCCCAGGCATTCGCCCTGGATCAACGAGATCGTGGTGATCGGCAACTCATGGCCGATGTAATTGCGGTACAGGACATCCACGCAGGCCTTGCCGTAGCCGAGCAGGCCGTCGCGGTCCTGATTGTCGATCAGCTTGGCGAACAGGCTAAGGTCGCCGCCGAGATTGAACACGCCGGGCACCTTGGACGCCAGGATCGCGTATTCGACGGGTGCACTCTCCCCTCCACAATCCACTTCGCCGCCGGTATGGGTGATGAAACGGCAGTAGCGGTCCAGGTCGCGCAGCAGGTCGGGATTGAAATTGGGCCTCGGAGTCGGATTCCAGCGCAACCACATTGCGTGTTGTTCCCTGTCGAAGAAAGCCGACAGCTGTTCCGAGAAAAAGTACTCAGTCGCTTCCCCGGCAGGCTCGGCGCCAGTCGATGCCGGGACTTTTAGTAATGCCTGTGGGATATTCATGTCCATTTATAATTCTCCTGTGCGAGTAGATTTAGGTGGAATAGGCCGCCACAGGACACCCCAAAGCGGCTTGCGATTTGACTCTAGACGAAGATACAGGCAAAAAGCAAATCTAACACTTTGATAGATTTACTTTTTTTTCTTTGTTGTCAATAATTTGGATGAGCTTGTTACTCCAAGACGACAAAAAAATTTGACGTTTTGTTCTTAGACCGGCCGATGGCCGAAGTGCGGATGAGCTTCAAGAACGCCGTACAAGCTTCGGATTTTGTTGACGTTCCGCACAATAAGCGCTAGAAAGGAAACCCGTAAGAACGATAGTTTCACGCCCGGTCCCCAATGCGCTTCCTCCTCCGCTTTATCGCGCGGCTGCTGTTCCGCGTCAGGGTCGTCGGCGACCTGGCGCCGTTCGGGCATGCGGATCGGCTGCTGCTGGTCGCCAACCACCATTCGCGGCTCGACGCGGTGTTGCTGGCGCTGTTCCTGCCGCGTGCGCCGGTCATCGTCGTTCCGCCAGAGGAAACCCGTAGCCGGTTGATGCGCTGGTTGCTGGGGCACGTCGATCACGAAGTGCACGACCTGAACAATCCCCTCAGCATGAAGCCGCTGCTGCGATTGCTGCGCGGCGGACGCCCGGTGGTGCTGTTCCCGGAGGGGCGCATCGCGCGCAACGCTGCGGTGATGAAGGTTTACCCGGTACCCGCGCTGATCGCGCTCAAGAGCGGCGCCGCGGTGCTGCCGGTGCACGTGGAAGGCGCCGGACAGTGGTTCAGCCGCTCCGGTTCAACGTCGGTCGTGCGGCGGCTCCTGCCCTCGGTGACGGTGCGGGTGTTCACGCCCACCCGCATAGACGGGGGTGCCGCCGGAAGCGCGCGCCGGCGACGCGCCTTCGCCACCCGCAGGCTCACCGCCATCATGCAGACCATGGCGCTGCAGTCGCACGCCTGCAAGCCGCTGTTCGAGTGCTTTCTCGATGCGGTCGCGGCGCACGGGCGCGCCGCGTTGCTGATGGAAGATCAGAACGAGGAGCCGCAGACCTACGGCCAGTTGCTGCGCATGAGCCTGGCGCTGTCGCGGCTGCTCAAGCGTTTCACCAGCGAGGGCGAGAACGTCGGCGTCCTGCTTCCGAACGTGGTCCCGGCGGTGGGCGTGGTGATGGGTCTGTCGGCCACCGGGCGCGTGCCGGCCATTTTCAATTACACGGCGGGTCCGCTGGGCGTGGAAAGCGCGCGGGTTGCGGCCGGTGTGCGCACCGTGATCACTTCGCGCAAATTCATCGAGCAGGCGCATCTGCACTCGCTGCTGGATGCGCTTGCCGGCTGCAACATCGTCTATCTCGAGGATTTGCGCAGCCAGTTCGGCTGGCGCGACAAGTTGTGGTTGATCGGTTTCGCACTGCGCTTTCCGTGGCTGGTGATTGCCAGGCAGTCCACGCTCGATCCCGCGGTGGTGTTGTTCACTTCCGGCTCGGAAGACCGGCCCAAAGGGGTGGTGCTGTCGCACCATGCCATCGTTGCCAACGTGGCGCAGATGCGCGCGGTGTTCGACTTCTCGCCCGAAGACAAGATCCTGAACCCGCTGCCGCTGTACCACGCCTACAGCTTTACCGCCGGCGTCATGCTGCCGCTGATCACCGGCACGCGGCTGTACCTCTTCATTTCGCCGCTGCGCTACCGCGCCATTCCCGAGATTGCGTACCGCCGCGATTGCACCATCCTGTTCGGCACCAGCACGTTTCTCTCGTTCTACGCGCGCTATGCCAACCCGATGGACTTCTGCCGGCTGCGCTACGTGATCTCCGGAGGCGAAAAGCTTTCGCCTGAGGTCTCAAGGGTATGGATGGAGAAATTCGGGTTGCGCATCCTCGAGGGCTATGGATCGACCGAATGCGCGCCGGTGATTTCTCTGGCCACGCCGTCCGCGTACCGTCGCAATACGGTGGGCCGCTTCCTGCCCGGCATCGACTACCAGATCGAGCCCATGGACGGCATCGACAAGGGCGGAGTGCTGCACATCCGCGGGCCGAACCTGATGCTGGGCTACTACCGCTATGCCAATCCCGGTGCGATCGAGGCGCCGAAGTCGAGCGTGGGCGAAGGCTGGTACGACACCGGCGACGTGGTGGAAGTGGACCACGACGGCATGCTCAGCATCTCCGGGCGTGTGAAACGCTTCGCCAAGATCGCCGGCGAAATGGTGTCGCTGGACATGATCGAGCAAGTGGCGCGCAAAGCTTCGCCCGAGCACCACCATGCCGCGGTGCTGACGCTGCAGGATTTCGGCGGCGAGTCCACGGTGCTGTTCACCACCGATGCGCAACTCACCCGCGCCCAACTGCTGGAGGCGGCGAAGGAGCTGGGGACGCACGATCTTTCGGTGGCGCGCCGCATCGTGCACCTGCGGGAAATCCCGTTGCTTGCTTCCGGCAAGGTGGACTACGTCGGACTCAAGAGTCTCATCGAGGGCGACGCGGTCAGGAAACTGCTGGCTGCGATGGCCAGGAACCCGCTGGATACCGAATCCCGCCCCGCCGCAACGTAGTCATTGCCTGCTTCGAAGAGGAATCCCGCCATGGCCGAAGCAGCCGCCAAAGAAACGCTGGGCTTCCAGACCGAAGTCAAGCAACTGCTCAATTTGATGATTCACTCCTTGTACAGCAACAAGGAGATTTTCCTGCGTGAACTGATTTCCAATGCCTCGGATGCCTGCGACAAGCTGCGCTTCGAGGCGCTGACCGATCCGGGGCTGTTCGAGGCCGATCCCGACCTCCGCATCCGGGTCTGGTACGACAAGGCGGCGCGCACCCTCACCATTTCCGACAACGGCATCGGCATGTCCCGCCAGGAGGTCATCGACAACATCGGCACCATCGCCAAGTCCGGCACCCGCGAGTTCTTCGATCGCCTGACCGGCGATCAGGCCAGGGACGCCCACCTGATCGGCGAGTTCGGCGTGGGGTTCTATTCCTCGTTCATCGTTGCGGACAAGGTCACGCTGGTTACCCGCCGCGCCGGCCTGGGCAAGGAACACGGCGTGCGCTGGGAGTCGTCCGGCGAGGGCGACTACACCATCGAGACCGTGGAAAAGGAGGGCCGCGGCACCGGCGTGACGCTGCATCTGCGGGCGGGCGAGGACGAATTGCTGGACGGCTTCCGTTTGCGTTCCATCATCCGCAAGTATTCCGACCATATCACGCTGCCCATCCTGATGAAAAAAGAGGAGTGGAGTCAGGAAAAAGGCGAGAACGTCGTCAGGGACGAAGACGAAAAGGTCAACCAGGCTTCCGCGCTGTGGGCGCGCCCCAAGTCCGAGATCAGCGAAGAGCAGTACCAGGAGTTCTACAAGCACGTTGCCCATGACTTCGAGCCGCCGCTGGCCTGGGTGCACGCGAAGGTCGAGGGCAAGTCCGAGTACACCCAGTTGCTATACCTGCCGGCGCGCGCACCCTTCGATCTGGGGGACCGCGAGCACCGCCACGGCATCAAGCTCTACGTGCGGCGCGTGTTCATCATGGACGATGCCGAGCAACTGCTCCCGGCGTACTTGCGGTTCGTGCGCGGAGTGGTCGATTCCAACGACCTGCCGCTCAACGTCTCGCGCGAAATCCTGCAGGAATCGAAGGACGTCGAGGTGATCCGCAAGGGCTGCGTCAACAAGGTGCTCGGTCTGCTCGAAGATCTTGCGGAGAACCAGAAGGAGAAGTACGCGCGTTTCTGGAAGGAATTCGGCCGCGTGTTCAAGGAGGGGACGGGCGAAGACTGGGCGAACAAGGAACGCATCGCCAGGCTGCTGCGCTTTGCCTCGACTCACGGCGACACCGACGAGCAAACCGTTTCGCTCGCCGACTACCTGTCGCGGATGAAGGAAGGCCAGGACAAGATCTACTACATCAGCGCCGACAGCCTGGCCGCGGCGAAGAACAGCCCGCATCTGGAAATCTTCCGCAAGAAAGGCATCGAAGTGCTGCTGCTTTCCGACCGGGTGGACGAATGGGTGGCGTCCAATCTTACCGAGTTCGAAGGCAAGCCGCTTCAATCCGTGGCCAAGGGCGATCTCGATCTGGGCAAGCTCGCCGACGAGGAGAAGAAGGAACAGGAAAAAGAGGCCGGCGAATACAAGGACCTGGTCGAGAAAATAAAGAAAACGCTGGACGCCCGGGTGAAGGATGTACGGCTGACGTTCCGGTTGACATCCTCGCCGGCCTGCCTGGTGTCGGACCAGCACGGCATGAGCGCCAACCTCGAGCGCATGCTCAAGGCCGCCGGCCAGAAGGTGCCCGGAAACAAGCCGGTTCTGGAGATCAACCCGCACCATCCTCTGGTGCAACGCCTGAAATACGAATCCGACGAGGCGCGTTTCGGCGACTGGAGCCACATCCTGTTCGATCAGGCGCTGCTTGCGGAAGGAGGGCAGCTCGAGGATCCGGCGGGATTCGTCAAACGCCTAAACGACCTGATACTCGCCATGGCCGGCGACAAATCCTGAATCATTTTTGCTACAGACACAGAGGGAATAACTTCTTGCAACCAGGGCGTCGGGAGCGCCGGGGAAGGGTTCGCAGTGGTTCGTCAACCGCTTTGCGAGCGCTCTACCAGGAAATCGTTGCCACCGGAGCGCGCGTGCCGGCGGTTAAAAATCATACGATAACCGGCTTTGGCGCAACTGGCTCGAGCGTCTTCTTACCGAGACTCGCCACTCGCGAACGATCTCGTCTATGGGTGAAGAGCCCGATGGTTCAATGAGGAACAACTGGTGTGTTACAGTGTCTTACGGTCTGAATTGGAGCGCTAGTGATGGGTACCCTGACAATACGTCTCGACGATAAACTTGAACGCGAGCTTAACCGGCTCGCCAAAACGCAACACAAGACGAAAAGCGAGATCGCGCGGGAACTGTTGCGCCGTCACATTTTCGTACGCCAACTCGACGAGGTCCGCAATAAGCTTCGGCCTTACGCAGAGGCCGCGGGCTACCTGACCGATGAGGATTTCTTCCGAGATATCTCTTGAGGATCTTTTTCGACACCAATGTTCTGGCCAGCGCATTGATGGGCCACGGACTGTGTCGCGACCTCCTGGACCGTGCCGTGATCGGACATTCTGTGCTGCTTGGTGCGCCGGTGCTGGAGGAATTACACAGAGTACTGACAGCCAAATTTCGTATTCCGGCAGATTTGTGGCGGGAACTGGAATCGAGACTGAGAGAACTCGAGCAGACACCCGCCGCGACTGTTCTGCTGGGCGTGGCTGTTCCCGATCCCACCGATGTGCCGATCCTCGCTTGCGCCGTTTCCGCCAATGCGGATGTATTCGTCACCGGCGACAGGGCACTGCTCGAACTTCGCGAAATCGAAGGCATTCCCATCCTTTCCGTCCGGCAGTTCTGGCAGAAGCTCGCGGGCCTGGAAGAGCCGGACAAGAAGAGCTAGCCTAGTGCTACGAAGGTAATCGTCTCGCCGCCCATTGCGACGCACTCAGCCAGGGCGATAGTTACAGCGCGGCTCCTCCACTGACCAGCGCAGTCCGCCAGCGATACGCTCGCCAATGCCGGGCACCGAGCACAAATCCCCGGCCTCTGCCCGCATGATGGCTTCCACGCTGCCGAAATGCGCGAGCAACTGGTGGGCTCGCTCAGGCCCGATCCCTGGAAGCCCCTGCAGGATATAAAGCTGGCGGGCGCGCTTTCCGTGCGGCCGCCGGCCGCGGCGCGGCAGCGCTCCCGACGCGAACGTGTGTCCCTGCCGCGCCGCGAACAGCATGGTGCGCACCGTCTCATCCGGCGTGCGCGTGCGCAACAGCGGCACGCCGCAGAAGAGGGCCACCGTCACCAATGCGCCCTGAATCGCCTCCCAGCGCATGCCGCTGCTGGCCAGTTCCCGGCTGGTTCCCTCGAGAATGATTGCAGGCTGCAGCGTGGTTGCGCACAGTTTCAGCGCCTGACGAAACAGCCGGCCGTCCTTGATCGCGGCCACCAGATCCGTCAGGGTCTTGCGCTCGAACAGCAATCGCCCGTCCACCCGGTAGTCGCCGAGCGGCAGGCGTGCGACCGTCACATGAAAATCAGCGCACTCGCGGAGCGCCGGCAGCACGGGACTTGCCGATTCGCGGTCGTCAACCTCGATGCGAATAAAGGTGTAGGAAGCGCTCGATCGTCCCTCTCAGCTATACATAAGGCCCCTCGCCCTCTGGGAGAGGCATCGCTGACTCGGCGTTGGCGGAGCCATCCGGGGCGGGAAGCGATGCTTAGGCGCGCTACCCGCGGACGGGCGATTTCATCGCTAACGTGTCCGCGCGCCAGGGTGAGGGAGCGTAGCCCGGGACAGGGAACGAGAGTGAGGGTGACGCCGTGGCGCCGCGCAGATCCGGGGCGATGGCAAGAAACCCTTCGTCCTCGTCGCTCCAGAAAACCTCCATCGGATAACGCATAGTGATCCGGGTGTTACGAACGGCGAACCTTCAGAAGATGCACTCGCGCGCCCTTTATTCGAGAGGCCTTGCGGTGAAGCTTGCGGTCAAGCGTCACCAAGGCCAGACCGCCAGCCGACGCGAGATGCAAGGCATCGGCGAAGTCGATTCCCCGTCCGGCTGCTTCTACTGCCCATCGCACCGCCTCCCCATCCTCCAACGTCACCGAAGGAAGCGCCGACAGGTATTCGAAAAACTCCGCAACCTGCGCGATTACGTAGCCGTAGCGCGATCTCAGGACCCACTCCGTCTCCAGCAGAACGGTCTTGGGAATCAATGCCTCGTTTCGTTCGAGCAGCGCAACGACAGCCTCGCGCTCCACCGGCACGTCGTTGGTCGCCAGGCGAACGAGCAGATTCGTATCAACCGCGATCATCTTCCCGGTCCAGCGTAACCGGCTCGCAAAGCGCCCGGGCGGTCAGCGTGGTTCCGCGGGGATTGATGCCCGTCCAGTCCGAAACCTTGCGGTCTTTTCTGCGTGGGGCGTCAAGGATGATCCTCGAACCTTCCAGCCGCACGGAAAACTCCGTACCCGGCTTTGCCCGGACCGCGTCCCGAATGCGCTTGGGAATGACGATTTGTCCTTTGCTGGTGAGTCTGGCGGTTTCCATGCTGCATCCTTTCGGTAAGAATGAGTAAGACAATGATACCGCTGTTTCGAATCCTTGGCCAATTGGCTGATCTTGCCGGTAATGCACTTCTTACTGGGCGGCGCGGGGTCCGGCGTGCCCAGTCGCGATCGGGAAGCATCATGAGTGCCCCCGCTCATCCGCGAAGCTTCGTCCGGGTCGCGTGCGCGCCTCAGAACCCATACCCCATCGCCCTCCAATAGCGCCAGTCCTCCACCGCTTCGCGCGTGGCCTTGTCCGGCTTCACCGGATCGATCTGCGCGAGCTGCACGCCGAGCTTGCGGCCGGCGAAGCGGATCAGCACGAACATCTCGTGCATGCAGTCCTCCTCCTTCGTCATCCCGAACACTTCGACTTCCTCTCCTTTCTTCAAAGGAGAAATCGCCCGTAACGACACACACCGTGCCTTGAAGGGAAACGCAAGTTTCTCTTCGAGGTAGTAATTCCAGCCCATCGCGCGCTCTTCCGGCGTGTAAGCGTCGACAACAATCTCCTGCTCGATGCGGCGCTCGCGGGTGCGGTTCAATGCCGGACGTTTCGGTTTACGCATCGGGAGCAGGGGCGAAGAGGCCAATGCCGAAGTGGCAGGCGAAGCCCAGGGCGATAGGCTCCAGTACCGGCTGCGCGAAGCGCAATTCGATCAGGCGCCCGAGCGTGTCGGGTTGTGCGAGACCACTCTTGCGGCGGAAGCGGTGGACCAGAGCCTTCTGCTTCACGCTGGAACACCCCAGGTAAAGTTTCGGAACTTGCCAACGGTCAAGCGCTGGCTGCGAAATACCTCGACGACTCCGCGCGCCGACAAGGTCGGACGGTCCGGAGTCTCGGCTTGGAGATCCTTTAGAGCCGCCAACGAACAAACGTCGTCAAGCCCGATAGGCGTTTCCCAGATGGGCCCGGTCCAGAACGTTCCCCGACTGGCCGATGTGCGAAACCCGGTCGTTTCAAGCTGCAGCGTGGCGCTGGCCAGCACGTGGAACCATTCCCCGGCAGGGCGGGCCGCCATGCTCAAAACCCGGATCCGTTTGGCGGCCTCGCTCAGGCCCAGCCGCCTGTGTTCCAGCAACTCCGTGACGCGGCGGGCGAGAGGGGCAAGATGCTCGCCGAGCAATTCGGGTTCAAGAGACTCGACTAAACGCTCGAAGACAACGAGAGCCTGCAGTTCCTCGGCGTTGAACCAGAGGCCGGGAAGTTCATAAGTGCCGCCGCCGGTCTCGCGACGGTAGTAATACCCACCAAGATCGTCGTTCCACTCGATCGGGGCATTGAGGTGCTCTTTCATGAGCCGGATCAGGCGATACACGCTCGGCTCGGCGCATTCCAACTGCCGCATCAAGCCCTCGCGCGAGATCGGCGTGCGCCGGTCGCGCAGGATGTCATGGAGTTTGTAGATGCGGTCGAACTTGTCCACCGAACTCTCCCCCTGGTTCGACGAGTGGACCGAGCATACCCACTACCCCAAGAGCCGGGGAAGGACCAAGAGGGGATCTTATGTTCCCGTCATCGGTTTGCCGGAGACCGAGCCAATGAGGCGCCCTCAGGAGGCGTCGTCGTCCCGCTTGGCAGGCGAAACGTACTGCGCGGATGGTTCACGCACGGAAGCAGTCGCGCTCGCAGCGGAGTGGGGGCTCCCGGTCTTGCGGCGCGTGTCTGCAAAGTGTTCGCTCAAGTCGGCCATTTCTTCCTGGGCCTGGACGATTTCCTCGAGCGTGAGCTGCGCCCACCGCCGCAACTGTTCTCGCCGGCTACCTTCTCAGGTAGTCAAACTCCAGTTGAAGGAATCGAGCGGGTCATTCTCTACCATTAGTCTTTGAGCTTCATGCGCAAGTGTTCGATGTCGATCCTGTGCAGTCACGAGTGCCTCAAAGCTTGCGAGTTTCATGATCCAGTCATTATCGGCGTTTCGCTCTTTACTCGATGACCCCCAGACGGCCGTTGTGCGAGCCCATGTACCACAGCCGCCCGCGGGCATCGACGATCATCTTGCGGATGCCGGCATTTTTTGACGGCAGATTCACCACTTTCATGTCGCCGGTGTCCGGGTCCAGGCGCACCACGGTATCGCGGTTGATCTCGTTGACCCAGATCATGCCGCCGCCGTCCACGGTCACCGCGTAGGGGCCGCCGTCCTCGCCGGCGGGAAGCCGGTACTCCCTGACGATTTTCGCGCTTGCCGGATCGACCTTGATCAGCTTGCCGTTGCCGTAGAGCGTGACCCACAAGAAGCCGTCGGGCGCGGTCGCCATGCGCCGGGGCTGACTGCCTCTGCCGGTCTCGAGGTGTGTAATTTTTCCCGTCGAAGGGTCGAGCTTGCCAAGGGCGTCCGCGCCCATGCGGCAAAACCAGACGTTGCCGGCCTTGTCCAGCGCGATGCCGTAGGGTCGGCCGCTGGACTTGTATTCGACGATCCTGCCGGACTTCATGTCCAGCCGACCGATGCGTCCGCCGCCCTGCACCGTAAACCAGATGGTGCCCTTGCCGTCGGTGACCAACGTATGCGGATCGCCGCCGGAAGGCGCCTTGAATTCCGTGACCTTGCCCGTTTTCGGATCGAGCCGGCCGATCGTGCCGTTCCCGTTCCCCGTGTACCAGACGATGCCGTCCTTATCCACCAGTAAGCCGTGGGGCCTGGCGCCGGGCGGCAGATCCCATTCATTGAACGTCTGCTTGTCGGTGTCGAAATGGGCGATCTTGTTGCCATACATGACCGCAACGTAAATGTCGCCGTCCGGGCCGGGGGCGGGGTCGCGCGCGAACTCAGGCGTAGGCACCGGCCACTCGGAAACCTTGCCGGAAAATTTCGCCAGCTTGCCTGGTGCGATTGCGTAATCGGAGCCGCCGGCGAGGACATTGCCGATGTTTGCGCCCAGCGCCAGGGCGCACACAAATGACAGTATCCTTTTCATGATCTTTCCTCCTCGGTGACGGCAGAATCGTTGCGACCACCTCACACCGGCTTTCTCCCCTTTGAGACGAAGACGGAACTGAAATCCATAAAGAGAACGGGCGACAGCATTGTCACCCGTTTTGCTCTAGCGCCTCAGAGTTCCCTCTCCCTTCGCGGGAGAGGGGCAGGGAGAGGAGGTGGGGTGGGTTGCGCTGCTACTTATGCTTCCACTTCGGGGCCCGCTTCTGCGTGAAGGCATCGATGCCCTCGCCGACGTCCTCGGCCATCATGT
>JBBPIT010000029.1:0-47312 GCA_038040175.1 Pseudomonadota bacterium | reverse complement strand
GAAGGGTGAAGGGTGAAGGGTGAAGGGTGAAGGGTGAAGGGTGAAGGGTGAAGAATCGCAGGTGCTCAGTGCTCGGTCCGCAGTGCTTGGGAAGGGCAAGGGTGAAGGAATGGCAGCAAATCAGTGCTGAGTGCCGGGTGCTGCGTGCTGCGAAACGGCCGAACTCAGTAAAACCGTCAAAGTTAACTGTAAAGAACAAAGGGCTCCGGAATGCGCTATGAACTGTATTACTGGCCTTCCATTCAAGGCCGCGGGGAATTCGTCCGGCTCGCGCTCGAGGAGGCCGGCGCCGATTACGTTGACGTGGCCCGTCTTTCGGGGCGCGGCAAGGGCGTGCCGGCGCTGATGCGTTTTCTCGAGAGCCACACCGTGGAGCGCCCGCCGTTCGCGCCGCCATTCCTCAAGGCCGGCGAACTGGTGATCGGCCAGACCGCCAACATCCTGTCGTACCTCGGGCCAAGGCTGGGCCTGGTTCCGAAGGGGGAGGCGGGCCGGTTGTGGGCGAATCAGTTGCAGCTCACGATTACGGACTTCCTGGTGGAGATCCACGACATCCATCATCCGATCGCGAGCAGCCTGTACTACCGCCAGCAGAAACAAGAGTCGCGGCGCAGGGCGAAGCATTTCACCCGGGACCGGCTGCCGAAGTTCCTCGACTATTTCGAGACCGTGCTCGCCCGCAACTCATCGGGCCGAGGTTACATGGTCGGCCGCAGCCTGACCTATGTCGATCTGTCGATGTTCCAGTTGATCGCCGGCTTGCGCTACGCGTTCCCGAGGACGATGGCGAAGGTGGAACGCGACATTCCCGAGCTGGTTGCGCTGCACGATAAGGTCGCCGCGCGTCTGAACATTGCCGCGTATCTGGCGTCCGGGCGGCGCATCCCGTTCAACCAGAACGGCATCTTTCGCCACTACTCGGAGCTTGATACTTAAAGGCCGTGACGGTATTTCTCATGCAGACGCGAGGGCGTAGTTCGGCACGGGATCGCGAAAGCGCCCGATTCGTCCTGCTATAGTTCCGCCAACAATTCGCGTGCTCTCAGACATGCCCAAGCAATCCAATACCGATCAGTCGCGACTCGACCGCGTGGTCGCCGAAGCGCGCCGGCACAGCAATGAGCGCGAGGCGACTTACCGCGAGCGGGCGCTCAAGTTATTTCCCTGGATCTGCGGCCGCTGCGGTCGCGAGTTCTCGGGTGTGCGCCTGCGCGAGTTGACGGTGCACCACAAGGACCACAACCACGACAACAATCCGCTGGATGGGAACAACTGGGAATTGCTCTGCATCTATTGCCATGAAAACGAGCATGCACGCATCCTGGATGAGGCGGCAAGGACGAGGGGTTCCGGGGCACAGGGATCGGTGGCCACCCACAATCCGTTTGCCGATCTGCAGGCGAGGCTGGAAGCGAAGAAAAAGAAGTGAGGGACGAGTGGCTAGGGGCGAAAGAGAAAAATCAGAACCTGGGAGGAGCAAGTCTTGAAATTTCGGTTGAATCGGCAAGATCTGGCTTCATGGTGCGTCGCGCCGTGGTGCAGGGTGCCCGCCATAGCGCTTGCAGTTGGCATCGCGCTGACATGTCCGGCGCAGGCGCAGCAGGCCGAAGTCGCGGACTCAGCGGTCGAGGAGGTGCAAACCCTGCGGACCGATGTCCCGCAGTGGGTGCTCGATGGCTCCGCTTTGCTGACCGCGGGCAAGGCGGAAGAGGCGGCCGAGATGTTCGAGCAGTTGCTCGCCCCCGAACCGGGCAATGCGCCCGCACGCTATTGGCTGGGCGAGGCCTATCTTGCGCTGGGGCAGAAGAACAAGGCCAGAGCGGCGTTTGCGGCCTCGCTCAAGGCTGATCCCAACCACCAGTTCGCGGTGGATGCGCGCATCCGACTTGCCGATCCCTCGAGAGACGCGGTGGCGGAACCGCCCCAGGTCTTTCCCAAGGCGGGGATCGAAATCCGGGACTGTCCCAAGTGCCCGGCAATGGTCGTGGTCCCGGCGGGCTCATTCGTCATGGGCTATCCGCCCGGCGACTCGGGGCGCCTCCACCAGGAAGGCCCGGTGCGTACCGTGACGTTCGGCAAGCCCTTGGCGGTCGGCAAGTTCGAGGTCACCTTCGACGAATGGGATGCCTGCGCGGCGGAGAAACAATGCCCAAAAGTCGACGACAAGGGCCGGGGCAGGGGGCGCCGGCCCGCAATCTATATTTCCTGGGATCAGGCAGTGGACTACGCCAAGTGGCTCTCGAAGAAGACCGGCAAGAAGTACCGGCTGCTCACGGAAGCCGAATGGGAATACGCCGCGCGGGCAGGAGCGGAAAGCAGATATCGTTTCTGGGGCCTGGCGCCCGACCGGGTTTGCGCATTTGCAAACGTATACGACAAGACCGCGAAGAAGCAGGACGATACCGGCTACGAAAACCTGCCGTGTGATGATCGCTATGTAGAGGCTGCGCCGGTCGGCTCGTTCAAGCCCAATGCTTTCGGGCTTTACGACATGTTGGGCAACGTCAGTGAGTGGGCCGAGGACTGCCTGCCCACAGGCTTGCAGTGGCGCGGCGCGCCGCTCGATGGCACCGCCAATCTGAAAGGCGACTGCTCGCAGCGCGCGTACCGCGGCGGCTCGTGGTTCGAAAACGAGAAGTACTACATGCGCACCCCGGACCGCTACAAGTACATCGGCGCCCGGGACAGCGGCCTGGGGTTTCGTGTCGTCAGAACCTTGCCATAAAAAGCAAGGATGAAGGATGAGGGATGAAGGATGAAGAACGGCAAGAGCTCAGTGCTCGGTGCGCAGTGCCCGGGAAAGGCAAGGATGAAGGCAGAAGGATGAAGAACGGCAAGTGCCCGGTGCCGCGTGCTGCGAAAGGGCAAGACGCAGGAATTGGAATTGTTGCGAGGCCGGGGTGCCGGGGCAGAAAAGAACTCCGGTTGCCGACCTCCCGCGGCTGCGCCTATACTGGTCCGGACACGGCAGGACAGTCCTTAAAATAGCCGTGACGACAACCAAATCATTAAAAGAGGAGATCAGGGCCATGAAAAAATTCGTACTGGGGGCGTTGTACGCCTTGTGCATCGTGAGCTTCCCGGCCGCCGCGCAAGGCACGCTGAATTCTTATCAAACCGTTGATATCAAGGCGCCGATCTGGACGGTTTGGGACGCGGTCAAGGACTTCGACGGCTTGCACACGTGGCACCCGATGTTCGCGGACGACGAACTCAAGTCCGGCGCCAATGACGAGATTGGCGCGGTCCGTACCATGACGGTAAAGGATGGCCCGAGTTTCGACGAGGAATTGCTGTCCTTCGATCCGGTCGACAGGAAGTTCAGCTACCGGGTCATCGATCCGGCACCCCTGCCGATTGCCGATTACGTCTCCACTTTCCAGGTGGTGGAGGGCAGGCGCGGTTATACGACGATCCTGTGGCGCAGTTCCTACCGGAACAATTCCGACGGCAAGATGAAGGACGAAGAGGTCATTGCCTTCATCGATGGCGCGTACCGGGCCGGCCTGGACAACCTGAAAGCCACGCTCGAAGCGCAATAGACGTCCCAAACAGCCCGTCGCGCAGCGCGCGACGGGCGCATGCCGCTGTCGGGCGGATGCTCGCGGGAGTTTGCCGAGGCTGCCTTCGCTACGATATGAAAAGCTCCGGATCGACCGCGGCCGCATTTAAATAGACGCTGAAGTGCAGGTGCGGCCCGGTGACTCGCCCGGTGGCGCCGACGCTCGCGAAGCGTTTGCCTGCGGGAACCCGGTCGCCGATGTTCGCGTCGATCGCGCTCAGGTGGGCGTAGAGCGTGAGGAAGCCCCGGCCGTGGTCGAGAATCAGCGTTTGTCCGGAGAAGAAGTAGTCGCCGACGTCGAGCACATTGCCCGTGCCCGCAGCGACGACCGGCGTGCCATCCGGCGCGGCGATGTCCAATCCACTGTGCGGACTGCGCGGCTGGCGGTTGAAGAAACGCCGCTTGCCGAACGAATCGGAGCGCGGTCCCTCGCAGGGTTGCAGCAGCAGCAACGAATCCGGCGCCGATTCACTGAAGGTTCTCAACACGCTGCGCATATGCGCGCGTTCCTGTTCGTGCCGGGCCAGGTCCGCCGGCGAAAGTTCCACCTGCTCCGGCTTTACGCTCAGGTGCTGGGTCGCGTAGCGCTTTCGGCCGATCGCGAGTGCGATGGTTTCGGGCTCGCGCTCGGCACGCTCGACGGTCAGGCGCAGGGCTGCTCCTACCTTCGCGTCGAGCGGAATGCCTACCACCGCATACCAGCCGGAAGCGTCGCCCGCGACCAATACCCGCTCGCCGTTGAAACGTGCCAGCGGTGGCGAGGGCTCGGGGCCGAGGTTCACGACCGCAACACCCCCTGGAACCGATGCAGGACGCGGGAGTCCGTCAGCGCGCGCGCGGCCTGACAACGCGGATGAGGCAGCGGCGGCGGTCAGCAAGTGCAGGAAGGTTCGGCGGTCCATGAATCGCAGAAGGATGCGGGCCGCGTCATTGTAACTGCGCAAAGCGGAAGAAAAATGCCCTGCCCCAAACGACCGACTCGGTAAGGGAGGTAACCGAGGGGCGGGGGCAGGGCGGGATGAATCGTTGAAATCTGCCGCGAGTCAGAGTCTGCGGCCGGTGTTCCGTACCTTCCTGATAAGTTCGGCCATGCGATTGGCCACGATGCTTGCAAATGCATCCGAACCGAACGGATCGATTTCCTCAAGGCAACGGAATGGAAAGCTTGTTTCCGTCACCCATACCGAGCCATCCGCTGTCGAGATCGTGAGTGCGTGGGGCTCGGTCGGGCTCGAGAACCCCTTTGCACGAATGTGAATCCGATACTTGTGCGGACGAAGGTTGTGTCTGATGAGAACGTCATAGGCACGTTGAACCGCTGCGTCCACCTTCATGTAGTACTCGTTTGCCGTCATGGTCGTATTCCTCTGAACGTCTCTCTCCCTCAATCTATTTTTAGTACGGATCGGTATTGCGCGCAAGAGAAAAAAAGATTTTTTGTGTCGTGTTCTGGAGACGCCGTCGCTCGTTGGCGACAGATGTTGTGTGGGGCCGTGACGGTCGTGACGGCGTGACGAGTGACGCGTGACGACGTGACGAGTGACGCGTGACGAGTGACAGGTACAAGGACCGTGACGAAGAAGCGCGTGCTGAGAGGAAACGCGCCGGCCGCAGCCGGCGCGCGATTGCTACTGTACTTTCAGAGTGGCTTCGTTGAGCGTGTTGCCCCCGGCGTCGGTGACCGTGACGGTCCAATCGCCGGCGATGTGCAGTGTCTTGGTCGCCCACGTGCGCCAGGGGCTGCCGCCGATGCGCAGATCGACCGGGAACTCCTGGTCGTTGACCTTCCAGACTACAGTCAGCGTTTCACCCGTGCCGCCTTCGACACGGAGCCACAGATACGCTTTTTCGCCCACCGCGAACGTAGTGGTCTCGTCGGTGACCTCGCGATCGACGACATTCCTGCCGAGCTTGGCGTCGGTCACCAGGTTTTGCGCAAATGCCAGTGCCGGAACGAACAGTGCGAGCATTGCAAAGGCAGCGAGAAGCTTCTTCATTCCAGTTCTCCTGTTTCCAGTTGTGTGTCGCCGCCGGGCGACACCCGGCGGCCCAAGGGGAAGGTCGTGCCGTTCCCTTCATGACGACGGCAAATGATACTTCGATATCTGCATTTGCGCGCGGGCGGATTGGTCCCGCTCAGTTCTTTCCGGCGTGAGATCTCACCCGGCGGGCAAACCACTGGCCGAGCGCCAGCAAGCCGACACCGGCCAGCATGAATGACCACTGGTAGCCGATAGCGCTGATGAGCAGGCCGTATGCTGCGACGCCGCTAGCCTGGCCCATGAACAGGCTGAACGCGAAAACCGCGATCGCCGTGCCGCGCGCCTGCGGTGCCATCTCGGTGGCCTTGGTCTGCAGCGTGTTGTGAAACATGTAGAAGCCGAATCCGGAGGCGATGAAGATTGGAACCGTCGCCTGCCACTCCGGAAGCAGCGGCAGCGCCAGAAAGCAAACGAACAGGATCAGGCCGCCGGCCAGGACGAAACCCTTCTCTCCCAGCAGCGCCAGCAGCCGGCGCACCAGCAGGCTGTAGATCACGCCGCCGAGACCGAAGCCGGCCAGCAGCGCGCCGATGATCAGATAGGACAGATCGAAACGTTCCTTGAGATACGCGCCGCCGTAGGCGAATGCGCCGTAGAACAGGCCGCCTTCCAGGAACACCGTCAGCATCACGGTGCGCACCCAGCGGTCGCGCAGCACGTCGGAGTAGGCGCGCAGCACGCCGGTCTGCGTGCGCACTGGGGCCGGCAGGCGGCGTGCCTTGCGGTCCTCCGCGAACAGCACCACGCCGACACCGAGGAACACGGCGGCGAGCACGTAGAACACTTCGCGCCAGTTCACGAATTCCGCCAGCGCACCGCCGAATGCGGGACCGAGGATCTGCCCGAGCAGCACGAATCCGAGAAAACGGCCGAGCGTGGCCTGGCGCTTTTCGTATGGCGTGTTGTCGCCGATCCAGGCGAGCGACAGCGGCACGATGGCGGCGGCGCCGATTCCGGTGGCGAAACGCAGCCACGTGAGCGCATGCAGGGACGGTGCGAAGGCGCAGCCGAGCGAAGCCACCGCGGCGATCAGCACCGCGCCGCCGACCGTCCTCAGCTTGCCGACGCGGTCGCCGAGCGGGCCGTGAACGATCTGAAACAATCCGTAGGCGAGCGTGAACGCAGTCACCACGATCGAAGCGGTCGTCACCGGGACCGCGAAGTCCTCGGCGACGGTCGGCAGCAGCGCGTCGAACAGCCGCAGGTTGGCGCCGGAAACGAACGCGGCGGCGGCGAGTGCGAAAAAGGGGGAGTTCATGTTGGGCGGAAGATTGCGATTCTGCCCGGGAATGGCGGCGGAATCGAGGGCATAGCATCTATTTCCTCCGCGCATCATTGCCCGCGGGGTTAGAATGCTCTTCGAATTCGAGGCTAGGCACCGGCAATTGCCGGCGTTCTGCAATTAGAGCAAGGAGGAGGATATGAACACACAACAAACCTCGGGCACTTCCGCCAAACCGATTGCCAGGTGGCTGGCGGTCATCGGACTGGTTCTGGCTGTGGCATGCGCGGCGGGGGCGGTGCTGTCCGGAATCGGCTACCGGATGGATCTGTGGCATTTCCGCACCGGCTTCATGATCATCCGCTGGGCTTTCTTCGGCGCGCTCGCGGCGGTGTTGCTGTCGATCGTCGGCCTGATCATCGCCAGGGGCAAACCGCGGCAAGTTCTGGTGACCGGGCTGCTGGGACTCGTGGTCGGCGCAGTGACGGCGTACATCCCGTGGAGCTGGAAGCAGACGCTGGACGCGCATCCCTACATCCACGACATCACCACCGACGTCCAGAATCCACCGAAGTTCGTCGCGGTGATCGCGCTGCGCAAGGAAGGCGATCACACGGTGGAATACGACGGACCGGAGGTGGCCGAGCAGCAGCGTCAGGCCTATCCCGACATCATTACGCTGATCATTCCGTCGGAAAAGGACAAGATTTTCGCGGTCGCCGAGGCGGCGCTGCGCGCCATGAAGCTGAAGGTGGTCGACGTGAACGCCGCTGAAGGGCGGATCGAGGCCACGCACACCAGCATGCTCTACGGCTTCACGGACGATGTCGTGGTGCGGATTGTCGCAGACGGCGCCGGCAGCAGGGTGGACGTGCGCTCCAAGTCGCGGGTCGGGCGCAGCGATCTTGGCCAGAACGCCAAGCGCATCCGCGTTTTCCTGCGGGAGCTGCAGGCCAAACTGGGATGAAATAAAGAGGGTGCTCCCCGCAAGTCCTTATCATTGCGAGTCAGGCTGCGCAGGCCATCTCCAGCAGCATCGTTTCCAACTGAGTCTCCAGCGCGACCATGCGCAACGCGTCGGGCTTTACCTGTTCGTTCGCCACCACGCTTCCCCGGCCATGCGCGCCGCCGTGTAGTACGCGTTGATCCGTGCCGAGCAGGCGCTTGCCGCAGTCGAAAAGCATGTGAATGCGCTGCGATCGATACGGACGATCGAGCCCGGGTGCGTTGACCGGCTGGTCGTAGTTCTTCATCACCCACGCCTCCGAGCGGTCGCCGTTGCGCCTGAAACTCTGCCGGTCCACCATCGTCACCTGTTTGTAACGGGATGCGATGACCAGCCAGTCGGCCGCCGCGGCGCAGAGTGGCGCGCATAGTGCCGTTGCAAGAAGGATCGAGACCGGTCGCATGGTTTGTTGTTGTGGGATTCCGGCAGGGGCGTCCGGATACCCTCGCAGGTGGTTCAGGGGAAGAATTTGGGCCGGGCCGGCAGCGTGCCGGCGCGGGTTCAGAAAATCATCGGCTTGCGGTCCTGCAGCGTCAGCCAACCGCGCGCGATGCGGTAGATCACCCAGATTCCCGCGCCGACGAGGACGGCCCACGCGAGAGCGATGCCGATGATCGTGATGAAAAGCACGACCCCGATCAGGACCCCGATCAGTATCCACATCAGCGCAAACCAGAAAGTGCGGATCTGCCAGCGGAAGTGGGATTCCAGGAACGTGCCGCGGGCATTCGCCTGGTTCACGTAGTTGATGATGACGGCTATGATCGAGGGGATACCGAACACGAAAGCACCCACCACGGTCAGTGCGCTGGTGATACCGATCAGAATGCTCAGCGCGTGCAACCCGTAGATGATGTGGGTGGTGGTAATGAGCGACGGATCCGGGACCTTTACGAACGCTCCGATGTCGCCCACAATCACTTCGGTTTCTGCCATGGCATCAGGCTCCTCTGTGCGTAGTCCGGACTGGTCGTGGACGGGGATGCGTCCGGCCCATCATGTCGTGCCGGCGGCGCGCGCTGTCTCCGGCCTGCGCGTGCGCCGGTTCGCGTACCAGACGCGGGCATTCTCCAGATAGAGGTAAACCACCGGCGTGATATAGAGCGTCAGGATCTGGGAAACCATCAAGCCGCCGACCACCGCGAGCCCGAGCGGCTGGCGCGCGTCCGCGCCTGCTCCGATTGCCAGCGCGATCGGCAGCGTTCCCATCAGCGCTGCCATGGTGGTCATCATGATCGGCCGGAAGCGGATCAGGCAGGCATCGAAGATGGCCTGCGCCGGCGGCTTGCCCTCGCTGCGCTGCGCTTCGATGGCGAAGTCGATCATCATGATCGCGTTCTTCTTGACGATGCCGATCAACATGATGAGTCCGACGAATCCGTACAGGTCGAGATCCATCTTGAAAAGCAGCAGCGTCAGCAGTGCGCCGAAGCCCGCCGAGGGTAATCCCGAAAGAATCGTGACCGGGTGGATGTAGCTCTCGTAGAGGATGCCGAGGATCAGGTAGATCACGAACACCGACATCAGAAGCAGCAGCCCCATTCCGGTCAGCGACGACTGGAACGCCTGCGCCGCACCCTGGAAGCTGCCGACCACCGTAGGCGGGATGCGCAGGTCCGCGACCACGGCATTCACCTGCGCGATCGCCTGGGACAGCGCAACCCCCGGCTTGAGGTTGAAGGAGATGGTGACGGCCGGGAGCTGGCCCTGATGGCTGATGGTGAGCGGGCTGACGCCGCCGACGATCTTCGCCACCGCGGCAAGCGGCACCAGTGCGCCGGAATTGGAGCGCACGTACAGCAGCGACAGCGCCTCGGGGCTGGCCTGGTACTGCGGCGCCAGCTCCAGGATCACCCAGTAGTCGTTGTTCGGCGTGAAGATGGTGGAAACCTGGCGCGAACCATAGGCGCTGTAGAGCGCATCCTCGATCTGCTCGGCGGTGACGCCGAGCGTGGACGCCTTGTCGCGGTCGATCTCGACCTTGACGGTCGGATTGGTGATCTGCAGGTCGCTGTTGACGTCCTGGAAATCGGGCATCGAGCGCAGCTTGTCTTCAAGTATGGGTGCCCAGTGGTACAGCTCCGCCATGTCGGCGTCCTGCAGGGTGTACTGGAACTCGCTCTTGGTGAGCCTGCCGCCGATGCGGATCAACGGCAGGTTTTGCAGGTACACCTTCATGCCGGGAATGGCGGTGAGTTTCGGCCGCAGTTCCTGGATGATCTGGTCGGCGGGGAGGCGCTCCTTGTACGGCTTCAGGCGCACAAAAATGCGGCCCAGATTGAGCGTCTGGCTGGAACCGGAAGACGACGGCCCCATGAAGGCCATGACCGCGTCGACGTTCGGGTCGGCGCGAATGATGTTGGCGGCCAGGCGATGCTTCTCCGCCATCGAGTCGAAGGAAATGTCCTGCGCCCCCTCGGTGAACGCCAGCAACTGTCCGGTATCCGCACTCGGCAGGAATCCCTTGGGAATGCTGACAAACAGATACGCGGTGACCGCGAACACCGCCACGAATATCGCCATCACCAGGCGATGCCGGGCCATCGCCCATCTAAGGGTGACTTCGTAGAAATCGCGCATGGCGTCGAACGCGCGCTCGCTCCAGCGGTACAGGCGGCCGTGATTCTCCTGCTTGCCGGGGCGCAGCCAGCGGCTGCACAGCATCGGCGTGAGCGACAGCGACACGAACCCGGACACCAGCACCGCCGCCATGATGGTCACCGCGAACTCGTGCAGCAGTCTGCCGAGCACGCCGCCCATGAACAGCACCGGAATGAATACCGCGGCCAGCGACAGCGTCATGGAGACGATGGTGAAGCCGACCTCGCGCGCGCCGTCGAGCGTGGCCTGCATCGGCGGCTTGCCCATTTCCAGGTGGCGGTTGATGTTCTCCAGCATGACGATGGCGTCGTCCACCACGAAGCCAACGCACAGCGTCAGCGCCATCAGGGAAAGATTGTCCAGGCTGAACCCCATCAGGTACATCACCGAGAACGTGCCGACGATCGACATCGGCAGCGACAGGCTGGGGATCAGCGTGGCGGAAAAATTGCGCAGGAACAGGAAGATCACCAGCACCACCAGGGCGAGCGCCAGCAACAGCGTGAACTGCACATCGTTCACCGACTCACGGATGGACTGTGAGCGGTCGTAGAGGATCTCGATGTTTATGCCGGGCGGCACCTGCGCCCGGAAGGTGGGCAGCAGCTTCTTGATCGAATTGACGACCTCGATGGTATTGGTGCCGGGCTGGCGCTGGATCGCCAGCAGGATGCTGCGCCGGTCGTTGTACCAGGCGGCGAGCTTGTCGTTCTCCACGCCATCCACCACCCGTCCGAGTTCCCCCAGACGCACCGGTGCGCCGTTGCGGTAGGCCACCACGATCGGGCGGAACGAGGCGGCGTTGGCGAGTTGGCCGTTGGTTTCCACCGTGTAGGCGCGGTGCTGGCCGAACAAAGTGCCGGTTGGAAGGTTGGAGTTCTGGCGGCCGATCGCTTCCGCGACCTCGTTGATGCCGATGCCGCGCGAGGCCAGTGCCTTGGGGTCGAGCTGTACCCGCACCGCGTACTTCTGCGATCCCAGCACCTGCACCTGCGCCACGCCGATGGTGGTGGAAATGCGCTGTGCCAGCAGCGTCTGCGCGTACTCGTCCACCGTGGAAAGCGGCAGCGTCGAAGAGGTTAGCGCGAGATAGAAGATCGGCGAGTCCGCAGGGTTGACCTTGCGGAACGAAGGCGGCGCGCTCATTTCCTTCGGCAACTGGTTCAGCGCGCGCGAGATCGCTGCTTGTACATCCTGGGCGGCGGCGTCGATGTCGCGGTCCAGGGCAAATTGAAGCGTGATGCGGGTGTTGCCCTGGGCGCTCGTGGAATCCATCGAGTCCAGTCCGGCGATGGTGGAGAACTGCTTCTCCAGCGGTGTCGCCACCGCGGAAGCCATGGTCTCCGGCCTTGCGCCGGGCAGCGCGGCGGTCACCGCGATGGTGGGAAAGTCGACGTTCGGCAGGTCGGCCACCGGCAGGAGGCGGTAGCTGAAGACGCCGAAAATCAGAATACCGATCATGATCAAACCGGTCATGACCGGACGGCGCACGAACACTTCGGCGACGTTCACGACGCTTTTTCCGCGCTTTTGACGCTGACCCTGGAGCCGGGCAGCAGCCGCGATGCACCGTCCGTTACCACCGTCTCGCCGGCCTTGAGCCCCGATGCGATCACCGCCTCTTCGCCGTCGGTGCGGCTGACCGCGATGGCGCGCATCTCGGTGCTGGAGTCTTCCTTGACTACGTAGGCGTACTGGCCGTTGGGCCCGGTCTGCACCGCCTGCGCGGGCACCACCAGCGCGCGCTCCTCGTCGCGCAGGGTGATCCAGGTGTCGACGTACTGGCCCGGCCAGAGCTGTTTGTCCTCATTGGCGAACAGCCCGCGCAGGCGGATGGTGCCGGTGGTGGCGTCCACGGTGTTGTCGGCAAAGGCGAGCTTGCCGGGAACCATTTTTCCCTTTTCGACTTCCGCCTCGACGCGCATCGGCGCCTTGCCCTTGTTGGCGCGGATTTCGCCGAGATGCTGTTCGGGCACCGCGAAGCTGACATAGATCGGCGAAATCTGGTTGATGACCACCAGGGCATTGGTATCGTTGGCCTTGACCAGGTTGCCCTCACTGAGCAGCACCTTGCCGGCGCGCCCGCCCATCGGCGAGCGGATGGTGGTGTAGGCGAGGTTGACGCGCGCGGACTCGACCGCAGCGGCGGCGGCATTGACGCTGGCCTCGGTGGCATGAAAATTCGACGCCACCTGCGCATAACCTTCCCGGGAGACGAAGTTCTGCGCCAGCAGTTCCTGATAGCGCTTCTCCTGTCCGCTCAGGTACTCGAGCTGCGCCTGGCTCTGCGCGAGGTTGGCCTGGGCCTGCGCGAGCTGCGATTCGTAGGGCTTGGGATCGAGCTGGAACAGCAGGTCGCCCTTGGCCACGTCCTGGCCGTCGCGCACGTAGGCCCTGAAGATCTGGCCGTCCACGCGCGCCTTCACTGCCACCGTGGCGACGGTTTCGACGTTGCCGATGGCGTGCAGCCGCAGCGCCATGCGCTTCTCAACGGCCTGCGCGACCAGCACCGGAATCGCGGGCGGCGTCTTCTTCGCCTCTGCCTGCGCGTTGTTCTTGTCGGAACAGCCGGCGAGCGCGCAGGCGGCGAGCAGCGCAGACAGCGCGCACCACAATGCACGTCCTGAGAAAGAATCGAGCGTCGAATTTGGGCGAGTGGTCATGACAAAAACATTCCGGATCGCGCAGCGCGCGGCACAGTCCGGACCAGAACGACGGGACCGCCGCTGCCGTGCGAAGTCGCTATTTTGCGCCTATTGGTAACGCAGTGCATCGATAGGCTTCAGGTAGGCGGCCTTGCGCGCCGGGTACAGGCCAAAAAACACGCCGACGGCCGCGGCCACGGCGAAGGCGAGCACGATGGAACCGGAGGTGACGGCCACCGTGGTCTGCGCTACGCGTTCGGCGAAAAAGGCGCCGCCGACCCCGAGCGCCACTCCGACGCAGCAGCCGATCACCGAAATGATGACGGCTTCCAGCAGGAACTGCAGCAGGATGTCGCGGCGGCGCGCGCCGATCGCCATGCGGATGCCGATCTCGCGGGTGCGCTCGGTCACCGACACCAGCATGATGTTCATGATGCCGATGCCGCCGACCAGCAGCGACACCGAAGCGATCGCTCCGAGCATCAGCGACATCACCTTGGTGGTCGCGGCCGCGGCGTTGGCCGCTGCAGTGAGGTTGCGCACCGTGAAGTCGTTCTCGGCATCGACGTTGAGACGATGGCGCACGCGCAGAAGTTCCGTGATGTCGCGCTCGACCCGGTCCATGAGGTCCCCCGAACCCGCCTGCACCATCATAAAGCGCACCGTACCCAGGAACTGCGAGCCGAACAGCTTGCGCTGCGCGGTCGTGACCGGCACCAAAATGGTGTCGTCCTGGTCGCGCCCGTCGAGGCTCTGGCCCTTGCGCGCCAGCACGCCGATCACCAGATAGGGGCTGTTCCTGATGCGGATGGTTTTTCCCACCGGGTCTTCGTCGCCGAACAGGACGTTCGCCACCGTGCCGCCGAGCAGCGCCACGCGGCTGGCCGAGCGCAAGTCGTAGTCGGTGAAGAGCTCGCCGGATGCGAGCGGCCATTCGCGCACGTCTAGATAGCTCGGCGACGTGCCGTACACCTGCGTGCTCCAGGTGCTGGCGCCGTAGATGACCTCCGAATTGCCGGGTTGTACCGGCGCCACCGCGGCGACGCCGGGCAGTTCAGCGATTGCGTCTGCGTCCAGCAGCGTCAAGGTCGGCACGCTGCCGGAACCCATCCGCAATCCGCCGCTGGTGGAGCCGCCGGAAAGGACGATGAACAGGTTGCTGCCCATCGAGGCGATGGTCTGGTTCACCATCATCTGCGCGCCCTGGCCGACCGCGAGCATCGCCACCACGGCCGCCACGCCGATCACCATGCCGAGCATGGTGAGGAACGTGCGCAGCCGGTTGGCGCCCATCGCCGACCAGGCTTCGGCGAGCATCGACAGGATCATGCGGGTGCCTCCGCTTCTTCGGCGACGACAGCGCCGTCGTGCTCCACGATGCCGTCGCGGAAGCGCACCAGGCGGTGCGCATAGGCGGCATTTTCCCGATCGTGGGTGACCAGCACCACGGTGATGCCTTCGTCGCGGTTCAACTGCGTGAACAGATTCATGATCTCGGCGCCGGTGTGCGAATCGAGATTGCCGGTGGGTTCGTCGGCGAGCAGCAGCCGCGGGCGGGTGGCGAGCGCGCGGGCGATCGCCACCCGCTGTTGCTGCCCGCCGGAAATCTGGTTCGGAAAGGACTGCAGGTGCCCTGCCAGGCCGATGCGCCCCAACAACGAGACTGCGCGTGCGCTGCGTTCATTGCGCGCCATGCCGGCGTACACCAGCGGCAGCGCGACATTTTCGGTGAGCCGCGCGCGCGGCAAGAGATTGAATCCCTGGAACACGAAACCGATGGTGCGGTTGCGCAGCCTTGCGAGCTGGTCGCTGCTGAGTTGGCCGGTGTCGGCTCCGTCGAGAAAATACCTGCCGCTGGTCGGCTGGTCCAGGCAGCCGAGAATGTTCATGAACGTGGACTTGCCCGATCCCGACGGACCCATGATGGCGACGAACTCGCCGGGCTCGATGACGAGGTTGACGTCGTGGAGCACCGGGAAGACGCCAGCCTCGGTCTCATAGCTCTTGTGTAGGTGCTCGATGCGCACCACCGGATTCGCCATCAGAACAGCCTCGTGCGCGGGCCGCTGGGCGCGGTTTGCAGGCGCGGCGTCGCGGTTAGATCTTCGACGACCACCATGTCGCCTTCACGCAGATCGCCGCCGGTGATCTCGGTGACGCGGCCGTTGGTGATGCCGGTCTGGACCGCGACGGGTTCGATCTTGCCGCCGCGCAGCACGTGCACCTGTGATCCTGCCGCGCGCTTGCGCGCGCCGGCGGTCGCGCCGGCCGCCGGCCCGGACGACATGCGCGGGGATTCCGCCTTGCCGGCCGGGCGGAAACGCAGCGCCGCACTGGGTACCAACAGCACATCCTGTTTGGTCTGGGTGGTGATGGTGATATAAGCAGTCATGCCCGGCAGCAGGATCTCATCCGGGTTGTCCACCGATACCACCACGTTGTAGGTGACAACGTTGCTGGTGATGGTGGGATTGAGCCGGATCTGCTTGACCTTGCCCTTGAACTCGCGGTCGGAAAACGCGTCCACGCGGAAGTCCACTTCCTGGCCGATGCGGATCGCACCGACGTCGGCTTCCGCGACCGCCGAGTTGATCTGCATCTGCTTGAGGTCCTGCGCGATCTTGAACAGGACCGGTGCCTGGAGGCTGGCGGCGACCGTCTGCCCGACATCGACCTGGCGATCCACGACCACGCCGGAAACCGGCGAACGGATCACGGTGTAGTGCAGGTTCGCCCGATCCCTGCTGTGCTGCGCCTCGTACACCTGCACCTGCGCCTGTGCCGCTTCGCGCGCCTGCACCGCCTGGTCCATCTCCTGTCTGGAGATGTATTCCTGCGCAAACAGTTGCTGAAACCGTTCTTCGTTCGCGCGCGCCAGCCTGAGCGAAGCCCGCGCGCTGGCGAGGTTGGCAAGCGTCTGTTGTTCGGTCGCGATGAGCAGCGCCGGATCGAGTTCGGCGAGCACCTGGCCGGCCTTGACGCGCTGGTTGAAGTCCGCGTACAGCTTGGTCACGCGTGCGGAAATCTGCGAGCCGACGGTGACCAGCACCACCGGATTGAGCGTGCCGTTGGCGGAAACGCTCTGCACCAGCGTGCCGCGCTCGACCGGCCTGGTGCGGTAGCGCTGTTCGGCCGGCATTTCGGAATTGTTCGTCCACAGCCAGATTGCGGCGCCCGCGCCGGCGAGCAGCAGCAGCACAACGAACAGCTTCATCGAGAACGACAGATGCGGTTTCTTCATTTGCGTGGCGCGGAACGTGAGGTGTCGATCAACACGGTGTCGGCGTTGCCCGGCAGCGCCGCCAGGTCCAGCGTGCCGAGCGCGCTGGCGAGCGCGGCCTTGGCGAGGTGCCAGTTGTAGCGCGCCTGAACGGACTGGAAGCGGGCGCTGGCCGCCGCCGACTGCGCATTGAGCAAATCGATCAGCGTGCCGGCGCCGGCCTTGTAGCGTCCGCGGGCGACGTTCTCGGATTCCAGCGCGCTTTGCAGCAGGTCCTCGGCATTCACCAGCGCGATGCGCTCGGTCGCGAGCGACTGGTAAGCGCGCCACACATCCAGCGAAACCTGGTTGCGCAACTGATCGCGGTCGGCTTCGCGCGCTTCGACCTGGATCTCTGCGGAACGGATGTCGTAGGTGTTGCGATATCCGGTGAACAGCGGAAAGCTCACGCTGATTCCCACCGCGCCGTGGTTTGCCAGGCTGGCCGAGTTCGAGTCCGACAATCCGGCGGAACCGGTGAGCGATACGGTCGGCTTGCCCGCCGCTTGCGCCGCACGCACCTGCGCGCGCGCGGCCTGGATCTTGGCCTCGGCCGCGGCCAGGTCGGGGCGCAGCATGCGCGCGTAATCGACCAGTTCGCGAACCCGCGCATCGGTGGTCGGGTCCGGCGCCTGGATGCGTGGCGGTGCGAGCTCGACTTCGGCGTCGGCGTCGAGGCCGATGGCGTTGGCCAGCACGCCGGCGGCGGTACGGCGCTCGCCTTCGGCGCGGGTGCGGGTGAGCCGGGCCTGCGAGTACGCGGTCTTCGCCTGCAGCCGGTCGGCCGGGGTGCCGGCGCCGACGCGATAGCGGGTTTCGGCCGCCTTCAGGCTTTCTTCGCTGGCTTTCTCGGCTTCCAGTGCGGCTTCGACATTGGCGCCGGCGGCGAACAATTGATAGTAGGACTGGATCGCGGAGAGGAATACCGACTGCAGTGTGGCGTTGTGCGACCAGTTGGCGGCCTCGAGCAACTGGCGGGCGTTGTCGAGATTGGCGTCGCGTGCCCCGAAGTCGAACAGCAGATAGCTCACCGTCGCCGCAGCCGTAATGCTCTCCTGGCTGACGGCACCCCCATCCCTGGGCCAGGTGCGGCCGGCGCCGGCCTGGCCGTCAATCGTGACCTCGGGCAAATATGCCGCGCGGTTGCGGCCGACCTGCGCCGCTTGTGTGCGTGCGGCGGTCCAGGACTGGCGGGTCTGCGGGTTGTTGCAAAGCGCCCGTTCGATGACGCCGGCGAGCGTCAGTGGTCCGGTCGTGGCGGCCTGGCGCGAGCACGCGTCGGCGCCGCTGCGCCAGGGCACGCCCTGGTTGGGCGGCGCGAGCTTGTCGGTGCCGAAGGGATCGGCGGCGGAGCCGGGCAGTGCCGCCGCAAGAAGCGCGAGCAGCGCAGCGATGCGCAGGCCGGCATACGGCCGGGATCGGGTGTCGTTCATGCCTGACCGGAAGAAGGGAGTACGGGGAATCTAAGCGAGGCAGCCGCGCGCCATGTAACGAAGTGTCGGCGCCGGAATCGCTGTTACGTTATTTGACAAAAGTCCTCCCGAATCGTTGCGGCAGGAGGTATAAGAGCGCCCATGCGCGATCGCATACTCATCGTTGACGACGACGAAGACATCCGCAAGCTGCTGGAGGAATACCTGCGCAAGAACGGTTTCGATGCGCAGGCGGTGGCGGACGGCCCGGCCATGCGCGAGGCCCTGGCGGCCAGGCCGGCGAGCCTGGTGGTGCTGGACCTGATGCTGCCGGGCGAGGACGGCCTGTCGCTGTGCCGGCAGTTGCGCTCGCGCTCGCAGGTGCCGGTGCTGATGCTCACGGCGAAGGGCGATCCGGTGGACCGCATCATCGGACTGGAGATGGGTGCCGACGATTATCTGGCCAAGCCTTTCGATCCGCGCGAACTGCTGGCGCGCATCCGCAGCATCCTGCGCCGCGCCAAGGCGCTGCCCGCCGATACCGAGTTCAACGTGCCGGAATCCTTCAGCTTCTCCGGCTGGCGGCTGGATACGCGGGAACGCAATCTCCGGGCGCCGGACGGCGTGGTGGTGCCCTTGTCGGGCGCCGAGTACCGGCTGCTGCTGATCTTCCTGCAGAACCCGAACGCGGTCCTGTCACGCGACCAGCTTTCCAATTTCACGTTCGGGCGCGATGCCGACCCGCTCGACCGCACCATCGACATGCAGGTGAGCCGCCTGCGCGAACGCCTGCGGGACGAGGCGCGCGAGCCGGCGATCATCAAGACCGTGCGCGGCAAAGGCTACGTGCTGGCCGTGCGCGTGGAGAGCCGGTCTTGAAGCTGCTGCCGCGCTCCCTGTTCGGCCGCATCGCGCTGATCCTGGTGGGCGGCCTTGTCGCCGTCCAGGTGTTTACCACTGCGATTCACATCTCCGAACGCGACGATCTGGTTTTCCGCATCGGTGCATCGCGGGCGGCGGCCAGGATCGGCGACGTGGTGCGCGTGCTCAATGCCGTGACCCCGGCGCAGCGGCCACGGATCATCGACGCGATTGCCGACGCAACGCTGAAATTGACTGACGGCAAGCCGGCGGGCGGCGACTCTGCCGCGGCAGAGGAGGAAACCGAACTCTACCGCGCGGCGCGCGAAGCACTGGCACTGGCGCTCGATCCCGGTACGCAATTCCGGGTGATCGATGCGCAGCCGGTCAGCCTCAACCCGGAATCCTGGTACGCACGTGAATTCAGGGAGCGTGCAGGGATGCGCATCCAGGCTGCCGTGTTGCTTGGCGACGGTACCTGGATTACCGCGGAGAACACCAACCCGCCGCGCGCGACGAGCTGGTTCACCCGGCTGCTCCGCAATCTTGCTATCGTGGACGGCGTCATGCTGGTGCTGCTCTTTTTCGCGGTGCGACTGGTAACCAAACCGTTGTCGGTGCTGGCGGGGGCGGCGGAGGAACTCGGCCGCAACATCGAGCGGCCGCCGCTTCCGGAAACGGGAACGGTCGAACTTGCGCGCGCGTCGCGCGCGCTCAACACCATGCAGGACCGCCTGAAGCGCTACGTCGATACGCGGCTCAAGGCGCTGGGCGCCATGTCGCACGACCTCAAGACGCCGATCACGCGCATGCGGCTGCGCACCGAAATGCTGGAAGACGCCGAGCTCAGGACGCGCTTTACCCGCGATCTCGACGCGATGCAGGAGATGGTGGGGTCCACCCTGGACTACATGCGGGGCCTGAGCGACGGCGGCGAAGAGTTGTGTCCGATCGACCTCAACGCCCTGATCTCGAGCCTGAAGCAGGACGCGGAGGAGGCCGGCCATACCGTCACCGTTGCCGGCGAATCGCCGGGCCCGGTGATGGGACGCACGCAGGCGCTCAAGCGCTGCCTTCAGAACCTGCTCGACAATGCGCTGGCATACGGACAGCGTGCCGACATCACGGTGCGCGAAGAAGGCCGGGCCGTGAACGTCGCCATCGCCGACCACGGTCCGGGCATCCCGGAAAGCGACATAGAGCGCGTGTTCGATCCGTTCTATCGCGTCGAAGGCTCGCGCAACCGCAACAGCGGCGGCAGCGGGCTGGGATTGTCGATTGCCCGCAACATCGCGCAGGCGCACGGCGGCGCGGTACGGCTGCGCAATCTGCCGCAGGGCGGGCTGGAGGCCACACTGGTGCTCCCGCGAGGTGCCTGAGAGAAAACCGATCGGCAAACCACCAAGGCACCAAGACATCGCGGGAGAGTGCTAGCGTGAGCCCCGTTAGAAGTTCACGTAAAAAGCGTCGTGTGTCATGAATTCGTCATGTGTACTTCTAACGGGGTGAGGTGGGTCCTTCGACGACTATGATCTTCGCGGTTGCGGTTTTCTTCCGGATCTCCATTGCCGGGCGGTATTCCTCCGATTCGTACCACTGGCGTGCGCGCTCGATGCTCTCGAACTCGCAGATCACCACACGCCTGGGCGACCAGTCGCCTTCGAGCACGTCGATCCTGCCGCCGCGGGCAATGAATCTGCCGCCGTACTTGGCAAGCGACGGCGGGACGAGTTTGCGGTACTCCTCGTAACCCACGGGGTCGTGAACCTCGATCTGCGAAATCAGGTAAGCAGGCATGACTTGTTCTCCGAAAAAAAACAGTTCCTGGCGCGAAGCCGCTAGGCAAACCCCGCCATTGGCAATATCCTGACTATGACAATACAATCAACGGCTGAAGAAAGAAACATGGGCGCATAGCGGTCATCGCAGTCAAACTCTGGATCGGGGGAGGATCACCATGAGCACAGCACCAGCATCTCCGGCACCCGGCGCGGTTCCCTTCGGGAATCTCCCGCCTTTGAAGCTTGCTACACTCCCGGTGTTCGTCGGCCTCTTTGCCTACGTCGGGCCCGGCATTCTCTGGGCCGCGCTGGCGCAGGGTTCCGGCGAACTGATCTTCTGGCCTTACATTACCGCCAAGTACGGCGCGGCCTTCCTCGGCCTGCTGATTCCCGCCGCACTGCTGCAGTACTGGCTCAATCTCGAAATCTGCCGCTATACCATCGTCACCGGCGAAACGCCGATGACCGGATTCAGCCGCATCGGGCGCTGGTTTGCATGGTTCGCGTGGATACTGGTCTTCATCGAAAACATCTGGTTCGGTGCCTACGCCTCGGCCGGGGGCACGGCGCTGGCCGCGCTCACCGGATTTCCCGACGGCTGGACCCCGCGAGGACAATCGCTGTTCTGGGGTTATCTCACCATCGGCATCTATCTGGTGGCTCTGGTGGCCAGCCGGGTCGCCTACACTTTCGTCGAGAGATTCTCCATGGTCATTGTATTCATCACCATGACCGGTATCATCTTCGCCGTTTTTCAGGAACCGGTCCTGGCCGTCACGGGAGAGTTCTTCAGCGCCCTGATTCCGCACGTGACCAAGCCGAGCGAAGTGCCGAACTGGGATCCGGCGGACTGGAACACGCTCGCCACTTGCATCGCCTTTGCGGGAGCGGGTGGCATGGGCCAGCTCTTCATCGCCTACTGGATGCGGGACAAGGGGATCGGCATGGGCAAGAACGTCGGCCGCGTTACCTCGCCGATCACGGGCAAGCCGGAGACCATCCCGGCAACCGGTTTTTACTTCGCCGATACCGCGGAGAACAAGAAGAACTACAGGAGCTGGGTGCGCTATTTCAGCTTCGAGAACGGCGTCGGAGTGGGGCTGAATCTGTTGACCACCATCATCATGTGCTGGCTTGCGTACGCACTGCTACTGCCCAAAGGCATCATTCCCAAGGGCTGGGAAATCGCCGTGGTGCAGTCCGCGTTCTTCGAGGTGGCCTGGGGTCCGGTCGGCAAGGCGCTGTTCCTGATCGTGGCGGCCGCGTTCCTGTGTGACGCCTGGTTGCAGCTCACCGACGGTTTTTCGCGCATCCAGGCGGACTTTTTCTACTCGAACATCAAGGGCGCGCAGAAGCTGCACTATCGCACCTGGTACTACATCTTCGTCGGCATCTTTACCGTGCTGACTGTCGTTACCATGGCGCTGGCGCAGCCGGGCACGCTGATCATCATCCGTGGAGTCGTGGCATTCCTTGGGATGGCCATCATCGCGCCGGCCTTCGTGTACCTGAATTACTTCATGCTGCCCAAGGTGTTCCCGAAGTGGGTGAGGCCGCATCCCGTGACGCAGGTGATGATGCTGTTGTGCACGCTTACATATATGGTGATTGCGCCGGGCTACGTCTACCTCAACTGGGCACAACTCAGCAAACTGGTGACCGGCGGCTGACGGCGCGGCTGGAGCGTTTCAGCGCTTCTTGGCGTCTTCCTTCACGAACTCGGCGCCCTTCTCGGCGATCATGGTGGTCGGCGCGTTGGTGTTGCCGGAGGTGATGCGCGGCATCACCGACGCATCGATCACGCGCAGCCCGGCGATGCCACACACACGCAGCCGGTCGTCCACCACTGCTAGTTCGTCGTGGCCCATTCTGCAGGTGCCGACCGGGTGGAAGATGGTGGTGCCGAGATCGCCCGCCGCGCTCATCAGCGCGATATCGGTCTTGAAGTCGGGGCCGGGCTTGAATTCCTCCGGCTGGTACTTCGCCAGCGCCTTTGCCTGCATGATGCGGCGGGTGAGGCGGATCGAGTCCACCGCGACTTTCTTGTCGTCGAAGGTGGAAAGATAGTTGAGCATGATGGCCGGATGCGCGTGCGGGTCGGGATTCTTGATGCGCACGTGTCCGCGGCTGGTGGGGCGCAGGTTGCACACCGACGGCGTGATCGCGGGAAAGGGATGCAGCGGCGAGCCGAACTTGTCCAGCGACAGCGGCTGCACGTGCCATTCGATATTCGCCGACGGCTGCGCCGGATCGCTTTTCGCGAACGCGCCCAGTTGCGAGGGCGGCATGGTCATCGGCCCCGTGCGGAAAAACAGGTACTCGAGCCCCATCGCCATTTTCCCGAACAGGCTGTTGGCGCGCTCGTTGAGCGTGCGGACGTTCTTCACCTTGTACATCATCCGGATCTGCAGGTGGTCGTGCAGGTTTTCGCCCACCCCCGGCAGGTTATGCTCGACGTTGATGCCGAGGTCCTGCAGCAGCGCGCCGGGGCCGATGCCGGAGAGCTGAAGGATCTGCGGCGAGCCGATCGCGCCCGCGGCGAGGATCACTTCGCGCCTGGCTTCGGCAAACTGGTTGCCGCGCGGACCTAGGCTGAACTCCACACCGGTGGCGCGCTTCAGGAATCCCAGCGTCTGCACGCGCACGCGCTTCACGTGCGCATGGGTGAGCACCGTCAGGTTCGGCCGATTCATCACCGGCCGCAGAAAGGCCTTGCTGTTGCTCCAGCGCACGCCGCGACGCTGGTTCATCTGAAAATAGGCGTTGCCGAAATTGTCGCCGCGGTTGAATTCCTCGATCTTGGGAATGCCGCATTCCTCCGCGGCCTCGCGCCAGGCATCGAGGATCTCCCAGTTCACCCGCCGCTCCTCGACGCGCAGCTCGCCGCCGGCGCCATGCAGCTCGTCGGCGCCGTGCTGGTAATCCTCGGTGCGCTTGAAATAGGGCAGCACCTCGTCCCACGACCAGCCCTTGTTTCCGAGCGCGGCCCAGTGGTCGTAATCGCTCCTCTGTCCGCGCATGTAGATCATCGCGTTGATCGAGGAGCAGCCGCCGAGTACGCGCCCTCGGGCATAGTCGAGCGAGCGGCCGTTCAGTCCCGGGTCGGGTTCGGTCTTGTAGCACCAGTCGGTGCGCGGATTGCCGATGGTGTAGAGGTAACCGACCGGAACATCGATCCAGAAGTAGTCGTCCTTGCCGCCGGCCTCGAGCAGCAGCACGTGCACCTCCGGATCGGCGCTCAGGCGGTTGGCGAGCAGGCAGCCGGCGGAGCCGGCGCCGACGATGACGTAATCGAATGGTCCCAGCGGTTGGGCCATCGCTTCCCCTCACTATATTTATGGATGAATCGGGGCAGCCCGATCGCGGCGGCCCGCAGCCCCTTGCGGCGGCAGAGATTATGCCCGAATCGGTGCGCTGGATAAGATCGAGACTTGGCTTTAATCTTCTCAAGCAGGAGATCATGCACGCCGGCAACGCGGTGCTGGCCGACGGCACGATCGTGGATTGGTGAGCGCGACTTGACCCCGTGGGGACTCAGGCGGGCCCGAACCGCAGCGCGAGGTTCATCCCGGGCTGGGTGTCGATTGCCGATCATTTTCCGGGTCGGGGCTTTTCCGGGCAGAGGGGTTGTTTAGTATCTTTCCCGACGTGATCCCGGGTTTTTGTAGCTTTATGCTTTGGAGTCCGATTTCAACGAGAGGGGATCGGGCCAACGAAGAAGCGAATTCCGGGAGAGCAGATCATCGGGTTTCTGCGGGAAGCTTACGGGGCGCTTCAGGCGTACTTTTTCGACCACTGCGAGCAAGGCGAGTCAGCGCGCGGGAATCGACTGGGAAAAAGGCGCAAACAGACCAACCGCGAGACACCTATAAAGTATGGCCCTGACCCTCTGATCCCCCCCGAGCCGGCGATCGGGTCCCGACAGCGAGCGCGCCTGGCGGCGCACTCGCGCGGCTAATCAGCGCGTGGCTGCGAGGGTGATCTCCACGCGGCGATCGGGCTGCAGGCATTCGATTAGCGTCTGCTTCTTCCGGCTTTCCGGGCCCAGTTTCTTGCATGCTTCGCCGGTCATGGCCTCCCTCTCCCCATTGGCTTCGGTGCGAATGCTCCCGGCGTCCACACCTTTGCCGACCAGGTAAGCGCGCACTGCTTCGGCGCGCTGCTCGGAGAGCCGCAGGTTGTACGAGTCCGTGCCGATCTGGTCGGCGTGGCCGACGGCGTCAACGCGACCGAACGCCCCGCCCTTGAATTTGGCGGTCAGCTCGTCGAGCTTCGGGGTCTCCCCGGGTCGTAGCACAGACCGGTCGAAGTCGAAGAGCACCGATGCAGTCACCGGCTCGTCCGCCTTGGGCGTAATCGGGGCAGCGGGCGGCATCGGCGCGACAGGCTGATTGGCAACCCCGCTATCGGGTGGTGCCTGTTGCTGATCGCGCTGGCTCCAGAGCACGAAGAGAATGCCGATCGCCACCACGACCAGACCCAAAAGCGCCCAACGAATGACAGGTTTCATGGACTCCTCCGAAAGATTGGAAATTCAATTCGCCCGTCGGCGGCGTTCTATGGCGGCGCAATGCCGCAGTGATGTCCTGATCGCCGTCCCGCGCACCCGGTCGTACTCGATCAGGATTGCCGGCGCGCCATCGGCCGCCCGATCAGCGCTATCCGGGCACTCCGCGACGAGCATTGCGGCAAATCATACGCTCGACGCACCAAGCTGACCAAACACTGGCGGACTTGAAGGAGAACCGGGTCAGGCTGACCCCCTTGTGCTCACGCTGAACGGAACTGCAAGAAGGAATCAGCATCAGCGATCGGAACCAGTCCTGTCAGCCATGGCTTCCTGCTCATAACTTACGGACAAACTCCGCGGGAGTCAGGATTGCATATCGATCGCGCAAGGCGAGCAAATCGCCGTCTCCGGTAATCAGGACGTCCGCCTTTGCGGCGACGAGCGTGGCCAGGATAGGAACATCATCCGGATCCGCCGGCACCTCCACTGAAATTCCGTCGAGATCCACGATCTGGGCTCTGATATAAAGCTGCCGGATGAACTGCTCGATGCGCCGATCGTCCCAGTCGAGAATGCGCCGGATCTTCGGATAGGCCAGCGCCCTGCCGATCTCCGCCAGTTGGTGTACGGAGATTACCAGGTCGAAACGTGCCTCACGCCAGGCGGCGACAACGCGCCCCGGCGCGCCATCCGGAAACATCAGGCCAGACAACAGCACATTGGTATCGAGGACGACCTTCACTTCCTGGAGGGCTTGCGGCGTACGGACTTCACCGCCTCATCCACCAGGGCATCGACTTCCTTCTCGGCCTTCCCCGCAAACGCCTTCGCGAACTGCGCAGTCATCTGGTCGAATTCCTCGTCCAGCTTCCGGATCCGCTCGAAAAGAGCGATGTCCACCAGCGCCGCCACCGGCTTGCCTGCCTTGGTAATCAGGATCTTGCCGTTGCGGTATTGGACCTCATTGAGCAGTTCTCCCAGGTTCTGCCGGACTGTCATAGCGGGGGCTTCGCGAATCATGATCGCTCCTTCAATTGATATGGTTCATGTTATTATATCAATTGACAGGGGCCAAAGCCTGAAGTTCGCCCTTCATCGCGCCGGTCTTCGGCCCGGACCGCGCCGCGCCGCGCCGCGCCGCGCGTCGGTTGAGCGCGTGTTCGACCTCTTCCCGAAAACGGGAATCCGCGATTGCGTAGCCGCCGTGCATCGAAATTCGGATCTCGTGCATCAGCTCAGCATCGAGGTCATCCACAATGCCCTCAGTGGTGCACTTGGAAGTTCAATCCACCTCTCAGCTCTGCCAATTGGCCGGCTGCATTCTTGATTCGTCGCTCGGCTTACTCAAGGGCTCCGCGAATTCTTCTGCCTAGCGCTGTACCAATAACAAGACCGGAGCTAAACCGGGTTTTCCGTTCCTCTTTCCTCTGCGTTTTCGCCGCGACCGGCGCGAGTTCTAACTCGTCACGGCTCTTGTTAACCCGCCGCCCGGGCGGTCCTCGCCGCCTTCACCGCGCTGGCCGTACTCATGGCGCCCACCTGCATGATGACCAGTGCCCGTCCCTTGCACGCTTCCCCGGAGATTTTTGCGACGGCGTCGCGCTGCTCATCCGTGAGGATCGGCCCTTCGCCGGTGCTCCCCGCCATCCAGAACCCGCCGCACCCATGCAAGATATTGTCATCGAGCAGCGCGCGCAAGGCCTTCTCATGGATCCGCCCATCCTCCGCAACGGGCGTAGGAAGAGCAGGGAACACACCTTTGAATTCAAGTTTCATGCTGAGTCTAGGATTATTGGAAAACTCGTGGGGAAGTCTAACAGCGTGACAACAACCCCGGAGAGGCCTGCACTAGCGGGCGATCAGAGAAAGGCGCTGTTTTCTCTTGCCCACCTCCCTCGATTGTACTTGGGACTTCACTTTACGCATGCAAGAAACAAGACCTGACCCCACGGTTCTGCTGACCCCACGGTTCTGACCCCGCGGTTCAGACCTGTTGCAGTAGTTCCAGAGCTTCTGGACCAGGGTGGAAGCGTTCTTGATCTGCTATGATTACGCCATGTCGAAGAAGCCGCTTATCGAAACCAACCCGTATCTGAAGAACACGGTGCGCTATCGCCGGGACCTCATCACGAGCGTGTCCAGTTCGACGGCGATCGAAACCGGTGCAAGGGTTGATACCATCGCCAGGGCACTCACGAAGGAGCCCAGCCTCTGGCCTGTCAGGGCCAGACGAGGCTCCGCTCGATAAGCTCCTCGAAGATCCCTGCCATCGGCCCGTAGTTGCGGTCCATCCCTGCCTGGATCGCCGCGAAATACGCTGTCCTTCTCTTGCCTGCAATCGGGCTGAAATCGAGCAACGGCAGACCCGCCTGTAGCACCATGAGAATCGACAGCGCACGCGCGATCCGGCCGTTTCCGTCGCGGAACGGATGAATCAACACCAGTTCCACATGCGCCTCTGCCAGCGCTTCGACAACGTCCTCGCGCCGCTGGAAGCGACACGGCGTCCGGCGTGAGAGTACGCGCTTCTGGAAGTCCTGCATCGGCGCGGGAACGCGCGCAGCCGCGGCGAACGGAAAACCTTCCTTACTGATGTTGACGCTGCGGTACTCACCGGCCCATTCGTAGATCCCCCCCAGCCAAGTCCGATGCATGTCCTGGACGTCGGCGTCGGTGAAGCGGTGCTGCTCGTCGAACCGCCTAACGAAGCGGTCCATCGCGGTTTGAAGCGCCCGGGTTTCGGCAACATTCATCTCCCGCACGCGCGTTATGCCGAGCAGATTACGCAACACGCGGCCCCGGGAGCCGGGCTGGAATTCGGCTTCAGGGCCAGTAGCATCGTACTTGCGGCTCATCATCATCGCACCCCGAAAATCCACCCTTTTCGCGCCGCAGCATCCCCACCATCCGACATCGGGGCGCGCGCGCCGTGATTATGCGCCAGCCATTCGCGCCAGCGCCATGGCAGGCTTCTTTAGCCGGCCGTGCCGGCAGTAGGGTTCGGTCCCGAAGTCAGGAGGGATGTCGCGCGCGGGACGCCTTTTCTGAACCGGATAGGACAGATCGGTATATTTGGAGCGCCTTTGTCCCGTTCCGGCTGAAATTGGAGCGCTTCTGGTGTACTTTTTCGAGCACTGAAAGCAAGGCGAATCAGCGCGCGGGAATCAATCGGGGAGTAGATATAAACAGATCAACCGCGAGACACCTATAAAGTATAGGCCTGACCCTCGAATTTTTGACCCTCGAATTTTTCCTAAGGCTCCATAGTTGCGGTATTTAGTGAAAACTACCGAAACTTAGGAACAGCGGCATTCTTGAGCGGAGCCTGCCCTACCCCCGCCGCTTGGGGCAGAGCTACGGCTTAAATCTTTGAGCCGCTGCCTTTTTCAACGGGGTCTGACCCTGAGGCCGACCTTCAGGTGTTCTCGTAGCGTCTTCAGGCCTAGAATAATCGTGCGCTTGGTCCGTACCCGGATCGTTCGCTGTGGGGCGCCGACCGGCTGAACGGATTCATGCAGCCGGGAGAGCGTACAGATGTTGGACTGGATCAAGAAAGACCACGGTCATCCGGACCATCCGATGCGCAATCCGGCAGAGGCAGCGAAGCTGCTTGCCGGAATGCGCGACTTCGATCCAGTCACGGCGCTGAACGAGCTGAGCGCGTGGCTCGACGCGGTCAAGGGTATCCCCGGCGACGACGAAAGAGTCCGCGGCGAGATCCTGTCGCTGATCCAGGAAGCGAGCGGCGCGCACGTATCCGCGCTACTGGCGCAATTTCTCGTGCCGCCCAAAGACAAGCGGGCGACGCGCGAGTCGGACTGGAACACCCTCAACAATTATGTTAGGGGGCTGGCGGGCGCGCTTTGCGCATCGGCCAGAATTCTGCTGAGACAATCGGCGACGACCCCCTCGCTCCAGCTTCCCGGGGCGGCAGGCGCCGCAAGGGGACTTCACGCCTCTCGCATGCTGGCGAAGGTCTATCTCCTCCGTTACTTTAGCGTTCCGCCGAAGCTGTGGCAGCTGGCGTATGCCGTTCATGGCGACGCGGAGAAGGCGGGTTGCGCAACGACGCCCGTTCGCATGCACACCGCCCAGAAGACGTCGACGACCGTGACCCAAGAGTTGCTGCGGATGCTGATGCTGCAGTCAAGTTCGCCGGAGATGATGCCGCCCGAACATATCGAGGTCGCCGATCGCGTGATCGAGCAACTGGGCGATGATTTTACGCTGCGCCCGCGCGGCGTCGCCGACAACCCCTTCTATTTCGATCCGGCGAGCGACCACCCACCGCACCGCGCGCCCGCCCAGCCGCCCAACCCGGATACCGGAATCCGGTATTTCGGCGCCGGAACGGGATACGACGCCCTGGATCGACTCTACAAGCAGTTGGCGTCGACCAGGATCGCGGATAGCAAGGCCTCGGGCAAGGACATTCCCCTCCACGCGCAAAGCTCGGCCATCAAGCAATTGCTCGCGTTCTGGGGCGAAGCGCCCCCGTACTCCCCACCCGCCCGCAAGCCCGTTACGGGCACCTTGCAGGTCGTTCAGGGCTATGGGCAGATCTGGCAGCACCTGTCGCAGGTTCGATCCGCCGCCACCGAGCTGACGCTGGTGGAAGACGGTGACGGCGCAGCGCAGGCCCCCGAAACGTGGGCCCTGCACGACGCCGGCGGCAACGAACTCGGCGCGGAGATTCCGCAGCGATCGAGCGACTGGGCGCGATGCGGCGACGTGGTCGGCGTCACGATGCACGGCAGTGACGAATGCTGGCTGGGCGTGATCCGCTCCATGCATGCGGAGCCGGATCGCAGCCTGCACGCCAACATCTACGTCATGAGCCGCCATCCGCAGGCGGTGCAGATACGCCCGGTCATCGCGAAGGGCGAAATGAACGTTGTCTCGGAGGCTGCAGCGCGGCAATTCGGCTTCAAAAGCGTGCGTGCGATCATCGTGTCGGACGGTGCCGGAGCGTCGCAAAATGCGAACTTTCTGCTGCCACCCGACAGCTGGGAGGAGGGCCGCGTCTACGAAGCGACGATTGGGGGAGCTTCGCATTTCCTCCGCAGCCTGCAACTCCTACGGCACGGCGACGATTTCGTGCGCGCGACGTTCGAGTGGGTGCAGCAATCCTGAATCACAAATAGGGACAGAGTGAGCTGCCCCGGCTTTTTCGGACACTTTTATTTCAACAGGGGGTGGATTCAACTTCAAAGTGCACCACTTGAGCGCGGGTAGAACACCGCGGGAGGTGAGGTGATACAAAGCGCCGGGGTATTCAATGCGAAGCGGGCGGGCCATGGGAAAAGACTAGTCCCAATCCTTGAATCCTTGCGTGCAAGAAACAAGACCTGAACCCATCGCTTTTGCAGGCCAGACCCCGTTGTACGCTCACTCTCTGAGTTGCACTTAAGGCTTCATCTTAAGCATGCAAGAAACAAGACCTGGGCCCATCGGGTACATATAGGCGCGATTCACATACAGGATGTACACTTCCGCCGGATGTTCCTCATTTTTTCCAGTGTGCCGGTACCGCGTACGCGGCAAACTTGGCCCTCAACATAGCGAAGTCATCCACGAGTTGGCCAATCCTTGAACTTTGCGACTCAAGCTCAGATAGCGGGACGTCCACCGATTTATCCAATCGATCAGCTGAAAAATCCCAATTCATTGGCAACATCTTTAATATCGGATCGTCTGAATCCAGCTCACCAGGTAGTCCCCAGCGAGCATGCACGTAGTCGTTTCGAATCGCTTTAAGTTTGCACACTTTCGCAAACCATGCCTCGAATTCCGCAAGAGCATCATTGCCTGCAGCCCGATACATTTTCAGCACCAGTGGTTTCAACGCTTCCAGCCGGTCCGCCAATGGCACGCGGCCGATCAGCAAGTCGCGCACGTCTACGCCGTTGTGCGGACCTAGCCAGCCCAACGCAATCCCGACGTTGAAATCAAGTGACGAGTACGCATGCACCAAGCGTCCCAGGGCTAGGTAAAAGCGGTCCTTAAGTTCTGCGTGGTCGAGTGGCTTCATCTTAAGCATCCAAGAAACTAGACCTGAGCCCGTAGTTCGTAGTTGCGTGAGGGATGCGTCGCAGTTCGGATCTCACCCAGAAGGGCTCTTACCACGTTACCCTTCACCCTTCACCCTTCACCCTTCACCCTTCACCCTTCACCCTTCACCCTTCACTCATTCACACCCTCACGATTTTCTTATGATTGCCCTGAATGCAGCGTCCACGCGCGCGCGAACCTGGCGTTCGACCTGCGCATAACCCGGTGGGTCGACGATCTGCCAAGCTCCCGCTCCCATCACTGTAATCCCCAACGTCAGCACCAGCACCGCAATGATGACGCGCGGCACGCGCAGCAAAAGCGTCTGCCAGAGTTTGCGGTTCGCATTCGTATCGGTGAATAGCAGCACCGAAAACCCGGCGAGGAACAGACCCGCAACGATATATACGATTGCCGGATTCTGCTTCAGAAGGCGCTCCGCTCGCGGCCAGAGGCCGACATCGAGCAGGTACGCGTAACCGATGAGCGCTGCGCCCGCGAGCAGCAGCATCGTGCCCCACACGAGCGCCGGAAAGCCGGAATAACCCTCCGCGGCGTCCTCGGAAAAGCGCAGGCTCATCCTCCGCGAATACAGCGACTCGATTCCGCCCACCGCGAGTCCCGCTCCGATCAGAAAAATGCCCAGATGCACGCCTTTCGCCAAGGCAAAGTGCCCGCCGGCGAGGATTGCGATTGCGCCGACCACGATCGCCGCGTATTCGAGAAAAGTGAGGAGACGCATGCAATTCAGTGTAGTCGATTCCTCGTCTCCGCTGCGGGTTAGGGGATGGATTCCGGTCTGATTTCCTGCATGGATTTGTCTGGCCACGATCCGACTCACGGTCGCGTAGTGCTGACCTGTGGCTTGCGTGAGCGCGGCTCGATGCCGTGGGATTTCAGGCAGGGCGGAAGAATAGGGCGAGGTTGATCTCGGGCCGGGATTCGATTGCCTCGCACCCCGCCACTCTTAAAGCTTTCTGGAGGGGAAATTAATTGCCTTGTCCTCAGGTGAACAGTACTTGTCGGTTTTGCGTTGGATCATTGATTTTGGGACGCCTTTGCGGGGTTGCCCAGCTATATTATCTCCTGATAACATGGCCATGTTAATTAACAAGGCCATGATAACTACCATGGCCATGGTAGATGTCCACAACGACCATGAAGATGCCCATCAACCCAAGTCCGTCATCCGGAGCTGGTCAGCGTGCAGAAGAGCATGTCGCTCTGCTATTTAAGGCGAATGGCTGGAAAGTCCAGCGCGAGCCGGTCGTGGGTCAATACAAAGCGGACCTCCTGGTTAAAAGAGGGCGCGAAGCGTATCTCGTAGAGGTTAAGGCGCTCTCCGAGGGGCGACCCGACCGTGTAATCCCGCTCCTTTCAAAGGCCATCCTCCAAGCGCAAGCTTACGCCCGAGAAATTGGAAAGGCTCGTCCCTTGGCCGTAGTCTACGTCCGAGACGCCTCTCCGTCGCTGTTCAAGCAAGTGAGAGAGTTCTCTAAACATTTCGCCCCGGACGTCTCAGTCGGCGTTATCTCCCAGAGCGGCGCTCAACGCTTTTGGGGCGAAGGGTTAGAGGGGTTGAGCGTCGAGCCCTCGGCTGTTCGCAAAGCACCGCCCAAGCCGTCCGGTCTGGCGTCGCACATTTTCTCAGATCTCAACCAGTGGATGCTGAAAGTGCTTCTGGCACCGCAAATTCCAGAGCGTCTATTGTCGGCGCCTCGTGCCGACTATCGAAATGCATCAGAACTCGCCGGCGCAGCAAACGTTTCCGTAATGAGTGCATTTCGCTTCTTACAACAACTCCGCGAGGAAGGCTTCCTCGACGAATCGTCTCCACGCTTCAAACTCGTGAGGCGTGAGGAGTTGTTCCGTCGCTGGCGGGCGCAAGCTCTTCGCCCGTCTCCAGAAATGCCGATGAGCTTTCTTATTCGACGTTCAGCACAACTACAACTGCGCGAGTTCGTGTCCAACCATAGAGGGTGTCTCGGTCTATACGCCGCGGCTGAGGCTTTGAAACTTGGACACGTAAAGGGAGTCCCTCCTTATGTCTACGTGCCCAGACTACTGCGCTTAGACCAGGATGCCTGGAAAGAACTGATGCCCGCTAATCCTGGAGAACCCCTCGACTTAATATTGAAACAGGCACGGGCACCGCAATCAGTATTCCGCGGCGCGGTCCATCCAGACGGCCTAGCCGTCTCCGATGTTCTTCAGGTTTGGCTCGACGTCTCTGCTCATCCATCGCGTGGTGAAGAGCAGGCCGAACTGATTTATCGAAAAATATTGAAAGAGGTTATCGGAGGAGGTTCGTAGGTGGACGACCTTGCAGCTTTCGCTCGGCTCATCCAGGCAATAGAACCATGGAGAGCACATCTCATTTTTGTTGGAGGATGGGCGCATCGTCTCTATCGGTTCCATCCGTTGGCCAACGCACCAACTTACCAGCCAATATTGACTAGAGATACGGACTTGGCATTCGCGAATCAAGCACCACTTGAAGGAGACATAAAAACAGCGCTAGCGCGAGCAGGGTTTACCGAGGAGCTGTCCGGAGAGCACGTCCCTCCAGTGACACGGTACACGCTCGGCGACGATGACGCGGGATTCTATGCGGAGTTTTTGACTCCCCTGCAAGGAAGTGGGATGAAACGTAATGGCAAGCCGGACGTGACAATCGAAAAGGCAGGCATCACGGCTCAGAAGCTAAGGCATCTCGAAATTCTTCTGATTAATCCATGGCCGATTAGAGTCGGCCAAAGTCAGGGCCTCCCACTGCGGAAGCCAATTGATCTTCAAGTGGCAAACCCGACCAGCTTCCTTGTGCAGAAACTACTTATTCAAGAGTACCGTCCTTATGCGAAGCGTACGCAAGATATGCTTTACATTCACGATGTCCTCGAGCTATTCGGCGCATCGCTCGCCGAACTCAACACCCTCTGGCTAGATTTAATCGGGCCAACACTTCCATCGAAAACCGTTCGCCGGGTCATTGAATTGTCGCGAGAAACCTTTTCATCCGTAACGGATATTTTGCGTGATGCTGCGCGCATTCCGCAGGACCGAACGTTATCGCCCGAACGGCTACGAGCGGCCTGCCAACTGGCACTAGAGCAGGTTCTTACTTAGGACTCCAACTTGCCGGGAAGTACATTTACTTCAGCACCCACGCATGTAGTGAACAATGAAAACGCTTGGCGCGTTTTCCGGGATGATCCAGGAAGAAAAGATAGTCGTCCTCGGCGAAGAAACAGACTTGCCGGTTGTTTCCGCGCTGGATGGATGTGTACCGGCAATCCAGCGACCTGGAGGCGGGGCTTGCGTGGCATTGGACGGATTATCCTAATGAATAAACGGCCTTTGCAATGGGGTCTGTCCGGTCTGTCCCCATTTGTTCGAATCTCGCTTACGATACACCCCATCTATTGAGGGGCAGGCCATGACGAATACCTTCCTGCAGCGCTTCACCAACATCCGCCGCGAGGAAGTCGGGCCGGCCCTCGTCGCGGGTTTGTTCTTTTTCTGCGTGCTCACCGCGCTGATGGTGATACGCCCGGCGCGCGAGGCGCTGGGCATGCAGCGCGGCATCGAAGCGCTGCGCTGGCTGTTCATGGGCACCGTGCTGGTGACGCTGCTGGTGAACCCGGTGTTTGGCTGGCTCGTGAGCCGGTTCCGGCGCCTCGTCTTCGTCAACGCGACCTACCTCTTCTTCGCCGTCGGCCTGGTGGCGTTCTATTTGCTGCTGGTGCTTACGCCCGAAAGCGTCGGACAGCGAACCGGCCAGGTATTCTACGTGTGGTTCAGCGTATTCAACCTGTTCACTACGATGTTGTTCTGGGCGCTGATGGCGGACCGCTTCACGCTCGAGCAGAGCAAGCGCTTGTTCGGGGCCATTGCCGTGGGCGGAACCCTGGGGGCGATCTTCGGGCCGTGGCTCGCGGGCCAGCTCGCCGAACCGCTCGGCACGCCGGCGTTGCTACTCGTCGCGGCGGGGTTCCTGGTACTCGCGCTCGGCGCGGCCTGGTGGGTCACGCGGCTGCGCCCCGACATTTCGCAGTCCGGGCCTCCGCGCGAGGAGCATGCGGTGATCGGCGGCAGCGCGTGGGAGGGGCTGCAGTCGGTGGGCCGCTCGCCCTACCTCCTGGCCATCTGTGGCTACGTGCTGATCCTCGCGGTGATGGCAACTTTTCTGTATTTCACGCGTCTGCAGATGGTGGCCGCCCTGGGAACAAACGTCGACATGCGCACGACGATTTTCGCGCGCATCGACCTCATCACGCAGGTGACGACGCTCGTGCTGCAGGCGATCGTCACCGGGCATCTGATGAAGCGGCTCGGGGTGTCGGTAACGCTGGCGCTGCTGCCGATCACCGCCGCGCTGGGGTTCCTGGGTCTGGCGATCGTGGGGTCGCTCGCGGCGCTGATCGCGTTCGAGGCGGCGTTTCGCGCCGTGCAGCGCGGCATCATGCGGCCCTCGCGCGAGACGCTCTTCACCGTGGTGCCGCGCGCCGACCGCTACAAGGCGAAGGCGTTCATCGACACGTTCGTGTATCGCACGGGCGATGTGGTCGGCGCGCAAACCGAGGGGCTGCTCGGGCGGCTGGGCATGGGGTTGACCGCGCTCGCCACCGTCGCGTTGCCCCTCGCCGCGGCGTGGATGGCGCTCGGCATCTGGCTGGGCTACGCCCAGCGCGCGCGGGCGAATGGCACTAAAGTGCAACCGGAAGGGGCTCTTGCATGATTTCTCGTCGTGAATGGTTGCAGCAAACGATGCCGACTGCCGGATGCAGCCATGAGAAAGCGAATGATTCAACTAGTGGAGGAATTGCCATGAAACAAAGTCGTCGTGAGTTTCTCGTCATTGCCGGGGCGGCCGTCGCCGCCGGCGTCCTGCCCCTGCCTGTCCTCGCTGCCGGAAAGATGAAAATCGGAATCGTCGGCTCGGGTAATGTCGGCAGCGCCATTGGCGCCACCTGGGTGCGGGCTGGCCACGAGGTCATGTTCTCCTCGCGCAACATCGAACACGACAAGGAGCTCGCTGCGCGGCTCGGCGGCGGTGCGCGTGCCGGGACGCCGCGCGAGGCTGCGGCCTTCGGCGAGGTGGTCATGATCTCGGTTCCGTATCACGCCTTGCCTTCCGTCGGTAAAGACCTGGCGGACGTGCTCAAGGGCAAGGTCGTCATCGACACCAACAATCCCTTCGTCCACCGCGACGGCGAGATCGCGAAGTGGGCGCGGGAAAAAGGCGCCGGATTGGCGTCCGCGGAGCTCCTGCCCGGCGCGCGTCTGGTGCGCGCCTTCAATGCGATCAGCGCAGCGCAGATGGGCTCGGCTTATCAGGAGCCGGGGCGCGTCGGCATGCCGATCGCGAGTGACGATGCTCAGGCCGTCGAGATGGCTTCGCGCCTGATACGGGATGTCGGCTATGAACCGGTACTTATCGGCGGGCTGGAGATGGGGAAACATTTAATGCCGGGGACGGCGCTTGCGGGGGAGCGCAGCGCGGAGGAGATACGGAGGATTGCAGCGGGGCTGAACTAGGGGTGCCGCGAATACAGCGATTCGATTCCGGCCGTCGCGATTCCCACTCCGATCAGCAGAATGCCGAGATGTATGCCTTTCGCCAAGGCGAAGTGCTGGCCGGCCAGGATTCCGATTGCGCCGAGCACGATCGCCGCGTATTCGAGAAAAGTGAGGAGACGCATGCAATTCAGTGTAGTCGATTCCTCGTCGCCGCTGCGGGTCAGGAGATGGATTCAGGTCTAATTTCCGCATGGATTTGCCTGCCACGATCCGACTCACGGCCGCGTAGTGCTGGTCTGTGGCTTGCCCGATCTCCGCGTGGGTGTAGACGTGCCTGAGATGCAGTGTGGATATCAGCTGGTCTCGGGTGCCCTCATTGCGGGAGGGGAGGTGAGGCAACGCGCCGACGAATTCAATGCGGAGCGGGCGGGCCATGGGAGGCGCCTTGGTCGAAACCCTTGCAAGAAACAAGACCTGACCCCGTGGTTCTGCTGCCACCGGGCTGCCGCCCCATTGTGATCACCGATGCCGGCTTTCGCAGTCCCTGGTTCCAATTGATCGAGCGCAGCGGCTGGCACTTTCTTGGACGCATCCGCAACCGCGACATGGTCAGGCCGATCGAGGCCCAGGCGTGGACAGGCTGCAAGCAGCTCTACGCCAAGGCCACTGCGGTGGCACAGGCGCTGGGCCGCCACGCCTACGTGCGCTCCAACCCGGTCATCTGCGATCTGGTCCTGATCATGCGCCCGCCCAAGGGGCGGCACAAGAGAAGTGTGTTCGGAACCAAAGTGCGCTCGCGTCACAGCCTGAAGCAGTCGCGTGCGAGCCGCGAGCCCTGGCTGTTGGCTGCTTCGGCTTCGCTGTCGCACCTGAGCGCACAAGCCGTCGTCACCCTTTACGCGTAGCGCATGCAGATCGAGGAGGCCTTCCGCGATTTGAAAAACGAGCGCTTCGGACTGGGACTCTCCGCCAGTCGCTCCAAGCAAGGTCAGCGCCTTGCCGTTTTGGCTCTGATCGGCGCGCTGGCCTCGTTTGTTCTGCGATTGATCGGGGAGGCGGCCAGAGCAAGACAAATGCAGTTTCAGTTCCAGAGCAACACCCGTCGCTCACGCCCGGTGCTCTCGGTCATCAGCCTTGCCTTGCAGATCGTGCAAAAAGGACTGTTCAAATTACCACCCGGTGAGATCAACGCAGCGCTCACGCGTCTGCGCCAGCCTCATTCAGCACTGCAACTTTGAGGGGAGACCTCAGGGTCTGTCCCTATTTATTCCTATTTATTCAATGCTTTTGTCGGGGCTGCTTGAATACCGGGGCGCCGGTCTGAGCAGATGCTGCTTATCGTAGCTTCACACGTACTATGACTCAACCCGCACGTGCCGGGAAAGCGCGGTTTAGCTCAGCCCACTCTTTCGCCAACGCGGTTCCGCAGTGCTGGTGGTTTTCAAGGCTTCAGCGTAATTCGGCACTGACGTTGAAGGTTTGCCACGACCGCGTGGCATAGCGCGTTGACTCTAGGTATGTTCGATCTGTTCGCGATAACGCTCATTGCCGATGGCGTAGCCACCATGGGTCGAAGTTCGGATCTCTCGCATAAGTTCGGTGTCGAGGTCGGTATAATGTTCGAGTCGGCCTTGACCATTTTTTGCCTCTGACTTCTACTATGAAGGCTGCGGCGGAGTTATTGGAGAAGTTCCTTGGGCTTTCGGTACTTGGGTAACAAGAGCCGCATCACCGACTGGATCGTCGGTATCATCTCCGAGTACGCGCCACGCGGCGCTCTCGTGGCCGACCCTATGTGTGGAACGGCAACCGTCTCCCGGGCGCTTGCCAACCAGGGATTCAGAGTCGTCGCATCTGATGAACTCCGTTTCCCTGTCCTCCATGCAAAGGCGCGACTCCTTCCGTATCATCGTTGCGATTTCACGCAGGCCGGAGGGAAACTGGAAACGGCGATCGCGACTCTCAATGGCCTCCCTGAGCGTCCCGGGTTCTTCTGGCGCGAATACAGCGCCGAAGGGTCTCCGATAAACGGGAGCAAGCCACGCGCCTACTTCACCGGTGCGAATGCGGCCAAGATTGATTCTATCCGGTCTCAGATTCTCGACTGGCAGACCGCCGGTCTGAGCACGGAAGCAGTCGATCTTCTGCTTCACCATTTGATCTTGGCTGTAAACAGTATTGCCAACATTGCGGGCACCTACGGCTACTACCGATCGACCTGGAGCAGTGCGAGCCTTGCGCCGATTAGGCTTGAAGCAGCCCCCGGCCCCAGTGACCTCGATGGAGTCCATCGCGTCACCCAGGGACGGGTCGAGGATATCGCGGACGATCTCGACGTCTTCATGTGCTATTTGGACCCCCCGTACACGAAGCGCCAGTACGGAGGAAACTATCACCTGCTCGAAACGCTGGCGATGCAGGACGAACCAGAACCAGTGGGCGAGGGCGGGCTCCGAGACTGGTACCCGCAGTCGTCCGACTTCTGCAGCAAGCGCCGAGTTCGTAACGCTCTGTTGGAGACCATCGCAAAGCTAGACGTCCCATACGTTAGTCTCAGTTATAGCGACGACGGCCTCGTCCCGTCGTATGAGATATGGGGCATGCTCGCTCAGTTAGGACGAGTGGAGCGCAAGGAACTTGCGCTCAACCGGTTTCGAAGCAACGGAGGTAAGTCCAACAAGTCAGGGCCCGTCATGGAGCACCTTTACGTCTTGGAAAAGCGATGATTATCGGAATCGATATCAACGAGGTCTGGTCCTATAGGCCGAACGCAAGTGACCTCTACAATATTGAGCGGACCGTCAACCCCGCTGGAGGGGGAGGTGCCCGATATATCCAGATCCGGAAGAGTCAATTGGAGGACCTGCTTCAGTTCCTAGACTTGGCACATGTGCCCGACTCAAAGGTCTCGTTGAATGTGAAGAGCATCAAGGCGCCGGAGAAGGTCGACGTCATCGAGTTCGACACCAAGTCCCAAGAGAGGATGCGCATCGCCAACCAGAATCGACATTGGCGAACCCGCGCTTATGGTTGGTCTCCCGCCGCTGGCTTTCCGACACTCGGGCCGACCGAGACTACGGAAGATGCCAATCACTTGATCAATTTGCTCGGTGGACTTCACATCTACCTAGTTCGCGACGTGAACGACAAGGTCTGGGCTGGTTACACTACAGGCTCGGTGCCTCCGCCAGAGGATGCTGGCCTTCCTTTCATAGGCATCCTGTACACCGGAGACGGCGGCTATTGGCGGTACACGGGGTAAGACATGGCAAGTCCTGACGTTATCTCTGTTGTTTCGGCGCTTGCTCGGCACAAGAACGTCTTGCTCGAAGGCCCGCCCGGCACCGGTAAGACGCGGCTGATCACTGACGTCATCCAGATGATCTCCGACACACGGCCTGCGCCCGCTGGCGGTAGGCCACAGATACGGCCCGGCGTGGGTTTCGGAACAGCGGAGGGCCCTGCCAAGTACAGCCCGCTACCTTTGCAGATGACCGTCGAGTGGGTCACTTTCCACCAGAGTTTCACCTACGAGGAGTTCATCCTCGGCCGACGCCCCGTTCCCGTGGGCAGCGGACTCCGATTGGAACCCCACTTCGGTACTCTGACTTCGCTAGCCATCGAGCTCGGTAGCTACGACGCCAACAAGGGCGTCTTACTGGTGATCGACGAAATCAATCGGGCGAACGCGAGTCAGGTTTTTGGCGAGTTCATCACGCTCTTAGATCCCGACTACCGCGCGACCGTGGGCGGCATTCCGAACCCTCGTCGGGTGCACCCTCGATTCCCCGGCATCGAATATGAGTCGAAGCTCTCGGAGCCAATCAAGATGTTACGTGGCGGGGGAACCCGTCAGTTGCCAAAGGAATGGGCCTTCCCCGAAAACGTATATGTCCTTGCCACCATGAACTCCGTTGACAAAGCGGCGCTCCCGCTAGATTCGGCGCTCACGCGCAGATTCCACCGTCTTCACTGCCCACCCGATTTACGCGCGCTTGCGGCTGCCCTTGGGATGGATTGGGCTAATGTAGAGACCGCAGCCACGAGGGCGCGAGTAGAGAATGACTGGCAGACCCTGTCAGCCGAACAGACTGCAGTACTTTTGCTCGAGCGACTAAACGTCGCGATCGCGACAGACTTGAGCGAAGACTTCGAGCTCGGACATGGGCTGGCGTGGCCGGTCGCTATCGCCGATCCGAACGCCCGCTGGGAAGCGCTGGTCCGATGCTGGGATCACTCGATCCTTCCTCAGATTGTCGAGCGCTTTGCGGGGCGGAATGAGGCGCTCCGCGAGTTGCTGAAATTGGACACCGGGCTGCAGGTCGGCTCGGCCTTCTCGGTCCGAACCATTCTCGGCCGCGCAGTCGCGAATATGGGACCTCTCCATTTGCCTGACCTTGCCGGCCTGCCCCTCGACATCGCTAAGACGACTCTCCGCTGGCTCGCCACCTGAATGTATGCCCAAGTAGTGGAGTACGGTCCGCCTACGGTCGTCCCGGTGGATCCGGCAAAGGCGGCGGCGATACAGGTCGCAGGCGCTAGCTGGGGAAAGGCACTCCGTTTAGGGCGGAATCCGCTCGAAGTCGAGATGATCAGCGCTGGCTGCGCAATCAGGGCGCGAGATGTGGCCGGCTTTGTACGTATCGGTGGTCTGTCACTCGACATAGTCCCCAAGTTTCTGGATCCCGAGTCAGCCGGTCCAAACTGGCGCGGGGCGCTCTGGCGACTTCTGGCCTTCGCCCAAGGTGTTGACAGCATCGTCGTGTCGACTTCGGGCCTAGAGGTTGAGAAGTGGGGAATTGCTGATCTGCTTGCCGACCTATTCATCGCCTCCGTCGATACGGCTGTTCTGATGGGCTATCCGCTGGGGTACCAGACACAACGGAGAGTGTCTCCATTCATGGCGGGCCGCATCGATCCGCGAAGGACTGCGCGGTTGGCGATACCCGACGGGCTACTTCCAATTGAGATCAATCGGTTGACGCGAGATACCGATTTTGGCCGGCTCCTCAAGTGGGCCGGACGTGAGCTAGCTCGGCTCGTGGAGTTGAGTGAACGCCGAGGCCGCTTGCGCGCTTGGACCAGTAACCTGCCAGAAATCTCGGACACGCCGCCGCCCCTTCTTCGCAGCGTCTCCACCTCGCGTCAATTCCAACACCTCAAGGTGGCCGCCGATATCGCGCGCATGCTCCTAGCTGACCATTCGGGCGAGTACGGCAATGGTGCTTTGAACCTGCCAGGATTTCTATGGCGATCAGACACGCTCTTTGAGAAGGTCATGTTGCGACTGGCACGTCAGTGCGCTCACCCGCTGGGGATGACTGCCGACAAGAAAGTTCATACGCTGGCCACCGAGCACCCCGGTGACGGAACGCGAACACTCCCAACAACACCGGACATTGACGTACACAGGGGGGGCAGCTCGGTAGTGATACTTGACGCCAAGTACAAAGTCCTAAGCGGGCTGCCGAGCACCGATGACGTGTACCAGGTGCTGAGTGCCGGCCGCGTCTGCGGCGTTCGAAGAGTCGCCCTGCTGTACCCGACTGAGGGCTCGGGTTTGCGTGTGCGGACGCTTAAGCCCTTGGGCGAAGGACTGCCGACGTCCGTTGATCTGCTTTCCGTCGGCTTGCAGTCGTTTGAATCTCCTGCCGCAGTTCGGGCTCTGAAGAGCCAGTTGACTTCTTGGCTCCACGAGTCTGAGGAGCTTCAGGCCATTGCCTAAAGCCTAGGCCGACTCGGGAATCAATGATCGAGGCAACGCCGCCCGGATCCCTACCACCGTCGACCATTCGCAGCCTGGGAATTGTGAACTCCTCGAAGGTCCCTCGCTCCCGCTCGATTGCGACGAACTTGCGGCCCAATTTATGCGAAACAGCGGCGGTGGTTCCGGACCCCGCGTAGCAGTCGATCACCCAGTCGCCAGGATCCGTTGCAATGGTGAGGATTCGCGCCGTCAGTTCTTCTGGCTTCGGGGTCTCGAAGGGCGTCATATTGGGGAACATTGCCTTCAAGTGACGCTTGGCGGAGTCGGCAGTACCGACAACTTCGCCGGGCCACCACGTGTCCGGGACGAGACCAGCCCCGACTTCACCAAGAAATCGTTTGAGCCTCGGCATCTTGTTGCCCTTCCCAAAGTCGACCCGATTGTCGCGGATCAACTCATCGAGGCGCTCCTTCGTATACCGCCACGCCGTGCCCGACGTCGAAGAAACGACACGGCCGGACGGAGTAATTAGTTCGTAGAACTGTGCCGCGCGTCGTCCGGGGCCCGCCTTGGCTGTTAGGTCTCCTGACGTCCATGGACCCCTTGGGTCATTGTCGGGATTCTTGTAGCGCGCAAGCTGCTCTGGGGTTCCAGGCAGCTTATGGCTCGATGCGCGAAATGCCCTGCGATTCCTCGCATATACGAGAACGTATTCGTGCGTCGTCGCGATATCGACGCGATTGTCGCGGCTGACTGACTTCTGCCATACGATCGTAGCGACGAAATTGGCGGGACCAAACACGCGGTCGAGAATCTGTCTTGCCACCGGCATCTCGGCATCATCGATGTGCATCCACAGACTGCCGTCTTCGCGGAGCAGCGACCGCAGGCAGTCCGCATGTAGCTCCCGCGCGATCGCCCACGAATCGCGCCTGGACGAGTCGTTGTAGTGGTGAAACTTGGTCCTTCTGTTATACGGCGGATCGATCAAAGCAAGGCGAAAACAAGCCGCGCGATACCGAAGCAAGACTGGAAGTGCGGCGGAGGCGTCGGCTAGAATCATCGTCGAGCACTCGTCGCCCAGAGCGGCGCGCAAATGCGCGGCCAAGACGTGGTCGGTATCGTTCATTAATGAGTGGCGATGTTCGTCGTGTGGTCTCGCTTGGAAATCAAGTCAGGAACTACCTCTTCGCTTGGTACGCCTGCCCATTTTTGGTGCCAAGTGGTTTGGCTGGCTGCAATTCTCCCGAGCGCGCCATGTAATAAAGGTATTCGCTCCTGAGCGTATTCATATTGATCTTCAGCGCTTTGCTAATTTCACCTCGTGTCATGAATCGGCCTTGACAGACCTTCAATATTTTCTTCTTGATAGCGGCTCTATGCGGGGTTTCAGTGGGCTGGACATTGACAGTGCGGACCCGACCACTTCCCCCATTTTTTTTCATGTTCTACCTCCGCTCATATTTCAAAGCCAGCATTTGGCATCCGCAGAAGTAAAAAAGTACGCAACACCAATATGCTTAAAAGATGGTTTTACATACAAATATGCTATTGAGGATTCTACAGAATTTGGCGCGTATGGCCAGCAGTTCGAGCACTGAAGCAAGGAATGGACGGCTTGATGTAAGCGTCCCGTAATTGATTAAGTTCCAAGTGGCACTCGGCCGGCCTTTCCCGACCTCCTTCATCATTGTCACCTATTGAAGTGTCGTACAATCGGGGGCAGCTCAGTCTGTCTCTATTTATTCCTTCGTCTGTCCCTATTCATTCCTTCCGGCCGTCCTATCCATCGCCATAGTTAGAGAACTCCCGTTGCACAGCTGCTAAGCCCCTACACAGGGTATTACAAGATGCATAGTCCGGCAGATCGCCAGACGGCGCCGAACATATCACGATGTTAGGACTGTCCGGCTGGAGTTTCTCACCCCTTGGCCGCCTTCTGCGCCTCCGTCCCCGCCTTTGCCCGGTCCAGCACCGTCATCGCGCTGGCGATGAAGCTCGCCGCATCGTTCAGGTTCGAGGGGATGATCAGGGTGTTGCCGGCCTTGGCGAGTTCCTTGAACGCGCCGACGTAAAGCTCCGCAACCTTCAGGTTTGCCGCACTCAATCCTTCGCTGGTGCCGATGGCCTGGCCAACGACACGAACCGCTTCGGCCTGCGCTTCGGCGATCATCTTGATCGCGCCGGCCTCCCCCTGGGCCTTGTTGATCTGCGCGGTCTTGTCGCCTTCGGAGGACAGGATCTTGGCCTGCTTCTCGCCGTCGGCGAGGTTGATTTCTTCCTGGCGCTGGCCCTCGGACTTGGCGATCAGCGCGCGCTTTTCCCGTTCCGCGGTGATCTGGGCCTGCATGGACCGCAGGATCGCTTCCGGCGGCGTGAGGTTCTTGATCTCATAGCGCAACACTTTTACGCCCCAGGTGCGGCCGGCTTCGTCGAGCACGGCCACCACCTGCCGGTTCATTTCGTCGCGGCTCTCGAAGGTCTTATCCAGTTCCATCTTGCCGACTTCGCTGCGCAGCGTGGTCTGCGCGAGCTGGGTAATGGCGAACACGTAGTTCGAGGTGCCGTAGCTCGCCAGCCGGGGATCGGTGACCTGGAAGTAGATGATCCCGTCCACCGAGAGCTGGGTGTTGTCCTTGGTGATGCAGACCTGCTCGGGCACGTCGAGCGGCACTTCCTTGAGCGAGTGCTGGTAGGCGACCCGGTCGATGAAGGGCACGATGATGTTCAGGCCCGGCTCGAGGATGGCGTGGAACTTCCCGAGGCGCTCGAGCACCCAGGCGTTCTGCTGCGGCACCACGCGCACGCCCTCGATGATGAATACCACCGCGATGGCGATGAAGAAGAAGGGCACCGCGTAGCCCTGCGTGGGCGGATAGGGATAGAAGAACGCGAGTGCGGAGAGGACGGCGACGACGACGAGTTTCACAAACATGGTGGTGTCCCTTTGGTCCTGGTGGTTGTTTTGATCGGCAATCCGTTCATGCCGCACGGGAAGTGGAAACTTCCAGCCGGTTGCCATCGGAGCCGGACACGTACAGCACGGCGCCGGGCTCGACATGGTCGTCGCCCAGCACTTCGGCCTCCCAGCTTGCGTCGCGGTATCGTACCTTTGCCAGCCGCTGCGGCTCGCTCACCCAGGATTCGAGCACCACGGTCTGGCCAACGTCCATCGAATTGCTGCCGGCGGTGGCAGCACCGGACTTGCTGCGCCTGACCATGATGCTGCCGGCGACCGCGGCGACCGACGCCACCAGTGCCTGCATCCAGAACGGGCCGCCAAGCCACGCCACCAGCGAACCGACACCGGCGGCGAGCCCGAGGATCAGCAGATAGAAGGTGCCGCTGAGCAGTTCGACAACGACGAGCACGAGGCCCAGCAGGAGCCAGGCTAGAGCGGGTTGCATGCGTTACCTCCACGGTGAGGCAGGTAAAAGGTAAAAAGTGAAAGGTGAAAGGTGAAAGGTGAAAGTGAAGTATAGGGCCGAAGACTGACCGGTCGATGACCATTACAGGCTGCTGCCATAACTCCCAGCTAAAAAGGTGCCGCTCAGCGTTCTCACAGGGATTCCAATGGGATACCCATCGTTCCTCTCGACCTTTCGGGAGGCGAACAATTCGAAGAACGTCAGGTACCGATTGGAGCGCAGCAGTCAGATTAATTTGTTGAATACGCCGCCTCGGGAGATCGTGAAGAGCATCGGACCCGGCCTCCCGCTGCGCGGTTCACCATTCCCCGAAGACAACGCACGAGAAGCGCCGCAAGATCGGGACCTCTCATTTCCTTGCCGACCGCGAACGTGCGCGGGCACGCGCGCAGGGCGCATCACAACTGGCAAACAGCTTCGTTACCGTCTTCACTTGGTCCGGCGCACTGACCGCCAAGCTCAGAACTTGTAAAATTGAATTTTATTGACAGGCTATAACCTGTATATTGTCTTTTGTTAAACAGGTCATGACCTGTAAATATACGGACGAAATATGGCAAAACCCTTTAAAAACATGGAAGTGAAGCACGTGGATGAGCGACTGGCACCGTGGCGAAAGGTGGCGGACACCGTTCCACCCCAGGGAGGCTGGATCCGAACTGTTCGGGAGTCCCTCGGGATGACGCAGTCGCAACTTGCATCACGGCTAAAGATCACTCAGCAAGCACTCAATGACCTCGAAAAGTCCGAAGCGGAAGGAAAGATCACGCTGGACAGCCTGCGCCGGCTGGCGAGCGCCCTTGGTTGCCGGTTCGTTTACGCAGCCGTTCCGGAACAGCGGCTCGGCGAGATTCGCCGCCGGCGTGCTCATGAAGTCGCGACGAAACAGTTGGGGCGCGTGTCCAGGTCGATGAAACTGGAGGCACAAGGCACCAGCGAGCGGGAAACCAAACGCCAAATCGAGGAGTTGACGGAAGAGTTGCTTCGAGGCAGCCCCCGCAAGCTATGGCAGTAACGATCAACGAACCGCCAGATTCAACACCGCTCGACCCTGATGAAGCGCAGGGCCTAATTCCTTCGCACATTGCAACGAGAGACCAGCTCAACGAGTGGGAGCAGCAAAACATCGTGGAGGGCGAACGCTGGGCGTTTGGGCGTAAACATCGCAACCTGCTTAGCCTGGAGTTTGTGAAGCAATTGCATCGCCGCATGTTCGGCAAAACATGGAAGTGGGCCGGAATGTTCCGGACAACGGAGAAGAACATCGGGGTCGATCCGACTCAGATCCCGGTTCGGGTCCAGGAGTTACTGCGGGATGTTCAGGCTCAGGTTGAGCACCGTGCGTACCCGTTGGATGAGATCGCTGCGCGTTTTCACCACAGGCTCGTATGGATACATCCTTTCCCCAATGGGAACGGACGGATAGCACGCACGATGTCCGATATGTTGTTGGTATCTCATGGCGTGGAGCCATTCCCCTGGGGCGGACAAAGCATAGATCTCGTCGATTCAGGAAAAGTGCGAGACCGATATCTCAAGGCACTTAGATCGGCTGATCGCGGTGACTATCGCCCTTTGCTGGAATTCGTGCGGTCGGGAGAAAAGCCGTGACCAGGTGAAGCCGTGACGAGTGACAGGTGGCTAAACGGCAGTGAAGGGTGAAGGGTGAAGGGTGAAGGGTGAAGGGTGAAGGGTGAAGGGTGAA
>JBBPIT010000028.1:0-47464 GCA_038040175.1 Pseudomonadota bacterium | reverse complement strand
AGTCATCCGCACCTGGCGCAACGCGCGTCGTCGGACTTATGCAGAGCTTCCCTAAGGACGGCGCCGGCCTTCAGTGTCGATCGCCACCAGTTCCTTGAGTCGCGCCTCGACGCTGGATTTCTGATAGAAGTCGCCGTCGCCGGCGCGCTGCGCGAGCTGCAGTTGTTCGATCGCGGCGGGAAGGTTTCCGCGCAGCACGTAGGCCTCGGCCTGCGCGCGGTGCTGCAACAAGCGCTTTCCCAGTGCGGTATAGCCGCGCGATTGCAGCTCGTAAAGGCGCGCGTCGGGCGACCGGGTCTCCAGCCTGCCCGACAGGAAGTCCACCGCTTCCGCAGCGCGCGTGGCGTCGAGCAATGCGTTGGCGTAACCGTAAACCAGCGCGCGGCGGCTGGGGTGGGCACGCAGTCCATCGCGATAGGTCGCCAGCCCCTTCTCGAGCTCGCCGCTGCCGATCAGGGTTTGCGCAGTCAAGGCGTCGATCATCGGGTTTTTCGCCTTAAGGCTCTGCAACAGGGCGACCTCCTTTCTTGCGCGCGGGAAATCGCCCGCGCGCAACAGAGCCACGACCAGGCCGTAGCGCGCCGCCGCCTCGCTGGTGAACTTTCGGCCGGACAGCATGTCGTCGAAGTTCGTGACCGCCACGCGCGGATTGCCATCAAGCGCCGACAGCCGTGCGCGCACCAGATGAAATTCCAGGCTGTCGGGCACCTGTCTGAACGGGACGTTCTGAATGCGGCTCTGCACGTCCGCAATCCGCTCGAAAGTAAGCGGATGCGTGCGCAGATAGGCCGGCGCGCCGGTTTCATATACGCGCGTGGCCTTCTGCAGGCGCTCGAAGAACACCGGCATTGCGTGCACGTCGAAGCCGGACTTCTCCATGATCTGTAAACCGATGCGGTCGGCCTCGCGTTCATGCTCGCGGGTGAAGTTGAGCGCCGACTGGATCGTGCCGGCCTGCGCCGCCGTGATCGCCGCCGCGGAAACCTCGGGATTCGAGCGCGCCGCGAGGATCGCCACCGCGAGCGCCGCCATGGACGCGAGTCCGGCACGCTGTTGTGCCGCGACCATGCGGGCAAGGTGGCGCTGGGTGACGTGCGCGATTTCATGGGAAAGCACGCTGGCGAGTTCGGATTCGCTCTGCGCGCTGAGCAACAAGCCAGAGTGCACGCCGATAAATCCGCCCGGCAAGGCGAATGCGTTGACGGAGTTGTCGGCGATTCCGAAGAACTCGAACGGGCCGGCCGGATCCGGACTGTTGCCGACCAGCCGGTAGCCAACGGCGTTCAGATAGTCGGCAATGTCGGGATCGTCACTGTAAGCGGCGTTGGCGCGAATCTGGCTCATGATGCCCTCGCCGAGTTTGCGCTCCTGGGCGGGGGATAGCGCGCCTTGCGAAACGTCGCCCAGGTCGGGCAATTCGTCGGCGAGACCAAGTGCGGGGGCCAGCAGGACGACGGCGATCACTGAGCGAAATTTCATGGTGCTATGATAGCGCCACCTCTCATCAAGTTCCTCGGTCGCGTGACGGCCGCAGACGAAGCAGACGGATTCCAGCTTGGGCGAACTTACACATTTCGATTCCCGCGGTCAGGCGCACATGGTCGACGTGGCGGAAAAGCAGGAAACCCACAGAGTCGCGATCGCCGCCGGCAGGATTTTCATGCGTGCTGAAACGCTGCGGAAAATCGTCGAAGGCGACGCGGCCAAGGGCGATGTCCTAGGCGTGGCACGGATCGCGGCGATCCAGGGTTCGAAGCGCACTTCGGAGTTGATCCCGCTGTGCCACCCGATCGCGCTCACCAAGGTGAGCGTCGATTTCGAAGTGCATCGCGACGAGAATTCGGTGGAATGCATCGCGGTTGCCGAGACTGTCGGGCGCACGGGCGTGGAAATGGAGGCGCTCACGGCGGTTAGCGTCGGACTGCTCACGGTCTACGACATGTGCAAGGCAGTGGACCGGGGCATGCGCATCGAAGGCGTCGGGCTGCGCGAAAAGCGCGGCGGCAAGTCCGGGCACTGGGTTGCCGGGACCGGCGGCACGTGAGCTTGCAAGAACCGGCGTGCGCCGGATCGGTCTTAGCTTTAGAGCACGGTCGCGGCGCGTTGAATTCCCGGTTGGTTGTTGTTCTGCTCATCGGTAGTGCGTTTCTTCAATCGATGTCTCTGGCCCGGCCAGATGAGGCGCCGAATGTCGCGGCGGGAAGGCAACTCGCCTTCGAAATCGCCAAAGGCAACTGCCTCGCCTGTCACAGGTTTCCGGGGGATTCCAGGGCGAATACGCTGGCGAACATCGGTCCGCCTCTGCTGGCGATCCGCTCCAGGTTTCCGGACCGCGCGCAGCTGCGCGGCCGCCTCTGGGATCCGATGCAGACCAATCCGAACACGGTAATGCCGCCGTTCGGCAAGCACAGAATCCTGAGCAGCGACGAAATCGAACTGATCATCGATTACCTTTACACGCAGTGAAACGCCAAAAAATGGAAAGCATGAATGTTCGAACGATACGCAGGTCTGTGCTGCGCGCTGTCGCGGTGGCGATGGCAACGGCGATGCTGCGGCCGCTGCAACTGCTGGCCGGCAGTTGGAACAAGGCCGCATTCGACGCCAGGAAAGTCGCCGACGCGCTGAAAGGCATTGGCGTCACCGCGACGGAAGACAGCGACAAGATCGTGTTGAAAGCACCGGAAATCGCCGAGAACGGAGCCATCGTTCCGCTGGAGATCGCCAGCCAGATACCCGGCACTCAGGCGATTTACATCCTGGTGGACAAGAATCCGCAACCGCTCACCGCGGTATTCGAGTTTGCCAATGGGGCCGAAGTATTCGTGGCCACCCGGATAAAGATGAACGAATCGTCCAGGGTACGGATCGTGGCTAGGGCGGGCGGCAAGTTCTACGCCACAATGCGTGAAGTCAAGGTCACGATCGGCGGCTGCGGCGCCTGAGTGCCGGAAAAGGAAAAGGAAACGCCAGATGGCCGATCCGATGAAAATTCGCGCGCAGCTGCAGGGCGACGTGGCTGACGTGAAGATACTGATATTCCATCCGATGGAGACCGGCCTGCGCAAGGACGGCGTCACCGGTCAGCCGGTGCCCATGCATTTCATTCAGACTCTCACCGCCACGCACAACGGCAGGACCGTGCTCGAGGCGCAGTGGAGCCAGGCGGTGTCCAAGAATCCGTTCGTGAATTTTCGCGTGCGTGGAGCGAAACCAGGCGACAAGATCATGGTGGGCTGGGTGGACAATCGGGGCGACAAGGCGAACATAGAGGCCACGCTCAACTGAGTCCGCCAGCGTGACCACAGGCGTGCACGTGAACAGAGTTTTTCTGGCGGTCAGCCTGCTGGCGTGCTCATGGATCGCACAGGCCGTCGCCGGTCCGGACCAGGATCGCGCGTCCATGATCGCGCTTTTCAAGGGCAAGTTCCCCGGGCTCGCGCTCGACGAGTATGTCAACGGCGCCCTGATGCTGAGCCCGGATGCCAAAGCCCAGTTCGACAGCATCATGGAGTTCCCGCCCTTCCAGGGGGAGATCGACAAGGGCAGGATGCTGTGGGAGAAGCCGTTCGCGAACGGTAGGACTTTCTCCGGCTGCTTTCCCAACGGCGGCCGCAATGTCGCCGGAAACTTTCCTTATTTCGACGCAGCTTCAGACAACGTTGTCACCTTCGAGATGGCGATCAACCGCTGCCTGCGTGAAAACGGCGAGCGTGAATTCGAATATGGAGACAGGGAAACGATTGGGGTATTGACCGCATATGCACGCACGCTCTCGGACGGCATGCGAGTGAATGTCGTGGTGGACGGCCCTGCTGCGCAACGGCGCCACCAGGCCGGGCGCTCTTTTTATTTCCGCCGCATCGGCCAGCTCAATCTCGCCTGCGCCTCGTGTCATGTCACCTACGCCGGCAACCATTTCCGCGACGAGATCATCTCGCCGGCCATCGGGCAGACAACGCACTTCCCGGTATTTCGCGCCGGCGACAACCTGCACACGCTGCACATGCGCTACCAGCGCTGCATGGAGGCGATGCGCGCGGTCCCGTTTCCCGCCGGCAGCCGGGAATTCAACGACCTGGAGTACTTCCACTCCTATCTGAGCAACGGCCTGCCGATGCGCGCGTCGGTGTACCGCAAGTAAGCCGCGCGACGCCGCACTCGCCGAGGCGTGGGCGCGCCCGCTACCAATCTGCGAAGCGTCCGTACTGCCAGAAATGCGGATGGCGCGGCTGCAGATTGCCGGGCATGGGCTTGACGACATCCACATACTCGAACGCAAGTACCACCGTCGTGCACATTGCCAGCATGGCAACGCCGACCAGTACCAGTTTCTCCGAACGCCGGCTGGCGTCACGTTCGCCCCCCGGCGCCGTTGCCTGAGTCCGCCCCACCAGCCAACCGGCGATCACGCACAGAAGGATCTGGCTGTGCGGCATGATGAGGTTGCCGCTGAACATCGAATCCGTGAGCCCCATCACCAGCGCCGCGCACAGACTCGCGGTCACCGGATTTGCGCCCTGCCTTGATTGCGCTCGCAGCGCCCTGACGGCGAACAGCAGCAACAGCATGCCCAGCGCGACGCCGGCGGCGCCGGCGAGGAGCCCGTACTCGGAAAGCAGTTGCAGAGCCGAATTGTGCGGATGCGCGTTCTTCACCAGTGCCTGGTTCAGGCCCCACTGGCCGGGCCCGATGCCGAGCAATGGATGCTCGCCGAGCATTTTCAGCGATATCGCCGCCATCGCCATCCTGTCGGTGTCGCTCTGCGAACCGAATTCGACGGCTGAGCTTACGCCGGGAACCGGGGCCGCACCGGGTGCGGAGGCAACGAACTGGGAGAAAAGAAGGTAAATCAGCGCCCCCGAAACGACCAGCATGGCCTGTTGGCCCAGCCAGGCAATTCGCCCCCTTCGCGTCAATGCAAGTACCGCGATCGCGCCCGCCACCGCGCCCACCCAGACGGCGCGTGAACCAACCATCCATTGCAGCGCCCAGAAGTTCGCCGCGATGAAGTAGACGACGATCCGCCACGTGCGGGACATCCCCGGCAGCGCCGCGGCAAGCGGGATCAACAGCAGCGCGTAGGCCTGATACTGGTTGAAGAATCGCACGTTGGCGAAATCCAGGAAGGGGCTGACCCATTGGAACTGCTTGCCTTCGAGCAGAAAAGAAATCTGGGTCACCCAGAATTTGACGCTCACCAGAGCGGCGCCGGAGGCGATCGCCACGGCGAGCACCGATTCCGCCTTTTCCTTGAGGACCCGCACGGCAGCGCTCACAACCAGGAACAGGAGCACCAGTTGCGCGACGAGGGCGATTTCCAACGCACCGAGATGAGGGGCGGCGGAGAACGATGCGCTCAAAGCGCCGCCGGCGATCATGACGGCGATCAACGCCCTGGGCAGGTTTTCCAGGGCAAGCCATGCGCCGGCGACCGCGCCGCGGACGGCGGGCAGGAGCAGCGACAGCACCACCAGCGCAAGAACGCCCAGTTGAAGCAAGCGAGCGTTGTCGTACATGCGCCCCGCGATGGCGGGAAACCAGACCGGGGAAAATATGAGATAGAAACAAATCAGCGTCAGGGGCAGTTTCAATGACTGGCTTTGGTCGTTGTTACGCATACCCATGAACGAGTCCACCTGTGTGTTTTGAAAAGCAGTCTTGTTGACGAAGTGACGCGGCGAAATTGACCGCATTCTACCGTTTGCCGCGCCCGGCTTTCCGACGACCTCTGCAAGCCGCGCTAACACAATCAGCAGTTCGACCGCACCCAATAGAAAAGAGGGTGCCTTTGGCACCCTCTTTCCCGGGCAACGGGCGATGAGCCCGTGGACCTAGACTGCTACAGTCCGATTAGCTCGCGCTCTCGGCATACCCGCCTTGCGCCGCGACAGACGCGCGGCAGGAACCCGGCAAGTACTTCGAGATATCCGGGGTCTGGCCGGTTTGCGGACCGCAACTCCAGGACGCGATCGCGGCACCAATCAACGGGAGGACATAGCTGGTCGGTGCGGACGACGGCTGCAGGATGACGTACTTTTGCGCCAAGTCGGCGTTGATGGTCGGGAGGGCGGCGGTTCCTGACACCTGCACCCGGATATCGCCCATTTCGTTGGTTTCGATCATTTGCACATACTTCGTGATCGGGTGGGTGCCGGCACTGCGGGATTCGCAGCCCCACTGACCGCCGCCCGGAAAACTCGTCGCCGACTGTATGGTTTCGGTGACGCTGGTACGGCAGGCAGACGCGGCCAGAATCACTTCAGACATCTTGGCGCGGGCGGTATAGTCCTGGTACGCCGGCAGCGCGACCGCCGCCAGAATACCGATGATCGCGACCACGATCATCAGTTCGATAAGTGTAAAACCCTTTTGTAAGGCCTTCATGGATCACTCCTTGATGGTTGATTAAAGAAACACACCTGGATTCCGTGTGTTCGACCTCACTACCGCAATCCCCGTGCCAACCTGCCTGAAGCCTCGCCAGGAACCGCCCCGTGGGTCGTCGCCAAGCCTGAATATTCTTTATTAAACATGCACTTATAATTGTCTCCTGCAACTCTCAGTCACCCCCAAAAATCTTGCTCTTCGGCAACCGGATCAGCGCCTCCGGCGGTTGCCAAACTTGCATCCGCCACGGCGCAATCCGAGCACCGGGCAGTATCTGACGCAGTTTGTCACCGCGACACATAACCAGGAACGGCCGATATGTCGACCTTATCAATCTGTTCCGGGTCGAGAAACTGCTCGGCGTACTTCAGATACACCTTCTTCTGCACGAACACGTCGAACAAGTCCGGGTCGATATGGCCGTTAAGCTTGAACTTGCCGAGGATGTGCAGCGACTCGGTCAGCGTCTTGCCCTTTTTATAGGGGCGATCCTTCGCGGTCAAAGCCTCGAAGATGTCCGCGATCCCCATTACCCTCGCCTGCACCGACATCTGCTGGCGGGTCAGCCCACGCGGATAGCCCTTGCCGTCCATGCGCTCGTGGTGCCCGCCGGCATACTCAGGCACGTTCTTCAGATGCTTCGGCCACGGCAGCGATTCCAGCATCTTGACCGTCACCTCGATGTGGTGATTGATGATCTGCCGCTCTTCCTGGGTCAGGGTGCCGGAGCGGATGGTAAGGTTCCTGACCTCGTCGGCAGTGAGGAAATCAGCCTCGTTGCCATCGACATCGCGCCAGCGATAGGTCCTGGCGATTTCGCGTACCCGCTCCTGATCCTCTTCGCGCATCGCCTCCGAACCGAAATTGCAGAACCGCAGGAACTGGCGGTCCTCGTTGATTGGCCGCAGTCGTACCTTCAAATCGCGCTCGGCTCTCTCCCATTCGCCGCCGGTGTTGTCGCGGGCAGCTAGTTTGGCCCTGAGCACGGCGATCTCGGCATCGCGCTTGAGAACTTCAAAGCGCGTGTCGATCAACCCGATGCGGTCGAATATGGTTTGCAGCTTGGTGGCCTTGTCCACCACGTGTACCGGAGTGGTCACCTTGCCGCAGTCATGAAGCAGCCCGGCGATCTTCAGTTCGTACCGGTCCTTGTCCGTCATGACGAAATCGGCGAGCGGGCCTTCGTTGGTGTCGTTGACGGCTTCGGCGAGCATCATCGTGAGCATCGGCACGCGCTGGCAGTGTCCGCCGGTGTAAGGCGACTTGTCGTCGATCGCGGCGTTGATCAGGTTGATGAAGGATTCGAACAGGGATTCCAGCTGGTTGATGAGCTGGCGGTTGGTCAGCGCCACCGCGGCCTGCGAGGCCAGCGACTCGGCGAGGTGCTGGTCGGCCTCGGAGAACGGCACAATCTTGCCGGTTAGGCGATCCTTGGCATTGATCAACTGCAGCACACCGATGATCTCGTCTTCGTGGTTCTTCATCGGCACCGTGAGGAACGATTTCGAGCGATAGCCCGTCTTCTTGTCGAAGTTCTTGGTGCCGGTGAAGTCGAAGCCTTCGGCGGCGTAGGCGTCGGCGATGTTGACGGTTTCATCGTGCAGCACCGAATACGCCACCACCATGGAATTGTTGGGGCGACCGTTGTCGTCGAAAAGCCGGACCGGGTAGAACGGGACTTCCACGCCGGTGGTTCCGCCCATGGCGATGCTCAGTGAATCGGTGCGCAGTATTTCGAAGTGGACGAGTTTTTTGTCCGCGTCCACACGGTAGAGCGTACCGCCGTCGGCATTGGTGATCTTCTTGGCTGCGACCAGAATCGCCTCCAGAAGACGGTTGGTGTCCTTCTGCCTGGAAAGCGAAATCCCGACCCCGTTCAGCTCTTCCAGGCGTCGGAAGAGTTCGGCCGAGGTCGGTTCGCTCATGGAAGGGTGATTTCGCGTAAAGACTGCCCGGTTCGGCCGCGATCGCCTACTTGATGCAGACTGCCCGGACCTGATGCATGTCGGTAACGCCCTGCAGGACCTTCTCGATGCCGTCCTGCTTCAGTGTCCGCATGCCTTCGGCAAGCGCGGTGGCAACGATTTCCGCTACCCGCGAGTGCTCCTGGATGTGCTTCTTGACCGTATCGGTGCCCACCAGCAGCTCGTGCAGGCCTGCCCGGCCCTTGTATCCGGTGCCGCCGCAGACTTCGCATCCCACCGGCGTGTACAGCTTGAACTGTCCCTTTTCGTCGGCAAACTGCTTGGCCCAATCGCGGTAGATCCCTTCGTACGCGGCCTTAGGGTCGCGCTTCCATTGTTCGGTGTTCCTCAGCTCGATGCAGTATTCCTCGAGAATCCCCTTGAGTTCTTCCTGCGTAGCGGCGTGAGGCGTCTTGCACTTCGAGCACAGCCGCTTGGCCAGGCGTTGCGCCAGCACCCCGAGCAATGCATCGGCAAAATTGAACGGGTCCATCCCCATGTCGAGCAGGCGGACGATCGACTCAGGCGCGCTGTTGGTGTGCAGCGTGGCGAACACCAGGTGGCCGGTGAGCGAAGCCTCGATGCCGGTCGAGGTCGTCTCCTTGTCGCGCATTTCACCCACCATGATGATGTCGGGATCGGCGCGCAGAAACGCCCTCATCGCGACCGCGAAAGTCAGCCCGGCCTTGATGTTCATCTGTACCTGGCGCAGGCCCTTCTGGGTGATTTCAACCGGGTCCTCGGCGGTCCAGATCTTGGTCCCCGGCGTGTTCAGATAACCGAGCACCGAATGCAGCGTAGTGGTCTTGCCTGAACCGGTCGGGCCGCACACGAAGAACAGGCCGTAAGGCTTGCTGACCACGTCCTTCAACGTGCCGAGGTTGTGCTCCGACAGTCCCAGTTTGTCGAGAGGGATCGGTTCGCCCGCGGAGAGAATACGCATCACGATGTCTTCGACACCGCCGGCTGAAGGAATGGTCGCCACCCGCAGCTCGATGTCGAGCGGGCCGAATTTCTTGAACTTGATCTTGCCGTCCTGGGGTTTGCGTTTCTCCGAGATGTCGAGATCGCACATGATCTTCAGGCGCGCGGCCATGGCATTGCGGTAGCTCGCCGGCACCGATATATACGGTTGCAGCGTGCCGTCCTTGCGGAAGCGGACTTCGGTCTTGCCCTTTCCCGGATAGGGCTCGATGTGAATGTCGGAAGCCCCCTGGTGATAGGCGTCCACGATGATCTTGTTCACCAGTTTCACCAGTTCGTTGTCCTGCGCCAGGGATACGTCGTCGGTTCCGCCTCCGGCCCCGCCCTCGTCGTCGCCCTCATCGTCCATGGTGGAGAGCAGTTCGCTGATGTTCGAGGTGTCGCCCACGGCTTCCGCGCCGAAGAACTGATCCAGCGTGGCGCTGAATTCGCGCCGGGTGCAGACTTTGAAGACCGCCTTGTGCTTGGGAAAGATGTTGCCCACCACTCTGGGGGCGCGCACTTTCTCCGGGTCGGTGGTAAGCACGATTAGGCCTTCCTTCACGTCTTCGATCGGCACCCAAGAGCTGCTCTCGACGAAATCGCGCTTCAGGTTCTTGAGCAGGTCCATGGGCTTGACCCGGTTCTGCTTGAACGATTCGTAGGGCACGCGGAAGAACTGGGACAGCGCTTCGCCGATCGCCGGCGGCTTGACCTGAAACTCGTCGATCAGAACATCCTCGATGTCCAGGTTCTTGCGCCTGGCGGATCGGGTCGCGAGTTCCATTTCTTCTACGGAAAGCACGGCGTTGGTCACCAGATGGTCGTACTTCCCGCGCAGCATCGCCGTCGGGCGGCTGCGTTGCTTCAGCGCAATGGCCAGGGTTTCACCGAGATGCGTCGCGCCTTCCTCCGCGACGGTGGAAAAAGGCTGGCCGCTCTTGGTGTTGATCACCTGCACCACGCCGATCAGCTCGCCGCCGGGGCCATCCGTTACCGGCACCACCAGCATTTGCTTGGTGCGGTATCCGGTGCGGCGGTCCACTTCCTTGAGGAACTTGAGGTGAGCGTTGTGGCCGCGCAGCTCGTTGTCGTCGTAGACATCGCGGATGTTGATGAGCTTCTTCGACAACGCGACGAAGCCGGCGATGCTCTGCTCGTTGATCGGCAGCTTCAGGTCCTTGAAAGAGGACAAGCCGGTCTTGACCTTGGAGATTATCGACGTCCCGTCCTCGGAAACCACGTAGATGGTGAGCCGGTCGGCCTCGAACAGCGCGCAGATGTCCTGCGACAGCTCCAGCATGATCTCGTCGATGTTGCTGGTCGCATGAATCTTGTTCGTGACCGCCTGGAGCCTTTTCTGGAACTCCAGTTTATGGCTCATTTCGGCCAGGTTATGGCCGGTTTGCCGCTTGGTCTCAAAGACTGTGCTCATGGCGTCCTTCCTTCTTCCGTTTGCCGGGTGCCACTCCGGGATACTACCCCAGCAACTTCCGGGCCGCTAACCCGCGCCTTGCCCGGCAGCGGGTGTTAAAACTTGAAAACCTGGCCGTTGGACAACATGCGGGGGTTGTAGCGTTCCGCATACTCCTCGACTTCCTGCATCGTCAACGTGCCGGCACCGGGCTTCAGGTGCGTGATATAGAGCCGCGTCGGGCGCTTGAGTTTGGCCAGTTCCTCCGCCAGCATGCTCGGGCACAGATGTTTCGACGCGACCGCCAGCTCCTTGTCCTCGTTCGGGAAGGCCGTCTCGATGATCAGATAGCGCAGGTTCTCGATCTTGTTGACTTCTGCCCAAAGCGCGTCGTTGATGGTGGTGTCGCCGGTGAAAACCAGGCTTGCCTCGCCGCTGTCGAGGTGGAACCCGACCGCGGGGACCACGTGATTGGCCGGCAACACGGTGATCCGGCGTCCGCCGAGATCGACGGTTTCGCCCACTGCAAACGTGGTGTATTTCAGGTACGGCGCGGATTTGCTCGGAATTTCGGTGAAATCCGGCCATACCTTCCAGTTGAAAATGTGGTCCTGCAGGATCTTGCGCGTCGGCTCGGTGCAGTGCACGGTGATCGGCGTATCGCGCATCGGGCCGACGGTGTCCACCAGGAACGGCACCGAGGTGGTGTGATCGAGATGCGAGTGGGTGATAAAGACGTGGTCGATCTTCAGCAGCTCGGTGAGGCTCAGATCCCCGACCCCGGTTCCGGCGTCGATCAGCACGTCGGAGTCGAGCAGCATCGTGGTGGTGCGCAGGTTTCCACCAATTCCGCCACTACAACCGAGTACCCTGATCTGCATCGCTATTTAGTCTCGAATTTCCAGGAGCCGTCCCAGCCTTGCTCCGGAGGATTGCTGCGGAAGAAGGCGATGCGCCCGAGGAAGAGCTTATAAAGTCCGCTCGCTGCGTTGACCTTTTGCAGGTTGAGCAACTGCAATTCTGCCATATCCCAGTCGCGCGCCCGGTAAAGCTTGAGCGCCTGCCCCCAAAGCTTCAATTCGTCCTGCACCGCCTTGTCGACTTCCACGGCCGGCCCGATCGGTTCAAAAATGGTCACAGGCTCGCCCTTGCCTTTCACTTTCACCCGGTCGAGCTCGCGAAAGACCACGTCGGGAACCTCCGCGCGGGTGCCTTCGCCGACGATCATGTTGACCCCGTATTCCTTGGTGATGCCTTCCAGGCGCGAAGCCAGGTTCACCGCATCGCCCATCACGGTGTAGGCCAGACGGATTTCCGAGCCCATGTTGCCTACGCTTATGCGGCCGCTGTTCACGCCCACGCCGATGTGAATCGGCGGCCAGCCCATTTCCTTGAAGTGCGGCTGCAGTGCCTCGAGCACCTTGTGCATCTCCAGACCGGCGAGCACGGCGCTGCGCGCATGCTGAGGATCGTCGAGCGGAGCCCCCCAGAATGCCATCATGCAATCCCCCATGTACTTGTCGATGGTGCCGCGATGCTTGTAGATCACCCGGGTGAGCGGCGTGAGGAATTCGTTCATCAGCTTGGAGAGCTGCTTCGGGTCGAGGCCTTCGGAAATGGTGGTGAATCCGCGCACGTCGGTGAACAACACCGACAGCTCGCGGCTTTCGCCTTCCATCGAGAAGGACTCGGGATCCCTGCTCATTTCGTCCACCAGCTCGGGCGGCACATACTGGCCGAACAGCCCGGTGATCTGGCGCTTGGCGCGCGACTCGACGAAGAAGCCGTAGGACATGTTGAGCGCGAACAGCATCGCGATCATCAACAGGCCCGAGGCCAGGGGCAGCACCAGGTTGCCTTCGGTCCACACCAGCACGTTGCTGGCGAACATCGCCGCCAGCACCACCACCGTGAGCATGGTGGCGCGCAACGGATTCACCAGAGGCAGCACCAGCGCCATCGCCAGACCCGAAAACAACAGCAGCACCACCTCGGCGCCGAGCACGTACGGCGGCTTCTGCTTGATGTTGCCGTCGAGCATGCCGGTGACCAGATTGGCGTGAATCTCCACTCCGGGATACACGCTTGCCACCGGAGTCGCCCTGAGGTCGAACAGCCCCGGCGTGGTCGTACCCACCAGGACGATCTTGTTCCTCAGATCGTCGATCGGCGCCGTGCCATGCAGCACATCGGTCGCTGAAACATACTTGAAACTGCCCTGGCGGCCGCGGTAGGGAACCAGGGCCGCCACCTGGACATCCACCGGAATGCGTACCGAGCCGATGTCGATCCACTCCAGTCCGGGATAGTTCCTGGCGAAGAACTTTTCCTCCGGGAAACCGGGAACGACCGGCGGCGAACCCAGCCCGAGGCGCACCATCGCTATCGACAGCGATTCGTAGTACGCGCCCTCGTACTCCGCCAGCATCGGCACCCGCCTGGTCACACCGTCTTCGTCGGGCAAGGGGTTGAAGTGACCGCCGCTTGCCGCGGCCTCCTGGAATTCCGCGAGATTGGCGCCGTAACCGATCCAGCGGGTAAAGCCGATACTCTTGCCCTTGAAGATGCCGGCCGGCAGGACCGGCTTGGGCAACGCGCCGGTGGTGCGCCCTTTTCCGTCTTCCGACGCGACATCGGAAAAGTAATAGCCGAGCACCACCGCCCGATTCCTCAGCTTCTCGGCGAACGCGCGGTCGTATTCGAGTTGCGGACCGATCTCCTTGAGCACCGTCTGGTACTGCGCGTTGCCCCTGAGCTGGTTCTCGCCGAGCTGCCTTAGCACCCCCAGGCCGGAACTTTCGTCGCGTTCCGCGAACACCACGTCGACGCCGACGATGCCCACCTTGTAGTGATCGAACAGCCGGTCGAGCATCAGTGCAAGCTTGTCGCGGCGCCACGGCCAACGCCCCTCCACGGCGAGGCTTTTCTCGTCGATGTCGACGATGACCAGGCGCGGATCGATGCTGTTGGGCATCGTCAGGCGCAGGCGCGCGTCGTAAACGAGGTCCTCGAAGCGATTGACGAAGGGGATTTGGTAGTAACGGGCGGCGTGGCCGACAAAAATCAGAACCACCACCAGTCCGAGCGCGATGCGCACCAGATGCTTCTTCAAGCTGTCTCCCTTGATTCGCAGCGCGCCGACTCAACGCCGCCTCGGTGGAGCCGCCTAGTTATCGTTGTCTCCTCTGGCGCGGGCAGCGGTTCGGCTCAGGATTTCAGGAAGAACTCCATCTTTACCCTGGCCAGCTCGATGATGTCGTGATCGTTGAGCTGGTGGGCCTGGGCATCGAGCGCCTTGCCGTTGACCACCGGGAAGGTGGCGCCTTCCACGTGGGTGATGAAGTAGCCCTGTGGCCGCTTGGCGATGACCGCCACCTGCACCCCGGGCTTGCCCAGCGTGGTCAGCGGCTTGAGCAGCGGCAGTTCCTTGCCGGCATTGGGTCCGGAGAGAATTTGGATGGTGCCTTGGCCCCCCGGCATTACCGTGGCGGCAGGCGCGGCCGCCGCCGGGGCCGGGGCCGGCGACGGAGCCGGCTTGGGCGCATCCGGCGCCGCGGGCGCGGCCTGGGCATTGATGACGGTGTCGCTCAGCTTCGCGGCCTGCGGGACGTTGTTCTGGGTATCGGTCGGCGCCTTTGTTTCCGCCTTGGATCCTGCGGCGGGAGCGCGCAGCACCATGGTCTTCTCGAACTCGGACTGGCCCATGGTGGCCGGCGCTTCGTTAACGTACTTGAGCTTGTACTTGCCGATTTCGACGACGTCGTTGTTCTGAAGGAAGTGCTTCTTCACCGGCTGGCCGTTGACCAGCGTGCCGTTGGTGCTGCCAAGATCCTCGAGAAAGGAATCGTTGAGGATGGTCATGATGATGGCGTGTTCTCCGCTGACAGCCAGATTGTCGATCTGAATGTCGTTGTGCGGCTTGCGGCCGATGGTGGATCGCTCCTTGGTGAGGGTGAACTCCTTGATCACCTGGCCATCGAGACTGAGTATCAACTTCGCCATATCCGCTTCCTCTTATTAGAACCACGAAAGGAACTTCGCCCACAGGCCTTCGTCGGCCGGGAAGTCCTTCTTCACTCTGATCAGCACCACGGAGACATTATCGCGCCCGCCGTTGTCATTCGCCATCTGTACCAGTTGATCGGCCGCGAGCGGGAGGTTGCTGCCGATAGCCGCCAGGGTCATCTCGATGTCCTCGTCGTCGACCATGTCGTTGAGTCCATCGGAGCACAGCAGATAGATGTCGCCGGTCTGGGCCGGATAGGTACGGATCTCCGCCTCGACTTCCGGCTCGATGCCCAACGCCCTCGTCACCAGGTTCTTGTTCTGCGAGCGCTTGGCGGCCTCCTTGGTGAGCAGGCCGCTGTCGATCTGTTCCTGCCGCAGCGAATGGTCGCGGGTGATCTGCTGCAGCTTCACCCCGCGAAAGCGGTAACAGCGGGAATCGCCGATGTGGGCAACCGTTATCTGGTTGTTGCACAACAATGTCACCACCAGCGTGGTTCCCATGCCCGCGTACTGCGGCTGGCTGTTGGCCGACTGGAAGATCGAGGTGTTGGCCCTGGCGATGATCTCCCGAAGCAGGCGGGTCGCTAGCGGGGAACCGGAAGTCTTGTCCAGTTCGTGCGGCGCATGCCGAGCTAGCGCTTCGCGGGTTTCGCTCGAGATCAGCGCGGTGGCGATGCCGCTGGCGACTTCGCCGGCATTGTAGCCGCCCATGCCGTCGGCCAGCACCGCCAGCCCGATCTGCGGGTCGGTGGCAATGCTGTCCTCGTTGTGGGAGCGCACCATCCCGGTGTGGGTGGCTTTCGCCATCTCTAGGGAGGGGGTCAGATTCATTTCTTCCAATCCATCACAAGGTCACGTCCACGGTTCCGAACTGCGCCGCGCACTGGCGCAGCGCCTGCGCCATTTCTTCACCGCTCTTGAAGCGCGCGGCCACGTCTTTGGCGAGCGCCTTGTTGATGATCGCCACCAGACACTCGGGTAGCGTCGGGTTGATGCCGAGTATGTCGGCGGGGGGTTCGTTGGCGATCTTGAACATCAACTGGGTCATCGAATCGCCCTGGAACGGCAGGCTCCCGCAGGCAAGCTGATACAGCGTCACGCCCAGCGAAAACAGATCGGACTGGCCGACGATCTTCTTGCCGGCCAGTTGTTCCGGCGACATGTACGAGGGCGTGCCCAGCACCATGCCGGTCTTGGTCTTGGACGAATCGGTGATGCGTGCGATGCCGAAGTCGGTGACCTTGACCGAATCGGCCTGCGCGTCATACATGATGTTGGCCGGCTTGATATCGCGATGAACCACATTCTGCTGGTGTGCGTAGGCCAGGGCCTCGGCGACGCGCGCCACCACGGACAGCGTTTTCGGCAAAGGCAGCAGGTTGCCCGGTTTGGTCTGCGGCACCAGGTCCTTGCCATTGAGGAATTCCATGGCGATGTAGGCCAGGTCGTGCTCTTCGCCGGCGTCGTAGATGGTGACGATATTGGGATGGTTGAGCCGGCCCGCAGTCTCGGCTTCGCGGAAGAAGCGCTGCTTCACCTCTTCCAGCTCGTCGGCTTCGAACTCCTGGGACAGCGCCATGGTCTTGATCGCGACGATGCGGCCGATTTTCGGGTCCTTGCCCAGATAGACAACGCCCATCGCGCCCTTGCCGAGTTCCTTTTCCACCCGATAGCGGCCGAGCATCGGCTTTTCCACGGCGCCGCCCTCTAGGACCAGCATGCTGGCGTTGGTGCGCCCGCCGCCGCTGCCAAGGATCACGGTCTCGGACATCTGCTTGGCGCGATTGAGCTTCTGAGCCAGGTCGCGGAACTTCGGATTGTAGGTGGCCATGTACTCGTACACCGCCTGGGCCTTGTTGAACTGGCGCTTGCGCTCGAAATCGAGCGCAAGGTTGTACAAGTTGTCCATCAGCTGGTCGTCGAGCGGCACCTTCTTGAACTTGTCGAAGGCCATGTCGAGCTGGCCCTGCCCCTGGAAAGCCAGGCCCAGCATGCGGTTGGATTCAGCCGAATCGAGGTCCGACCTGGCCTTGCCGCGCTCGGTGGAGAGAAAACGCTTGGTGGTGAGCAGGACGTGGCCGATCACCAGCAGCACCGCGGAGGCCATTAGCTGGATCCACATCAGCTGGCCCGCCATTAGCACGAAATGCGCGGCGAACAGCGCCGCAAGCAACACCGCGCTCACGGTGAAACCCATGCCTGCCTTGAGCCGCGGCAGCAGCAGGATCAGATACAACGCGACCAGCAGGAATGCCGCCTTTTCCACCCAGAAACCCCAGGTGGGCGCGACAAAGAAATCCTCCTCGAGAATGCTGGACACCGAGTGCGCCAGCGTCACAACCGGCACCATTCCGGGCGAAATCGGCGTCACCTGGTAGGTCCCGACGCCGGCAGCGGTGGCGCCGATCAGCACCACTTTGTCCCGGTATTTCTCCGCCGGGATCTTTCCCGAGATTACGTCATAAAAGGAATCCAGCGGAAATGCCGGTTTGCCGTCCCTGTCCTTGTAGAAGTAGGTGTACATCTGCAGGTTGGGATCGGTGTTGATCGTCAGGTTCCCCAGCTTCACCCCTTCGCCCAGCCGCAGTTCGACGTCTGCCGGTCCCAGATTCAGGCTTCTGGCGGCAAGAACCAGCGAAAACGACGGGAAATACTGATCGTAGTAGCGCACCACCATCGGTTCGGTGCGCGTGCTGCCGTCTACATCCGGAAGCGCGTTCAGGTGGCCGACCGCTGCGGCACCGGCTGCGATTTCTTCGAGCGGCGCAATCGCTTGCAACGTCGGCACCGGGAAAATGTTGCTGTCGCCCGCGCCGATTCGGTCGATCACTTTGGTGATCTGGTTCTTCAGCATGTAATCGGCGAGCGGATGGTCGGGATTGCCGCGCGGTTCGCCGATGGTGAAAAGCATCGGCAACGCCACGTTGCCGGCCTGCGCCACCGCGGCGGCAAGCTTGCGGTCGCTGTTGAGCGCATCGTCCGCCTCGGCCAGCACCGACGCGAAATCGGCAAGGTTCTGCTGCTGCGCGGGCGGAAGCGTCTGGTAGAGCTCCGCGAGTTTGTGAATGTAGGCGAGCCCGGGATCCACCTGCGGCTCGAAAAAGAACGAGGCGTAGCCAACTACCTTCGCCCCGGCCTGTTTGAGATTGTTGATCATCTGCGCGTGGATCTCGCGCGGCCAGGGCCATCGCCCGATGTTGGCGATGCTCTGATCGTCGATGGCGATGACCGCAACGCGCTGCGAGGGGGCGTGGCTGGAGGCCCCAACGCCGAGGTCGTAGGCCTGACGTTCGAGACTTTGAATGAAATCGCTGCCGGACGCGAAGAACAAAACGACGGCAACGACTAATCCGAGGAACCAATCGCCTTTCCAGAAAGCCGTCTTCTTCATGCCACCCACCCTGTTGGATGCCTGAAGGCTTTGATTTCTAGTTAGTTAAGGCGCTAAAGCTAGAGATTCTACGATATTCCCGCCAAAAGTATATGATTTTTTTCGAAACTAGTCTCCCAGGGAAGACGCTTGACGCGAGCGCGGCAAGACCAATCTGCGGCGGCAGGCCCGGCACCGGGCCAGACCACGTCACATCCCCTCGACGATGATTACGCTGCTAATCGCAGTGCGCTGGCGGATCTTTTTTGCGGCCGCGTACTGAGTCGAGCCCCACCACGCGCGCGCCTTATCGACGCTGTCGAACCCGAGTACCACCATGCAAGGGTTGATGTCCGCGCGAGGCGGCACGAAAAGCCAACATTGTCACAATAAAGCCACTCCTCGGACAAATCCGGACGGCGCGATGGCCCCGTCGCGAGCCCGCGGTCGGGCGTTTAGACGGAGAGGCGTCTAGAGAACGAGCGAGATGCCGGCGATGGCTGCGCCGATGGCGGCGCCTGCCAGCACGTCGCTGGGGTAGTGCAGCCCGAGCACCATGCGGGAGAGCGCGACCAGGAAGGCGAAGGGGATCAGCCGAAGAGCACCAACAGCCAGACCACCACGACGTTGATCAGGGAAAACAGCACCGCAGCGCTGCCGATGTCCTTGGCGCGTTTGGCGAGCCGATGGTGCTCGAGCGATACCCGGTCTACCGTCGCTTCCACCGCGGAGTTCAGCAGCTCGACGATCAGCACCACCAGCACCGAGGCGATCATCAGCGCCTTGCCCGGGCCGGATGCCGGAAGGAACAATGCCAGCCGGGATCAGGACCACCGCGAGCCACACTTCCTGGCGGAACGCGTCATCGTGCCGGTACGCCGCCTTGATGCCGTCGAACGAATAGAACAGCGCGTTCCAGATGCGCCGCAATCCGGTCTTGCCTTTGTACGGGCTTTCTATTTGACCGGAGTCCATTTGAGGTCGAGTTCGCGCGCGGCCTTGACGTCGTCGAGACGGCGCACCGGAGTGGTGTGCGGCGCGGATTTGACGAGGTCCGGATCGCTGTGTGCCTCGTCGAGGATTTCCTTCATCGCCGCGACAAAGGCGTCCAGCGTTTCCCTGGATTCGGTCTCGGTCGGTTCGATCAGCAGACATTCCGGCACCAGCACAGGAAAGTACGTGGTCGGGGCGTGGAAGCCCTTGTCGAGCAGGCGTTTCGCCACGTCCATCGCCGTGACGCCGGTTTTCTCCTTCAGACCCTTCAGGGTGACGATGAACTCGTGGCTGGCGCGCCGCGAGTCGAATGCAACGTCGAAACCGGCCTTGCGCAACTGAACCATGAGGTAATTGGCGTTCAGCGTGGCAAACTCCGCCACCCGCCGCATGCCATCGCGTCCGAGCATGCGCGCGTACACGTAGGCGCGCAGCAGTACCCCGGCGTTGCCGCCAAATGCAGACATGCGGCCGATCGACTGCGGACGGTCCTCCTCCGAAAGCCAGCGGAAACGCCCGCCCTCCTTCGCCACGATCGGAAGCGGCAGGAAGGGCAACAGCCGCTGTGCAACGCCCACCGGCCCCGCTCCCGGACCGCCGCCGCCATGGGGCGTGGCGAAAGTCTTGTGCAGGTTTATGTGGATCACGTCGAAACCCATGTCGCCGGGCTTCACCTTGCCGAGGATCGCGTTCAGATTGGCGCCGTCGTAGTAGAGCAACCCGCCCGCGCCATGCACGATGTCACGGATGTTCTCGATGGTGCGCTCGAATACGCCCAGCGTGGAAGGATTGGTGAGCATCAGTCCCGCCGTGCGCGGCCCGACCGCGGCGGCCAGCGCGTCGAGGTCGACGTTGCCTTCGCGGTCGGTCGGCACTTCGGTCACCGTATAGCCGCACATGGTCGCGGTGGCCGGGTTGGTGCCGTGCGCCGCATCGGGAACGATGATCTCGTTGCGGGCGTCGTCAGCGCGCGCGCGGTGATAGGCGCGGATCATCGCGACGCCGGCGAATTCGCCCTGCGCACCGGCCATCGGCGCCAGGCTCACTGCCTCCATTCCGGTCACTTCCCGCAGGATCTCCTGCAATTCGTGCATGCAGCCGAGATAGCCCTGACCGGTCTCCGCCGGCGCGAGCGGATGACGCGCCAGGAATTCCGGCAACATCGCCAGCGCGTTGCATGCCCGCGGGTTGTACTTCATGGTGCAGGAACCAAGCGGATAAAAATGCGTGTCGATGGAGAAGTTCCTTTGCGACAGGCGGGTGTAGTGGCGCAGAGCATCCAATTCGGACACTTCCGGCAGCAGCGGCAATTCGCTGCGCAGCAACTCCGCGGGCAGGTCCGCGGTGGTTGCCGGCGGCGGCGCCTGCGCGTGGGCACGGCGTCCGTGTCTGGACTGATCGAAGACGAGCATGCTGTTCAGGGTCGGCGATTCGGGCGCGGTTCATGCGCGCACAGGAGCGCGCAGGCCGGCCGTTGTCCGTTACCGCATTATTTCAGCGCCGCCAGGGCCGCGTCGTAATTCGGCTCGTTGGCGATCTCCGGCACCAGCTCGGAGTGCAGCACCTTGTTGTTCTCGTCGAGCACCACCACCGCCCGCGCCGTCAACCCCTTGAGCGGGCCGTCGGTGATGTCCACGCCAAACTTGCCGTGAAAATCCCTGCCGCGAAAAGTGGACAGCGTCACCACGTTGTTGAGCCCCTCGGCACTGCAGAAGCGCGACATCGCAAACGGCAAATCCGCCGAGATCACCAGCACCACCGTGTTGTTCATCCCCGAAGCCTTTTGATTGAACACGCGTGTGGACTGCGCGCAGGTCGGCGTGTCCAGGCTCGGCACGATGTTCAGCACTTTGCGTTTCCCCGCGTAGTTTCTCAGCGACACATCGGCAAGGTCTTTGCCGGTCAGGCTGAAATCGGGCACGACATCGCCTTTCGTCGGCAGCTTGCCGGCCACAGCGACGGGATTGCCTTTGAGCGTTACGGTTGCCATCTGACTCTCCTCAAGTAAATCCTGATTGTGAATTGTGAATCGCAGTTTCAACCGCCTGCCGCCGCGGCAAGCGCCGCGGCGTAGGCATCGAGATCGGCTTCGGTCTTGGTCTCGGTGGCACAGACCAGCAGCGCTGCGCCGAGACTCGGGTAATCGCGGGAAACATCGTGGCCGCCAAGGATACCGCGGGAGCGCATGTTCGCGAGCACCCTATCGGCCGGCCGCGGCAGTCGGATCACCGCCTCGTGGAAAACCGGCGCGCTGAAAACCCGCTGCACGCCGGGGATACGTGTCACCTTTTCCAGCAGCAACCGGGTATTGGCATGCGACTGCGCAGCCACGTTCTTCAGCCCCTGGGCGCCGAGCATCGCCAGGTAGATCGTCGCGGCCGTGACCGCCAGGCCCTGATTGGTGCAAATGTTCGATGTGGCTTTGGAGCGGCGGATATGCTGTTCGCGCGCCTGCAGCGTGAGGGTGTATCCGCGCCGTCCTTCGACATCGACCGTGCCGCCGACGATGCGGCCGGGCATCTGCCGTACCAGTGCCTGCTTGCACGCCATGAATCCGAAGTAGGGTCCGCCGTTGGCGAGCGGTACGCCCAGCGGCTGGCCTTCTCCGACCGCGATGTCGGCGCCGTGGCTGCCCCATTCGCCGGGGGATTTCAGCAGCGCCAGCGCAGTCGGATTGACGCAGGCAATCGTCAATGCGCCGCGCGCGCGCGCCCAGTCGGTCAAGGCATCCACCGCTTCGAGCACGCCGAAGAAGTTCGGCTGCGCAACCACCAACGCCGCGAAGTCCGCCTTGCCCAGTGACTCCAGCGTCTCAATGGATACCCGGCCATCCGTCGCGGAGTACGGCACTTCGACCAGTTCGATGCGCTGATTGGACACGATGCTGGCGACGACGCGCCGGTAGGCCGGATTCACACCGGCGGGAATCAGCACGCGCCGCGCCGACTTGTGCAGACGCACCGCCATCAGCACCGCCTCGGCAAGCGCGGAAGCGCCGTCGTAAAGGCTGGCGTTGGTGGCATCGAGCCCGGTGAGCGAAGCCATCATGCTCTGGTACTCGTAGAGCAGTTGCAGCGTGCCCTGGCTCGCCTCTGCCTGATATGGCGTATATGCCGAATAAAACTCCCCGCGGGTGGCGATCTGCCAGACCGCGGCGGGAATGTGATGTTCGTAGGCACCGGCACCGATGAAGTTGAGCATCGGCCGGTCCTGGCGCGCTCGTTCATGCATCAGGCGCGTGACCTGCATTTCGTTCATGCCTTCTGGGATGCCCGCCAGCCCGTCGCTCTTGAGGCTTTGCGGAATCTCGTCGAACAGTTGCTCGATGGTCGAAACGCCGATCGCCGCGCACATGGCGCGGATGTCTTCCTCGGTGTGGGGGATGAAGGGCATGTCAGTTCCGTGAGGCGTGAGGGGTCATTGCGCCTTTCGCCTCTCGCCTCTCGCCTTTCGCCTCTCGCCTCACGCCTCTCGCCTCACCCTCAATGCGCTTGCGCCTCGACCAGCTTCTGATAACCCGCCGCGTCCAGCAACGCTTCCAGTTCGGCCGGGTTGCTGGGCTTGAGACGGAACATCCAGGCGTCGTACGCGCCCTCGTTGATTTTCTCCGGCGCGGATTCGAGATCGCCGTTTACCGCCACGACCTCCCCGGAAATCGGTGCGTAGATGTCGGAGGCGGCTTTCACCGATTCGACCAGGCCGCATTCCTCGCCTTTCGTCAGCTTGCGGCCGAGCGCCGGATTTTCCACGAACACCAGGTCGCCCAGCAGGTCCTGTGCGTGATGCGTGATGCCGACGGTCACGGTCCCGTCGGCCTCAGGCCGCGCCCATTCGTGGCTGTCGGTGTACTTCAGATTGGCAGGAATCGACATGAATGCTCCAGATATTCAACGGATCGAAGAAGAAAGGCCGGCGACCAGGCTGCGTCCGTTCCGCACGAAGGGATATTTTACCGTTCTTGCCGGCAGCCACTTGTCGCGGATCTTCACTTTCGCCGATTCCCCGGCTTGCACGCCGATCGGCAACCGCGCCAGCGCGATCGAAGTATCCAGCGTGGGCGAGAAGCTGCCGCTGGTGATCTCTCCGCGACCGTTGCGCGTCTCGACTTCCTGATGTGCGCGCAGCACGCCGCGCTCGAGCAGCACCAGGCCCAGCATCTGCGCGTGCGGTGGCGCGGCAAGCAGCGCCGCCTTGCCGACAAAGTCGCGCGGGCTTTCCAGGTCCACCGTCCATTTCAGGCCGCACTCCAGCGGGGTCACGGTTTCATCCATGTCCTGGCCGTAAAGGTTCATCCCCGCCTCCAGGCGCAGCGTATCGCGCGCGCCCAGGCCCGCCGGGCCCACGCCGGCATCGAGCAGCGCCTGCCACAGGCCTGGCGCTTCAGCGGCCGGCAGCATGATCTCGAACCCGTCCTCGCCGGTGTAGCCGGTGCGGCCGAAGAAAAACGCGCCCCACTCTGCGGCGAAGAATGGTCCTAGCGCCTCGGTCGCCGGTTTCGATTGCGGCAGTGCGCGCCAGACTTTCTGGCGCGCCGCCGGCCCCTGCACCGCGATCATTGCCAGGTCCCGTCGCGGCGTGATCGTCACGGCGGCTGCGGCGCGCGCCCTTTGCGAAGACATCCACGCCAGGTCCTTGTCCGCAGTAACGGCGTTGACCACCACGCGAAAGCGTCGCGGGTCCAGAAAGTACACGATCAGATCGTCGAGAATGCCGCCCGAGTCGTTGAGCATGCATGAGTAAAGCGCTTTGCCCGGGATCTGCAGACGATCCACGTTGTTGGCGAGCAGCAGCCTCAGGAAGATGCGGGCCCCTTCGCCATCCACGTCCACCGCCAGCATGTGCGAGACGTCGAACATGCCGGCGTCCTTGCGCACCCTGTGGTGCTCGTCGATCTGCGAGCCGTAGTGCAGCGGCATCTCCCAGCCGCCGAAGTCCACCAGCCTGGCGTTGAGCGCGCGATGGGCGGCGTTGAGCGGAGTCTGCTTCAGCATCGCGGGCAGATCTATGGATAGAACAGGTAAAGACGGTAACCGGCGGCACGCAGCTCGCCGGTGTCGAGAAACAGCCGGATCGGCAACTCTGCCCCCGCTTTCAGTCCATCGGCTGCATCCGTCCACTGCAGGTACTCCGCCGGAAGAAAAACCCGGCGCGCGATGGTCTGTTCCTGCGAATTGGTCAGCGTCAGCTCGAACGCCGGATAGGCCTGCTCCACCGGCGCACGATTGCGCACCGCGACCGTCAGCTCGATTTCGCTGGGGCGGGCCGGATCCGGCACTTTCAGATCCGAAGCCTCGATGTGCAAGAAGCTCGACAGCCGCGGCAGCGCCACGGTGCAGCCCAACCATTCACACGCCCGCTCGTAGTACTTCCGGGACTGCGGAACCAGCACCATCAGTTCGGTGCGAAACGCGTACGCCGCCTGGAAAGCGAGCAGGGCGAGCAGCAGCAACGACAGGCTCACCCACAGACTGGTGCGGCGCGGCGCCACCGGCATCCTGAATTCCCATTCATACAGGCTCGCGGCCGGATCCGGCCGCGACGCAGCCGCCGCCGGCCTTTCCGTCGGCCGCACCGAAATTTGCGTTTGCGCTGATTTTTCGGCGGGCGGCGCTGCCAGCGGCAATTCGGATTGCGTTGGGGACGGCGTTTCGCGTTCCGGCGCGGCCGGCTGAGGCTCCTGGGCAGTGAGCGTTGCGAAGGCATCGAACACCTGCTTGCATTGGCTGCAGCGCACCTGGCCGCTGGAAGCCTGCAGTTGCTGAGTGGTCACCCGGAAAGTAGTGCCACAGTGTAGGCAGCGCGTGTACAGGTTCATGGCATCCACTTCAATTGACTCTCTTGCCGCATAACCTGACCCAGCCTTGCTCCTCGACGGGGGGTTCCATGTCGAACCATTCCGAGTAGGCATCGGCAACAGCCCTTGCCTGCGGCGCCAGGATTCCGGACAGCACCACGTGTCCGCCCGGCACGGTCAACTCCGCGAGCAGCGGTGACAGTATTTTGAGCGGATTGGAGAGGATATTGGCCATGACGACATCTGCCGGTTGCAGTCGCGGTTCATCGGCACCGACGAAGGTTGCAGCCACGCGATTCTGCTCGGCATTGTAACGGCTGGCGACCAGCGCCAGCGGATCGATGTCCACGCCAACCACACGGCCGGCGCCGAGTTTCACCGCAGCTATGGCGAGGATGCCGGAGCCGCAGCCGTAGTCGATGACGCTGCTGCCGGGAAACAGATGCCGGTCCAGCCAATCCAGGCACAGTCGCGTGGTCGGGTGGCTGCCGGTGCCGAAGGCGAGCCCCGGGTCGAGCACGATATTGATGGCGGAGCCATCCGGCGCGGCGTGCCAGCTCGGCACGACCCACAGCCGCGCAGACACCCGCATCGGCGCGAACTGGCTCTGGGTGAGCTTCACCCAGTCCTGCTCGGGGACTTCCGCGGTGCGATATTCGGGGACCGGATCGAGGCCGGCGGCGGCGCAGGCGCGACTGAGCGCTGCGGCGGCGTCGGTGTTGGGATCGAACAGAGCAATCAGGCGATTGCAGCCGTAGGCCAGCTCGGCCTCTTCTCCCGGCTCCTGGAAGATCGGGGTTTCCTGCTCGGTGCCGGCACGCGCGTCGGCCACGTCCACGGAAATGGCGCCGGCCTCGAGAAGCGCGTCCGACAGCGCCGTTGCCTGAGCGGCTTCGAGCGTGAGTTCAAGCGCAAGCCAGGCGATGCCACACCTCCGCAGAATCCGCCGCTACTCCACCTTGCTGTACTTGGCGAGCTTCTCTTCCAGGTAATGGATGCTGGTGCCGCCGCGCATGAATGCGGTGTCCAGCATCAACTCCTGGTGCAGCGGCAGGTTGGTCTGAATGCCCTCGACGATCATTTCCGAGAGGGCGACGCGCATGCGCGCGATCGCCTGGTCGCGGGTGTCGCCGTAGGCGATAACCTTGGCGATCAGGGAATCGTAATACGGCGGCACGAAATAACCGTGGTAGACGTGCGAATCCACGCGGATCCCCGGCCCGCCCGGCACGTGCCAGGAGGTGATGCGGCCCGGCGACGGCGTGAACTTGTAGGGGTGCTCGGCATTGATCCGGCACTCGATCGCGTGCCCGCGAAATGCGATGTCTTTCTGCCGGAACGGCAGTTTCTGTCCCGCCGCCACCAGAATCTGGGTCTTCACGATATCCACGCCGGTGATCATCTCGGTCACCGGATGCTCCACCTGCACCCGCGTGTTCATCTCGATGAAGTAGAACTCACCCTTCTCGTAGAGGAACTCGAAGGTGCCCGCGCCGCGATAATCGATCTTGCGGCACGCCTCGGCGCAGCGCTCGCCGATGCGGACGCGCTCCTTCATCGGTATCAGGGGCGCGGGAGCCTCCTCGATGATCTTCTGGTGGCGGCGCTGCATCGAACAATCGCGGTCGCCGAGAAAGACCGCGTTGCGGTGCTCATCGGCGAGCACCTGGATCTCGACGTGACGGGGAGTCTCGAGGAACTTCTCCATGTAAACGGTCGGGTTGCCGAATGCGGCCTTCGCTTCCTGCCGGGTCATCGTAACCGCGTTGACCAGCGCCGCCTCGGTATGCACCACTCTCATGCCGCGTCCGCCGCCGCCGCCGGCCGCCTTGATGATCACGGGATAGCCGATCTTGCGCGCCACCTTGACGATTTCCTGCGCCTCCTCGGGCAGCGCGCCTTCGCCTCCGGGCACAACCGGCATGCCGGCCTTGGTCATCGCGTTCTTGGCGCTTACCTTGTCGCCCATCAGCCGGATGGTGTCGGGCCTCGGCCCGATGAACACGAAGCCGCTTTTTTCCACCCGCTCGGCAAAGTCGGCGTTCTCGGACAGAAAGCCGTAGCCCGGGTGAATCGCCTCGGCGTCGGTCACTTCGGCGGCGCTGATGATCGCCGGCACGTTGAGGTAGCTTTCCGAGGAGGCGGCCGGGCCGATGCACACCGACTCGTCGGCAAGACGCACGTACTTGGCGTCGGCGTCGGCCACCGAGTGCACCGCGACCGTCTTGATGCCCAGTTCGCGGCAGGCGCGCTGTACGCGCAGCGCGATCTCACCGCGGTTCGCTATGAGGATTTTTTCGAACATGGAAAACTTTGCGCGCGCCGACTGGAAAAAAACAGGCCGGCAGTTCGATGCTCAACCGACCAGGAATAGCGGCTGGCCGTACTCGACCGGCTGGCCGTTCTCCACCAGCACGGATTTGATCACGCCACTCTGGTCGGCCTCGATTTCGTTCAACAATTTCATTGCCTCGATGATGCACAGCGTATCGCCGGCATTGACCGACTGCCCGATTTCCACGAACGGCTTGGCGCCGGGCGCCGACGAGCGATAGAACGTGCCGACCATGGGTGATTTCACCATGTGCCCTTCAGGCTCGGCCGGAGTTTCGGGCGCGGGCGCAGCCGCGGCCGCCGCCGGAGACGCCGCCATCATGGTCGTGGCCTGGGGCATCGTCATTTCCGCAGTCTGCACCGCATTGCCGGCACGGCTGATCCGTACTTTTTCCTCGCCCTCGGTGATTTCCAGTTCGGCGATTCCGGACTCCTGCACCAGGTCGATCAGCTTCTTGAGCTTCCTCAAGTCCATATAGGCAGGCCTCTATTTCCTGGCTGTATAGGTCAGCGCGCACTGCAAGGCGTACTCATAGCCTTGCGACCCCAGTCCGCAGATCACCCCGACAGCCTGGTCGCTGAAATAGGAGTGGCGCCGGAAGGGCTCGCGCGCGTGCACGTTGGAAAGATGCACTTCGATGTAGGGAATGCGCACCGCGGCGAGCGCATCGCGCAGCGCCACGCTGGTATGGGTAAAGGCTGCCGGATTGATGATGACGAAATCGACCCCGGCGGGGCTGGCTTTCTGGACGCGCTCGACCAGCTCAGCCTCGGAGTTGCTCTGAAAGCTGTCGAGCTTGGCCCCGGCTTTTAGCGCCAGCGCCAACAAACGCTTGTTGATGTCCTGCAAGGTTTCCGCTCCATAGATCTCCGGCTCGCGAGAGCCGAGAAGATTGAGGTTGGGGCCGTGCAGGACGAGAACCTTTCTGGGGCGTACAGGGCCGGAGGAAGCCGCCTTTCCACCCTTCGAGGCGTTTTTCATGACGGCAAGTTTGCCGCAGTTTCCGGGAATTTGTCCAGTTTTGGCGGAATTTTGGCCCATTCAACGGGCCTGGATCTTGCGTTTCGGAGCCACTGATCCTGGACCTGGACGCCGTTGGGGCGATCTTGCGGTGTTGTCCTGAGCGAACCCCAATACTAATCGTCAGAACCCGCACGAATCTGGAGTTTTAGACGCGGTTCATGGAATTTAGATCCATATTGCAACACGTTCGAAGCGAAGTTCACATCGCCGGCTGGATAATCGCGGTCAGTTTTTGCTCGTTCAGCCCGCCAAGCTCGGTCCCAATCAACCGGCCCTTGCGGTCCACGATAACTGTGAAAGGCAGGCCGCCGCGTTCGTTGCCGGCGACCCTGGCGAGCTCGATCGCGTCCATTTCGCCAATCAGAACCGGGTAGTTCATGCGGTACTTGGCAGCAAATTCGCGCACTTTAGCGCGATTATCAACGGCGATCCCGACAAATTGCAGCCCTTGATTGCCGAGCTTTTCCTGCATCCGGACGAATGCGGGGATCTCCTCCAGACACGGCGGACACCAAGTCGCCCAGAAATTCACCACCATGACTTTGCCCCGCCATTGGGCCAATGCCTGGGATTTGCCTTCCATGTCCGGAAGCGAGGCCGCCATCAGCCGAGCCACATTGCCTGAATCCGGCGTGCCGCCCCTGTTCCAGGGGTTCAGCCAGAAACCGGCCGCGAGCGCCGAACCGGCCGCGAGCACCAGAAGCGCAATATGCCCGGCTCTTTTCATCGGGACGGTGCCGCGTCCTGCAACCGCAATAACAGATTCGAGGCATTGCCTTCGGATCTGACGGCTTCACCGGACAATCGCGCAGGAACGAGCCGTGCCGTTTGCGTCACCGGGATGTAGCACACGCCGACATCGGCGCAACCCCGGGAAACAGCCTTCAGCGTAAAGCCCCCGGCCGATTTCACCGGCAGCCTGATGACCAGTTCGCCGCGATAGGTCTCGACCCGCCCGAAGAATTCGTCGTCCTTGATCTTGCCGGGTGGAAACTGTGCTTCGCCGAGTCCAGCCGATTGTGGAATCGCGGTGAAACGGAACTTGTCGCGATACATGTAATAGCCGTCGGCGATGCGATAGCGCACCTCCACGAGGCCGGGTTCGATGAGCCTGGCCGAGAACCGGAACGCCTGCTCCGGCGCCAGCAGGGCGTCGGCAGCGGCCGGCGATAGCGCACATGCAGCGCATGCCGCAAGCAGCAGTTCGGCAAAAAATCTTGCGGCGGTGCGCAGGTTCATTCGGGGGGAAAGGCGGCGTTATTCGGCGGCGGATTCGGCAGCGACCCAGTCCAGATATTCGCCCAGACCGGCCACCACAGGGACACTGACGATCTCGGGAAGTTCATACGGGTGGTTGGCGCGGATCGCGGCTTCGACGCGCGGATAACGCGAAGCCACCGTCTTGATCAGCACCGGCACCTCGGTCGCCGTCTCGATCCTGCCCTGCCAGCGATAGACCGATGAGCACTGTGCCAGCACGTTGACGCAGGCGGCGAGCCGCTGCTCCACCAGCAACTGCGCCAGTTTCTTGGCCGCCGCAAGGTCCGGCAAATTGGTCAACACCACGACGACTTCGCCGCCAGCGCCGGACACGTCATTCTCCAGGGGAAAGGACTCCGGGCAGTTACGCCGCGCCGGCCGTTGCGGATGCGTTGTTCACGTCGACCGCGCCCGCGCCGCAATGACGCCCTGCGCGACCGACGGATAGCGCAGCCTCACCCGCAACTCCTTTTTCAGACGGCGGTTGGCAAGGCGCCGGGATTCGCGCATGAACGACAGCGTGCTTTCCGGAATCTCCCGCTCCGCGGCTTCGCGACTGATCCGAGGCGGGTGCGGCAGACCGAACTGGTCCGCGACCAGGTCGAAGTAGTCGCCCATTTTCATCCAGGAGTCGTCGGAAGCGTTGTACGCACGCCCGCTGCGGCCGCGGCTCAATGCCGCCATCACAGTGCGGGCGAGGTCATCGGCATGGATGTGATTGGTATACGGATCCTGCTCGGTCTCAAGCGCCGGCGTGCCGGCCTTCAGTCGCGCAAGCGGCAGTCGTTCTGCGGCGTAGATCCCCGGCACGCGCAGGATGCTGACGTGCACACCGGTCCCCGCGCCCCATGCGCGCAGCTGCCGTTCGGCATCCAGGCGGCGCCGGGCGCGATCGCTCGAGGGCTTCGCCCGCCGGGTCTCGTCCACCACCGCGCCGCTGCAGTCTCCATAGACGCCGCTGGTGCTGATGTACACCATTCGCTGTGGTAGACTGCCGCCCTTTGCGAGTGCCCGAACCAGGTTGGCGGTGCGCGTGTCGCGCGTTCCCGATCCCGGCGGCGGGGCGAAATGCACCACGTCCTGCGCCAGGCCGGCGAGCCGGTCCAGCGTCTCCGGACGATCCAGATCTCCAGCCACTGGAACGATTCCTTCGGCACGCAGCAGCGCATGCCGGTTCTCCGAGTGGGTCAGCGCGTAAATGCGCCAACGCCCCCGCAGCGCGCGCACCATGCGCAGTCCGACGTCGCCACAGCCGATGATCAACAACCTTCTCATGCCAGCATTTTAACCCGGAGCCCGGCCCCAGCGTCTGCGAACTGCCATGCCCCACCAGGTCACGATCAAACCCAGCAATCACGTTTTCACCGTCGGCGAAGGCGAAACCGTGCTTGCCGCCGCCCTGCGCGAAGGCTTCACGCTTCCCTATGGCTGCCGCAACGGTGCCTGCGGCGCCTGCAAGGGCAAAATCCTCGAAGGCAAGGTGGACTATGGCAATCCGCAGCCGCACGTCCTCGCGGACTTCGAGAAGAAGGCGGGGCTGGCGCTGTTTTGCCAGGCCAAGCCGTTGACCGACCTGGTGATCGAGGCGCGCGAAATCAGCGGCGTAGGCCAGCTTGAGATCCGCAAGCTGCCCTGCCGGGTTCAGGAGATGTGCAAGGTTGCTCCCGACGTGATCGTGCTCAGACTGAAGCTGCCGGCGAACGAGCGCCTGCAGTTCCTGGCCGGGCAATACATCGACATCCTGATGAAGGACGGCAAGCGCCGTTCCTACTCGATGGGCAATCCGCCGCACGACGACGAATGCATCGAGCTGCACGCGCGCAACATGGCCAACGGCGCCTTCACCGACTACGTGTTCAACAGGATGAAGGAAAAGGACATCCTGCGTTTCGAAGGGCCGCTGGGCACGTTCTTCATGCGCGAGGATTCCGACAAGCCGATCATCTTCGTGGCGAGCGGCACGGGTTTCGCGCCGATCAAAAGCATCATCGAGCACGCCTTCCACCTGGAGACCACCCGCCAGATGGTGCTGTACTGGGGCGGGCGCCGGCCGGTCGACATCTACATGGGCGAACTCGCCGCCCGCTGGCAGCAGCAGCACGACAATTTCAGCTTCATCCCGGTGATTTCGGACGCCCTTCCCGAGGACAACTGGAGCGGGCGCAGCGGCTTCGTGCACCGCGCGGTCATGGAAGACTTCCCCGACTTGAGCGGCTATCAGGTCTACGCCTGCGGCGCGCCGGTGGTGGTGGAATCCGCTCACCAGGACTTCACCACGCTGTGCAAACTTCCCGAGGACGAGATCTACTCCGACGCCTTCACGCCGTCCGTCGATCCCAAGCCCGCAACTGCGTAAGGCTCTTCAGCCGCTGTTGCGCAGGCCGGCGGCGATTGTGATGCTGGTCCTCGGCGATATTGGCAAGTTGCGAAAAGAACCTGAACGCCCGCACCACCGCGATGGTACGCAGCGGGTCGAGCTTGTTGAGCGTGGTCTCGAGTTCGCGCCTGGCGCCCGGGTCGCGGTCGCGGCGGAAGCGGATGGCGTTCTGCCGGGTGCGTTCGATGAGATCGAAAACCGCTTCGCCCTCCTGTTCGCGCAGGGTGTCGCCGAGTATGCGCCCAAGGAGGCGAATATCCTCGCGCAGCGGCGATTCCTTGTCCGGGACGGCTGGGTTCTGGCCGGGTGCATTCATCAAATGACTTTCAAAGGCGTTTCACCGCATCAGAGCACCGGCTGCCTGCGCCCGCCGCCGTAATGCTTCAACTGGCCGAGCGTGACCTCGAGCGCCTTCTGATAGTGGGCCGCGGCCTGTTCGAGCTTGCCCTCGCGCTCCAGCAGGCGCGCCAGCTCCAGGTGCGCCGAATGCGTGGGCTCGATCGACAGGCTCGCCTCGATGTAACTGCGGGCCTTGCCCCACAAACCCTGGTGCGCGCACAGCCGGCCCAGCGTGAGCAGCAGCACCGCATCGCGCGGATGCGCCTGCAGCCATTTCTCGGCACGTTCCAGCTGCTGCCGGACGTCGTCCCCCAGGCATTCGGAATACAGCGCCAGTAGTCCCTGGTCCCAGATCCGCTCGACGCCATCCTCGACGATACGATGCGCCTCCGCGCACGCACCAAGATCGACGAAGCACCGTGCCGCCGCTGCGGCGATGCGCGGCTCCTGCCGGTCCTGCGCCGGCAGCCTGTCCCAGTACTCACGCAGCGCCTTGCCATCCAGCGCCTTGAGCTTCAGGTTCTCGATGATCGCGTGGCGGCGCAGCTGCGAGACCACCGGCCGTTCGAACACCTTGCGCTTTTCCAGTTGCGGGATCAGCGCCAGCACGCGGTCCCAGTTCTTTGCCATCTGCTGCGCGCGCAGCTCCAGCCGCAACGCGGCCGTGTGGCTCTCCGGCAGCCGCTTCAGCACATCGAGCGCGTCGTGGTAGCGGCGTTCGTCCAGCAGCATCTCGGCCTGCGCGATCAATCGCATGCTGTCTTCGACGGGATCGTGGCCGGCGGCTTTGGACAGATAATCGTCGCGGGTGGAAAACGCGCGCATGCCGTGCGCGGCGCGCGCTGCCAAAATGGCGGAAAGGGCCGGCGACTCACCCGCCTTGAGCGCCGCAGCGGCCGCCTTTTCGGCCTTGCCGAAGCGGCCTTCGAAGAAATTGACCAGCGCCTCGTTGAAGGTGGCGCGCGCCCTGTTTTCGTTGCGGCGCTTGAGGTAAGCCCGCACCCGACCCGGCATGGCGATCGAAATCATGATCGCGCGCATTACCAGATACGCGACGACGACGGCCAATACTGCGATGAGAATCGCCAGATTGAGCGAAAGCTCGACTCGCCATGGCGGCAGCACCAACAATACGTAGCCGTTGTTGTAGCGCGCCGCCAGCACCACTCCGACGGCGGCGGCAAAAAGTCCGACAACCCACAACAGACCCCGCATTAGCCTGCCCCCTGGATCGGATAGCGAATCATGCTCAGCGGACGGCGCGCTCGCGAACCATCCTTAGATTGCGCGCTGCGTCCAGGCTCGTGGAGATGTCCGGAAGCTCGATGCCGACCTCTGACTGCGTCAGTTGCTTCAGTGTGGACAGCGCGGCAGCGACCGGTTTGCTGCCGGTGTCGTAGTAGCGTTGCAGCCAGTCCGAAGCCGCGCCGAGATCGGCCTTGAAGCTTGTCTCGTCTCTCGTCAGCAACGCCAGCCGCGCCCCGAGCAGACGCAGCTTCAGATTCTCGCGCAGGAAGAAAGCCTGCTCCGGGGATAGCAGCGGAGCTTCCGGTTTTTCGGCGTTCTGGATGCGCATCAGACGACGCAGATCCTGTATGGTTTCGCGCCACAGATTGGCCCAGAAACCGCCGCTCGCCGGCGCAGCCGCATCGTTGGCCGGCTGCGGCCGCTCCTCCATGGCCAGGGGCAACGCATCCACCGCCGTCATCACGTTGTCCAGACGCAGCGCCATGCCGACCACGTCCACGTATGGCGCGGCCTTGAGCCGCTCGATATCCTGGCTGATCACCCGCCGCAATGCGGTCAACTGCGGGCGATCCATGCGCGCCAGGCGCGTATCGGCAGTCTCCAGCGCGATCAGCGCGGCCCTGACGTTGCCTGCAAGCTGGAGTTGCTGGTTGGCGATCAGCAGTGCCTGCTCGACTTCGGCCAGCACCCATTCGTCGCGGCTGCCCGACAAATCCCTGTAGAGCGATTCGAGCGCCAGACGCTGGTTCTGGGTTTCCACCATGCGCGCCTCGAGTTGTCCGAGCCGCGCCACCACATCGCGCAATTCGTCGCGCGACTGTCCGGCCAGCGACCGCGTTTCGCGGCTCAGGGCATCGGCTTGGGCAAGACGCCTGGCCACATCCTGCTGGAGTACGTCGAAGCGCTTGCGTGCGTCATACCACTGCCACGCGGCCAGCGCAGTCGCGGCCAATGCCAGCAGCAACGCCAGGACGGCAAGTCGCGAGCGTCGCTGCGGCTGTGCCGCAGCCCGCGTATCCGCAACGAGTTGCTGTTCGGTTGAAGGTTCGGCCATTTTTCCAGAAAAAGACGGTCAGGCCACGGGGTGAACCCGGCGCAGTCTTGCAAACCAGGTCTCCAGTCCCGACGCCAGCGCCTCGTCTCCCATGCCGGCGACGAAAACCGTGTGCACGCCGAAGGCAAACGCGGTAGCGGCCACGTGCGGATGGGAGACGAACATTGGAGTCTGGCACAACCACGGCCGGCATGCTTCTCCGGCCATGTCGAAGAGGTTGATCACGATTTCCGAACTGGTGGCCAGGCAGGCCCGGAGCCCGCCTTGCTGCCACAGTGGCATCAGTTCCGCCAGGACGTGCCGGGGCCTTGCGCGCCGGTAACATTCCACGTATTCGACCTCGGCGCCACGCTGGCGCAGCGACTCGCCGAGCAACTCACGCCCGCCCTGCCCGCGAAAAATCACCACACTCTTTCCGGCGAACTGCAGCCCGGACAAGGCATCGAGCAAAGCTTCGCTGTCGAAATCCGCTTCCGGCGTGATCATCTCGCGCACGCCGAATTTTTTCAACTCGGCGGCGGTTCCAGGCCCCAGCGCGGCCACGCGCATGCCGGCAGGCAGGCCGCCTGCCTGCGCGATGCGCTGCATCACCAGCCGCGCTGCGTTCGGGCTGGTGAATATCGCCAGGTCGAACTGCGCCAGCCGCTTCAGTACCAGCGCAGTCGCATCATCCGGTTGCGCCACGATCTCCATCGCCGGAAACAGCAGCGGTTCGCCGCCGAGGCTGCGAATCAGTTCGGCCAACCGCTGCGATTGATGCTCGGGGCGGGTTACCAGGACACCGATGCCCGCCAGCGGCTGCCTGTCTCCCGTCGCGCGCACGCCTGTTATCCGCCCAGCGCCGCGAGGATTTCGCGCGCACCCTTGGCAATCAGGCGCTCGGCAAGAGCTCTGCCGAGATCGGCAGGCGAACCTGCCGCCGAACCAACGATCTCGTCGTACACCATGCGCACGCCGTCGGGACTGGCGACGAATCCGCGCAGCCTGGCCCGGCCGTTGGTCAGCTCGGCATATCCGCCCAGCGGTACCTGACAGCTGCCCGCGAGCGCGCGGCTCACCGCCCGTTCGGCCTCCACGCACCAACGGGTGGCGGCATCGTCAAGCGGCGCGATCGCCGCAACCAGGTCGCTGCGATCGGCGCGGCACTCGATGCCGAGCGCGCCCTGGCCGACTGCGGGAAGGCTCTGCTCGGGCGTAAGCAGGCAGGCGATGCGGGCAGACAGGCCGAGGCGCTTGAGTCCAGCCGCCGCGAGGATGATCGCGGCGTACCGCCCTTCATCGAGTTTGCGCAACCGCGTCTCCACATTGCCGCGTAACGGCTCGACCTCGAGAAGAGGAAAACGCGCGCGCAACTGGCTTTCGCGCCGCAGGCTGGAGGTGCCGACGCGGCTTCCCGGCGGCAGGCTCTCCAGGTCGCGGTAGTCGTTGGAGACGAAGGCGTCGCGCGGGTCTTCGCGCTTGGTGATGGCGGCGATCGTGAACCCGGACGACAGATTCATCGGCACGTCTTTCATCGAGTGCACCGCGATATCCGCCTCGCCGGATTCGAGCGCCGACTCCAGTTCCTTCACGAACAGGCCCTTGCCGCCGATCTTGGCAAGCGAGGTGTCGAGCATGCGGTCGCCGTGCGTGGTTACGCCCAGCAGTTGCGTCTCGACTCCATCGTAGAGCGCGCGCAGACGCCCCTCGATGTGGCGCGCCTGCCACAGGGCAAGCGCGCTTTCGCGGGTGGCGATGACGATTCGGGACGGAGGACTCTTGGCAGACGACAAGGGTTTGGATCCAGGAGGACGGCAAACTCTGGCCGCCATCGCAATATCGGTGGCGGCCCAAAAAAGCTCTACTTCTGCAACCGGCCTAGGCCGGTCGGCACAAACGCATCACTTCTCCAACAGGCTGCGCAGCATCCATGCCGTCTTCTCGTGGACTTCCATGCGCTGGGTCAGAAGATCCATGGTCGGCTGGTCGTTGCCGCTCTCGGCGGCAGGAAAAACCTTGCGCGCCGTACGCGTGACCGCTTCGTGTCCCTCCAGCAGGATCCTGATCATGTCCTGGGCCTTGGGCACGCCGGGTGTTTCCTTGATCGAGGCAAGCTTGGAGAACTGGACGTAGGTCCCCGGCGCCGGCGCGTCCAGCGAGCGAATGCGCTCGGCGATCAGATCGACGCTGTTCCACATCTCGGTGTACTGGGTTTCGAACATCAGATGCAGCGTCTGGAACATCGGACCGGTCACGTTCCAGTGAAAGTTGTGGGTCTTCAGGTACAGCGTGTAAGTATCGGCAAGCAACTTCGACAAGCCATCGACGATCTGTACCCGGTCTTTCTCCTTGATGCCAAGATCAGCAGCCATTTTTGATTCCCTTGCGTCTGGGTCGAAGAGGACCTGCGCCCGTTTCGAATCATAGGACAATTCTTCGCCGTTTTCAGCCGGACTTGCGCGATTCTGCTCTATAAATCGCGTGTGCCGCGAACGCGCACGGCATCGCGAGCACGCATGAGTTCCCGGTAGTCGTCCACGGTCAGATAGCGGAGCGCCGAACTGGTGATCTTCCCGGAAAACTGCTCCAGCATCACGACGTTGCCGTCTCTGCGCCAGACGCGGACCCGATTGACGATTGCCCCGGCCATGCCACTGCGCAACTGTTCGTCGTGAACCTCGGGCACGCCGAATCGCGCCGTCAGGCGGCCCTCGACGACGGCAAAGCGCGCCTCATCGAACAGGACCGTCGTTCGTTTCAGAAGTTCTCCGCCGTACTCGAGCGTCATCCCCAGAACCGGCAATCCCAGATGCTCGAGGGACTTCCCCCCCGCCCGGCACAGGGTGTGAGCACCGGTCTCGGCACACGAGTAAAGCCTGCGGTCGAGATCTGAAAGCCGCGAGCCGAGCGCTTCGATACCCTGCGCGCCGGATGCCGCTCCGGCGACCAGCAAAAGGAACACTGTGCAATGATGTGCGCTCACAGGACGTTGCGCCCCAGTTCCTTGACGATGTGCTGCTGGCGGCGGCTCACCGGCAGTTTTTCATCGAGCCCGGCCAGCGTCACCACCCAACCCGCCTCGCCGCTGTCGCCGCCCTCCTTCTCGAACCCGGTGATGTGCGCTTTCGCCACCAGGCAACTGCGGTGGATACGCACGAACTTCCCGGAAAATTCCTGCTCGAGTTTCGACAGCGACTCTTCCAGCAGGTATTCGCGCGCAGCGGTGCGGATGGTCACGTACTTCAACTCGGCGCGCAGGTAGACAATTCCCGGCACCGGAATCAGCACCACCTTGCCGCGCTCCTGCACCGAAAGATGGGTACGCGCGTCCGGAGTGATCTGCTGCAATACGTCGAGCCGCAGCGGGGTTATTGCGCGCACCCGCGTCAGCGCGTCGTGCAGCCGCCGCAGCCGGATCGGCTTCAGCAGATAATCGACTGCGTGCAACTCGAACGCCTTCAGGGCGTAGTCGTTGTAGGCGGTGGTGAAAATAACCGACGGCGGCTCGGGCAGCTTCAGCAAGTGCTGCGCCACTTCGAGACCGTCCATTTCCGGCATGCGAATGTCCAGCAGCACCAGGTCGGCGGGGGTTTCCTCCAGCAGCGCCAGCAGTTCGCGACCGCTCGCGGCCTCGCCTGCGAGCTCGATCGGAAAGCTGCCGGCGCAGTCTTCCAGCAGATCCCTGATGCGGCTGCGCGCCGGCGCCTCGTCGTCGGTAATCACCACCCGCAACGATTGGGGATGCTTGCTCACTTTCCCTCCCTCACGTACGGAAGCGTGATGCGTACTTCATATTGGCCGTCACTGTCGCGGGTTTGCAGGCTGGCTTCGGCGTCGAAATGCAGCGATAACCGCTCCCTGATGTTGGAGAGCGCCATCTTGTTGCCGGTGTGATGACTGCCCTCCTTGCGGAAGGGATTGCGCAACAACATGTGCACCCGGTCGCGATCGTTGAAGATGTGGATGCTGATGACCCCCGGCTCCATCGACGGCTCGATGCCGTGGTAGACCGCGTTTTCCAGCAGCGGTTGCAACAGCAGCGGCGGCACCAGTGCGTCCCCGGGCATCTTGTCCACCTGCCACTCCACCCGCAGGCGATCGCCCAGCCGCAGCGCTTCCAGCCCGAGGTACTGGCGGCACAGTTCGACTTCGCGCTCGAGCGGCACCAGATCGCGGTTGTCGGCCATCAGCACGCGGAACAGGTCGGCGAGGTCTTCAAGCGCCGTCTCGGCGCGGCGCGGTTCGCTGCGCACCAGGGACAGGACGGCGTTGAGGCTGTTGAACAGGAAATGGGGGCGAATGCGCGCCTGCAGCGCCTGCAGTCTTGCCTCGGTCAGCGCCGGCGACAGCATCCGGCTGCGCAAATTGAAGTAGGCGAGCACGAGCAGCGTGGCCACGGCGGTAAAGAACCAACTGCGTGCCAAACCGGGCGTATCCGGCGTGAATACCGCCAAGGTCGCGATCACCACAACAGTCATAATGCCGAGCTCGACGGCCACGATCACCGCCACGGCCAGCGGGTAATCGAGCTTGTGCAGCCAGCGATCGGCGAGGCCGAGCAGCAGCAGCGAGAGGATGACCATCGGCTGCGCCAGCGCGGAGATGCGCAGCCACTGATTCAGCATGTCGTACCAGTTCGAGGATTTCAGCGCCGCTGCAACAACCGTCATCGCGATAACGATCACCAGCAGACGCAACATGACGCCCAAATTGCGGAAATTCGGAAGAAGGTTCGGGTAACGGTTTTGATTTATACTTGCCATCGGCTGATTCAGGCCAAAAATCACGCCAGAACAGGCGCTTAACGAAGTCATTGTGAACAGGGCAAGACCTTAATGCAACCCAAAGAAAAACCCGCGGACGACGCCGGCAAAGCCTGGTCCGGCCGGTTCAGCGAACCGGTCGCGGAACTGGTGAAGCGCTATACCGCCTCGGTCGACTTCGACAAGCGGCTCGCGGAGTTCGATATCGCCGCTTCGCTGGCCCACGCGCGCATGCTGCATGCGGTCGGCGTGCTCACTGCCGAGGATCTTGCCGATATCGAACGCGGCATGAACGCGATCCTCGGGGAGATCCGCCAGGGAAAGTTCAAATGGTCGGTTGACCTGGAGGACGTGCATCTGAATATCGAGAAGCGGCTCACCGACCTGGTCGGCGATGCCGGCAAGCGGCTGCATACCGGGCGTTCGCGCAACGACCAGGTCGCGACCGACCTCCGGCTTTATCTGCGTTGGGCTGCGGATGAAATCGTTGCGCTGGTTCACGCCTTCCAGAAAAGCCTGCTCGATCTGGCCGAGCATCACGTCGATACGCTGATGCCCGGCTACACGCATCTGCAGGTGGCGCAGCCGGTGAGCTTCGCGCATCACCTGCTGGCCTACTTCGAGATGATGAAGCGCGACGCCGGGCGCTTTGGCGACTGCCGCAGACGGTTCAACATGCTGCCTCTGGGCGCGGCGGCGCTCGCCGGCACCCCCTACCCGATCGATCGCGAGCGCGTCTCCAGGGAACTGGGTTTCGACGGCGTGTGCGAGAACTCGCTCGATGCGGTGTCGGATCGCGATTTCGCCATCGAGTTCTGCGCCTGCGCGGCGCTGACGATGACGCATCTGTCGCGGCTGTCCGAGGAACTGATCCTGTGGATGAACCCGCGCTTCGGTTTCATCACGCTCGCCGACAGGTTCTGCACCGGCTCGTCGATCATGCCGCAGAAGAAAAACCCCGATGTGCCGGAACTGGTGCGCGGCAAGACCGGGCGTGTCAACGGCCACCTGGTGGCGCTGCTCACCCTGATGAAAGGCCAGCCGCTGGCCTACAACAAGGACAACCAGGAAGACAAGGAGCCCCTGTTCGACACGGTGGACACGCTGACCGCCACGCTCAGAATCTATGCCGACATGGCCGGCGGCATCACCGTCAACAAGGACGCGATGCGCCAGGCGGTGCTGGAGGGCTACGCCACGGCAACCGACCTGGCCGACTATCTGGTCAGGAAGGGCCTGCCGTTTCGCGAAGCCCACGAGGCGGTGGCGCGCGCCGTGCGCTTCGCTGCCGAAAAGGGTGTGGACCTCACGCAACTGAGCGTCGAGCAGTTGCGGCAGTTCTCCAAGCTGATCGACACTGAGGCGCTCGGCAAGCTCTCGCTCGAGGGCTCGGTCGCCTCGCGTGATCATGTCGGCGGCACCGCTCCGACCCAGGTACGCGCGGCGATTGCCCGCGCCCGTGCCTGGCTGGCCGCGCGCTAGCGCATCCCGCGCAGGCTGCCGTGGTGCCGGCGCCCTACGCGGCAACCTGGCAGGCAATCGCGGCCGATCTCTCCCGCGCCACCGGCTCGCCCTTCTCTGCCTCGCGCGCCGAGCCCACCGGCGGCGGCTCGATCAACCAGGCATTCCGACTCGACGGCGGCGGACAACGCTATTTCGTCAAGCTCAACTCGGCCGAGCGGCTGGGTATGTTCGAGGCCGAGGTGGCGGGGCTCATGGAACTCGCAGCAGCAAAGGCGGTACGCGTACCGGTGCCTATCTGCTGCGGGTCGGATGCGCTCTTTTCCTGGATCGTGCTGGAACACCTCGAACTCGGCAATGGCACGGACGGCCTGGCCGACCTCGGGGCGCAGTTGGCCCTACTGCATCGGCGCACCGCCGCGAACTTCGGCTGGAACCGGGACAACACCATCGGCTCCACGCCGCAGCATAACGAGTGGTGCAGCGACTGGATCGTGTTTCTGCGCAAGCGCCGGATCGGGTTTCAATTGCAGCTTGCCCAACGCAACGGTAACCGCGGCCGGCTGCAATCCTCGGGTGAGAGGCTGCTCGCCGAACTCGATGCATTCTTTGCCGGCTACCGGCCGGAAACTTCGCTGCTGCACGGCGACCTGTGGGGCGGCAACGCCGCAGTTCTTGCGGACGGAGTACCGGCGATCTTCGATCCTGCGGTGTACTACGGCGACCGCGAAGCCGACCTGGCCATGACCGAGCTGTTCGGCGGCTTCCCTCAGGCGTTCTATCGCGGCTACGACGACGCGTGGCCGCTCGACCCCGGCTATCGGGTACGCAAGCAGCTCTACAACCTGTACCATTTGCTCAATCACCTGAATCTGTTCGGCGGCTCTTATCTTGCCCCGGCACAGGCCGCCATCGACGGGTTGCTCGGCGAAATTCGCGGTTGATTGACGGCCCGGCGCGAGCGGGCGCACAACCTTGCCCAAAGCCGGTCAAGCTGGATTCAGAATAGTCCAGCGCGGTTCATCGCCCGCTGGATTATTTTTTTGTTGCATGAAATAAACGAGGGAGGAGACATCATGGACGGGAATTTTTCACGGCTCCTGAAAACGGCTGCCGCAGTTCTTGCGGGCGCGGCGCTGACCATTATTTGCGCAACCGGCCATGCACAGGACAAGCCGATCCGCATCGGCCTGGTCACCTTCCTCTCCGGCCCGGCCGCCGGACCTTTCGGCGTGCCCGCCAAAATCGCCGCCGAAGCGATTGTCGATTCGCTGAATGCCGGCAAGGCGCCCGCGCCTTACAACACCAAGGGTTTCGGCGGAACCCCGCTGGAACTGACGATCGTGGACGAAGCCGGTGGCGCCACCAAGCAGGTGACCGAGTTGCGCAACCTGGTCGAGCGCCAGAACGTCGACTTCGTCATCGGCTACATCTCCAGCGGCGACTGTCTCGCGGTGGCGCCGGTGGCGGAAGAACTGAAGACCCTCACCATCCTGTTCGACTGCGGCACACCGCGCGTGTTCGAGGAGGCGAGCTACAAGTACGTATTCCGCACCCGCGCGCACGCCACCATGGACGCGGTGGCGGGAGCGCTGTACCTGCTGGAGAACCGGCCCGCGGTGAAGAGCTACGCCGGCATCAACCAGAACTATGCCTGGGGCCAGGATTCGTGGGCGGACTTCAGCGCGGTGATGGCAACACTCAAGCCCGAAGCCACGATCACCTCTTCGCAGATGCCCAAGTTCGGCGCCGGGCAGTACGGTCCCGAAATTTCCGCTCTGCTGCAAGCCAACTCCGATGTGATCCACTCCAGTCTCTGGGGCGGCGACCTCGAGGCCTTCATGCTGCAGGGCACGCCGCGCGGGCTGTTCAATCGCAGCCAGCTAGTGCTGGTGGCGGGCGAACCTTACCTGCACCGCCTGGCCGGCAACATGCCCGACGGCACCATCGTCGGCGCGCGCGGCCCGAACGGCGTGTACGCGCAGAAGAGCGCGCTCAACGACTGGCTGCGGCAGATCTACAAGGAGCGCGCCGAAATCTATCCGAACTATCCGGCCTACAGCGTGGCGATGGCGTTTCTGGGACTGAAGGCGGCCTACGAGAAGGCGCGCGGCGCCGGCGGCGGCGCGCCCGCCACCGACGAGGTGATCAAGGCATTCGAATTCCTCAATTTCGATTCGCCCAGCGGCAAGGTCATGATGAAGCTCGGCAAGGGCCACCAGGCGGTGACCGGAACCGCTTACGGCACCACGCGCACGGTCAACGGCCAGGTCACGGTCGGCAACATCAAGTACTACCCGCTGGAGCGCGTACAGCCTCCCGAAGGCGTGAAAAGCCTGGACTGGATCAAGTCCGGGATGAAACCCGGCAAGTGGTAAAACCGCGCACTCCGACATGAACCAGCTGGTCGCGGTCCTCATCGACGGGCTGATCTACTCTTCGTGGCTGTTCATCATCGCCGTCGGACTCACACTGATTTACGGCGTGATGAAAATCCTGAACATCGCCCACGGCAGCCTGTACGCGCTGGGCGCTTACGGCGCCGCGTCTCTCGCCGGCTACTGGATCAACCAGGGTCACGCGCCGATGGGCAGTTACGCCGTGATGCTGGTCGCTGCGATCCTGGTCGGGCTGATCGCGGGACCAGTGATCGAACGGGGTCTGCTGCGCTTCATGTACGGCAAGGATGAAATCGTCCTGGTGCTGGTCACCTACGCGGTGTTCCTGATCCTGGAGGACTTCATCAAGCTCACCTGGGGTGTCGATCCCTACTTTCTGTACCAGCCGTACAGCCTGCTCGGCAGTTTCGACGTGGGCGACCTGACTTATCCGGTCTATAACCTGGTGCTGTTCGGCGTGGCCGTCCTGATCGGCGTCACTTTGGCCTGGGTGCTCACCAAGACCCGTCGCGGCAAGATGCTGGTCGCGGTCATTCACGATCGCGAGATGGCCGGGGCGATGGGCATCAACGTGAGCCTGGTTTATTTCGTTACCTTCACCGTCGGCGCCATGCTCGGCGCCGTCGGCGGCGCACTCACCGCGCCCATGATTTCAGTCCAGCCCGGCATCGGCGCCGAGACCATCGTGCTCGCCTTCGCGGTCGTGGTGATCGGCGGCCTCGGCAGTCTGCCCGGCGCGGCGCTGGCCGCCGTCCTGGTCGGCCTGGTGCGTTCGGCCGCGGTTCACTACCGGCCTGAACTCGACCTGTTCAGCATCTACTTCGTCATGGCGATCGTGCTGATCGTGCGTCCCAGGGGGCTGTTCAGCATTCAGGAGGCTCGCAAGATATGAAGCGCGACCTCACCGTCAGAATACTCATCGGCGCTCTCATCGTTTTGCTGCTGGCCGGTCCGTTGCTGCCGCGCTGGGCCATGTTCCTGATCAACGTATCGCTGTGCTACGGCCTGGTAGTGCTCGGAATGATGCTGCTGATGCGCACCGGCCTGGTGTCCTTCGGCCATGGGCTCTACTACTGCCTGGGGGCGTACGCGGCCGGCACCCTGGACGTGTTGTTCGGAATCTCCGATATCGCGGTAATGCTGCTCGCCGCCATTGCAGCGACCGGGGTGGTATCGGCCCTGCTCGGGTTGCTGCTGCGCAAGTACCGCGACATCTTCTTCGCCATGCTCTCGCTCGCCTTTTCGATGATCCTGTACGGGCTGCTGGTGAAAACTTCGGCGCTCGGCAGCTCGGACGGCTTCAACGTCGCCGCCAAGACCCTGTTCGGGATACGGATCGCGGGCACCGAGTTCGAGCGCTACCTTATTTTCGCGATTACCGTCGTCACCGCATTTGTCGCCGCAATCTGCATCCACAAGTACCGGGGCTCACACCGCGGGCGCCTGGCCGAGGCAATCCGCGACAACGAACTGCGGGTCGAGTACATGGGCGCATCGGTCGCCAACACCGTTCACATCAACTATGTGATGTCGGCAGTCCTGGCGGGCCTCGGTGGCGCGCTCGCCGCGATCAGCGTCGGCCACATCGATCCGGAAATGGCTTACTGGACCACCTCGGGCGAGTTCGTCTTCGTCGCCATTCTGGCAGGCACCGGCAATGTGCTTGCGCCCTTTCTGGGCGCGTTCATCTTCGAGACCATCCGCAGCTTCGCCTACGAGTACTCGCCGAATACCTGGCAAATGGCGCTGGGCATTACCATGTTGATCGTGATCATGTTCCTGCCCGGCGGGCTATGGTCGCTGTTCACCCGCATGCGAAAGGCGGCGTGACATGGCAATCGTTCTTGAAGCCAGGGGACTCAGTAAGAGTTTCGGCGCGGTGACCGCGGCCGCGGACATCAACGTTGGCGTCGAAGGGGACAGCATCGTCGGCCTGATCGGCAGCAACGGCGCCGGCAAGACCACGTTCATCAACATGGTCACCGGTTACCTGAAGCCCAGTTCCGGCAGCATCGTCTTCGGCGAGCGCGACATCACGCCGCTGGCGCCGCGCCAGATTACGCGGCTCGGCATCTGCCGTTCGTTTCAGATCCCGCAGTTGTTCAACACGCTGTCGGTGTATGAGAACCTGCTGGTCGGCGTCGGCATCGTGGCCTCCGGCGGCAGGAAGTGGGCGGACGCGAGTCGCCATGCCGGCACCCCCGGCGAGACGGTGGACTCGATACTGGAGCGCTTCAATCTCACCGGTTATCGCGACAAGCCGGCCGGCGTGCTGCCCGAGGGCGTGCGCAAGCTGCTCGACATCGCCATGGCCATGGCGGTGAAGCCGAAGATCCTGCTGCTCGACGAACCGACCTCGGGAGTGTCGGCGGACGAGAAGTTCGGGTTGATGGACATGGTCATGGAAGCGGTGCGGGCGCAACAGGTTACGGTGCTGTTCGTCGAGCACGACATGGATATTGTCAACCGCTATACCCATCGCGTGCTGGCGTTTTACGAGGGCCGGATCATCGCCGACGGCGAACCCGGCGTCGTTCTCGACGATGCCGAGGTGCGCAAGTACGTGACCGGCGAGGCGCGCGCTGCCGGCGGAGGCAAGCATGCTGCGCATTGAAGGGCTCGACGTCTCCATTCAGTCGGTCAGCATCCTGCGCGGGGTCAGCATGGACGTGCCGACCGGAAAGTTCGCCGGCCTGATCGGCCGCAACGGCGCCGGCAAGACCACGCTGATGCGCTCGGTGATGGGCATTCTCCCGGCGCGCCAGGGCACGATCCGTTTCGACGAAGTGCCGCTCGACAGGATGCCGGCCCACCAGCGTGCACGCGGGGGCATCGGTTACATGCCCGAGGACCGGCGCCTCGTTCCGCAGCTGACGGTCGAGGAAAACGTACTGATTCCGGCGTGGGCGGCAGGCGTTGCGGAACCGCAGGCGCGACTGGCGCGGGTATACAAGATGATTCCCGAAGTCGAAGCCTTCGCCGGCCGCAAGGCGCTGCAGCTTTCCGGCGGCCAGCAGAAACTGGTGGCGCTGGCGCGCGCATTGATGTGCGGCACCAAGCTGCTGCTGCTCGACGAGCCGTTCGAGGGCGTGGCACCGGTGCTGGCGCGCCGGCTCGCGGAAGTGATTGCCGGACTGAAAAGCCAGGGGCTCTCGGTCATCCTCACCGAGTCCGATCTCTCGCACTCGCAGGAAATTCTCGACATGGTGTACACCATCGACCGCGGGCAGGTCTCGGTCGCGACGGTTTGACCTGAAATGTGGAAGGGGCGCCGCTCTGGCGCCCCAGTGCCCCGTGCTAAACGACTACGCCGCCAGGCGCATCTTCACCGGTATGCCTGCCTTGGCACACAGCCCGACAAGATAATCGAGAGAAAGCAGTTCCACCTTTCCACGCACGATTTCGGATACACGTGGCTGGGCGATGCCGAGGTGTTTTGCCACCTGAGCCTGAGTCAGCTCGCTATGTTCCATCCAGACCCGTAGCGCTTCCGCAAGTTGCGCGCGGAGCAGCATCACAGCCGCCTCATGCGGCGGGAATCCCAGATCCAGAAACACGTTCCCGCTTGATTTCGTTACTTTGGTCCCCATCGTTTATTTCCTTCCCGCCAGCAGCTTCGCATCCAGATAACGGGACGCCGCCAACTCCAGATCGGAGAGTGCCGTCTTCTGCGTCTTCTTCTGAAAAGCATGCAGGACGTAAACAGCATCCGCGAATCTCGCTACATAAATCACCCGGTATGCACCAGTCTCATCCTTCACCCGGATTTCGGCAGCACCGGCCCCCACTGTGGGCATCGGTTTCCAATCATTGGGTTCACGTCCGACTTGCACCATGAACAACTCATAGCCGGCGCGAGCCCGGGCCTTTTCCGGAAAACTGGAAAGATCCTTCCTGGCATTACCAACGAAGCGTAAAAGCTTCACAAGTCGATTATACGAATATTCGTATTGCAGTCAAACCTTTTAGCCGGTTCCGGCCGACTTTATTGCCGTCTCTCGGCAAGGAATGTGGCGATCGCCTTCCAGCAGTCTGGCGATCCAGATTCCTTCTCGTTGCTCGTGTCCTGTGCAAAGATGGGAAGTTGAGTCGCAGTCAACGAGGACGGAACGATGGCCGACTTTCGGCAGTTGCCCTGGAAGGCGTTTGCTCTTGCAGCGCTTGGGCTCGGCGCGTGTGACAGCGGATCGGATGGCGAGTTGCCTGTCACGCTTACCGTACAACGCGTATTCGCCGGCCTGCCTTTATTCGGCAGCCCGGTCGCAATGCTGCAGGCCCCGGGTAATAGCACGCGCTGGTTCGTCGTCGAGCAGGCCGGGGTGGTACGGGT
>JBBPIT010000027.1:27830-47493 GCA_038040175.1 Pseudomonadota bacterium | reverse complement strand
CCGGCACGCTGGTCGTGCTGGAGCACACCTCGAAGATACTCAAGGACAATCCGCTCGGCGATCCGCACGTACGCAAGCTCGCGGTATGGCTGCCGTCGCAGTATGACGAAGGCCCGGGCAAGCGCCGCTTCCCGGTGCTCTACGACCTCGTAGGCTTCACCGGCTCCGGTCTCGCGCACACCAACTGGAAGCCGTTCGGCGACAACGTCCCGGAACGCGCGGCGCGGCTCATCCGCGAGCAGAAGATGGGACCGGCTATTTTCGTCTTTCCGGACTGCTTCACGGCGCTCGGCGGCAACCAGTACCTGAATTCGTCCGCGATCGGCGATTACGCGGACTATCTCACGCGCGAGATCATTCCCTTCGTCGATCGCGAGTTTCGCACGCTCCCGGGCCGCGAGCATCGCGGCTGCTTCGGCAAGTCATCCGGCGGCTACGGTTCGATCATCCACGGCATGAAGTACGCGAAATACTGGGGCGCGATCGCCGATCATTCCGGCGACGCGTATTTCGATTTCGTCTACTGGCACGACTGGCCGAACACGCTCAATGAGCTCGCCAAGCATCGCGTGCCCAAGCGCAAGCCCGGCGCCTACGACGCGCGCAGCGAATCGAGCCGCAAAGGCCTCGCCGAAGGGCTCGACGACGGGCGCATCAAGCGCTTCCTCGCGCGGGTGTGGAAAAAGGAAAAGCTCACGACGCCGGAAGGCCACTGCATCATGAACCTTTGCATGGCGGCCACCTACGATCCGGATCCGAGGGCGCCGCTCGGCTTCCGGGTTCCGTTCAACCTCGAATCGGGCGAGGTGATCGAGAAACGCTGGCGCAAGTGGCGCGAGCACGACCCGATCCACCTGGTCGCGAAATATCGGGACAACCTCAAGTCGCTGCGCGGCATCTACATCGATTGTGGATGGCGCGACCAGTATCACATCCACTACGGCGCGCGCATCCTCTCCAAGCGCCTCGCGGCAGCCGGCATCCGGCATATCTACGAGGAATTCGACGACGACCACTCCGACATCGATTACCGGATGGACTTGAGCCTGCCGTTCCTCTACAGGGCATTGAAGCCCTGAGAGGCTGGAGAGAAACTTCCGAGTTGCGCTTGGCGCGAATGACTACATCGGGTCGCTCTCTGCCATGTCGCGAATCGGCCGACATGGGTTAGCCAAGAGCGCAAAAACGGGTCAAACTAACGTGCCATTCAACAGCTCATCGACCGGAGGCTCCATTGAATCACTCTGAGATGCTGCAGACCAGGCGAAGGAAGCAAAAAGCCAAGAAGGACCTCGCGGGGGCAGCCAAGCGAGCGAAGAAGCTGAGGAAGCAAAACGCGAAGATGGTCAGTGCGGACGCCCTGAAAAAAGGACCCGCCTAGCCATTTTGTTACGCGAACCAGGGAACCCAATGCGCCCGCCGCGCCCGCCCGTTTGCCAGTGGTCGCCATTCCCTTTCGTCGGAATGCTTTTGCGTTCGCCCCGGCAGTTCCACGCGGGCGCCGCTGAGCCAAGAATTGAACCGCTGCTTTGGGTCCCTAAGCGACCTTCGACGGACGATCGCAAATCGGCCGCGAGCAGACTTTCATACGGCGGGTAAGTGTCTAAAAGAATTGGAGCGGTCCAATCTTTTCGCCTCACTCTCGAAACTGGCAAGTCGTTTCTAATGTCATGAGGCGCGGCAATTCGCAATCGACCTCAGCCGTTCTCGCCACCGGCACGGGGGGTTTTGCGTAGAATGATTCACACGAATTCGCAATGTGCCGAATTGCCAAGTTGCTGAAATACTACCTGATCGTCGGAGGTAAGCCGTGAACGTCATCCTGTGCGTACCGGTAATGATATTCCTGACGGTGAGCGCCCAAGCAGCCTTGCCGGGCGACGGCGCCGAAGGCAAACGCCTGCACGATGCCAACTGCATGGGTTGCCATGATACTGCGGTCTACACCCGTAAGGACCACTTGGTCCGGTCGTTGAATGGGCTAAAGCAGCAGTTGGAGGGTTGCAGCCACATGGCAAAAAAAGAATTCTCGCCGACCGAAACGCAGAACATCATCAAGTACCTGAACGATCGGTTCTACCGATTCCAATAGCGCGCGCCATAGGCGACTCGCAGGCGCTAATTCAATCTAGACCAATGACATTCTTGGACTGTATGCCCTCTCCCAGTCCGCTCCGGATCGCAAAGCAACCATCGGCGGCTGGTCGCAAATCGGCCAGAAGGAGACGGTCGAGTATTTCCCCCATAGCAGTCACTCGATCACGTTATTGGTCGGCTGTGCCGACGTCGGCAGACCGCATGAACCTGGTCCATCAGGCGCGGCGGCGCGGCGACGGTGTTGCTTTGAGGGGGTTGGCTAATCGGACCCCATAAGTGTCACTCCTTGTTGAGGGTTAAAGCCTCCACAGGACTCTGGCATCATCGACCAGTACTATCATTACAAATGCGGACAGACATCCTCGGAGCACCCACAATGAATCAAGCAGTTTTTGCGCGTCGGCACGTTCTGCGAATTTCAACAGTCCTCACCGGTCGGTCTGGTGAATAACTGTTCGGCGTCAGTGCACGACGGGTCACGGATCGGAGTATTCTTCTCACCATGAAGATAGCTACTGGAAAAGTTGTCGGCGGTAAGGTCGTAGTCGAGGGCATGACGCTGGAAGAGGGACGTCGGTGACTGTCTTGGCCAGAGACGGCGAAGGCGGCTTTACGCTATCCCCTGAGGAAGAGGCTGAACTGCTCCTTTCCATCGCCGAGGCCGATCGTGGGGAAACGGTTTCCACCGAAGAGGTGCTTGCGAAGCTTGCCCGTCGTCACGGCTGAGTAGGCCGTGAAAGTTCGGGTTACGAAGCGAGCGCAGGCGCACATCGACCGGGAGGTAGGACTGGCTCGTCCACCGCGCGAAGTGCGCGATGCTGCCGAGGTACCTGCTCTCAGTGCTGGCGGAGTAGCGGCCCTGCCTCAGATACTCGGCGAATGCATCGACGTGCGGCGCGAGAACGCTGTTGAGTAGCCAGCCGTTGGGGTTGGGGTGTAGGGATGCGGTCGGGTCCATGACGGTCTCCGGAAGTGGGATCGCCACTCCAGCTGACCGTCGGATTTATGTCCAGCGCGCCTGCGCCACACAGGACCGAGAACCACTGTTCACGCCGACCCAGCTGCTACGCGCTGGTGCCACTGTGCATAACTGGGACCTTTGCATAATGGCCGTTATGGAAAGCTTTGCATAACCGCCAGGAGCGGACACCCACCGCCAGGCCACCCGGTTTTGGCGTCGGCCCCGAGACCCCGGTCACTTGCGCTTGCGCGCACCCGTAGTGTCCGAGTCGAACTCCAGGACGAGAAGGTTGCGCGAACAAGTGCCGCCGGGCCTCGCTGCGAACGTCTGGAGGGGATGGACGGCGGAGCGTGGCTCGCCCGATTGGGTCAGCTGGGCGAAGTAGAAATGGTGGGTGTCCTCCGGTCGGTCGGCGAAAGCTACTTCCTGAGTGGTGCCTGCAGGCGAAAAGTCCACTCTGAGCTGCACCCCACCACCCCATACCTCGAGCTGCAGACCATCCGTGGCAGCCGCACCGGCGCGCACGGTGGCCTTCACCCATTGGCTGCCGCAGACGAGATGACCTGCGGTACTGTGCCTGCCGCTGGCCAGTCGGAAGCTCGCTTTCCCCCCATCGCCGGCATCGCCCGGCGCGCCATGGTCGCAAAACGCCGGCGCGCGGAGCGAGTCCGGCGCTCCCGAGGCGTCCCCGAAGATCCGGACCTCCCGCTGCCGCTCGTTGTCCTGGAGGGCGGCTAGTACCGCTGCTGCCTCCGCGCGGAGTTGTCGCGCATGTGCATTGAAGCCAGTGCGTTCGTCTACCGCGGCCGCACACAGGGCTGCCTTTGCCAGGTCCCACCGCAACTCGTGGAAGGCTGCGTGATCGGCGCCCGCGCCGACGGTCGCTCGGAGGTCATTCAATGCGCTACGCAGCTCCTCAACGGCCTCGTGGGCCCGACTCTGGGCGAGCAGGATCTCGCCCAGAGTCGCTCGTACCTGAGCCCGCTTGCCCGGGTCGAACCGGCTGGCGGTCAGCGCGACGGCAGCGCGTGCGTAGCGCTCGGCTTCCGAGAGCGTCTGCGCGTCGGGCGCGTCCGCGTCTTCGCCGCTCGCCTGCAGCCACCGCCATTGCCACGCGGAATAAGCGAACTCGTTGAGGCTGGCGATGTGATGTGGGTCCCTCCGGATCGCCTCGCGGAATTCGCGGAGCGCACGCCTGAGGTAACTCGTATCGCGATCGCTCTGGCCCCGGTCCAGCAACTCGTCGCCGAGTTCCGTCCGCGCTTCCGCGCTGGTGCTCAGCGCGTACATGGGCCGCTCGTCCCCCATCGCACGGGCCACCCGCGCGCCGTTGCAGCGAACCACCCAAGCCTCCGGCAGTAACGCCGCGGCGCGCTGGTAGTAGTTCAGTGCGACGCCCGCATGTGGCCCCCGGCTATACGACGAGCGGCTAGCGCCGCCCTCGACCGCGTTCGGGTCCGCATAGTCCTCCTGCCGGCAATGCCAGCCCACCTTTTCCATGACCGGGGCCCATCCCGCTCCTTCCAGCAGGACTCCCAGCATGTTCAGCACCAGACCCTCCGCACGTCGCACCGCCGGGGCCGCCCGCCGCTCTTTCGGAAGGCGGCCATAGAGTTCCTCGCCACGCTTGCAGTAGAAATAGGTCATACGCGGCTGGTCCTTGTGGCGGGCTTGGTACACCTGCAGCGCCCGCGACAGACCTGCCCCCACATCGCCGGTCACCAGCGTCGACATCGCCTCCCGCACTCTGGAGAACGCGGCGACAGCGTCGGCGCGGAGTTGCTTTACGCGTTCCGGATTTGGCCGGCTGCCCTGCTTCGAGCCGCCACGTACTACTTCGGCCAGCGACCCGCGCGCGTCCTCAACGAGGAGCTGGGCTTCGTCCAGGCCAACACTTTTGTCGCGGCCCTCGAGGCCCGCCCGCGCGAGCAGATCGCGGGCGCGGTACAAGGTTTCCTCCATAGTGTCCAATGCCGCCGTCGCTTCTTCCTCCACCGCTTCGAGAGCGGTGCTCCCGGATTTGGCACCCGGCGTTTCGCTCGATGTTCCAGCAGCGGAAACCACTACTCCTTCAAGCGTAATGCGTGCGTCGTCGAGTTTCCCCACAACAATGCTCATGTCCCTGCGAATATTTGCCAGATCCAACAGCGTCGGCTCGTCGACGTTCCGGGTCTCGAACGTCTCGAGGCACAGGCCGTAGTTGGCCGATGCCAGGTCCAGCGGGGCCACTTCGGCCGCGGACGACTGGACCAAACGCTGCCACAGATCCCGCGCCTCCGCTCGGCGTACCCTCCCCACTTCGGGGTCGGGCGCGTCCCGGGAAAACGCCGCGGGGGACGTGAAGTAGAAGCTGTCGAAGTCCCACAGGGTCGTGGCAAGGGCCGCCACCGCCGGCAGGAAATCCGGGCTCGCCCGCAGGCTCTCGCGCAGCGCCTCCACCGCCTGCGCCGGCTGGCCGTCCTTCTGGAGCGCGAGGGCCAGACGGTAATGCGCGAGCGCGAACGCCGGATCGATCTGGATCGCGGTACGGAACCCATCGAGGGCCCGGCCGAGCTCGTCGAAGCTGCCGGTTACCTCGAAACGCCGCCAGTTGCGCAACCCCTTGCGGAAGCAGTCGAATGCTTCCCAGGACTGCGTCATCCCGAGCGCAGTCAGTCTCGGATCCCCTCTGCGGATGCGAAACGCAAGTTCCTCGGCAAGCAACGGGGCTGCGTCCCCCGGGCCGACCTCTGGTGTTGCCGCAGGGGCTGACTTTGCCTTCCCGGCCTTTGCATCCCGGAACTTTGCATCGCCGGTCTTTGCGGTACACCCTCCGTCCGCGGCGCGGAGCAGCTGGCCCGGGGTACGATCGACTCTCCAGCTCTCCCCGAGCGTGCTCTCGGCGAGCAACGCGTAACCCCACCGGCTCTCGTGCAGGCTGCCGGAGACGACGCGCACCCCAAGTAACGCTCGCACAGGCCCTTGGATGGGCGCGACGATGGTGCCCAGGGGGATCGTCACCTCGCCCCACTTGAGGTCACTGCTTTTCGCGAAAGCGGCATCCAGCGTGCTCGATCCGTGACTGGTCGCCCGCGCGCCCTGCGTCAGGTCCTTCAGCACGATTAGGTCCGGAAGCAGCTCGTCGTTCAGCACCGCCAGACTGCTGACGACATGGTCGGCAACTGCCTGGCCGATCCCCTTATAAGCCGGCCCCTCGGGAGTCTGCAGCGCCAGGACTACCGTCTTGCCGGCGTTGGGAATCTCCGCGAGTGCCACCAACAGCAACACAGCCGCGACCACCTTGAGCAGTGCAACCGGAAACGACGGTGCGCTGAACAGCGCCGCGAGCAGCGCGGACACACCGGCCCACCCGCTGGTCACGGCGGTGGCGAACCTCCGCCACGCCACGCGCACGGGCGAGGCCTTGCCGAGCAGTTCCCCGGTCGCCGCGTGCACGCAGAATCGGCTCAACGCCCCCGGATACAGCACCTCCGAGAAGACAATCCACGCAAGCAGGAAAAACGTCAGAACCATGCCGGGCGCAAGCCCGGCGACATAGAATAGTTCAGTTATGGTTGCGGCGATCAGCGCAACACTGGCGAATATGCCCCAGTCTCGCGCCGTGACGCGCCCCCGATCGACCCAGAACCAGTAGAACAGGCGCCAGCGGAACGCCCCGAGCAGCAGCGGCCATGCCAGGATCACCAGCGCCGACCCTGTCCCGCCCATCCCGCCCTGTTCGCCTCCACCACCGAGGAGCACGACCACGATACCCAGCGCCGCGCCAATGAGCGGCACCCCGGCCTTGGCCGCGGTGCGCCTGTGGCCCTGCCCCCGCAGCGGCCACGGCACTGCCAGCCAGCCAGCCATCGCCCACGCGGCAGGCAGCGCCACCAAGCCGACCAACTTCCAGAGTTCCTCGCTGCTTGGTCCCGCGAACTCGGGCCGCAACAGCGCGAGCCTGGCGACCGCGGCCAGGGCGAGAGCGAGCACGAAGGCACGGGAGAGCCCGCGAGAAAACATGGGCTCGGCGAGACCGGTGGCGACCAGACAGGCTGCGAGCCACAATTGCAGGGGCGGCCACCACAGGTCGTACGAGTAGATCCGCAGCGATTCCGCATGTTCGGGATTCACCGGTCGCGTATACCATGCAGCCACCAACCCGATGGCGACCCCCACCAGTACCAGTTGGTTGCGGCGGTCCGGGCGCCCCGCGCGCAGCCGCGCCACGTGCCAGGCAAGGCCGCCAACCATGCTAATCGCCAGCAACACGGCACCCAGTCCGTACCACGCCACCACCCCACCCTGCACCATCGCGACCCCGAACTCCGGGCTGATCACCAGCATGCCGAGGGCGATGAGGACATGCAACAGGAGCGCGAGCGCAGTGACGATGAGGGTCACCCACCCGAAGCATCGGAGGCCCGGCGGCGGATTGGGATCCCGCAGCAGGTGCGTGCTGCGGACGAACAGCATCAGCGCGGCGACGCTAAAGAGGATGGAGATCCAGGTCATGACCGCGCAGACGGACTGACCGCGACGAGCGAAAGGAGAATGCAAACGACTCTGGTGAGATAAGCTCGAAAGGACATCTTTTTTACTCCTCAAGACATCAGCCGGGTGACATTAGGTGACCGCGGAGCCAGGCGTCCGGCAAGACAAGACTCTGGGTCCGAACGACTAATGGCAGGGGCAGACTGCGCACAGGGCTCTACTCGCACACTGCCTTCGGACTGGGGATCTTGCATTCCAGTCGCTTCTGGCCGGAAGCGTCGGCAGCTTAAGCTTCCAGCCATGCCCCGGCCCCGGCGATTCGAGCACGACGTATCCGAAATCATTGACCGTCTGCCCGCCCGTGATGGTGACCCTCTCGACTTGTCGATCCGCACTGCTCGCTATCCATCTGGCCACCGTGCGTCCCCTGCAAAAAGGCCGGGGACCAGGACAAGGTGAACAAACAGGTAGTAGTCGAACTGCCCCGCCGCCGGAGCCGCGTCAACGCGTTCGAAGCCGCAGAGGAGGAGGGCTCGCGCAAGAAGGGCGGCAAGCCTACAAGAAATCCTGCCGATTTCCACAGAGAAGAACCCCCCGTTTACTGGATGAGCAGCCGCTGAGTACACTTGGAGCGCGATCACGCGTCGGTCTCCCCCTTGGCTTCGGTTTCAGAGCGGCGCACAAAGAATAGATGGAACCCGTCCATCTCCCTAGGGCGCAGCGCGAGGTGCCAACGTCAACACTACGCCGCACCTGCTTACGGATGAGTCACGGATCGGCCCACTGGTTCGTCTACCGCGCAGACAGTCGATACGCGCTATTGTGTCCTGATCCAGGTCATGAGGCGAGCACGGCACGCGCCTACTTCGCCCGAAGGCCCTTCGTATGTTGGTGGGGGGTGGGTGAAGTCGTGAAGCCCCTGTCGCAAATGAGGCTGCGAAGAAAACCTTTTAAACGACCGCTTTGGGTCCAGACTGTGTAAAAACAGAAAAGAAATCTAGGAGAGTCCCTAATGGCGTCTTTGATCGTGCTCAACGCGGCGATGGCCGACAATGTTGAACAGCCGTTTTAGCCGAGTCAGTAGCGATCGGCCGTTAAGCGACCGAAACTAGCGCGATTCGCAAGCTAAAAAGAGCCCTAAGGCCCATCCTCATCGCCTCCAGCAATGGGCCGACGCCCAATATTTGCATCACGCGCTTCAGGTTGTAGGCGAGCACATGAAGACTCATCTCGGTACTGACCCGATCCAGCGTCTTGGTCAGGAAATGCGTCGAACCCATCCACGACTTGATTGTTCCGAACGGATGTTCGACCGTTTGTCGGCGTACCCGCATCTTGTCAGGGTCGCGATCCAGGCGCGCTTGCATGGCATCGAGTACCTCTTCGTGCTCCCAGCGCTTGACTCGCCGCTCCTTGCCGGTCGTACATTGCGCCTTCATCGGGCAAGCCGGGCATACTGAGCACCAATAGCAGTGCAGGGTCATGCCGTCCTCGACTGTCGTGATGTGCTTGATCAACCGTTGCCCAGCGGGACAGCGGTACTGGTCATCCTGAGCGATGTAAACGAAGTCCTGCTTGCCGAAGCGACCCTCGGCTTTACTACCAGAAGTCTGCGGCTTGGCAACGAACGCGGTGATACCCGCCTCGTGGCACGCCAGAATCTCTTCGCCTTTGAAGTAACCCCGGTCTGCGACCGCGGTGAGATTCTGGGTGCCCATCGCGGCGCGCGCTTGCTTGGCCATCGTGGCCAAGGCGTTGCGGTCATGTCCAACATTGGTGACCTGGTGTGGTGGGCCACGATCAGATGGTGTTTGGCATCCACTGCCGTCTGGACGTTGTAGCCCACCATCCCGCTCCCTCTTCCGCTTGTCGCCATGGATCGCGCATCGGGATCGGTCAATGAGATCTGTTGGTCCGGCGCAGCCATTCTCCGGACTTCGATTTCCTTTAACTGCTGCATCTGCTTCTTCAGCATCGAGATCTTGTCGAGCAATCTGGCTGTCTTGGCTTGCGCCACGGAAGGTTCTTCCCGGTCTGCCGTGTCCAGTGCCGCGAGGTAACGATCGATGCTCTCTTCGATTTGTTTCATGCGCCGTTGCACCTTGGCGCTGGTGAAGTTCCGGTCCCGGTTGTTCACCGCCTTGAACTTGGCTCCATCGATGGCGACGAGCGCCTGAGTGAACAGGTCGAGTTGGCGGCACAGCACCACAAATTGCCGACACACACGGCGCATTGCCTGGCCATTATCTTTGCGAAAGTTCGCAATCGTCTTGAAGTCTGGTGTCAGCCGCCCGGTCAGCCACATCAGTTCGACGTTGCGTTGGCTCTCACGCTCAAGGCGCCGGCTTGACTGAATGCGATTGAGGTATCCGTAGATATAGATCTTGAACCGTGTCGCAGGCGTGATACGCCGGCCGGCCTGTCGCCTGAGGATCGACACCCTGAAACCCCAGTTTGCCAAGATCGAGTTCATCGACGAAGACTTCGATTACTCGGACCGGATTGTCCGTCGCAACATAATCGTCCAGCCGCTCAGGCAGCAACGTGCCTTGGGTTCGGTCTTCGCCTTGAACGAAACGCTTCATCTGAATGTCCCATTGAATGCCGTGACATCAGTATATTATTTCGCATCGCGTTTTTACACAGTCTGGGTCGATAGCGGACGATCAATAGGGCTCCCTTTCAGGCCGGTTATGCGTGAAATGGAGGAGCGCTTTCTGAAGCTCGATAAGCATCAATTCAGCGCGCAGACCGCGCCAGCAGTTCTTCCAGGTCCGCCTTCCACAAGCCGACGTCGTAGAAGCTCGCATGGCCGCGCGTGCGCTCACTTGCGGGCACGAGCACGTATTTTCCGCGCGCGACGCGCTTGATGGCGCGCTCCATGATGCCGAGCTCGGGCGGGTTGCGCTCGTCGTCCTCGAAATTGACCGCCGTCACCGCCGCGCGGATACGCGCCAGCCCCGGGCCGGGATCGTAGTCGCGCGATGCCTCCCAGGCGTAAAGGAAATCGTTGGCGTCCGTGCCCTGAAGGCGTTGCTGCACTTGCCGGTCCAGCAGGCGGGCGGTCGCTTCCTGCGTCGGCGCCTCGAGGTAGAGTCGTTTCACGCTGCCCGCGCCGATGACCGCCATTCTCAACGCGGGTTACCAGCCCCTGCGGCTGCTTCACGTAGTCGCCGCCGTTCCACTCCGGATCGTTGCGGATGGCATCGACCATGAGCCGCCGCTCCATGCGGTTGCGGCCGGAAATCTAATCGGGCAGACAGACCAGCGGCAGGACGGCGTCCATGAAATCCGGTTCACTCACCGCCCACATCCACGCGTGCATTCCGCCCATCGAGGTGCCGACAATCAGCCGCAGATGCTGGACACCCAATCCATCCATCACCAGCCGGCGCTGCGCCGCGACCATGTCCGCATACCCGTAGCGCGGAAACTTCGCGCGCAATCCGTCGCTGGGCCTGGTGGATTTTCCGTGTCCCAGGTTGTCCGGAACGATGATGTAAAAGCGCACGCCGCGAGATTTCTTGCGCACGATCCAAGAGTGCGCACTTCAAGCCCACGATGTACCAGGAGAGATTTCGTATTTCTTTGCGTCTTCGCGCCTTTGCGTCGAAGGTCCTTTCAAACAAGCGGCCGGCCGCCGCTAGCCGGACGCGTACATGCGGTTCTTCAACGCACGCGCAAATCGAACTGAAGACTGACGTTCACGCGGTCCGCGTCCGCGATGACCTCGGTGGCAACGAGCTCAGTGATTTCCACCTCGTACGGCGCGGTGCGCCCGGCCAGCAGCCGCACCACCGTTTCCTTAAGGTTCACATCCAGCGCCTTGGGCACCATCGAATTGAAAACGGGTTGCAGCAACGGCCGGTAAATCTCCTTGGACAACGAGTCGATGCGAATGTCTTCGACGCCGAGGCGGCCGTCCCGGTAGAAAGGCTTGCCGGAGGCCGTGACGTTGAAGGCGTCGGCGCCGCCAACGCACTGGCCACCGACCTGCGCGCCCACGCGACCGCTGAACAACACGCCGATGCGCAGCCTTCCTGCCGACGCGGTGACTTTCGGCGATTCCAGCCAGGATTGGTTGCACGCATCCGTGTTGTTGAGCCAGAAACGGCCCTTGTCGGTGAAATACTGCTCGCGCAGCTTCTTTTCGATGGCGGTATTCTCGATGACGAGCGTGCTGTCAGCCGCCGATGCCGTCGCCGCGACGAACGCGACGCCTAGCAGCGCAACCGCATGCCCGGTCTTAAAACAAGTACGCAAGAAACAGGACTTGGACAAGGGTTTCTTCAGGCAACAGGTCGTTGCGCTTCCTTCACGGTGATGCGGAACAGCGTACGCGGATCGTCCGGACCGGTGAGGGTCGCCGAGTGCAGGACTGATGCGTTGTCCCACACCACCACGTCGTCCACACCGTACTTCACCCGGTACTGATACTTCGGCTGGGTCGAATGCGCGGCCAGCTCGCGCAGCAGGGAGAGCCCCTCGTCGTCGGGAATGCCCTCGATCGCGAAGGAGGTACCCGATACCGCGTACAACGCCTTGCGCCCGGTGTAGGGATGGCGGCGCACCAGCGGATGCCGGATCAACGTCGCGCCGCGCTTCTCCTTCTGGTCCTGGGTCGGTGCGAACGCGGAAGTACGCGAAGCCTGATCGAGATCGTCGCGATTGCCGTAGACGTTCAGCGTCACCAGTCCGTCTATGCGTTTTTTCATCGCCTCGGGCAGGTCTTGGTAGGCCTGCTCCTGGTCGGCGAAAAGCGTGTCGCCGCCGACCTTCGGTACCTGGATCGAATACAACAGCGTAGCGCGCGCGGGAACCTCCAGGTAGGAATAATCGCTATGCCAGTAGGTGCCGCCGTCGGCCAACCCGATGGGCTTGCCGTCTTTCTTCACGTTCGACAGGACCAGGATGTCGGTGTACTCGGGATGATGAAACTGGTCGAGCACATGCGCCTCAGGCCTGCCGAAACGGTTGCCGAATTCGAGGAAGCTTTCCGGTTCCAGCGACTGGCCGCGGAAAACCAGCACGTGGCGGCGATGCAGCGCATCGCGCACTTCGCCGAAAATCTGGTCGGACAACGGACGCGACAGATCGACACCGGAGATCTCCGCCCCCATGCAGGCGTCCGACTTGCGTACTGAAATCATGCCACCCTGCTCCTCTAACTTCATGTTTTCATTTCACGAACTGCGGCATCAACCATCTCGGCAGCGCCAAGATGATTTCCGGAAACAGGATAACAAAAACCAGCACCCCGAGCATCGGTATCACTTCAGGAACTCAGGCGAGATCAGTCGCGGCAGAAACAGCGGAATTTCCGGCCATACGATGCAGGCAGCCAGCACAACGAGCATCGGCACAAGCATGATCATCGTGTCCTTGAGCGCGAACTTGAGCGGCACCTTGGCCACGGCGCACGAAATCATCAGACACAGGCCATAAGGCGGCGTAACCAGGCCGAAGGCAAGCGAGATAATGCCGATGATCGCGAACTGCACCGGATGCATGTGCACCGATTCGGCAAGCGGCTGCAGCGTGGTGCCGACGATGATGATCGCGGGGATCGCGTCGAGAAAGCAGCCGACGACGAGGAACGCGAATGCGATGAAGAATCCCACTCCGGTGATGCCCAGTCCCCAGGAGGTGACGTTCTCGAGCAGCGCTCGCGGGATCTGGTAGTAGGCGAGGAGCCAGCCAAAAGCGGACGCTGTGCCTACGCAGAACAATGCCACCGCCGCCAGTCTTCCGGTTTCAGCGAGCGCCTGATACAAATGCGTCATGTCCATCTCGCGGTAGACGAAGATGGACAGGATGGCCGCGTAGAGCACGGCGATCGCGGCCGACTCGGTGGCTGTGAACCATCCGAGCAGGATGCCGCCGACGATGATGAAGGGCGTGAACAGCGCCGGCAACGACTGGAGAGCGGAGGTCACGAACTCCTTGAATGTCGCGCGTGGGTAGACCGGATACTTGTAGAGCTTGGCGTAGACGTGCACGGTCGCCATCTGGGCGCCTGCGATCAGCAGTCCAGGCAGGATGCCGGCGAGATAAAGGGCGCCGATCGAGGTGGAGATGACGCCGCCCCAAACCACCATCAGAATCGAAGGCGGAATGATCACGGCGAGCACCGCCGACACGGCAGTAATCGCAATCGAGAACGACAGGCCATAGCCCTCCTTGACCTGGGCGTCGATGAAAATCTTGCTCTGGCTCGCCGCATCCGCGGTGGATGAGCCGGAGATCCCTGCAAAGAAGACCGAAAGCAGGACGTTGATTTGCGCCAGCGAACCGGGAAAATTGCCCACCATTGTCCGCGACAGCCGCACCAGCCGGTCCGTGATGCCTCCGACGTTCATCAGGTTCGCAGTCAACAGGAAGAACGGCACCGCCAACAGGATGAACGAGTTGTAGGCCTTGAACGTTTCGTTGAACAGCGTGATCGGCGAGAGCCGCGGCTCGATCACCAGGATCGGCAGGCAGGAGAGGCCGAGCGCGAAGGCCACCGGCACGCGCAGGATGAGTAGCAGGAAGAATCCGCCGAACAGGATCATCGCGGCAGAGCCTGCCGACAAGGCGATGCCGGTCATTGCGGCGGCTGCCCGCGCAGGACGCGCAGGTTGGCGACGAAGGACTCGCCGATAAACAGCATCCAGGTGATCCCCGCGACCGGCCAGGCGACGAAGATCGTCCACATCGGCAGCTCGGCGATCTCGGACAGCTGATCCCAGCCGAAGCGGGTGAACTCGATGCCCCACCAGACAAACACCAGCGCGAACACGAGCACGAAGACATGCGAGGCGAGGCGCAGCAGCGCGTTCGCACGCTGCCTAAGCTGCGGCCAGACGTCAACCTCGAAATGGGTGCCCTCGCGAATGCCGATCATGGCGCCGAGCATCACCATCCAGATGAACAGGAAGCGCGCCAGCTCCTCGGTCCAGATATAGGCGGGAATGAGCTGCGTAAAGCGCGCGAAGATCTGCAGCGAAACGGGGACGATCAGCACAGCCACCGTGCCCACCATGAGCCACGTCAGCAGCCGGTGGTAGAGCCCGATGAATTTCTTCACTTGATCGCGTTGATCTTGGCGAGGATCTGGTCGGCGCCGATATCCTTGGCGTAGGCCTCGATCACCGGTTCGACCAGTTTCTTCATCTGCGCGCGGTCGGCGAAGGGGATACGCTTGAGCTTGCCGGCCTTCTCCATCGCCTCCAGCTTGGCAGCGTCCTCGTGCGATTCGAGATCGCGGCCGTAAGCACCCGCTTCTTTGCCCGCTCTCAGAATCGCGGCCTGCAGGTCCGGAGGCAGCGTCCTGAACGTCTTGCCGGAAAAGCAGAGCGGCCGGATCGTAATCGAGTGCTCTGTGATCGCGAGGTTGGGACCGACCTCGTAGAACCTCATCTGCTCCACGCCGGCCGCCTCGTTGTCGCCCGCGGAGATCACCCCGTTCTGGATCGCGTTGTAGATCTCGTTGTAGGCGATCACCGACGGCGACATGCCAGCCGCGGCGAAGGTGCGGCTCCAGATCGGCGCGCCCATGACGCGCACCTTGAGGCCCTTCATGTCGGCGAGATTGCGGAGCGGCTTGTTGGCGAAGATGTTGCGCGTTCCGCCGCCAGCGTAGCCGATCAGCATGACGTCGGCCTTCTTGGCGATCTCGTCGGCGATCGGTTTGAACAGGTCGGCATCAAGCACCTTGCGCCAGTGGTCGAGGTCGCGGAACAGGAACGGCGCGTCGATGAACGGCGCAGCGCGCGAGAACGTGGACATGTGCGCGGGCGATACGATCGCGTAGTCCACACCCTTGCCCTGATTCAGGTAGACGAAGTAGTCCTTCTCGAGCCCCAGCTCGCTGTTGCGGTGGAGTACGAAATTGACCGGCTTGCCGTAGTATTTGTTTACCAGTTCCTCGAACTTCAGCAGCGTCCGGTTGAACGCGTGTTCGTCGTTAAACTGTACCGCGCCGTGAAGCGTGATAGTTTGTGCGAGCACCGGCGAGGGCAGCATGAAGACCGCGAACATCGCCGCCATGGCCACTGATCCGAAAGCCTTCATTGCTGTTTTCTCCAGTAGTTGTCTTAAGCCGGGCGACGGCCGTTTACTTGCCGCCTGCCGGCTTCATCGCCGCAATGCGCTCTGCCAGCGCCGATTGCATGAGATGGGCGTCCGTGCCGAAGAATATCAACCTGAAACCGAGTTCGACATATTCTTTGGCGAAGGCTGCGTTGGGCGCGGCGGTCGCGAGGACATGTCCGTACTTCACGGCCGCCGCGGCAATCCGCCGCACCGCCTCGAGATACTTGGGGTGCTTGAGGTCGCCCGGAACCCCGAGGAAATTCGACAGGTCGGCATATCCAATGCAGAGCGAATCCACACCCGGCACCGCCGCTATCTCCTCGACGTTGCCGACGCCGACCTCGGTCTCGATCTGCAGCATCACGAAACAGCGTTCGTTCAATGCTGCGAATTTTGCCTTCATGCTGCCGCCCGTGTAGTCGTCGTGGGCCGCCCCCACCACGGCGCCGCGCCTGCCCTTCGGCGGATAACGCGTCCAGGAGACGATGTCGCGCGCCTGCTGCGCGGTCTCGACCATCGGCACCATGATTCCGAGCGCTCCGGCGTCCAGAGCACGTGCGACGAAGTGGTACTGGTAGGTCGGCACGCGCACGAAGGGAACAATGTCGAGTCCGCGACAGTACGCAAGCTGTTGCTTGATGGTGTCGATGCCGGCCCCGGAATGTTCCATGTCGAACAGAACGCATTCGGCGCCGGCCTCCTTCGCGATCTGCGCCAGGCCCGGGGTAAAGAATTCGAACGCGAACAGGCCGTAGGCGCTGGCACCTTGGAGCAATCTTGCCTTCAGCGGATTGTCTCTCATGAGATCGGTGGCTCGTGGTTCGTGGTTCGTGGTTCGTGGCTGGTGGTTAGCGAACTCTACGTGTCACGTACTACGTATCACGGTTTTTCCGTGCCACGTATCACGTACCACGAATCACGTCTTTTCATCTCTGAAAGTACGGCACCTTGCCGAGAACTTCCTGATTCACCACGTTCTTGGGCACGCGGGCGTAGGCGAGATCGCGGCAGGTGCTGAAAACGCTGGCGGCGATGGTGTTGATGCACTCGTCGGTGAGACAGATGTGGTGCGGCGTCACCACGATCGTGTCGAGTTTCAGAAGCGGATTGTCCGCCGGAGTGGGTTCCTGCTCGAACACGTCAAGGCCGGCGCCGGCGATGCGGCGGCTGGAAAGCGTGTCGAGCAATGCCTTCTCGTCGACAATGGGCCCGCGCGCGGTATTGATGAAAAACGCAGTCGGCTTCATCAACGAAAACTGCCGGGTGCCGACTAGCTTGCGGGTCTGCTCGTTCAGGGGGCAGTTCACCACCACAAAATCGGATTCGCGAAACACCGTGTCCATGTCCGTGAGTCTCACGCCCAGCGGCGCCACCGATTCCTGGGTGACATACGGATCGCAGGCCAGATGCTTCATCCCGAACGGGGCGGCCAATCGGAACAGTTCCGCGCCGACATTGCCCACGCCGATCGAGCCGAGCACGCGACCGCTCAGGCCGGTGCCGAAATGATTCATTCGCTCCTGCCAACGCCCTTCGCGGGTGAGCTTGTCCTTGATCAGCACCTTCTGCGCCAGCATCAGGACCAGCGTGAGCTCGGAAGTCGCCAGCGGCCGGCGCACGCCGTCCGGGGTGATGCTGAGGATCACGCCATTCTCGGTGCAGGCCGGCACGTCCACCGTGTCGTAACCGACGCCGAAGCGCGCAATCAGCTTGAGCCTGCGATTCGCGCCGGAGACGGTCTTGCGGGTGACCTTGGCCAGCATGACCGCCAGCGCGTCGTACTTGGCGGCGGTCTCGGGGGTGAGCTCCGGCTCGATCTCAGGAAGGAATTCGTACTCGATCCGCGGGTCGTCCAGGATCTTGAAGGCCGATTCGTCGAAAATCGGCTTGCCGTTCGGCTTGAGGTTGTCGCGGGTAATGCCGATGCGGAACTTGGCCTGCGCCATTTTTCTCCTCCTTCTGTTGCGGCCGCCCTGGTCTTTTTTTCGGCAGGCCGTTTCTTATCAGCTTACTTTTTTCTGGATTTCTTTCCCGATTCGTCGAGCGACTGCAGCACGCCGATGCCCTGCTTCAATGCGCCCTGCAGCAGCATCGAGTCTATCCCGACAGAAAACAGGCGGAAGCCTTTTTCCCAGTACTCGCGGCTCCATTTTTCATCCGCAGTCATGCAGGCGAGGATTTTGCCGTGCTTCTTCGCGGCCGCGACCATTTTCTTGATCGCGGCGACGTATTTGGGATGGTCAAACTGCGCCGGGATGCCGAGGAAATTGGTCAGGTCGAAGTGCCCGAGCCAGAGCACGTCCACGCCCGGCACCGCCGCGATCTTTTCCACATTCTCGATGCCTTCGGCAGTCTCGATCAGGCACATCACCAGAGTACGCTCGTTGGCGATCTTGATCTTATCGGCGACGCTTCCGCCGATGTAATCGTCGGCCGCAAAGCCGAACGCCGCGCCGCGCCGGCCCGCGGGCGGATAGCGGGTGCAGGAGACGATGTACTTCGCCTCCTCGGCGGAACCGACCATGGGCGCCATGATCCCCATGATACCGAGGTCGAGCGCGCGCGAAATGTAGTGGTACTGGTTGGTCGGTACCCGCGCCATCAGCACCAGGTCGATGCCCCGGCATGCCGCCGCCTGGTCCTTAATCGTTTCGTAACTGTGTCCGGCATGTTCCATGTCGAGGAGCAGGAACTCCGCTCCCGCCGCTTTCACGATCTGCGGCAGGCCGGGAACCAGGAACTCCCAGCCGAAACTGCCGAAGACAGGTTGACCCTTTAGTAGCTTTTCCTTTACGGGATTGGTACGCATAGTTCAGTGTCCGTGGCTATCGGTTCGTGGTTCGTGGTTCGTGGTTCGTGGCTGGTGGTTAGCGGACTCTACGTGTCACGTACAACGTATCACGGTTTTTCCGTGCCACGTATCACGTCCCACGTGTCACGCCCTCCCACGCCGTCAGGCGTGAAACTTCCCCACCCAGGCCGGATGCTTCAACACTTCGGTGTTGACGATCAGGTGCGGTTTGCGTCCGTGCGCCAGGTCCACCGCCGCCCTGAACGCCCCCTGTCCGAGCAGGCTCATGCACTCGTCGGTGTGGCATATCGCATGGGGGGCGAGGATGACGTTATCCAGTTTCAGCAGCGGGTTGTCCGGCGCCACCGGTTCTTTCTCGAACACGTCGATCGCCGCACCGGCGATCCGGTTGCTTCTGAGCGCATCTATAAGCGCGGATTCCACCACCACCGGCCCGCGGGCGGTATTGATGAAGTATGCGCTCGGCTTCATCAGTGCGAATTCGCGCGCGCCGATCAACCCTTTGGTGTGTTCATCAAGCAGCGTATTGACCGAAACAAAATCTGCTTCACGCAACAACTTGTCCTTGTCCACCATGGTGACGTTCAGCGAAGCAACGGCCGATTGCGGCACATGCGGATCGCAACCCAGCAGGCGCATCCCGAAGGGCTGCGCCAGGCGGAAGATCTCCTTGCCGATATTGCCCACGCCGATCACGCCAAGCGTGCGTCCCATCAGGCCGCTTCCGAGGTAATTGCCTTTCTCGCCCCAACGGCCTTCGCGGGTCAGACGGTCCTTCAGGAACATGCGATGCGCCAGCGCCAGCACGAATCCGATCACGCTCGCCGCCACCGGACGGCGCACGCCATCGGGCGTGATGGTCAGCATGACGCCACTTTCAGTGCAGGCCGGCACATCCACCGAGTCGTAACCCACTCCAAAACGCGCGATCAGCTTCACTCTTCGATCCGGTCCGGAAAGCATTGCGCGGGTGACCCTGGCACTCATCACGCACAACGCATCGTAAGCCGCCCCGTGGGCAGGCGTGAGCTCCGGTACCTTCTCGGCAAGAAACTCCCATTCGACCGCCGGATCATCCAGCACCTTCATCGCCTCTTCGCCGAACACAGTGCCGTTGGCGGTGATCGCGTCGCGGGTGATGCCGATCTTGAACTTGGTTGCCAAGAATACCGCTCCCGTGGTTCGTGGTTCGTGATTCGTGATTCGTGATTCGTGATTCGTGATTCGTGATTCGTGATTCGTGA
>JBBPIT010000027.1:0-27730 GCA_038040175.1 Pseudomonadota bacterium | reverse complement strand
TCGTGATTCGTGATTCGTGATTCGTGATTCGTGATTCGTGATTCGTGATTCGTGATTCGTGAATAGAGCTTACGGGCTTTTGCGTGTCACGTATCACGTCCCACGTGTCACGGCACTTCTCACATCGCCGCCCCTTCGTTGGTCAATAAATTGTGGCCGGTTGCAGCGTGGCGGGTCGTGAATGTCGTGAATGCCGTAAATATCGTGACTCGTAACGGCAAAACCGTGATGGGTTTCCGACATTCACGGCATTCACGATATTCACGATATTCACGTCCGCTTACATGGAAGCGGAGAACGCCCCGTCCGTCACCAGGACATGGCCGTTGACATAGGATGCTTCGTCGGAAGCCAGGAACACCGCGACAGGGCCGATCTCCTCGAGCTTGCCCCAGCGGCCGGCCGGCGTGCGTTTGCACACCCAGTCGTTGAACTCCTTGTTCTGGATCAGAGCGGTGTTCATCTCGGTGGCGAAATAGCCTGGCGCAATCGAGTTGACGGTAATGTTGTGCTGCGCCAGCTCGACCGCCAGTTCGCGGGTCAGGGCGTGAACCGCGCCCTTGCTGGCGATGTAGGCGGAAATCGTGGGCCTGGCGAGAATGGCGCTGACCGAGCCGGTCATGATGATGCGCCCGCGCTTAGCCGGAATCATGACCTTCGCCGCTTCCTTTGCCAGCGCCCACACCGCGGTGAGGTTGGTGGCGACGACACGCTCGAAGTCGGCGGCGTCGAACTCGGTGATCGGCTTGCGGTGCTGGATGCCGGCGTTGGCAACCAGGATGTCGAAACGGCCGTGCTTTCTTGCCGCAGCACCAATACATTCGGCTCCGGCGGCATGGTCGGTGACGTCGAAGGCTGCCGCTTCGCCCTTGATCCCTTTGGCGGCGAGTTCCTTCACCCGCTCTTTCAGCGCCGCTTCATCGCGCGCGTTCAGAATCACGTGTGCGCCGGCCGCGGCCAGTGACTGTGCCATCGCCCATCCCAGCCCGCGCGAGGCGCCAGTGACGAGCGCTACCTTGCCCGATAGATTGAACATCTCTCTCCCCAAAATTGATAGCCTCTAGGCTCTAGGCTCTAGGCTCTAGGCTCTAGGCAGAAAGTCTAGTCAAGACTTTGCTTTTTCTCGTGATTCTTTTTCGCTTTTTCTAGCGCCTCGAGCCTCGTGCCTAGCGTCTGCAATTCATGGCATGTACTGTCCGCCGTTCACTTCCAGGATCTGCCCGGTCATGTATCCCGACATCTGCTCGGATGCAAGGAACAGGAAGGCGCCGGCGCACTCTTCCGCGGTGCCAAGCCGGTTCATCGGGATGGTGGCCTTGAAGCCTTCGAGCATCTGCGGAGTTGAGTAGCGCTCGTGGAACGGCGTGGTGATCACACCGGGTGCGACCGCGTTGACGCGTATCTTGTCCTTCACCAGTTCCTTTGCGAGACCACGGGTCATGGTGCTGACGAAGCCCTTGGAGCCGGCGTACAACGAGGCTCCCGGTCCGCCGCCGTGGCGTGCCGCCACCGAAGTGACGTTGATGATGCCGCCGCCGCTGCCCTGCTTGCGCATGTGTTGCGCGGCCGCTCCGGTGCAGATCATCGCGGAGCGCACGTTCAGATAAACCACCTTGTCGAACAGCTCGTCGGTGATGGACTCGATCGGCGCGCGCTCGATCAGCCCGCCCGCATTGTTGATCAATACGTCGATGCGGCCGAATCCCGAGACGGTCTTGTCCACGATCTGCCGGCATATCGCGGAATCGGTGACATCGCCGGCCACCAGCATCGCTTTGCCGCCGGCCTTTTCCACTGCCACCGCGACTTTCTCCGCTTCCGCCTTGCTCTTGTTGTAATGGATGGCAACCTTGGCGCCGCTGGCACCGAACGCCTTCGCCGCACCCGCGCCGATACCGGTGCTGGCACCGGTGATCAGCACGACTTTATTCTTCAGATCTTCGATCACTGTTTACTCCCCCAATGAGGTCTTTCAACGCAAAGGACGCAAAGGTACGCAAAGGAGGGCAAGAAGAATAAATGTGGCAAGAAACCAAATCTGATCTTGTCTTCCCGTCTGTTTCGTTTTTCCTTCGCGTACCTTTGCGTCCTTTGCGTTGCACGCCTTATGTTGTTATGGCAAGAAGACGGTCGAGCCGGTGGTCTTGCGGGCTTCGAGATCGCGATGTGCCTGGGCAGCGTCTTCGAGCTTGTAGGTCTGATTGACTTCGATCTTGACCTTGCCGGACTTCACGATGTCGAACAGTTCCTTCGCGCCCGCCTCAAGATCCTCGCGACGGGCGGTATAGACCATCAGCGAAGGGCGGGTCACGTAAAGCGAGCCCTTCGCCGCGAGCAGATTGAGGTCGAACGCGGCTACCGGGCCGGAGCCGTTGCCGAACATGGCCAGCAGACCGCGCGGCTGCAGGCAGTCCAACGAGCCCATGAAGGTATCCTTGCCCACCGAGTCGAACACGACGGGAACTTTGGCGCCGCCGGTGATTTGCTTCACCCGCTCGACGAAGTTCTCGCGGGTGTAGACGATGGTGTGGTCGCAGCCGTGCGCTTTGGCGATTTTCGCCTTCTCGTCCGACCCGACGGTGCCGATCACCGTCGCGCCCAATACCTTGAGCCACTGGCAGGCGATCAGACCGACACCGCCGGCGGCAGCATGGAACAGCACAGTCTCGCCCCTCTCCACGCGGTACACGCGGCGGATCAGGTACTGCACGGTGAGGCCCTTCAGCATCATCGCCGCGACTTCCTTGTCGGAGATGCCACTGGGCACCTTCACCAGACGGTCCGCCGGAATCAAACGGACTTCGGAATATGCTCCGGGCGGCCCGCCCGCGTAGCCCACGCGATCGCCGGGCTTGACGTGGGTCACACCGTTGCCGACGGCTTCGACCACGCCCGCCGCTTCCAGGCCGATGCCGCTCGGCAACGGCAGCGGATACAGGCCGGAACGATGATAGGTATCGATGAAATTCAGGCCGATGGCGGCGTGTTTGACCCGGGCCTGTCCGTCGCCGGGATCGCCGACCTGGACGTCGTCGAGCTGTAGAACTTCGGGCCCGCCTGTCTTGTGGAATCGTACGGCTCTAGTCATTGCTCGCTCCTAAGATTATGTATTGATGCGTCCTATTGTCCGGGAGGCCCAACTTCGCACCGAAACGTTGCGCTCCGGTATGACCTGTATTCTATCAGCGGCATCGACGTTTTCTTCTCTGCGTTCTCTGTGTACCCCTCAACGGCACCCGTCGAGCGCACCCCTCAAGGGGGTATTGAAGGGAAGGTATTGTGAAGAAATCTCTGTGGCAAACGATTTCAGTTTCTACGCCGTCACGGGCCGCCCGCGACGGCGCCACCACCAGATCACGAGCGGCGACAGCCACACCAGGATGGCGAACACGCCGAGCCCGGCGGCGATCGGCCTTTCGAAGAACGCGCCGAGATTGCCTTCCGCCTTGATGACCGAAGTGGCGAAGTTTTCCTCGAGCATCCCGCCCAGCACCACACCGAGGATGGCCGGTGCAATCGGGAAGCCGTTGCGCTCCATGAAGAACGCAATCACGCCCGCCACCAGCATCACGCCGATGTCGAACGGCGTGTTGTTGATCGCGAACGCGCCCACCATGCAGAAGGTCAGGATGATCGGCATCAGCATGTGTCGCGGCACACGCAGTACCTGCTTGTAACTCTTGATGGCGAGCAAACCCAGCGGAATCATCAAGAGATTGGCGAGGAAGAACACGATGAACACCGCGTAGATGTTCTCCGGGTTGTTGATGAAGATCGTCGGCCCCGGATTCATGCCCTTCATATACAGCACGCCGATGGCTATGGCCGTGATGGAGTCTCCCGGGATGCCGAATACCAGCGCCGGGATCCAGGCGCCGGACAGCGCGCCGTTGTTGGCAGCGCCGGATTCGATCACCCCTTCGACGTGGCCGGTGCCGAACTTTTCCGGCGTCTTCGAGAAGCGCTTGGAGATCGCGTACGAAATCCAGGCGGCGATATCGGCGCCGGCGCCGGGCAGCGCGCCGATCAGCGTGCCCACGGAGCTCCCGCGCACGATCGCCAGCGGATACTGCTTGACCAACTGCCACTGGCCGCGAAAGACATTGCCGATTTTCTCCTGCGCCACCTGCAAAGGCAGTTCCTTCGAGGTGACGTAGCGCAATACTTCCGACACCGCGAACATCCCGATCATCATCGGGATGAAGTTGATCCCGCCCATCAGGTCGGTGTTGCCGAAGGTGAATCGGGGAAACGCCGCCGGATTGTTGAGCCCCACACAGGACACCAGCAGCCCGAGCAGCAACGCCACCATGCCCTTGAGCGGCCGGTCGGAAGCGATGAACACGGCACAGGTCAGCCCCAGCAGCACCAGCCAGAAATACTCGAAGGAGCTGAAATTGAGCGCGACCTCGGCGAGCGACGGCGCCGCGGTCACCAGCACGATGGTGCCAAATATTCCGCCGATCGCAGAGAACACCAGGCCTGCGCCGAGCACCAGCTCGGCCAGGCCTTTTTTGGTCATGGCGTAGGCCTCGTCGGTATACGCCGCCGAGGCCGGCGTGCCGGGCATGCGCAACAACGCGCCGGGAATGTCGCCGGCAAAAATCGCCATCGCAGTGGCGGTGACGATGGCCGCAACCGCCGGTACCGGCGGCATGAAGAAGGTGACCGGCACCAGCAACGCGGTCGCCATGGTGGCGGTGAGCCCGGGGATGGCGCCGACGAACAGGCCGAACACCGCCGATCCGAGGATGACGGCAAGGACGTAGGGGTCCAAGACCAGCGAGAAGGCGAGCGCGATGTCAGCCATTTTTTCTTGTTGTCACCACGCGAAATCGGTCAGAACGCCCCAGGGAAGCGGCACCTTGAGAACGCTGTAGAAAATGTAGTGAATGAGCAGCGTCACAACCACTGCCACGGGCAGCGCGACGGTCCACCGCGTCTGCAGCGCCACGATCCACACCGTGAGCACGATCGGCATCGTGAACAGGAAACCGAGCGTATCGGACAGCAGGATGTAAAAGACCATGCCGCCGACCACCAGGCAGAAGTTCACGAACAGCCGCGGCATCCTGAGCCAGTCCGACAACTCCACTGCCGGCTCGGTGCGCCAACGCTTCGCCCCGCTCACCATCAGCGCGACGCCGCAGGCGAGCAGGCCGCAGGCGATGAAACGCGGAAACAGCGAGGGGCCGAATTCCTGCCCCGGCATCGGCGGAAAGTTGCGCACGTACCAGAGGATCAGTCCGGCAAACAGGACCAGCGCGCAGCCGATCAATGCATCGTTGAATTTCATGGGCGTGCGTGAGGCGTGAGGCGATAGGCGTCAGGCGCAGCCGAACAAAAGAGCGAGCAAAACGGCCTCTCCGTCGCGTCAATGGGGGAAAAGTTGGAGTGACGAGGACGCCTCACGCCTATCGCCTCACGCCTCACGCCTCACGCCTCACGCCTGTCGCCTCACGCCTCACGCCTCACGCCTCACGCCTGTCGCCTCACGCCTCACTTCGCTATCCCTACCGCCTTCATCAGCGTACCCATCTCGGCGTCCGACTTCGCCATGAATGCGGCGAACTCAGCGGGCGGCGCCCAGGTTGCACTGAATCCGCGCGAGTGCATGAAGTCCTGGAATTCCTTGCTGTGGTAGGCCTTCTCGACGGCGGCAGCGAGTCTCGCCTCGATGTCCTTCGGCAGGTTCTTCGGTGCGGCGATGCCGCGCCAGGCGCCGCTCTGCCAGTTGCTGCCGATGGCCTGCTTGATGGTGGGCACCTTCGGAAATAAAGCCGTTGGTTTCGCGTCCATGACCCCGAGGCTGCGCACCTTGCCGGCTTCTATCAGCGCCCGCGCTTCCGGATGCGAACCCGGCACGATGTCCACGCCGCCTGCGACCAGATCGAGCAGTCCGGCGGCATTGCTCTGGCTCGGCACCCACCTTACCGTGGTCGGTTCTATTTTCAGGTCGCGCAGCATGCCGTACAGCGACAGATGCCAGATGCCGCCGTGAGCGGTGCCGGATGCCGTGAGCTTGCCGGGATTGGCCTTGATGGCGGCAACCAGGTCTGCGAGCGTGTTGTAGGAAGAGTCGGCACGGACCTGCACCGCCGCCGAATCGTTGTTGATCAGCCCGAGCGGCGTAAACGATGCGCCGGAGAGCGCCGTGAGCCCCTGCCAATGCATCATCGCAATTTCCACCGTGATGATGCCGATGGTGTAGCCGTCGGGGCGCGCCAACGCGATCGCCTGATGCCCGACCACGCCGCTGCCGCCGGTGCGGTTCACCACGTTGACCGGCCTGCCCAGATCCCGCTCCAGCATGGTCGCCATCATGCGGCCGACTGCGTCGGTGCCGCCGCCCGCACCCCAAGGCACGATGAACGTGATCGGTCGGGCCGGATAATCGGCGGCGTGCACGACACCGGTGAGCGCCAGCAGAAGCAGCGCGAGTACTCTCAGGATTCTCACTCCTCTCCCCTTTGTCTTGTTCGTGGTTCGTGGCTCGTGGTACGTGGTACGTGGCTGGTAGTTAGCCGACTCTACGTGTCACGTGTCACGTACGACGTATCACGGTTTTTCCGTGCCACGCACCACGTGTCACGAATCACGCCTCACTTCGTGAGGCCAACCGCTTTCATCGTCTTGCCCAGGTCCGCGTCGGCTTTCGCCATGTACTGCGCGAATTCCTGCGGCCCGCCCCAGATCATTCCGAAGCCGCGTCGCTTCATGAAGTCCTTGTACTCCTGGCTGTCGTAAGCCTTCTGCACCGACACGGCCAGCCTGTCCGCGATCTCCTTCGGCAGTCCCTTGGGCCCGGCAATGCCACGCCATGCGGCATACGTCCATTTGCTGCCGACTGCTTCATCGAGCGTCGGGACATTGGAGAACAGACGGTCGCGTTCGCCGTGCATGATCGCCAGGCTCTTCACCTTACCGGCGTCGATCAGCGAGCGCGCCTCGGGCAGCGAACACGGCACGATCTGCACGCCGCCCGCCACCAGATCGAGCAGGCCCGGCGCCGCACCGTTGCTCGGCACCCACCGCACGCTCTGCGGATCGATGCCCTGCGCATGCAACAGCCCGGCAAGTGCGATGTGCCAGCCGCATCCCGGGCCGCAGCCGGTGGCCTTGATCTGCCCGGGACGAGCTTTGATGTCCCTGATCAGCTCCTGCAGCGTCTTGTACGGCGAATCGGCGCGCACCTGGACGCCGGCAGGATCGAAACTCACCAGCGCGATCGGAGTGTAATCGGCGTAGGTCAATTGTGTGAGCCCCTGCCAGTGCATCATCGCGATCTCGGCGGTGATCAGCCCGATGGTGTAGCCGTCGGGATGCGCGCCTGCCACCGCATGGTGGCCGACCACGCCACCGCCGCCGGTGCGGTTGGCCACGTTCACCGGTTGGCCGAGATCTTTCTCCATCAGGCTGGCGAGCATGCGCGCGACGGCATCGGTGCCCCCGCCGGCGCCCCAGGGCACGACCAAGGTGATCGGCCGGTTCGGATAGCTGGACCGGGAACTGCAGCCCGCGAGCGACAATGCCGTTGCGGCAACGCAAAGAATCAGCAGCGAGAGCCAGGTTCTCTTCATCGAATCATCCATCTTGATTGCGCGCCGCAACATGGCGCAGAGGACGCGCTGCGGTCTGCAATAACAGCGCGGATCAGGACGGAGGGGATTTTATTGCAAAAGCAGCGGCGGCGACCAACGAAAATTCAACGCACGCCGGTAACGACGCTATTGCGCTTGCGTGAGAACCGGGAAAGTTACTTGACGCGCACCAGCTTCAGGTCCTCTTCCCTCCGGGCAATCAGGCGGATGAAGCTGCGTATTTGCGGATAGATGAGCTCGCGGAACTTGCGTCCGCTGAAGATGCCGTAATGGCCGACGCCTTTCGCCAGCAGGTGCTTGCGCTTGTCCGCGGGGATGCTGCGGCACAGGGTGTGCGCAGCTTCGGTCTGGCCGTTGCCGGAAATGTCGTCCAGTTCGCCTTCGATGGTGAACAACGCCGACTTTCTGATCGCCTCGGGTTTCACCGGCACGCCGCGCACCGTCATCTTGCCCTTTGGCAACTGGAATTCCTGGAACACCGCCTTGACGGTGTCGAGGTAGTACTCGGCGGGCATGTCGAGCACCGCGTTGTATTCGTCGTAGAACTGCCGATGCGCCTCGGCGCTCTCGCCGTCGCCGCGGATCAGGTGGTTGTAGAACTGCTTGTGCGCGTCAAGGTGGCGGTCCGGATTCATGGCAAGGAAACTGGCGTGTTGCAGGAAGCCCGGGTACACCTTGCGCATGAAGCCCGGATAATTCGGCGGCACGCGCATGATCACCTTGTCGGCGAACCATGAGTGCGGGCGCCCCGAGGCAAAATCGTTCACCGCGGTCGGATTGCGGCGGGTGTCGATCGGCCCGCCCATCATGATCATCGCCTTCGGCGCCGCCGGGTCGTTCTCCGCCGCCATCAGCGACACCGCGGCAAGCACCGGCACGGTCGGCTGGCACACCGACATCACGTTGAGGTCCGGCGACAGGTGCCGGATGAACTCCCTGATGTAGTCCACGTAATCGTCGAGATGGAACGGGCCCTTCGACAGCGGCACCATCCTGGCGTCCACCCAGTCGGTGACCCACACATCGTGGTCCGGCAGCGCGGTGCGCACCGTATCGCGCAGCAGCGTGGCGAAGTGCCCCGACAGGGGAGCGACGATCAGCAACTTCGGCTGCTCGACCGCGATGTCTTTCCTGAAGTGCAGCAGTTGGCAAAACGGCTTGTCCACAGCCACCTCGCGGGTAACCGCGACGCGCTCGCCGTCGATCAACGTGTGGTCTATCTGCCACTGCGGTTTGGGGTAACGCCGCATCAGCCGCCCGAAGACTTCGCTGTTGGCAGCGATGGTGCGGGAAACCGGGGTATACGCGAGCGGACTGAAGGGACTGGTGAAAAGATGTTTGACGGTGTCCGCGAGGAGGACCGTGGGCGCCATCACCGTCTTTTGGAACTCATGCAGCTGATAGATCATCCTGCCTCGCTGAGAATTTTGCCGCCGCACCTAGGGAAGCTCTGTATGCAGAGCTTCCTTAGATTTCTCCATGTGAAATGCCGTGCCGGCAGCCTGCCGCGGAATGTAAAGACTATGTCACGGAGCGTCAATAAGGACGTCAATTTGGGGCGTCCCGCCTATAGCGGCCCGAGCGGCGAATCCTGCATCGCCGCCACCTGCTCCCGTAGCTGCAATATCTGGTCCTGCCAGTATTTCGTGGTATGGAACCACGGAAAAGCCGCCGGGAAGGCCGGGTCGTCCCAGCGCCGCGCCAGCCACGCCGAGTAATGGATCATTCGCAGTGTGCGCAGCGCCTCGAGCAGATTTAGTTCGCGGCGGTCGAAATCGAAGAAATCCTCATAGCCGGCAAGAACATCGGATAACTGACGGGTCATCGCGGCGCGATCTCCGGAGAGCAGCATCCACAGATCCTGCAGAGCCGGCCCCATGCGCGCATCGTCGAAATCCACGAAATGCGGCCCGCCGTCGGTCCACAAGACATTGCCTGGATGGCAATCGCCGTGCAGCCGGATCGATCGCACCGCGCCGGCGCGCTCGAAGCAGCCGCGCACACCGGCGAGCGCCTGGTCAATGACGCTCGCGTACGCCGCACGCAGGTCAGCGGGAACGAAATCGTTGCCCAGCAGGTATTCGCGCGGCTCTTCGCCGAAAGTGGCGATATCCAGTGCCGGACGATGCGCGAACGGCGAGAGCGCCCCCACCGCATGGATGCGGCCGATGAAGCGGCCGAGCCACTCGAGCGTGTCGGGATCGTCCAATTCCGGGGCGCGCCCGCCGCGGCGCGGATACAGCGCGAAACGAAATCCCTGAAAAGCGTGCAAGGTGCGCGTGTCCACTGCAATCGGCGGCACTGCGGGAATCTCGCGTTCCGCCAGTTCCGCGGTGAACGCGTGCTCCTCGAGGATCTGCGCATCGCTCCAGCGCGCCGGCCGGTAGAACTTCGCGACCAGGGGTTTGCCGTTTTCGATGCCGACCTGATAAACCCGGTTCTCATAGCTGTTCAGCGCCAGCAGCCTGCCGTCGCAGAGAAAGCCCACGGATTCGACCGCGTTCAGCATCAGGTCGGGCGTCAACCCGGCATACGGTGGCGTGGTTTCGCTCATGCCCCGACGATACGCGAACTCTCCCAACAGCAGAACCCTGAATCTTCACCGCAAAGACGCAAAGGACGCTAAGAAAACGCACAGATCATCAGAAGGACATGAACGATCCAAGAACCGCATAGCATATTTGGGAACCCTTCCGATTATTGCCTGATGTCAGGAGTTTGAGATACCCATTTTTCTGTTATTTTCCTTCGCCCTTCTTTGCGTCCTTTGCGTCTTTGCGGTGAAGGACATGGTTTTCGTAGTAGGGCGGGGTGACGCGCGCAGCCGCTTTCGCTACAGTGGCAGCCGGCGCCGATAGAGCGCGTTCAAGGAGATCAAGTTGAAGTCCGTTACCTGGAAATTCCTGCTGACAGCCGCGTTGGCATGCCTGTGGGCCGCAGCCGCGATCGCCAACGACGAAGGCATCAGGGCGAAAATGCCGGCTCTCGTCACCGAGCACATCACCATCCCTTCCGACACGCCGGGTATCCAGCTCTATATCCGCAACAAGCGGCCGAAGGAACTGACCGTGTCCCCGGACCGGACCCTGCTGTACGTGCACGGGGCCACCTATCCCTCCGAGACCGCGTTCGATCTGCAGCTCGACGGCATGTCGTGGATGGATTACATCGCCGCGCACGGCTGGGACGTCTACCTCGTGGATCTGCGCGGCTATGGCAACTCGACCCGCCCGCCGGAGATGGACCGGCCGCCACAGGAAAACCCGCCGCTCGTCACCACCGACGTGGCGGTGCGCGACGTGGCATCCGCGGTGGAGTTCATCCGCAAGCGCCGCGGGGTGGCGCAAATCAATCTGCTCGGCTGGTCGTGGGGCACGTCGATCATGGGTGCGTACGCGGCGGCGAACAACGACAAGGTCAACAAGCTGGTGCTGTACGCGCCGCTGTGGCTGCGCAACACGCCGAGCCAGCTTGGAGGAGACGGTCCGCTCGGCGCCTACCGCACCGTGTTGAAGGAGAACGCGAAGAAGCGCTGGCTCGCCGGCGTACCGGAAGACAAAGCGGCGGACCTGATCCCGTCAGGCTGGTTCGAAGCCTGGGCCGATGCCACCTGGGCCACCGATCCGAAGTCGAGGGAATCCGGGCAATTGCGCGCCCCCAACGGCGTGATCCAGGACCTGCGCGAGTACTGGGTCGCGGGCAAGCCCTATTACGACCCCGCCAACATCCGCGTGCCGACGCTGATCGTGCACGCCGAGTGGGACCAGGACACGCCAACGTACATGTCGACTGCGCTGTTCGGCCTGCTCAAGAACGCGCCGGTGAAGCGCATGGTGGAGATCGGCGAGGGTACGCACACGGTGATCATGGAAAAGAACCGCATGCAACTGTTCCGCGAAGTGCAGTTGTTCCTCGATGAATCTTCAAAATGAAAATCTTTCACCGCAAAGACGCAAAGGACGCAAAGAAAACCAAATAGCTCATTACAAGAACATGAACGATCCAAGAATCGCACAGAGTTATATTCGCTGCCTCAGGATTGTTGCTTGATGTCCGGAGTTTGATATCCCCGCTCATCATAGTTTCCTTTGTCCTTCTTTGCGTCCTTTGCGTCTTTGCGGTGAGACAGTGTTTTAGTGCGAAGCAGCCTTGGCGAGCCAGACGGTTTCGGCGACCTGGACGGTTTCGAGCCTGCATTCGGCCAGCAAACCGAAGATGCTGTTCCCCACCGCGCCGAGATCGTCCTCCGGGTAAAGCGGCCAGCGGTATTCGCAGGCCAGTGATGCATCGAAAGGTGAGCCGAGGTTGATGCGGACACTGCCGTCCGAGTAGGAGGCGACGGTCGCATCCGGGTCGCCGACGCGCGCGCGAAATCGGCGCAGCGCATTGCTGAGAAACAACTGAAATTCCATTTCCCTTAGCGCGAAGCGGCCGGTTTCCAGCGCGCGCTGCAGGTTCATCGGCGGGCGCGGGATAGGCAGCAGCGACAAACCTTCCTGACCGAGTTGCGCGGCCAACGCCTGGGTGAACGGCAGCCCCCACGTGCCGATGTTGCCGGCCGTTTCGGTAAAGCCCGGTGCGTTCGCCGGCGTGACCGCCGCCCCAACCAGAAAGCGTAGGTGTACTCGCTCTTCGCCGGAGTCCACTTCGATGTCCTGCGGGGCAAGGTCCGGCGGCCGGAATCCTTCCTGTCCCAATCCGCGGGTGAGCCGGTAGAGCAAGCTGGGTTTCACCGCGGCCAGTCTCTCGGCGGTTGTCAGCGCATTGCCCAGTCCGAAGTTCTTCGACTGACCGAGCGCGCCGTGCTTTTCGAACAGTTTCTGCAACGCGCCGATGTCCGGCACGACCCCGGGCACCACGGCCAGGCCGCGCCCGCCGGTGACGATCAACAGCGGAATGGCGATTAGCCGCATCACCAACGCGGCCTCGTCGCGCGCTTCCAGTGCCGCCACGAGCGCACGTGTGAGCGTCTCTCGCACCAATGGGGAGGTCGCTTCCGCGAGGGCCTGCTCGATCCGGGCGTCGTTGCCCGCTTCCAGCGCGTCTCGAAGGCGGCTCAGGAGCATCCCGCCCGCATCTTCTTGCTGCAACGCAGAACCCGCTTTTGCCGCACGTTCGGCAGCCACGACCAGCGGATTCGATGAGAACGGCGTGTAAGGCCGTGGATCAGGAAGGGTTTTCATCAGCAGAAACTTCGATGGCGGCCATTGTAACAACCGGCGCCCGGGCAACCGTGCCGTGGCGCAGCGACGACCGTCCTTGACTCCGTCTAAATTTGCGCCTAGAAAGAAAAAAGAGGTGGCCGAAGGTCTAAATAAGTGGAAACACGCCGATGGCTGCCTTCCTGAACGTTCAGTAGGCCCATGAAACATTCCTATTCCTATAGGGGGAGTCGAAATATGTGGTTAACCGAAAAAGAACGTAAACAAACTGCGCATGCCGATGACGCTACCTTTGTCTCACCGGTACCCACGCAGATCGTTTCAAACGGCGAATACAATCCGTTGCCGCAGACCGAGAAGCAGAAGCAGGTCGAGGGACGGATCAAGGAACTCGCCGACCAGTATGCGAAAAAGTTGAACATGGACCGCCGCGATTTCCTGAAGACGGCTTCGGGCATGGCGACCGCATTCCTGGCCATGAACCAGGTCTTCGGTCCGATCTGGGACGTGTCCGAGGCGGAAGCCGCCGATATCGATATCGCGGATGCACGTGCCAAGGCGCTCAGTGGGCAGTTCATCTTTGACGATCAGACGCACTTCGTGCGCGACGATTTCGACAAGGAAGGCCTGCTGGGTCTGGGCAAATATGCATCGGAACACTGGAACCCGGACATGCTGAAGGACATTCCGCTGGTCCTGCAGCGCTACAAGTTCCAGAACTACCTGAAAGAGATCTACCTGGACAGCGACACCAAGGTGGCGTTGCTCTCCGGTGCTCCCTTCGACGATCCGGACTGGTGGCTGTTGAGCAACGACCAGATCATGCACGCGCGCGAAGCTATCAACAAAGTCGCAGGCTCGCGCCGCATGTTCGGGCACACGATCATCACGCCCGGACAGGCAGGGTGGATGGACGAAGTCGATCGCGGCATCGCCGAGTTGAAGCCCGATTCATGGAAGTGCTACACGATCGGGGATCCGCTGTCGCCGACCACTAAAGGTACCGCATGGCGCCTGGACGACGAGGGCCTGGTCTATCCGTGGTACGAGAAGGCGATGAAGTCGGGCATCAGGACCATCTGTATCCACAAGGGCCTGCTGCCGCTCGACTACGAAACGTCCTGGCCCGGTGTGTGGAAACACGCCACCGTGGACGACGTGCTCAAGGCCGCGAAAGACTGGCCGCAGATCAACTTCGTCATCTACCACGGGGCGATGCGTAATTTCCTCGAGGATCCGGCGCATTCGCTCGCCAAGTTCGAAAGGACCGGCCGCATCGACTGGACCACCGACGTTTGCGAGCTTGCCTCGAAGCACGGCTGCAAGAACGTCTACGCCGAACTGGGCACCACGTTCGCAACCGTCGCCGTGTCCAGCCCGCGTCTGGCGGGCGCGATGATCGGGCAGTTCGTCAACCACATGGGCGCGGATCACGTGGTGTGGGGTACAGATTCGGTGTGGTACGGCAGCCCGCAGTGGCAGATCGAGGCCATGCGCCGTCTGGAAGTGCCGGACGACATCATGAAGAGATTTGGCTGGAAGACCAAGCTCGGCGGTTCGCAAAGCAAGGTAAAGAGCATGATCTTCGGAGAGAACTCGGCGCGGATGTACAAGTACAAGATCCAGGCCGAGTACCCGGATCTCAGCCACGACCGACTGGCCCTCATGAAGCAGGAATACGAAGCCGAGGGCGTCGAGCGCAACAACGTGGCCTATGGGTTCGTAGGGAAGAAAACGGCTTAGAACGTCACGGCCGAAACCCGACGGGGAGCGCAAGCTCCCCGTTTTTTTTGCCCGTTTGCCTTGCCGGCCTGCCGCCGCGTTCTCCCTTGGCGCGCCCCGCCGCCGCGAGTTAGGGCATGATTGCAGATGTCCACTCGATTCAGACATGACGAAACCATGAGTAACGCGGCAGCACAGTGCGCACAGGAATCCGGAGTCTTCCGGCCGGTGATCGACCGCAACCGCCCGCGGAGCGAGGCAAGGTCCTGAGTGGTGGCCAGGAAAGCGGGCATCTGGTTTCTCGCTGTGCTGGCATTGGCGGTAACGGTCGCCGCCCTGGCCCTGCCTCCCCTGCCGCAACCGCCCGAATATCACCAGTTCGCAGACCAACGCACGCTGCTGGGCATCCCCAACTTTTTCAACGTTTCCTCCAACGTCGCGTTTCTGCTGGTCGGCGGTGCCGGTGTCGTTCTGCTTTTCCGAAACCGTTCGCCGCATGCATCGCAACCACTCCTGCACCCTTCCGTTCGCTGGCCGTACCTGGTCTTGTTCGCTGCGGTGGCACTGACTTGCGTCGGCTCCGCTTACTATCATCTGGCGCCCGACAACGTGCGGCTGACGTGGGACCGGCTGCCTATGAGCGTGGGTTTCATGGCGCTGCTCGCCGCGATGATCTCGGAGAGAATTCATCCGAGGGCGGGTATGGCTCTGCTCGGCCCGCTGGTTCTGGCGGGTATCGCCAGCGTGCTGTACTGGCAGTGGAGCGAGGCAGCCGGGACCGGGAACCTGTGGCCTTACGTTGCCGTTCAGTCCATTGCCATCGTCGCCGTCCTGTTGATCATCTTTCTTTTCCCGCCGCGCTACAGCCGCGGGACGGACATCCTGGTCGCCGTCGCGTGGTATGCGCTCGCCAAGGGCGGCGAGTTCTACGACCACGAGATTTTCTCTGCCGGCCAGCTTGTCGGCGGGCACGCACTTAAGCACCTGTTCGCCGCACTGGCGATCTTCTGGATCCTGCGCATGATCTGGAAACGCGACCGCGTCACCGGACCGCCGCCACCAAATAGTTCCGCGGCAAGTGGTTCGTAAAACCGAAACCCCAAAATCTCAACGCAGAGGCGCAGAGGACGCAGAGATCGCGGAGAAAGACTAAAGGAACAGCAAATCCAGGTACGGAAACAAGTCCTGATCGTGACCCTTGCGCGAAGTTGCCCGCGTAGCCCGCCCCTTCAAGCAATCATTTCTCTTGTTTTCCTTTGCGCCCATTCTTGCTTGTCCTCTGCGACCTTTGCGTCAACGCTTTAATCGAAAAAGGCCGGGACGACTCCCGGCCTTTTGCATTGCTCGGCGCAAATGATCGCGTCAGTTCTGCGGATTCCAGTTCTTCGCCGTTTCCTTTGCCTTGGCGATCTGCTCCGGCGTCATTTTCTTCTCGAGCTTCTCGATTGCTTCCTTGGTGTAGAGCGAGTCGCGGTGGGAGGTCTGGGGATTCGCGGCCGAAAGCGAAAGCCACATGTGCGCGGCCACCGGATCTTTTTCCACACCCTGGCCTTTCTCAGCCATGATCCCGACGTAGTATTGCGAGCGCGCGTCGCCTTGCCGGGCGGCCTTCAGGAACCATTTCGCCGATTCAGTCTGGTCGCGCGGCACGCCGAAGCCGTTGTGGTAGAACAACCCCATGAAATACTGCGCTTCGGGCTTGCCCTGATCGGCGAGCACCTTGAACTCGGCAAACGCCTTGGCGTGATCGCCGGTCCCGTAGGCCTGCACCGCGTCGTCGAACCCGGCGTGCGCGACCAGCGGCAGAACCAGGGCGAGCGAAACAAATAGATGCTTCATCGGTCATCCTCGATTGGATTGTTTAAAAGTCACGCCGGAATTGTAGCGCGTCGGCGGGACCGGTAACACCGCGGATGCGGATCTGCGGGAATATGGAAAACCGGCCCACGCTCCCGCAGGGCGGAGAAGGGTGAGGCGCCAGGGCTGCCATCCAATTTGTTGCCGCGCTATAAGGGCGGCTGAGCTCAGAACGGAGCTCTCAAGGTGGGATGACTGTGCAGACGGGGCCCCTGTTTTCATCACGGGTCCGTGCTCAACAAGGCGGTCAGAATCGCCTTCTCGCATACACCAAGCGATTGAAACGCAGCCCTGGCCACCGGTGGAAATATTCTCCCTGTCGGAGCAGACTGTAAAGGGAAATTTTGCAGGAATCGGCGATACGGCACCGTCAATACGGGACCGTGCGTTGGCGCGCAGGTTCCGTGTCCAGCAATAATCAAGTTTCGATTTCTCCACTGGGGGAACGCGATGCTTCAGCTTCGACCGAATTGCGAGTGCTGCGACAGGGACCTGCCGCCGGATTCCACCGAGGCCATGATCTGCTCTTTCGAGTGCACCTTCTGCCGCGGCTGCGCGACCGGCGTGCTCCAGGGTGTGTGCCCCAACTGCGGTGGCGAACTGGTCAGACGCCCTATCCGCCCGCAGGGCAAGCTCGCCAGGAATCCGGCGTCCACCGAACGAGTGCTGAAACCGGGCGGCTGCCGGCACGTAGCCTAGAGCCCGCCAAACGTCCGGGCGCCGCTACAAGGACCCGGCGCCGCTATCCGCCCGGCCCGCCGCCGTTCACGAAGATCACCTGTCCGGTGACATAGCTGGCATCGGTGGCGAGAAAGGCCACCATGGCCGCGATCTCCTGCGGCTCGCCGGCACGGCGCAAGGGGATCGAATCGAGAAACGCCTGCGTGCGTTCCGGCCCCATCTTGGTGAAGAACTCCTCGAGCATTTCGGTGCGAATCGGCCCGGGCGCCACCGCGTTGACGCGGATTCCGTTCGGCCCCTCCTCCTTGGCGAGGACGCGGGTGAGCGCCTCCAGTCCCGCTTTCGAAACTGTGTACGCACCAAGGCCGGCAGGCAGGCGCTGGGTCACGTTCGAGGAAATGTTTATGATGTGGCCGCGGCGCTTCTCGCGCATGTGCGGCAGCACTGCGCGAATTAGATGAAACGGGGCGGTCAGGTTCACCGCCAGCACTCGCTCCCACTGCTGTGCGTCTGTGTCAGCGATGCTCACGTTCGGCAGAGCGATGCCGGCGTTGTTCACCAGAACGTCCACACCCCCGAATGCATCCAGTGTCGCCTTGACCAGCGCATTGGCGTCCTCGGTGCGGGTCACGTCGGTGCGTACCGCGATGGCATGGCCGCCTGCCGCGTGAATGCGCGCGGCCAATGCGTCCGCCTCGGCGCGGCGTTCCCGGTATCCGATTGCCACCCTGAAGTCCGCTTTCGCAAGCGCTTCGGCGATCGCCCGGCCGATGCCGCGCGACCCGCCTGTCACAATTGCGATACGAGTATCCGCTGTCATCGATGTTCCCCTTTGCCGGTCGCGACTGGATTCGGATACGCTACCACGGAACGGCCAGTTTACAGTCCGCCCGGCCCGTTATAGTGTGGCTGCAAAGTTACCCGGAAGCCTCCATGTCCAGGACGCTTCATCAAACCGTTTTTCTGCCCGCCTCACCCGCAAGGCTGTACGCGATGTACCTGAATCCGAAAATCCATGCCGCCTTCCGTGCATTCAGCGGTACGCTCACCGGCGCCATCCTGCAGACCGTCCCGAACAAGTTGATTGTGCAATCCTGGCGTGCGTCGCACTGGAAGAAGAGCGACCTCGATTCGACGCTGATTCTCAGTTTCTGGCCCGACGCCAAAGGCGGGCGAATCCGCCTAGTCCATGCGAACGTGGCCGATCACGATTACGAGGGTGTGAAGGAAGGCTGGCACATCTACTACTGGAATCCCTGGCGCGCCTACCTCAAGTAGCCGGACGGCTGCGACTCGTTAGCGGTACGCCCGTTTGCGGGAGCAGCCGTATAAGCGCTCCATAACGCGCCGTGGGGGAAACTCCTCTGTTGCAATTCATTATGGATTCGGATTGCCCGGTTACAAGCGAGCCCGGTCCCTATATACTACCTGCATAAAAAGTGGTCTGAAGCCGCGCTTCCGGGGGGGCGTGAGCTTCATGCGAGGCCGGTTGCTTGTTTTTTGACCGAGGCGCCGGCCCCTTCGTAAATGTTGAACGGACATTCCATGACGGCGATGGAAGCACCGCATCAGCTTGTCGTCTTCACCCTCGGCGAACAGCGCTACGGTCTCCCGCTGTCCTCGGTCGAGCGGGCAGCGCGCATCGTCGAAATCACTCCGTTGCCGAATGCGCCCGAAATTGTGCTCGGCGTCATCAACGTGCAGGGGCGGCTGATGGCGGTCGTGAATCTGCGTCGCCGCTTTCGCTTGCCGGAGCGCGAAGTCGCGCTGACCGACCAGATCGTCGTCGCGCATACAAAACGACGGCCGGTCGCTCTGGTGGCCGATGCGGTGGTCGGTGTGCTCGCATATTCAGGGAAGCAAGTCGTGGACGCCGACGAAATCCTGCCCGCTGCCGAGTACCTCGAAGGCGTGGTGAAGCTCGACGATGGCCTGATCCTGATCCATGACCTGGAAAAGTTTCTCTCTCTGGACGAGGCTCGCGCCCTCGACTCGGCTATGACTCGGGACGAATGATGCCAAGCCAGGTCCGGGAAGCGCAATGGTCGCAACTGAGCGAGTTCATCGCCGAAAGCATGGGGCTGCACTTCCCGCGCGAGCGCTGGGACGATCTGAAGCGCGGTCTGGCCGGTGCAGCACAGGAGTTCGGCATCGAGGATGTCGCGGCATGCGTCGGCTGGTTGTTGTCGGCGCCGCCATCCAAAGCGCAACTGCAGGTGCTGGCGAGCCATCTAACGATCGGCGAAACCTACTTTTTCCGGGACAAGCAAACGCTGGAGGCACTCGCGGAGAATATCCTGCCCGAGTTGATCCGCGCCCGGCGGGGCCGGGAACAGCGGCTGCGCATCTGGAGCGCGGCTTGCTGCACAGGCGAAGAGCCGTATTCGCTGGCGATCCTGTTGCATCAACTGCTGCCCGATCTGCAGCACTGGCACGTGACGATCACGGCGACAGACATCAACGCGCGCTTTCTCCACAAAGCTACCGCAGGCTTATACGGCGAGTGGGCATTCCGCGATGCCCCGGCCGGGCTCAAGGAGCGCTATTTCAACCGCGCTGCGGATGGACGCTACGCCATCGTCCCGGAGATCAAGAAACTGGTGACCTTCGAGCACTTGAACCTGGTGGAGGACGTCTATCCCTCGTTGGCGACCGGCACCAACGCGATGGATCTGATCTTCTGTCGCAATGTGCTGATGTACTTCACGCCGCCCCAGATCCAAAAGGTGATCGGCAATCTCCGCCACGCGCTGGTCGACGGCGGCTGGCTGGCGGTGAGCCCAAGCGAAGCTTCGAAAGCGTTGTTTCCCCGGTTCGCCGCGGTGAACTTCCCCGGCGCGATCCTGTTTCAAAAAAGCGACGCGCCGCCTCGGACCGAACCGACACCGATGGCATCCACCCAAGTGCCGGAGTTTTTCGTTCCCGCGGTCGAAGAGTCTTTGCCATGGGCCCCGGCTGGTCCGGCCGCGAGTTTGGGGCCCGCTCCGCTGAAGCCAGAGTCCGGCGCGGTGGCCGCACCGCCCAGCCCCCTGGCCGCAGCGGAATCGCTTTACCGGGAAGGCCGCTATGCGGAGGCGGCCGACACGCTGCTGCCCACGTTTGCCGGACGTCCGTCCGAGCCGGCGGCATTTTCCCTGCTGGCGCGCGCGCTGGCCAACCAGGGCAACCTGGCGGACGCGCTGGTATGGTGCGAGCGCTGGATCGCTGCCGACAAACTGGACGCCGCCGGCCATTACCTGCACGCGGTTGTCCTCCTGGAGCGAGGCGATGCCGAGCAGGCGCGCGCATCGCTGCAGCGGGCACTCTATCTCGATCACGACTTCGTGCTGGCCCACTTTGCGCTGGGCAATCTCGCACGCAGCCGCGGCAGGACCCGCGAGGCGGACAAGCATTTCGCCAACGCGCTGCATCTGCTGCGCCGTTATCAACCGGACGATCTTCTGCCGGAATCGGACGGTCTGACTGCCGGCCGGCTCACTGAGACCCTCACTTCAGTGACCGACTCGGGCGATCGCCATGAATGACGAAACCCGTACCTCTGCCACGCCCGATGCCAAACAGATTCTCCGCGCCCGAGCGCAAGCCCTGGCGCGCCCGCTGGAAAGTGCCCCGGTGGCGGAGGCGTCGATTGAAGTATTGGAGTTCCGCCTGGCGCAGGAACGCTACGCGCTGGAGACCCGGTACGTGCGCGAGGTGCATCCGCTGAAGAATCTGACGCCGCTGCCGTGCACGCCGGCATTCGTGCTTGGTATCGTCAATGTGCGCGGCCGCATCCTGCCGGTGCTGGACTTGAAAAAATTTTTCGGCTTGCCCGAGAACGGATTGACCGATCTGCACCGCGTTATCCTGGTCGGCGACGGCGATCTTGAACTTGGTGTGCTGGCGGACGTCGGCGTGGGCGTGCTCACTATCCCGGTGGAGAGCATGCAGCCGCCGTTGCCGACCCTCACCGGCATCGGCGCGGAATACCTCAAGGGCATCACCGCCGAGCGCCTGGTGGTACTCGACATGGGCCGCATCCTGTCGGACCCGAAAATTCTCGTGCACGAGGAAGTGGACAACTGAACGCGGACAACCAACGGAGACCTGCACCATGAAATGGAATGTCGGAACCAAGATCGCCGCCGGGTTCGGCTTGGCGATGGCGATTTTCGTGATGGTAGGCGCGGTTTCCTACCAGAGCACGACCCAATTGATTGAGGCGTCGAACGCGCGCAGGCACACCTACGACGTGTTAGCGCAGCTCGCGGAAGTGCTGTCGCTGTTGACGGACGTCCAGGCTGGCCAACGCGGCTACGTCATCACCGGGGAGGACGCTTATCTGGAGCCGTATCAGAGCGCGTTGAGCAAGCTGGATGGGACGGTCCAGGAGATTCGTCGGCTGACGACGGGCAACGCGCGCCAGCAGCACCGGCTGGATACGCTGGAACCACTCATCAAGAACCGGTTGGTGCTTTCTCGGGAAACGATCGACGTCCGCCGGACGAACGGCTTGGACGCGGCCGTGCAGAGCGTCAAGTCCGGCAAGGGAGAAGCGAACATGGACGAAATTCGCAAAGTGCTTGGCGAGATGCGGAGCGAAGAGGAGGAGTCGCTTAAGCAACGCGTCGAGCAAGCGGAGGCCGATGCCCGGAACGCGAAATGGGCTGTTTTGCTGGGCACGCTCGTCGCCTTGGCGCTCGCGGCACTCGTCGGGTTCTTGATCACGCGCAACATCGCGCGGCCGCTTCAGCAACTCACCGCCGTTGCCGAGCGGATCACCGTCGGTGATCTGAGCGCGAAACTGCCGGCGGATACCCGAAGCGACGAAGTGGGTGTGTTGGCACGGGCGTTCGGCCGCATGACAGAGTCTCTGCGAGCCATGGCTACGGCAGCCGAGCAAATCGCGGCCGGCGACCTGCGCTCGGTCGTCAAACCTCAATCCCCGGACGATGTTCTCGGCAACGCCTTCGCGCGGATGTCCGAGGACCTGCGCGCGCAGATTCGCGCACTGGTCGACGGCGCCAATGTCCTGGGCTCAGCCGCCAGCGAAATTGTCGCCTCCACCAGCCAGTTGGCCGCCAGTGCCAGCGAGTCCGCTGCGGCGGTAAGCGAGACCACCACCACGGTCGAAGAAGTCCGGCAGACAGCGCAGGTTGCCAGTCAGAAGGCCAAGCTGGTCTCCGACAGCGCGCAGAAGGCGGCGCAGATTTCCCAGGGCGGGCGCAAGTCCGCCGAGGACGTCGCGGCGGGCATGAACCGCATCCGCCAGCAGATGGAAGCGATTGCCGCAAGCATGGTGCGCCTTTCCGAGCAGAGCCAAGCTATCGGCCAAATCATCGCGACCGTCGAAGATCTCGCCACGCAATCGAACCTGCTGGCGGTCAACGCCGCGATCGAGGCGGCCAAGGCGGGCGAGCACGGCAAGGGCTTCGGCGTGGTGGCGCAGGAGGTCAAGAGCCTGGCCGAGCAATCGCGGCAGGCGACCAACCAGGTGCGCACCATCCTGGGCGACATTCAGAAGGCCACCGGAGCGGCGGTGATGGCCACCGAGGAAGGCGGCAAGGCGGTGGAAGCTGGCACCCGGCAGACCGAAGTGGCGGGCGGTTCGATCCAGGCGCTGGCCGGCAGTGTCAATGAGGCGGCGCAGGCGGCCACGCAGATCGCGGCCTCCAGCCAGCAACAGTTGGTCGGCGTGGACCAGGTGGCCGGCGCGATGGAGAGCATCAAGCAGGCGAGCGCCCAGAACGTGGCGAGCGCGAAACAAATGGAGACCGCAGCACGCAACCTCAATGAGCTTGGCCAGCGGCTCAAGCAAATGGTCGAGCGGTACAAGGTATAGCCCGGACAGCAAGCCATGAGCACCAAGGACGAAGAATTTCTCCAGCAGCTCCGGGCGACTTTCAAGGTCGAAGCCGACGAGCATCTGCAGGCGATCGCGGCGGGCTTGCTGGAGCTGGAGAAAACGCCAGCGCCCGACGCGCAACGCAAGATCGTCGAGACGGTGTTCCGCGCCGCGCACAGTTTGAAGGGCGCCGCACGCGCGGTGGACTTCACCGAGATCGAATCGCTGTGCCAGTCGCTGGAAGACGTGTTCGCTTCCTGGAAACGGCAGAAGAGCGCCCCGTCTGCCGCTGCACTGGACACGCTGCACCGCACGCTCGATGCCATCACCTTGGCGCTTGCCGTGCCTGCCGGTTCGAGCGGCATGGGCGCACCGCTCGATTTGACATCGCTGCGCCAGTCCTTGCGCCAGTTGGGAACCTCCCCACCGTTGCCCGCCAAAGGGCTTGCTGTTGCAGCGGCGCCGGCCAAGACCGATTCCGCGCCGGCGGCTACAGCTCCGGTCGAAGTTGCTCTCCCCGATGCGCCCGCCACTACGGAAAAAACCGTCTCCGAGGAAACCGTGCGCGTCGCCGTGGCGAAGCTCGAAGAGCGGCTGCTGGAGTCAGAGGAAATGCTCACGGCGAAATTAACTGCCGGCCAACGGGCGGCCGATTTGCGCGAACTGGCCGGGCGCTTCGACGCGTGGCGGAAAGCCTGGGCGGCGGTCGAGCCGGAGGCGCGCCGGCTGCGCCAGTCGCGCGATCGGGCGGCCGCCCAAGGGGAACACCGCTCCGCTCCGGGGCTGACGCGGCTGCTGGATTTTTTCGACTGGAGCATGGATTACCTCAAGTCGGTAGAGCGCAGCACGGCCATGCTCGGCCGGGTGGCGGAGCAGGACCGCTACGCGGTCGGCAAACTGGTGGACGATCTGCTCGAGGATTCCAAGAAATTGCTGCTTCTGCCTTTTGCGACGATTTCGGCGTCGTTCCCGAAGCTGGTGCGCGATCTCTCCCGCGATCAGGGCAAGGAGGCCGACCTCACGATCCACGGCGAAGACGTCGAAATCGACAAGCGCATCCTCGAGGAGATGAAAGACCCCCTGGTCCACCTGCTGCGCAACAGCATCGATCATGGCGTCGAACCCCCGGGCGAGCGTACCCGGCGCGGCAAGCCGCCGCGGGCGACGATCACGCTCGCCGTGACGCAAGTCAACGGCAGCAAGGTGCAACTGCTCTTGTCCGACGACGGCGCTGGCATCGACACGGAAAAAGTGAAGCAATCCGCGCTCAAGCACGGCCTGATTTCGGCGGAAGAGGCAGCCCGACTCGACGAGTCCGAGGCTCAGGCACTGATTTTCCAGTCCGAAGTATCCACCAGCCCGATCATCACGCAATTGTCCGGGCGGGGGCTGGGACTTGCGATCGTGCGCGAGAAAGCCGAAAAACTGGGTGGAGAAGTTTCGGTCGAGAGTCGGCCAGGTCTGGGAACCGACTTCCGCGTCGTCGTGCCCGCGACACGCGCAACGTTTCGCGGCATCCTGGTCGAGGCGGCCGGGCGGCTGTTGGTAGTGCCGACCGCGCAGGTGGAGCGCGTAACGCGCGCCAGGCCAGACGACGTTAAGACCGTCGAAGGTCGCGAAACCATTTCATTTGACGGGCGCGCGGTCGCCCTGGTGCGACTCGCCGACGCACTGGAGTTGCCACCGGTGGAACGAAAAGACACGCCGCCCGGCGGCGCATCGGTCATCGTTCTCGGCAGCGGCGACCACCGCGTGGCGTTTTCCGTGGATGCCGTGCTCGATGAACAGGAGGTGCTGGTCAAGCCACTGCGTAAGCCGCTTTCGCGCGTGCGCAACGTCGCCGCTGCCACGGTACTGGGCTCCGGGCAAATCGCACCCATACTCAATGTGGCCGACCTGCTCAAGTCCGCCCGCAAGACTGCAGGCGCACCGGCGCGGGTGGCCGCCGGGACCGCGCCGGCGCCAGCCGAAGCCAGGAGAATTCTCGTCGTCGACGATTCGATCACCTCGCGGATGCTGCTGAAAACGATTCTGGAGTCGGCGGGCTACATCGTGAAAATCGCGGTGGACGGGATCGAGGGGTTCACCCTGTTACGGGCGGAACATTTCGACCTGGTCGTCTCCGACGTGGAAATGCCGCGCCTGAACGGGTTCGATCTGACTGCACGAATCCGTGCCGACCAGAAGCTCACCGAGCTGCCGGTGGTGCTGGTGACGGCGCTGGAAACTCGCGAAGACCGCGAACGCGGCATCGACGTCGGCGCCAACGCCTACATCGTCAAGAGCAGCTTCGATCAGAGCAATTTGCTCGAAGCCGTCCGGCGGCTGATTTAGCATGATTCCTAAGGACCGCAAGATCAACGTACTGGTGGCGGAGGACTCGACGGTGACACGCATGTTCCTCGTTCACCTGCTCGAATCCGACCCGCAGATCCGCGTCGTGGGCGCCGTTGGCGACGGCCAGGCCGCGGTGGATTTCGTCTTCGAGAGTAAACCTGACGTGGTGCTCATGGACTTGCACATGCCGGGGCTGGATGGTTTCGAGGCGACGCGCCGCATCATGGAGAGCCAACCGGTGCCGATCGTTATCTGCAGCGCCACCGCCAGGGCCAAGGACGTCGTCATCACCTTCCAGGCGATGGAGGCGGGAGCCATCGCCTGCATCGAGAAGCCTCTCGGCAGCGAGCACGGCGATTTCGAGGCGCTGGCCGCGCACCTCCTGGAAACGGTCAAACTGATGTCCGAGGTCAAGGTCGTGCGCCGCACGGCCCGCTCGCGGCTGGCGCCTTTGTCTGCGGCGCATCCCGCGGACTGGCAGCGCGCTCCGGCGGAGATCAAATTGATCGCCATCGGCGCGTCCACCGGCGGACCGCCGGTGCTGCAAATCATCCTCGCAGGCCTGCCGAAGGATTTTCCCGCGCCGGTGCTCGTCGTGCAGCATATTGCGCACGGATTTCTGGCCGGCATGGCCGAGTGGCTGAACCAAACTACCGGCTTGCGGATTCACATCGCTTCCTACGGGACTACCCCGCTGCCGGGCCACGTGTACCTCGCGCCCGACGATTTCCACATGGGCGTCAGTGCCCGCGGCGGGATCGTCCTGACCCGGGAGGAACCGGAGAATCACCTGCGGCCGGCAGTGTCGTTCCTGTTCCGCTCGCTGGCCGAAGCGTACGGCCCGAACGCGCTGGGTGTGCTGCTCACCGGCATGGGCAAGGACGGCGCCGCAGAACTGAAGTTGTTGAAAGACAAGGGGGCCATTACCATTGCGCAGGATCTGGAAAGCTCGGTCGTGCACGGCATGCCGGGCGAGGCGATCGCATTAGGTGGCGCCACGCATGTGCTGCCGGCCGACAAGATCGCAGCTGCGCTGGTCGGGCTGGTCAACCACAGAAACGGCATAGCGAGGAGTTGAGATGACAGGCGCAAGTACGCAACCCTCACATTCACCCGAGAAAATCCTGATCGCGGAAGACAGTCCCACCCAGGCTCAGCGGCTGCGGCATATTCTCGAACAGCAGGGCTACGAAGTGGGCGTCGCCGCCAACGGCCGCCTGGCGCTGGAAATGGCGCCACAGTTCCGGCCCGCACTGATCATCAGCGACGTGGTCATGCCGGAAATGGACGGCTACGAGCTCTCCCGCGGGATCAAGGCGGATTCCGCACTGCGCGACATCCCGGTCATCCTCGTCACCACGATGTCCGATCCCCAGGACGTGATCCGCGGACTGGAGTGCGGGGCCGATAATTTCGTCCTCAAGCCGTATGACGAGCGTTATCTTCTCGATCGCGTGCGCTACGTGGTCCTCAATCGCCAAATGCGCCGTCCGGAGGACGCGGGCATGGCGGTGGAGATCTATTTCAACGGGCAGCGGCATTTCATCACCGCCGACCGTCTGCAGATCCTCAACCTGCTGCTTTCCACGTATGACGCCGCCATCCAGCGCAACAAGGAGCTCACCCGCACCCAGGAAGAACTGCAGTCGCTCAACACCAGGCTCGATGCCGCCAACACGGAACTGCATGCAGCGAACCGCTTCCTCGATTCGGTGATCGAGAACATCCCCGACATGATCTTCGTCAAGGATGCCGCCGACCTGCGATTCGTCCGCTTCAATCGCGCCGGGGAGGAGCTGCTGGGCTATTTCAAAGATGATTTGTTCGGCAAGAATGACTACGACTTCTTCCTCAAGGAGGAGGCCGATTTTTTCACTTCCCGGGACCGCGAGGTGCTGGCGCGCGGGGTGATGGAGGACATTCCCGAGGAGCCGGTCCGCACGCGCAGTAAAGGCAATCGAATCCTGCACACCAAGAAAATTCCAATCCTCGACGAGCACGACCGGCCGCGCTACCTGCTGGGAATTTCCCAAGATGTCACGGAACAAAAAGAAAAGGAGCGGGAGATCCTGAGACTGAACGCAGCGCTGGAGCAGCGCGCCGCCGAGGTCGAAGCCGCCAACCGCGCCAAGAGCACGTTCCTCGCCACCATGAGCCATGAGATCAGGACGCCGTTGAACGGTGTGCTGGGCATGGTCGAACTTCTCGGTCTGACCAGGCTCGACGCCGAGCAGCGCACCACACTCGAGATCGTCCGTGAATCGGGAAAGTCCCTGCTGCGTATCATTGACGACATCCTGGATTTCTCCAAGATCGAGGCCGGGAGGCTGGAGGTTCGCCCCGAGGCCGCCTCGATCAAGGAGGTGATCGAGGGCGTGCACAAGATCTACTCCGGCAACGCCAGCAGCAAAGGCTTGCTGCTCAAGCACAGCGCTGATCCTCGAATCAGTCCCACGGTGTGGGTCGATCCCTGGCGATTGCGACAGATCCTCAGCAACTTTGTCAGCAACGCGATCAAATTTACCTCCAAAGGCACCATCGAGATC
>JBBPIT010000026.1:0-49601 GCA_038040175.1 Pseudomonadota bacterium | reverse complement strand
TGTAGGCCGGCTACACGGCGTCCTCGCCGTCTTGCCCTCGACCCGAATCGCCTCGTTCGCGCATGCGGGACTTATGCAGAGCTTCCCTACGGGCAGTGGCCAAGTTGGCGTGTTACTCCTCGGCGACCGCCGCCTGGGCCACCGGTTTCTCGGCGACATGGGCGCGGATCTTGGCCTCGATCTCCTTCGCCACCTCGGGATGGCTCTTGAGAAAGTCGCGGGTGTTGTCCTTGCCCTGGCCGATGCGGTCCTTGCCGTAGCTGTACCAGGCGCCGGATTTCTCGATCAGCTTGTAGAGCACGCCCAGCTCGACGATCTCGCCTTCGCGCGAAATGCCTTCGCCGTAAAGGATGTCGAACTCGGCCTGGCGGAACGGCGGCGCCACCTTGTTCTTCACCACTTTGGCGCGGGTCTCGTTGCCGATCACCTCTTCGCCCTTCTTGATCGAGCCGGTGCGGCGGATGTCGATGCGCACCGAGGCGTAGAACTTGAGCGCGTTGCCGCCGGTGGTGGTCTCCGGGTTGCCGAACATGACGCCGATCTTCATGCGGATCTGGTTGATGAAAATTACCAGCGTGTTGGAGCGCTTGATGTTGGCGGTGAGCTTTCTGAGCGCCTGCGACATCAGCCGCGCCTGCAGCCCCATCTGCGGCTCGCCCATCTCGCCTTCGATTTCGGCTTTCGGCGTCAGCGCCGCCACCGAATCGATCACCACCACGTCCACCGAACCTGAGCGCACCAGCATGTCGGTGATCTCGAGCGCCTGCTCGCCGTTGTCCGGCTGCGAGATCAGCAGTTCGGAAACGTTGCAGCCGAGTTTCTGCGCGTATTGCGGATCGAGCGCATGCTCGGCGTCGATGAATGCGGCGGTGCCGCCCATCTTCTGCATCTGCGCGATCACCGACAGCGCCAGCGTGGTCTTGCCGGAGGATTCCGGGCCGTAGATTTCGACCACGCGCCCGCGCGGCAGACCGCCCACGCCCAGCGCCAGGTCCAGGCCCAGCGAGCCGGTGGAGACCACGTCCAGATCCTTGGCCACTTCCTTCTCGCCAAGGCGCATGATCGAGCCCTTGCCGAACTGTTTTTCGATTTGCGACAAGGCGGCGGCCAGCGCCTTGCTTCTGTTTTCGTCCATGCGTTTCACCTCTTTTTTCGAAGCGGCCATTATGGCACAAGCCATCGGGCCGTCTGAAGCCGGAATTCTCCCCGGTTTTCAGATACCTGCGCCTGGAATTCAGGGCGCCTCGAGCAACGTCAGCACACCCTCCAGCGCGTCGATGACGGCCTGCCTGCGCACGGCGTCGCGGTCTCCCGCGTAATGGCGGATCACGCTGCGCGGTGGCGCGCCCTTCTTTTTGCCCCAGGCCAGGCACACCGTCCCGACCGGCTTGCCGGGCGAGCCGCCGTCCGGACCGGCGATGCCGCTGACCGCCAGCGCCACGTGGGCCTTGCTGTGCGACAGCGTGCCTTCGATCATCTCGCGCACCGTCTGCTCGGAAACCGCGCCGAACTTCTTCAGCGTCTCGGGGCGCACTCCCACCATCTCGCGTTTGGCGTCGTTGGTGTAAGTGACGAAACCGCGATCGAACCAGTGCGAGCTGCCCGGCACCATGGTGACGACCTGCCCGACCCAGCCCCCGGTACACGATTCCGCCGTGGCCAACATCAGTTTGCGCGCCTTCAGCGCATCGCCGACTTTCCCCGCCAGTGCGTAAAGCTCCGCGTCCATGGTCTACCCGAAAAGAAACTTCCACCCGGCCAGGCACAGCAGCGCGTAGAAGGCCGCCAGCACATCGTCGAACATCACACCCAGACCGTTGCGGATGTTGCGGTCGAAATAGCGTATCGGCATCGGCTTGACGATGTCGAACAGCCGGAACAGCAGAAATGCGGAGGCCTGCCACAGCGGCGTCGCCGGTGTGAAAAACAGCACCGCCAGGAAAGCGGTGACTTCGTCCCACACCATGCCGCCGTGATCGTGCACGCCCAGCCTCCTGCCGCTGACCTCGCACGCCCACGCCCCGACGATGAACATGCCGGCGAGCAGCAGCAGGAACTCCCGGTTATCGAGGCGCGGCGCAAGCCAGGCGTACATTGGGAGCGCGAGCAATGTGCCGATGGTCCCGGGCGCGACCGGGGACAGGCCGACACCGAATCCGAATGCGATGAAATGCGCCGGGTGCGAAACCACGAATCGCAACGACGGCCGCCCGTAAGCTTCAGCGGAAGTGATCGAATCCTCCATCCTTCACGCTCATCGGCTTTCCGGCCTGGTCCACGACCACGACCCCTTTGCCGGCAACGATGCTGCCAATGCGGGTCAACGCCAGTCCCGCCTGACCCGACAATGCCTCGATTTCGGATCTGCGTCCCGCAACCGCGGTGAAGCACAGCTCGTAATCGTCGCCGCCGGCGAGTATCGCTCGCGTCACCAGCGCGTGTCCCCGCAGCGGCATCAGCTCCGCCGAGCACGGTACCGCCGCGAACTCGATTGCCGCACCGACCGCGGAGCGTTCGCAGATGTGTCCCAGGTCGGCAACCAATCCGTCGGAAATGTCGATCGCGCTGTTGGCCACGCCGACCAGCATCCGTCCCAGTGCCACACGCGGCGCCGGCCGGTTCAGCCGCGCCAGGCAGTGCGCCAGTAACGAGCCGCGCAGCCTGAGGTCGCCCTTGAGGTGGGCAACCGCGGCGGCGGCGTCTCCGACATGCCCGGAAACCCAGACATCATCGCCGACTTTGGCGCCGTCGCGCCGCAACGCCCGGCCGTGCGGAATTTCCCCCATGATCTGCACGCAGATGTTGCGCGGCCCGCGCGCGGTATCGCCGCCGATCAGGTCCACGTCGTATTCCGCGGCAAGCGCGAAGAACCCGCGCGAAAAACCTTCGAGCCAGGCTTCGTCGGCCTTCGGCACCGTCAGTACCAGCATCGCCCACTTCGGCGTCGCCCCCATTGCCGCCAGGTCGGACAGATTGACCGCGAGCGCCTTGTGCCCGAGCGAGTCGGGCTCCACGTCTGGGAAGAAATGCACGCCTTCGACCATCGTGTCGGTCGAAGCGGCGAGTTCGTGCCCGGGCGTGAGCGCGAGCAACGCCGCGTCATCCCCCACCCCCAGCACCGTGTGCCGCGTGGGACGGTTGAAATACCTGTTGATGAGATCGAACTCGGAAAGCATGGCTTGCCCGGCACCTCTGTCAGGTGTAGTGCCGCATCGGGACGACATCGTTCCGATTTTATTGCTTCGGCCGGCAAATGTCCGCAAACTTTGCGGCCACTCCCGCCCTAAACCTCACCGGGTTTCAGCTTTTTCCCAGCTTCTGCAGGAAGGCCTGGTACTCGTCTTCCTTCATCGTGAAGCTGTGCTCAGGCAACGGGAATTGCCCCTTGTGCACTTCGTCCTGGAAGTCGGCGAGCGCCTTGCCGATGATGTCCCAGCAGTTGGCGTAGCGCTTCACGAACTTCGGCGTAAAGCGGTCGAACAGGCCCACCATGTCGTGCAGCACCAGGTTCTGGCCATCGCAATGCGGGCCGGCGCCGATGCCGATGGTGGGAATGGAAAGCCGCTCGGTGATGACTTGCGCTACGCGGTCGGGGATCGCCTCGAGCACGATGGCGAAGCAGCCGGCCTTCTCCATCGCCAGCGCGTCTTTCACGAGTTGCACGCCGGCGTCCGCGCTCTTGCCCTGCACCCGGAAACCGCCGATCTTGGAAACCAGTTGCGGAGTGAGGCCGATGTGCGCCATCACCGGGATACCGGCCTTCACCACCGCCTCGGCCACCGGGGCGAAGTCCTCCCCGCCTTCGATCTTTACCACGTCGGTGCCGCCCTCCTTGAGCATGCGCATGGCGTTGTTGATCGCGTCCGCCGTCGAAGCATGGTACGCACCGAGCGGTAAGTCTCCGACCAGAATCGCGCGCCTGACGGCGCGCGAGATCGCCTTGGCGTGGTGGATCATCTCGTCCATCGTCACCGGCACCGTGCCGGAATAACCCAGCACGGTCATGCCCAGCGAGTCGCCGATCAGAATGCAGTCCACGCCGGAGCGGTCCACCAGTTGCGCGGTCGGATAATCCACCGCCGTGACCTGGAACACCTTCTCGCCCCGGTCCACCTTGGCCTGCAGATCGAATATCGTAAGTTTCTTCGGTGCCGCTGGTTCTGCCATTTTCGGTTCTCCTCTCCCTCAAATTCGAAAACCTTGACGCAAAGACGCCAAGGCGCAAAGTAAAAGCATGGCCAAACCCGGATCAGGCCCGCTACTTATGTTGGGTTTCCTTTGCGTCTTCGCGCCTTTGCGTCAGATTTCTTTTGACTTCGGCTGACCGAAGTTCGGCGGCGAGCTTGTCGAGCACACCGTTGACGTACTTGTGCCCGTCAGTGCCGCCGAAGCTCTTGGCCAGTTCGACCGCCTCGTTGATCACGACTTTGTAAGGCGTTTCCAGATGGTCGCGCAGCTCGCAGGCGGCCAGCAGCAACAAAGCGTGCTCGACCGGCGATAGTTCCTTGATGGGCCTGTCCAGGTACGGCGTGATGCGATTGCGCAGCGCGTCCGCATCACCCGTGACGCCGCGCAACAGGGTTTCAACCAGCGCCTGGTCCGCCTTGGCGAAGTCCTTCTGCTCCTTGAACTGGGCCAGCAGCACGTCGGCGCCGCACTCGTTGACCAGCCATTGATAGAGCGCCTGCAGGGCAAACTCGCGCGCCCGGCGCCTACTGTTTTTCATCGATTGCCTTCAATAGATTGGCCATCTCGACCGCCGCGCGCGCGCAGTCCACGCCCTTCTCTTGCATACGCGCCTCGGCCTGCTCATCGTTGTCGGTGGTGAGGATACCGTTGGCGACCGGAATACCGGTATCGAGCTGCACCGACATCACCCCGCTGGCGGATTCGTTCGACACTACTTCGAAATGGTAAGTTTCGCCTCGGATCACTGCGCCGAGAGCGATCAGCGCGTCGAACTTCTCGGTCCAGGCGAGCTTCTGCAGTGCCAGCGGAATCTCCAGCGCGCCGGGCACGGTGACGATCGTCATGTCGGCGCGCTGTACGCCCAGCTTGGCGAGTTCGGCCGTGCACGCGGCCAGCAGGCCTTCGCCCACATCCTTGTTGAATCGCCCCACCACGATGCCGATGCGCAGTCCGGCGCCGGAGAGGTCCGGTTCGAATTCGAATATGTCGTCGGTGTTCATCGTGAATGCCGTGAATATCGTGAATGTCGTATGCCGTGACTCTTCACGTCGTCACGCTCGTCACGTTCGTCACGGCTTCTCCGTCGGTTGCAAATACCCCGTCACTTCCAGGTCGAAGCCGGTCATGCTCGGCATCTTTCTGGGTGCGCCCAGCACTTTCATTCTGGTCACGCCCAAGTCACGCAGAATCTGCGCGCCGATGCCGTAGGTGCGCAGATCCACTTTTTGCGTCTGCGCTTCCTTGTCCATCGCCAGACGCTCGAGCAATTCCGCGCCGGACTCGGTCCGATGCAACAAAACCACGACGCCGCTTTCCGCAGCCGCAATCGCGCGCAGCGCATCGTTCAGGTTCCAGGAATGGCTGCGGCTGCCGGCATCCAGAAAATCGGCAACCGACAGCGGTTCGTGCACCCGCACCAGCGTCTCCCGGTCCGGCGTCACGTTGCCCTTGACCAACGCAATGTGGGTGTCGCGCGAACTCTTGTCGCGATACGCCACCAGCTTGAACTTCCCGTACACGGTATCCAGCGGCCGCTCGGCCACGCGCTCGACCAGCGACTCGGTGCGGCTGCGGTGATGAATCAGATCGGCAATCGTGCCGATCTTGATCTTGTGTTTCGCGGCGAACTCGATCAGATCGGGCAGCCGCGCCATTTCGCCGTCATCCTTCAATACCTCGCAGATCACGGCAGCCGGAGTCAGTCCTGCGAGCTGCGCCAGATCGCATCCGGCCTCAGTATGTCCGGCGCGCACCAGCACGCCACCCTTCTGCGCCATCAGCGGAAAGATATGTCCCGGCTGCACGATGTCTTCGGGCTTCGCATCCTTCTTGACCGCCGCCTGCACCGTGCGCGCGCGGTCCGCCGCCGAGATTCCGGTGGTCACGCCGCTGGCGGCCTCGATCGACAGGGTGAAGTTGGTTCCCATCCGCGAGCGATTGTCCCCGACCATCAGCGGCAGATCGAGCTGCCGGCAGCGCTCCTCGGTCAGCGTCAGGCAGATCAGCCCGCGCCCGTGCTTGGCCATGAAGTTGATCGCGTCCGGCGTCACGAACTCGGCGGCCATCAGCAGATCGCCTTCATTCTCGCGCTCTTCCTCATCTACAAGGATGACCATCCGCCCGGCTCGCAGGTCGGCGATGATCTCGGCAGTGGAGCTGATAGTAGTCATCGGCTGTCTTTGGCTTACTCGGCGCGGGCTACGTGCGCCCCGCGCACCGTTGCTGCAGTGCCGATATGAGCGCCACCGGGCGCCGGGGCGGGCTACAAAACAGAAAAAACGCTCGGGATGGGCGCGACACAGTTCGAAAGTGTGCATTGTGCCAGAACGACGCCCCTCCGACTCGATCGCGAGAGCCTGCCCAATCGCTTTCGCAAAGGTGTTTGTTTCTTTCATGCGCTTTGTTCGCTTCATCGTCCTTGCCCGACAGCTTCACCTGTTACCCATCAGACCGGTCTAATGTGTTACCGGGCGAGGCTCAGCGTTCGCCCAACACCTGAGGCTCAGCGTTTGCCCAACACGTTGACAAAGCAAAAGACAGCATTGAACTACCGATTCGGATCAAAAATACCATGATTCTCCTCTACAAAACTGGTTTTCAGGTTTCGAACGCTATCGTGAAAGCCGTTCGACCAACGCTGAGACTCGGTCACGTCAATGTCAAAAAAGTGTTGGGCGAACGCTGAGCCTCGCCCTGTACCTATCAGCCCGTTTGCACAATGGGGGCATGCTTGCCGTGCACGAGGTCAATAATCAAGCCAAGGCCAAGAACAGCTCAGAATTCCGTCAGATATTCCTAATTCCGGGATACCGGGATACCGGGATTCTGGTATCCTGACTTCCTGTAACTTCGGAGAGTCCACAATGGAACTCGTAAGACTAGGCAAAAAGGGCCAAGTGACCATTCCCAAGGGGATTTTGCGCAAGCTGGCCATTCCGGATGAGGCCCCCCTGGTGGTGGAGGCCAGCGCGGACGGAGCGATTATTCTGCGCCAAGCGGTCGTGTTCCCGATTGAAATCTACAGCGATGCGAGAGTGAAGGAATTCTCCGAGGCGGCTAAGATCATGCCGCGAGAAGAGGCGCGCGTGGAAACAGCGCTCAAAAGAAGAAAGATCAAGAAACGCTAGAGTGAACAAACCCTGGATGCGCCTGTTCCTCGACGCCAACGTCTTGTTCAGCGCGGCGTACATGGATAAGAGCCGCCCGGGAAGTCTGTTTCGCTTGGCTGAAGCGGGCCTGTGCGAACTCATCGCTTCGCCCTACGCGATCGAGGAGGCAAGAAGGAATCTTGCGTTCAAGCGTGTGGAACGCCTTTCAGAGTTCGCGCGCCTTACGGCAGTTCTAACGATCTGCCCCGAACCATCCAAGGAATACATCGAATGGGCGCTGGCTCAGGGCTTGGGCCTTCAGGATGCCCCAATCCTCGCAGCGGCTGCGCAAACAAAATCCGGCCTGCTTGTAACAGGAGACCGAACTGACTTCGGTCACTTGTATCGCCGGATACTTCGAGGAGTGGAGGTGCTACCTCCAGCCGAGGCCTTGGATCGCATTTTGTCCGCAGCCGGCCTTTGATTAGGAGGTCAAGGCAAGGCGAACAGTCGCCCCATCCCCAATTCATCCCCCTCCTACGCTCGCAAGGGAAGGAGGGGATGGGGCATGGTTGACGTATATTTTCAAGATTCACCCCCACGCGAATCGTTTCGCCCCCACCCTAGCCCTCCCCCGCAAGCAAGGGAGGGAATCTAGTTCCTTAACGTAGTTCAATGGATGTCTGGCGTCGCTCAGTACGTCGTTCGCGTGGCTTCGTCAGTTCCGCTCCGATTGCAGGGCAAGACGTTTAGAGTATATGCTCGCCCAACCGCATCGCTCCTATGGGATTGCGCCACCTTGGGCCAATGACCACCCACCGCAAACTCGCCGCCATCCTCTCCGCCGACGCCGCCGGCTACTCGCGGCTCATGGCCGACGACGAAGCCGAGACCCTGCGCGCGCTCAACGATTCCCGGGCACTCTTTCGCAAACGCATCGAAGCCCACGGCGGGCGTTTGATCGACACAGCAGGCGACAGCATCCTGGCCGAGTTTCCCAGCGCCGTTGAAGCGGTGGACTGCGCCGTCGAAATCCAGCATGAGCTTGCCAAACGCAACGCGCAGCTCGCCGAACATCGGCGCATGCAGTTCCGCATCGGCATCAACCTGGGGGACGTGATCGCGCAGGAGGACGGGACCATTTACGGCGATGGCGTGAACGTCGCCGCGCGGTTGCAGACGCTGTCGGAACGTGGCGGCGTCTGCATCTCCGGCACCGCCTTCGATCAGGTCGAGGGCAAGTTGCCGCTAGCCTTCAAGTTCATCGGTGAGCAGCAGGTCAAGAACATCGCCAAGCCGGTGCGAGCCTATCGTGTACTCAATGGGGTGGTGATCGGCTCGGCTCGCCAGACCGGCACCAGTAAACGCCCTCGCCTCGCAATCGGCGCCACAGCCGTGATTACCTTGCTGGTGGCGCTGGCTATCGTTTGGAAATTTCAGGGGTCGGCTACGCAACGTGACTCAAGTGCCGACCCGGCGATCGCAATGCCCACCGGCCCGTCGATTGCGGTTCTGCCCTTCACGAACATGAGCGGCGATCCGAAAGAGGATTATTTGAGCGACGGACTGACCGAGGACATCATTACGATCCTCTCGAAACTTCCACAAATAGTTGTGATCGCTCGGACCTCCACATTTGTGTACAAAGGAAAGGCGGTAGACGTGCGTAATGTTGGCCGCGACCTCGGCGTACGTTACGTGCTGGAGGGAAGTGTGCGAAGAAGTGACAATCAGATTCGAATTACGGCTCAACTCATCGACACCACCAATGGGAATCACCTCTGGGCTGAGCGCTATGACCGCCCGCTAAAAGACCTATTTGCGCTTCAGGACGAAATCACGCAGAAGATTGTCACAGAGTTGGACGTCAAACTCTCGGTAGGAGAGCAGGCTCGCGCATGGCGCAGAACTACTCATAACTTAGAGGCCTACGATTACCACCTGCGCGGGTACAAACATCTGCAAAGCCTCACCAAGGAAGATCTGGCTCTTGCCAAGCAGTATTTTGAGAAAGCAATCTCACTTGATCCAGCGTTTGCCAGTGCCTACGCCAAGCTCGGTTTCGTATATCTCATGAATGTAGTCGTTGGTTTCAGCGGTTCGCCCTCCAGCGATCTGGATCGCGCCTTCGAGCTCGCAAATCGCGCAATAACCTTGGACGACTCTCAAGGACTTGCACACATTCTGCTGGGCAGGGTCTACCTGCAGAAGCGGCAGCATGATCAGGCGCTGGCATTTGGAAAAAAGGCCGTCGAACTTGAACCCAGCGGCGCCGTCACGCACGCGGTTTACGCACACATACTGGAAGCGTCGGGGCAACCTAATGAAGCTCTAACCCAACTTCAGAGAGCGATGCGCTTGGGGCCAGCGCCCGAGCCGTGGTGGCCCTGGTTGCAATCACTCTGTCTTAAGCAACTCGGCCGATATGATGAAGCGATTGCCGCTATGAAGCGCTCCATTGCACTAAGCCCCGGGGCGTTGTACCCGCATGTGTTTCTCGTGGACATCTATGTTGTCGCCGGTCGCCAAGATGAGGCCCTCGCGGAGTCACGTGAAGTGAGTAGGCTCTACCCAACATTTTCTGTAGACGCCTTCTTGGCCGGATTTGATATCTACAGAGATCCAAAGATGATTCCGGCGTATGCCGCGAACCTGCACAAGGCAGGCTTGAAATGAATCTCAAAGAGATGAAGTTCTCGTTTCTGGATTCTCGTAACTGATGACCACCCACCGCAAGCTCGCCGCGATACCCTTCGGTGGTTACCGCTGATCATCCTTGTCGAGCATCCGCTCGACGTAACGTGCCATTAAGTTGATTCAAGTGCTATTACTTTGATCTACAGCAGTATTTATTAATTAATTCCGACGATACCGTCAGGTATACCGTCAATCAGTCGCCGTGCAAGGTGCTACGGGCTTTCTCCTGTTCGCGCAAAATGCGCCGCAGCTTGCGCAGTAGTTGACGCGTTCCGCCTTTGTCGGCGTTGCGGGCGGCGTCAATCAAATACGGCCCGGAAAGCCGCGTCCTTACTCGGGTTGCGATCTTGACGTTCTAGCAGTTGCCCCCAAAGTTGCCCCCGCGCGTGTAGTGTTATCCGGCTCTCACATCGTCGCAGCGCACCTGAGGGCGCTATCGCTCCGCGCCTGGCGGTACATAGATGGCCAAACCTCGGCCAGACTTCATGAATACCGTACCGGAAATGCCGGTGCCGAACGCCGAGTTAGAGCCGGTGGAATAGGCGTTCCCGACGCCGACCGATCCCGCTGCCTGGGAACCTACACCTTGGATCAGGATGCCATTGGCGCCAAGTTTTGCGGCCTCTTCCTTCATCCTTCTGATGACAACGTCCGTCTTGCCTTGGTCGCCGATGGCCCAAGATGAATGGCTGGCGGCGTCAACCAGGGCGATTTCCTCGTACTTGGGGGGAGGGGTGACATAGAGCTTGACCTCTTCGGGCTTGATCGCAGGACGGGCGTTACCGATCATCACGTGGGAACTGGCGCAGCCCGCCATTAATAGAAGGGAAAGCCAGAAAGCAAACCCGACGGCTCTTGCGAGTAGGTTCATGCAATTACTCCTTTCCGTAACGAATGCCGCGACCGCGATGGACCATCTAGGCACACCTTGGATTATCGGCCCTGCATTATGCCGCTAGTTCGCTGTTGTCTGAGTATTCGTGCAACTGCTCGAAGCAAAGCCCGCGTTCCGCCTTTGTCGGCGTTGCGGCTCACGCGAGCCTTACCCGCCCTTGTTCTCGGCCCTGTGGATCGCTGCCACGGTCGCCAGTGCCGGATCAGCGCCGCCTGTCGTGCCCGCCGTTCCGGTGTCCAGCCGTTCGCCATGCTGCAACTCCAAAAGTTTGTTTTGCTCGCTTTCAATTTCCCGCGCCCGCGAGGATGCAGGGATGCCGTTATTCACTTGCTGCGGCCCGCTGGCGATATTCGCCTGTCGAACAAATGCGACGGAGGGCGGGTTCTTGATCGCCGCCAAAGTTTCCAGCGTCGCTCGGCATTGGCTCTGCGTCTTCAAGGCGAGTCGCATGTATGTCTCATACTGAAGCAAGTATTCCTGCCCGTGCGCCCGCCGGGCCAGGTTGTTGAATAGCGCATCAAGCGTATGGGCTTGCGCGATCAGCATTCCCTCGGCCCGCAGGAGATCCCCACCGTTCACCGCCGCGACTTGCGCCGTTAGTTCGCGGGCGAGGGCGTTTACTTCCTGGCTGTCGCCCTCCCATTTCTGAATCGTCGCCGCCGCTTGCACTTCTGGCCGCGTCAGCGTCCGGGCTGTTGCATCGTCTGGATTTTCGTCTTTGTGACGCAGCGCCACTTTGAGGGCGTTCCGCGTTTCCTTTGGCGCAACCTTCGATTTGGGTTTGGATGGCATGTTTCAGTGAACAGTCCCGCCGTGCCGCTCAATAAGTGTCAGCAGCAAAAACGGATCGTATTTGTCGCGGAGAATGCGCAGCTCGCAGGTTGCGCGGTCACGAATCGCCAGGGTAAGCAATACGGCGTCCGGGTCGGACTCGCAATCGGTCAGCGCGGCATAGGTGATACCCCGATTCTCAGCGAGCATGGATAGCGCCCGCTGCCTGCGGGCCTCGGCTGCGGGATCGGGGAGCGCGGCCATTAGTTCGGCTTTGTGATTCCGGATCAGGATTCGCAACTCATCGTCCAGGTTTTCGCGAGGGATAGCGACGAGCTTGTCGCCGTTTCTGGCAAGTTGAACACCCGCCGCCGCCAATCGTCCAAGGATGTCCGGAGCGCCCATTAGAATTCTTCCCCCACTCCATTCGTGCCATGTGTGCCAAGGTTTTCTGTTGGCATGATTGGCATGATTGGCACGATTGACCACATGCTGCGCTTGTCCTTGCCAAAGCCGGTCGTTCGGACCTTGAGCGCTAGCTGCTCCCTCGCGCGTTGTACCGTGCGCTCCGAAAAGCCGTTATCGCGTGCAAGGCGCATGATGTCGCGCTTGTCCATTGTCCCGCCTTCCTCGGTCAGCAAGTCTCGGAGCCAGTCCGTCGTGTCGTGGAGTGCGCTTCCCTGATCTTCGATGGCCTCTGCAACAGCGAGAAGCTCGCGGGCAGTCCCATCAAGCGGAATACCCCACAGAACGCGAGAAGCGATTATTCCGGGATAGTCCTTTAGCTCGGACTGTTCCAGGTCATAACCAAAGCCCCCGCCATCCGGTCCGATGTTGGACTTGGCGCGCACGAATAACCTCTTAGTCCCGTTTTCATCGGTGGACTTGGCTGCGCCAAAGACAACGCGGGCGATGGCCCCAAATGCAATTGAACCGGTTACGCGCTCCACTGGGTCGCGCCCTGCGGTGCCTTTGGAAAAGTGGGAGATCCCCAGTGCGACGGCTCCGAGACGTGAAGCAAGGTCAACGATGGGTTGAAGCGCCCGCCTTGTCTCGGTGTTCTTGTGAGAGTCGCCGGCAACGGCGTTAACGATGGGGTCCACGATAAACAGTCGGACATGCTCAATGCGCTGTGCTTCGCGCTCCAGGTTGGACATATCCCGCGCCGGATCGAAGGGCCTCGATTTACCATCGGCCCGCGTATCGCCTACGAAGTAGACACGGCTCGAATCAGCGCCCATTGCTATCAGACGCGGTAACAGCGTGTCCTTGGGATCGTCCTCGCCGGACCAGATCAACGCATTGCCCGGTTCGGCCCGTGTACCGTCCGGCCAGCGTCCGCCAGATGTGAGGGTCGCAGCGAAAGCAAGGGCGATAGTGGTCTTGCCAGCGCCCGGCGCTCCCGCAATGATGTGAAGTTTTCCACAAGCCAGGTACTCGCGCCACAGCCAATCAATCGGCTCGGGTTTCAGGTCAGAGGCGCGGATAAGATTGACGGTGACGCCCTCGGCTTCCATTTGCGCAGCAAGCCTTGCCGACAATGCGGCCACGTCGTCAGTGCGCATAGTCGAGTTCCTGAATAAATCGCTGTATGCGCGTGACGCACGCAGACGCACGCTGGCGGTCGATCTCAGAGACGGGTTTTCCCTTGCTCACGTCCGCGAGGATGATCCAAGCCACTTCAAGCTCGAAACCAAGGGCGCGCACTACGTCCGACGCACGCCACGGCTTCTGGATGTGTTTCCGTGGATTGTCGTCGGTGGGCCTTTCTGGATAGAGCGCATCGAAAGTTAATCCGATGGCGGATAGAACTTCCTCGGTGCTACAGCCCGCGAAGCAATGCAGAAGCACGCGGCCATCATCCAGTTCGCGCCATGACAAGCTCGCGCGCTTATCTGCGTGCGCGCTACAGCGTGCCACCCCTCGGTCTTGCCCTGTGCGCCGGATACCATCAAGGCGGGACAGCAAGGCATCTGCGCTCATGCGCGCTCCAAGCCGAGCATGATGAGAATTCCGCGAATGACGCGGCGCGAAGCGATGCGCTCCATGCCCGCCGCGACGAGTTCCCGCTTCAGGCGAGCCCGTAGCGTCGCGCGCTCGGTCTTGGCGTTCCGAGCAGTCACGCTGCGGCCTTTGCATCACGGGCAGCGATGCGGGCTTGAATCCACGCCTCGATTTCGTCGGCATCCCAGGCGCGCGCCCTCTCGCCCAAGGGGATAGAGCGAGGGAAACGCCCGACGCCCATGAGCCGGTACAACTCGCTGCGAGATAGATTTACGCGCTCTTGAACCTGCTTACGCCGAAGAAGAATTTTGGCCATGCTCTACACTCCTGTCCGCCGCGATACCGTCGCGACTTATGGAGTACATTGTGGTGGCAGGATGTCTTGCAGGTCACTGGTGATAATTATGGGGAATTACCGCCAGTAAACCGGATGCTGCCGTGCTTACACGTCGGGGATCAGGTTTTTTCTTGAGGCTGCGTTCAGGTTGGCAACGGGGACCGGATCGTAATGAATGCCAAGATTCATTCCGTAATTTAGCCATTGAAGGATTGCCTGCCGACGCGAGGGATAGTCTGTCGCACTAGGCTTCGTGGGCGGACCCGCTAAGTCTGTCCCCTTAATCTGGTGATTTCGAATCGCCACAAAATCATCCATAGAAATCGCCGGATCAACGAGTATTTCTCCCAATGTCTCTCCATTCTGGAGTCGTTTGGTGATGCGCTGCGCCCGTTCCGCTTTTGCCCTTGCTTCAGCTTCATCGTTGGCTTTCAGGCGACGGCATACCTCCTCGCTCAATACTTCGTTCTGATAGCGACTGTAGGTTTTGAAAATGTCCTCAGCTGTGAAGGCGCGCCCCTTGGGGCGGTACTCATCCGCTAGCTCTTGTGCAAATGTCGTAACGTTTTTGGCCGACTCGCCGCCCTCAACAGCCAGGTAATGCTGAAGCATTCGCCGGGCAATATTCAAGTCGCGCTGTGTTACCCGTTCGATTCGGGGCCGACCAGCCATTTTCTTCATGCCTACCTCGCGCTCTAAGTATTCACGCCACTTGACCGGAATAGAGTTTCCTTCATTCAAGTCCCGCAGCGCGGCCGCGAATACCTCGATAAGACTCAACGCGAGTAGATCGGCTTCGGTGTCCATCGGCGTCCCTTCCTGCCACCCTTACCGTAAGGAGCCGCGCCAGCCGGAAAAGGGTGTCCCGGTTTTCGCCCCGTCGGGCTAGGCGCGGCAAAATTAGTTGCCCGACTCTTGCCTTGCCCTCAATGCCAAATGAATTCGTTCCAGATTCGAGCTGGCAAGAATCGCAACGTAAATGCCAATAAGGCAGCTAGCGAGTGCGAGCGGGCACTTGAGAGTCCACAAGAAAATTCGTCGTATGCCTAACCACGCACCTTGGGGTGGATTCAGAAGGTATCGCTCCAAAGACTCGCTACCAAGGAAAAAGTCTGGAATCAACGAAACGACAAAGGGTTCACCTTCGCCTCGGAGTGGATGCGGCAAGAAAATATCAATAAGTGCTACTGGCACCCATGCGTCATATCGCAACCACCCAACGATTTGAGCGGAGACCATCAATAAGCCGTACAACGTCAAAGCAATTCCCACTATCAAGAAAGTCGTGGGCCAGAATAGATCCAACTTCTTAGGAATCCTTGAAGCTACGATTCTGGCCTCTCGTTGTTGTTCTTCCTTCTCTGTTCGTAACTTGTCCCAAACAATGATGTCATTCATAGCTTCGCGACCAGTACGCTTTCGGTAGAAAACGCGAAGCACCAGAAATGCAATGTAGGGCACAGCGAGAAGGATCAGTCGCGCGGGCCCGGATGCGGCAAACGTGGAGAATAGCCCACCGACACCCAGGCAAGTTACGGCAAGCACGATTTCGTAAAACACTCGATCGAATGACGTGGCCATGGTCGTCCGCGTCAACAGTTCAGTTAAGCGGCTTGTGAACCTATTGCAATTACTTTGGCGCCGCCTGCGAGTGCATCAAGGTAATCCGCCCACGCCTGCATCATCTTCCGGCGCTCTTGCAGGTAGTCGCTGTGGTTGTATGCGGCCCGCACTAGATCGCGTTCGCTGTGGGCCAGTTGCCGCTCGATAGCATCGTCATTCCAGCCTTGGGAGTTGAGCGCCGTTGATGCGGTAGAGCGCGCGCCGTGAGGCGTGAATTTTCCACCGTACCCGATGCGATCGAACACCATGTTTAGAGTGCTGGCGCTCATCGGTTTCCTGGGATCGCCCAGATTCGGAAACACATAGTCCGAATCTCCGGGCAATTCCTTGAGCTTCTTGAAGCATTCAACCGCCTGCCGTGACAGCGGTACGATATGCGCCTTCTCGCGCTTCATGCGCTCGGCCGGTATTACCCACTCCGCGCCGTCCAGGTTGATTTCGCTCCACGGCGCTTCGATAAGTTCGAGCTTGCGGGCAAACGTAAGCATTAGCAGCCGAATGGCGAGCTTGGTTTGCGGGCGTCCGGGGTAGCGGTCTGCGGCTTCAAGGAATACCGGAATCTCTTTCGCCGTAAGCGCGCGGCCCCTGGGCTTGGGCTTCGGTAATTCGATCACGGTCCCTACGTCACGCGCCGGATTGCCGGCGTTCAAGGAACGCGGCAGCGATTTGAAAAGCCCCGCGAGGGTGAGCCGCATGTAATGGGCTGATTTCGCCCCGCGCTGCTCTGCCACCTTGCGAACCAATCGCTCTACGTCGTCCGGAGTCACTTCCCGGATGGGCTTGTTGCCCAAGGCGGGGTATATGTCCTTCTCCAGGAATCGGCGCGCGTTGTCGCACCAGCTCTGCGAGCGCGACGCGGAGCGCGCTTGATACCAGTCCTGCCCGAGCGCCCGCACAGTGTTTTTCCGAGCGATCCTCGCCTGCGCCTTCGCTGCCTGTTTCACTTCGGCGGGGCTCACCCCTTCGGCCACCCTGCTGCGCGCCTCTGTGAGCCTCTTCCGGGCGACAGCCAGGGAAATCTCGGGATACTGGCCAATGGTGAGCGTCTGGCGTGCCCCCAAAAGGCGGTAATCGTAGCGCCACGACTTCGCGCCCTTAGGGGTGATGAAAAGGTATAGCCCGTCGCGATCCGTGAGCTTGTAGGGCTTCTGCTCGGGCTTGGCGGCCCTTGCCTTGATGTCCGTTAACATCGCGCCTCCTGACGGTATTTTGTGGCTCCGGTGAGCCGATACCGTCAAGGATACCGTCAGGCTTCTAGGGATGCAATGGGAAGCTGCAGGAAGCTGCGGAACTACTTTTCCCTATGGGAACGGGGCTTTGACTTCGGAGTCGGGACGGCTTGGGACGCCTCGGATAGCCGCTCAACGTAACGCGCCACCAGGTCTATTTCGAGATTGACTCGGTCACCCTGCTTCAGGTCCTTCAGGTTGGTTACTGCCAGCGTGTGCGGAACCAGGTTCATCGAAAAAGTATCGGTTGTCACGCCATTGACGGTCAGGCTCACGCCGTTCACGGCGATCGAGCCTTTGCGCGCGATATAGCGGCCAAGCTCCGCGGGAAAGCGAACCATGATCTCCCGGTTGGCATCCACCGGTTTCACGGCCGTTACGGTGCCTACGCCGTCCACGTGACCGCTCACCAGATGTCCGCCGAGCCGGTCCGAGAGGCGCAGTGACTTCTCCAGATTGACCGCAGCACCAGCGCCGAACCCCGCGGTCACCCGTAATGTCTCCTGCGAAACATCGACCGTAAAACCTTTTGGCACCAGCGAAGTGACCGTCAGGCACACCCCGTTGCAGGCGATGCTGTCGCCGATTGCGACGTCGTTCATTTCAAGATCGCCGCCGTCGATCGTCAGCGCCGCCGACTGGCCGGCGGGCTTGACGGAAGCGACGCGGCCGATAGCCTCGATGACCCCAGTGAACACCGCTCAGGCTCCCGGATTCAGGACTACCGGCCGCGCGAGAATCCGCAGGTCCAGCCCGATCATGCGGGTCTCCTGAATGTTCAACTGCAGTCGCTTGTTCATTTCGGTCAATTCCCCCAGGTCGAACATGCCGCGCGCCGCGTCGCCGAGCATGTGCGGAGCAAGGTAAATCAGCAGTTCGTCCACCACTCCGGCACGCAGCAGTGCGGAATTCAGATTCGTCCCCGCCTCCACCAGCACTTCGTTGATGCCGCGCCCGGCGAGATACTTTGCCAGTTCCAGCAGATCTACCTTATGCTCCTCGTTGGGCAGCACCACCACTTCGGCGCCTTTCCTCGCCAGCGCGCGGTTCTTGTCTTCATCGCGCGTTGCCGTGGCCACCAGAACACCCCCACCTTCCAGAATCTTCGCCTCCGGCGTGATCCGCAGCCGGCTGTCCAAAACGATGCGCAGCGGCTGACGCGGGGTTTCGACGTCGCGCACCGTGAGGCGCGGGTCGTCATCCGCGAGCGTGCCGATGCCGGTCATCACCGCGCAGGAACGCGCCCGCCAGCGGTGTCCATCGCGGCGCGCGTCCGCTCCCGTGATCCACCGGCTTACCTTGTTCTTCAGTGCGGTCTTGCCGTCCAGGCTGGCCGCGATTTTCACTCGCATCCACGGCCGCCCACGGGTCATGCGCGAGACGAAGCCGATGTTCAGTTCATGCGCCTCGGTTTCCAGAATTCCGGCCTCGACCTGGATTCCCGCTTCGCGCAGTTTCCGCAGTCCGCTTCCGGCAACCTGCGGATTCGGGTCCTGCATCGCCGCGACCACGCGCGCCACGTTGGCGGCGATCAAAGCATCCGCGCACGGCGGCGTGCGGCCGTGGTGGCTGCAAGGTTCGAGAGAGACATACGCGGTGGCGCCCTGCGCGTTTGTACCTGCGGCAGTCAACGCCACCACTTCGGCGTGCGGGCCGCCGGCGCGCTCGTGCCAGCCCTCGCCCACGATCCGGCCGTCCTTGATGAGCACGCAACCGACTCGCGGGTTCGGTGTAGTGGTGTACAGCCCGCGCTCGGCGAGCCGCAACGCGCGCGCCATGAACTGGAAATCCTCCGCGCCGAATGCCATAGGGGGCTAGTGCCCTATTCCGCTAATTCGCGGCCGAAAACCCGACGAGAATCGGCGCCAGGCTGTGTTACGAGTCCTCGCCGTGGTACCCGCCACTGTCGAGGACTCGCGCCTTGCCTGACACCGATTTCGGAGGTTTTCCGATCCATGATGGAATGTTGTCAAATGGATATGTGGTCTGCATTCCCAGGTTCGAAAGGTGTCCCACGAATCAGCGGAACAGGACACTAGTGCTAGCGCGGCTTGCGACGCGCGGCGGGCTTCTGCACTTCCTTCACCGCGTCGCGGAAATCCTCGACGTCCTGGAAGGCGCGATACACCGACGCGAAGCGGATGTACCCAACCTTGTCGAGCTTGTAGAGTTCTCGCATCACCATCTCGCCGATTCGGCGCGACTCCACCTCGCGCTGGCCCAGCGACAGCAGCTTCTGCTTGACGCGTTCGATCGCGTCATCAACCAGGTCGGCGGAGACCGGCCGCTTGTGCAGCGCGCGGGTGAAACCGACCCGCAGCTTGTCTTCCTCGAACTCCTCGCGGTAGCCGGTGCTCTTGACGATCTGCGGCATGCGCAGCTCGACGTTCTCGTAAGTCGTGAAGCGCTTGTCGCAGGACGGGCAGCGCCGCCGCCGGCGAATGCTGTCCCCCTCCTCGTTGACCCGGGAGTCGACGACTTGCGTATCCTGATGCTTGCAGAAAGGGCATTTCATCGCGAAGCGTGACGAGTAACGAGTGACGAGTGACGAGGAGACTCGCCAAATCCAAAGATTGTGCTGCAGACGCCTCTCGTCACATGTCACCTGTCACTTGTCACTGCGGCGTTGCTGCCGCATACACCGGGAAACGGTCGCAAAGCGCCTTCGCCTCGCCAACCACGCGCGCGATGTTGGCTTCGTCGTTCGGCGCTTCGAGCACGTCGGCAATCAAATTGGAAAGCTTTTCGGCTTCGAGTTCCCGGAAGCCGCGGGTGGTCACCGCCGGCGAACCGATGCGCACGCCGCTGGTGACGAAAGGCTTTTCGGGATCGTTGGGGATCGCGTTCTTGTTCACTGTGATGTTGGCCCGGCCAAGCACCGCTTCGGCGTCCTTGCCGGTGATTTTCTTGGCGCGCAGGTCCACCAGGAACATGTGGCAGTCGGTGCGTCCTGACACGACGCGAAGCCCGCGGCTCTGCAGCGTCTTGGCCATGGTCCTCGCGTTGGCGATCACCTGCGCCTGGTAGCTGCGAAATTCCGGCGCCATCGCTTCCTTGAACGCCACCGCCTTGGCGGCGATCACGTGCATCAGCGGTCCGCCCTGGATGCCGGGAAAGATCGCCGCGTTGATGAGCTTTTCGTGCTCGGCCTTGGCGAGGATGATGCCGCCGCGCGGGCCGCGCAGCGTCTTGTGGGTGGTGCTGCTGACGAAATCGGCGATGCCCACCGGGGTCGGATACAGGCCGGCCGCAACCAGCCCGGCGTAATGCGCCATGTCCACGAACAGGTAGGCGCCGATCGAGTCGGCGATCTGGCGGAAGCGTTTCCAGTCGAAGGTCAGCGAATACGCCGAAGCGCCGGCGACGATCATCTTCGGCTTGTGCTCCTGCGCCAGTTTCGCCACCTGGTCGTAATCGACCTCTTCGGCTTCGGTCAGCCCGTAGGGAATCGCGTTGTAAAGCTTTCCGGAGAGATTCACCGGCGAGCCGTGCGTGAGGTGGCCGCCGTGGGCCAGCGACATGCCCAGAATCGTGTCGCCCGCTTTCAGCGCCGCCGCATAGACCGCTTGATTGGCCTGCGAGCCGGAGTGCGGCTGCACGTTGGCGAACTCCGCCTTGAACAGCACCTTGGCGCGATCGATCGCCAGCTGTTCCGCGATGTCCACGTACTCGCAGCCGCCGTAGTAGCGCTTGCCGGGGTAGCCTTCGGCGTATTTGTTGGTGAGCACCGATCCCTGCGCCTGCAGCACGCGCGGGCTGGTGTAGTTCTCCGAGGCAATCAGTTCGATGTGGTCTTCCTGGCGCTGGCGTTCCGCCTCCATTGCCTGCCACAGTTGGGGGTCGAAATTCTGGATGTTCTGATCAGCGGGAAACATGTGGACCTGAGAGAGAAAGTTGGCAGCGCCGGAAAGCGGCGAATTGTACCATTCCGGCCATCCACCCCCAGGATCAAAAGCGTTGACGCATCGCAGGTCCGTCTAACTGCTATCATTGGCGGGCTCATAGATACGCGCGCCAGGCGCCGAGCCACATCCAAACTCCCGCATCGAGACAGCCGACAGAACAAACTCGGAGAGATGACATGCCAAAGACCATCTTAGCCAAGCTCGTCTGGCTGGGTATCGCGATTCTCGGTGCGTCCGCCATCGGCGGCATCGCCATCCACCGCGGCGAATCCATCAACGCCATCTGGTTCATCGTGGCAGCCGCGTGTACCTACCTGATCGCCTTCCGCTTCTACAGCGCATGGATCTGCGCCAAGGTGCTGGTGCTCGACGAAACCCGCGCCACGCCGGCGGAACGCTTCAACAATGGCCGCGATTTCGTCCCGACCAACAGGTGGGTAGTGTTCGGCCACCACTTCGCGGCGATCGCCGGCCCGGGACCGCTGATCGGCCCGACCCTGGCGATGCAGTTCGGTTATCTCCCCGGCACCATCTGGATCCTGGTGGGCGCGGTGCTGGGCGGCTGCGTGCAGGACATGGTGATCATGTTCTGCTCCACGCGCCGCGACGGCCGCAGCCTCGGCCAGATGGCGCGCGACGAACTTGGGCCCGTTGGCGGCTGGGCAGCGATGATCGGCACCATGACCATCATGCTGATCCTGATCGCGGTGCTGGGTCTGGTGATCGTCAATGCCATGAAACACAGCCCCTGGGCCACCGCCACGGTGCTCGGCACCATTCCGGTGGCGATGCTGATCGGCATCTACATGCGCGGCATCCGTCCCGGCCGTGTCCTCGAAGGGTCGATCATCGGCATCGTGCTGCTGATCTTTTGCGTCGTCGGCGGCGGCTGGGTGGACCACAACACGGCGCTGCGCAGCTATTTCGACTGGAGCGGCGAATCCGTCGCCTGGTTCGTGATGATCTATGGTTTCGCCGCCGCAACGCTGCCGGTGTGGTTACTGCTGGCGCCGCGCGACTATCTTTCCACGTTCCTGAAGCTGGGCGTGGTGTTCCTCCTCGCCATTTCCATCTTGGTGTTGGCACCGGACATGAAGATGCCGGCGCTGACCCAATTCATCGACGGCACCGGCCCGATTTTCAAGGGCAACCTGTTCCCGTTCGTGTTCATCACCATCGCGTGCGGCGCGATTTCCGGCTTCCATTCTCTGGTGTCCTCGGGCACTACACCAAAGCTGCTGCCGAACGAACGCGACATCCGCATGATCGGTTACGGCTCGATGGCGCTGGAATCCTTCGTCGGAATAATGGCCGTCATCGCGGCCTGCGTTCTCGAGCCGGGCGTATTCTTCGCGATCAACAGCCCGGCCGGCGTGGTCGGCAAGGAAGCGGCCGATGCCGTGGCGATGATCTCTTCCTGGGGCTTCCCGGTCACGGTCGAGCAGATGGAAATGTTGGCGAAGGAAATGGGAGAGGCCACGCTGTTCGCCCGCACCGGCGGCGCGCCGTCGCTGGCAGTCGGCATGGCCACGATCTTCTCCACCACCTTCGGCGGCTCGCTGCTGGCGATGTGGTACCACTTCGCGATCATGTTCGAAGTGCTGTTCATCCTCACCACGCTCGACGCCGGCACGCGGGTGGGACGTTTCATGTTGCAGGATATGCTCAAGTATGTCTGGAAACCGATGGGCAACGTGTCCTCCTACCCAATGACCGTGATCTCCAGCCTGATTTTCGTCACCGCCTGGGGTTACTTCCTGTGGCAGGGCGTCAAGGACCCGCTTGGCGGCGTGAACATCCTGTGGCCGCTGTTCGGCATTTCCAACCAGTTGCTGGCCGGCATCGCGCTGTCGGTTGCCACCGGCATCATCATCAAGATGGGCAAGCTGCGTTACGCCTGGGTCACCGGACTGCCGCTGACCTGGCTGGCGATCATCTGCACCTGGGCATCGTGGGAGAAGGTTTTCAGCCCCAATCCCGCGATCGGCTTCCTGTCTGGCGCCGCCAGCATGGCGGAAAAGCTCGCCGCCGGCACGCTGTCGCCGGACAGGGCTGCGGTGGCTCCGCAGTTGATCATCGGGCAGAGGATCGACGCCGCGCTGGCGCTCCTGTTCGCCGTCATCCTGTGGATCGTGATCGTCGACATGCTGCGCATGTCCATGAGGATCCGTTCCGGCAAGCCGGTGCTGCCGCTGTCCGAGTCGAAGTACATCAGGACGCAGCTCGACGAGAGCATGATTTCCACGGGGCAGCACGCCTGAGGCCGCAATGATAAGCGCCGAACTCAAGCAAATCTGGCAATACCTGCGCCACGTCAGCGGCGACGACGCCTACGAGCGCTATCTTGCGCACCATCGGCAGGCCCACCCCGGTGAGCCGCCGATGACGCAGGAGCAGTACTTCAAGAAGCGTCAGGACGAGAAGTGGAGCAAGGTGTCGCGCTGCTGCTGACAACAGCGGGTGCTGAGTGCTGCGTGCTGCGTGCTGAGTACTGAGTAAAGGCGCGAACCCGGAAACCAAATCCGTAAGCCAGGAACGGCGCCTTGATGCGCCGCTTTCTTTTGGGCTCAGCCGTCATACCATTGATGCAAGCGACCCGGCCTTCCCTGGTTTCCACACTTCCCGATACGAGGTGTTTCATGAGATTGTTGCTGCTGGTACTTCTCTTGCCGGCCACCGCGCTGGCGCTGGACAACGACTATGTGCGAGTGACGCGCAATGCGGCGACTTGCCCCGAGGCCAACATGCCCGGCTGCGGCGACCGGGTGATCGTGGCATTGGACGACATCCAGATCGCGGTCGGTTATGCCAAACGAAATCTTTCGCGTGGCAAGGTCATCGTGTTCGAGCGCGAAAGAGCCTTCCAGCCCCCGGTCGGGGAATTTTTCGAAGTCGTCATCAAGCCCGATCACCCGCCGGTGCTCTCGCCGCCGGAAATCATCCCGCCGGAAAAAAACGCCATGCTTTACGAGGGCGAGCGCTTCTTCGTGTTCGAGGAAAAGCTCGCGCCCGGCGACACCCGGGCGCGCCACAGCCACAGCCAGCGCGTGGTGATCCAACTCAACAAGACACGCCTGCAGCAGTGGCCCGACGGCGAGCCGGAGAAGGTTGTCGAAATCCCTATCGAACAGCCCGGTTTCAGTCCGCCGGTGATCCACGTGGTGAAAAACGTCGGCGACGCTCCGTTGTTCGGCATCGTGATCGAGTTCAAGCCGCAGAAAAAGTAGCCACGATCGCCGGCTGACAGGCAGCGGCCCGGCACACAAAGACCGGGTTTTCCTGCGTCGGGCGTGTCCACTTACGAAGATTCCGACGCCTTCCAGTTTCCCGGCACCGGCACGGCTTCCGTGTCGCCCGGCCACGGCGGCATGGTGACGCCGACCGCTTCCAGCGCCTTGTCGCCGGTCGCACGAAACTGGAAATGCGTTCCAACGGGGATCGTCAGACTGACACCCGGCTCCAGCGCAACGATGTCCTCGCGGTCGCCTTGTTTTCGCCAGATCTCGCCGCGGCCCGATAGAACGTACCAGATTTCATCCACCGTGCGATGCCGGATGGCGTCCGAGGCGCGCCCCGGCGCCAGCTCGAAGTGAGCCATGCCGCCGCGTTCCGTTCTCGCCAGCACCCGGACATCCGACCCGTCCGGCGCCACCACGTCCGGCGCTTGCGGCAGGCGCTTCGTCGCGAAATCCGTCATCGATGCAAATCCTCTCTGGTTTCGCTGTTCGTCGACCAACTGCTTAGGTAGTATTTCCGCACCGTCACTAGATCACAGGATACTGTCCGTGGCTCAGACTCCGACTCCCCGCGTTTCTCTACGACCTGGGCCATGACTTCCAAACTCCGCAAGCGTTCCGCCCGCCGCCGGGATCTTGGGCTCAGCGAGCGCGAGTTCTCGATCCTGAAGCGCTTGTCCACGCCCCAGGAAATCCAGGATTACGTGAACGCGATTCCGATCAATCACGAGATCGGCGGACAGACGATCCTGTCGGTGCGCGAAGTGCTGAGGCAGCGGCGTGCGCATTGCATCGAAGGCGCGTATTTCGCCGCCTGCGCACTCTGGGTGCACGGCGAGCCGCCGCTGGTGATGCACCTGGACTGCGATCTGAGCGACTTCCCGCACGTCGTCGCATTGTTCCGCCGTGGCGGCCACTGGGGCGCGATTTCGAAGACCAACGGCACGCCGCTGCGCTACCGCGACCCGATCTATCGCAGCCTGCGCGAGCTGGTCATGTCGTACTTTCACGAGTACTACAACAAGCGCGGTTACAAGACTTTGCGCAGCTATTCGGGGTCGTTCGACATGCGGCGCATCGAGCCGGAGCATTGGGTCACCAGCGAAAAATCGTGTTGGGCGGCGCACGATCGCCTGGCCGGCTTCCGCCACTACCCGCTCATCTCCGCGCGGCAGGCGCGCCTGCTGTCACGCCGCGATCCCTTCGAGCGCCGCGCCGCGAAGATGGTCCAGTATCCGAAGCCGGTCACGCGCAAGAAGTGAGTCGGGCGGACTGAACGTTCCATCGGACGGCTCATCAGTCTTTTTTCACCTTGCGTGCGGCAGCAATCCGCTCGTCCGCACACGCCTTGACCTGCGTGGCGCCGCGCTTTTCGAACCTCCTCCGGCATTCTTCCAGCACCGCTGCATGCTCTTCATCGTATCTCGCAAGCGCGCTTTCAGCGGCGACGTCCTTGTCAACGCAAGACTTGGCCAACTCCCAGCCGATACTCTGCACCTGCCGTGTGCAGCGTTGCACGATCTCACCGGCCTGCCGCGGATACGCCGACAGGGCCTGCATGGCGAACTGATCTCCCTTCACGCAGGCATCCACCCCTTCGGCCCCGAATTCACCCATCAGGTTGTAGCAGCGATAGACGATATCCGCCCTCAGGTCCTCTTCCTTGACCGCACCGGCGGCGAAAGCCGGAATGCACAGAAATGCCTCGCCCGCCAGCAGGATGCAGCCAATGACCGACCACCGCTTGGAAATCGTCTTCTCCGCTTGCCTCATCCTTGCACCCACACCGTTTGAAATATTCCGAACAGAGCCTCTTGCTGCCGCTTTCAAAAAGGCTTGCGCCCGAGGACGTTTCCGGGCGGGTCGTAGTTGCAGGCCACGATCAGCGAGGTGTCGCACACCGACTCGCCGCAGCCGAGCATACGGGTGTCCCGCCACACCATCTGTGTGTAGTGTCCGACCGCTTGCCAATTGGATCGCGTCAGCACGCCGCCGCGATATTCCTTCTTCTCGCTCTCCCAGGCCTTCGCCCCGTCCACCGCAGTGTAGGCGCCCGCTGTGGCCTGAAACAGGTTCTCGCCGTACAGTCCGTCTGAACGATGCTTCATCCCGCAGGACGTGCTGGCGAGATGGTCGGCCCATTCCTGCGCGTAGTTCGCCAGTGCCGGCGACCACTGCAGCGGACCGACGCCGACATCAGCACGTACCTTGTTGTGATACGCGGTAACCACCCTGACGTCCTGCGCCGACATCCTGGAAGCGGCAGGCTTCATTGCCGGTGCCTGCGGCGGAGCCGGCGGCGGCGCGGCAGGCGGCTTGACCGGCGGGGCCGCGCAACCGGCCATCACCAGAATCAACAGCGAGGGTACGATGACTGAAACGGGAAGGGCTCTACATGCTCGTCGTCCCGGTAGGAACGTGACTACCCTCTCGCGCCAATTCATACAATCAATCCGGCCTGGTATCGATTCCGCCGGATCATTCGATCGCGGCGACCACGCGTCCGGTGATCTGCCCCGCCTTGAGCTGGTCGAGCGTGCGGCTGACTTCCCACAGCGGCCGTTTTTCTATCGGGATCGGCTTGATCTTGCCCGCACGCGCCAGCGCGATCACCTCCTTCAGTTCAGCGACGCTGCCGACGCTAGAGCCCTGGATCCTCCACGCGCGTTGCACCACCAGCACCAGCGATACCGGAATTTCCCCGCCGTAAAGCCCGACCACGATCAGCTTTCCGCCCTTGCGCAGCGCTCCCAGTGCCAGGCTCGCGGTGTCCGCCGCCCCGACCAGATCCACCGCGCCGTACAAAGGCCCGCCGGCGATCTGCTGCAGCTTCTTCGCAGCCTCCGGGTCGCGGCTGTTCAGTGTCGCCGCGGCGCCTTCCTTCTTCGCCACCGCCAGCTTCGCGTCGTCGATGTCCACCGAAATAATCTTCTCGTGCCCGAGGGCCTTGAGCATCTCGATCGCCATCAGTCCCAGGCCGCCCGCACCCAGCAGCATCACCCATTCGTCACGGGGAATCGGTTTGAGCTGCGATACCGCGGAAAACGTCGTGAGCCCGGAACACGACAGCGTCGCGGCCCACGCCGGATCTATGCCGCTCGTGTCCACCAGGTATTTCGGGTGCGGAACCAGCAGGTGATCGGCGTAGCCGCCGGGGCGCTGGATGCCGATCCAGCGCGGCGCCATGCAGTGATTATCCATGCCTTCCAGGCAGCGCGCGCACTGGCCGCAGCCGATCCACGGGCACACCAGCCGGTCCTTGCCGACCGGCGCCTCCTTCGCGTCCGGCCCGGCCGCGATCACGGTGCCGTAGGGTTCGTGGCCCAACGTCACAGGCGGATGCATCCCGCGATCGCTCATGTTGAAACGCTTGCCGCCGCCGAGGTCGAAATAGCCTTCGCGGATGTGCACGTCGCTGTGGCACACGCCGCAATATTTCAGCTTTAGCAGCACCTCGGTCCCGGTCGGCTTGGGCGTGGGCTTTTCCGCTTTCTGCAGCGGCTTGCCCCACTCGACTACGTCGTAACTCAGCATGTCTCCTCCGTTCAAAATGTACAAATACGCAGGCCTAACCCGGCTGCGCGGCTGCGCGGCTGCGCTCCATGCAAGCGCCTTTCACGAGCCTTGCATGACTACACGTTAGCGAGCAGCATATTACAGCCGCCCAGGACTATCACCTGCCGTCGGTCGTGCCGCCGATTCCGTACCGGCGTTTTCGGCCTCAGCATATTGACTTTGCTGTCACCGGCCACCCCAGGCCGTGGGCGGCAAAAAGAAACAAAACAAAGAGGAGAATTCCATGAAGCTGCAACGACTTGCGCTCACCTTGTTGGCGGCGGGCACCACGGCGCTGGCTGCAACGTCATCCTTCGCCGCGGACAGTGTCAAGATTGCGGTCATCGATCCGCTGTCGGGGCCGTTTGCCAACGTCGGCGAGGCGATGGTGCGCTACACACACCTTGCCGCTGACGCCATCAATGCGCGCGGCGGGGTGCTGGGCGGCGCCAAGTTTGAAATCATCGCGCTCGACAGCAAGAGCAGTCCGCAGGAAGCGCAACTCGCACTCAAGTCAGCCATCGACCAGGGGGTTCGCTTTATCAACCAGAGCAATGGTTCAAACATTGCGGGGGCGCTGGTCGACGCCGTCAACAAGCACAACGAGCGCAATCCTGCCCAAGTCGTCTTATACCTCAACACCGGCGCCGTCGATCCAGCGCTCACCAACGACAGGTGCAGCTTCTGGCATTTTCGCTTTGACGCCGACGCCGACATGAAAATGGCGGCGCTGACGGACGCGATCGCGCAAAACGCAAACGTCAAGAAAGTGTATCTGCTCAATCAGGATTATGCGTTCGGCCAGGCTGTCGCCAAGGCGGCGAAAGAAATGCTCCCCAAAAAGCGGCCGGACATTCAGATCGTTGGCGATGAGTTGCATCCTCTCGGCAAGATCAAGGATTTCTCGCCCTACGTCGCTAAAATCAAGGCCACCGGTGCCGACACCGTCATCACGGGCAACTGGGGCAATGACATGGCGCTCCTCGTGAAAGCAAGTCGCGAGGCCGGCTTCAAACCCGATTTCTACACCTACTATGCCGGCGGGCTGGGCTCCCCGCCTGCGCTCGGCGATGCGGGGATCGGCCATCTCAAGCAGGTCACCCAGTGGCACGCCAACATCGGCAACGAGAAGGTCGCGAAGCACTACCTGGCCTACCGCGACAAGTACAAGAATGTGAAAGACGACTATTACTGGACCACCCAGTACCTGGCGCTGGAAATGCTGGCGAAGGCGATGGAGCAAGCCAAGTCGGCGGACCCGACAAAAGTCGCCAAGGCGCTGGAGGGCATGACATTCGAGGGCGACACCGGCGAAGTGACGATGCGCGCGGACAATCACCAATTGATCCAGGCGCTGTTCGTTTCGACCTACAGCAAAGTGGACGGCAAGGAAGTCAAGTACGACGTCGAACGCACCGGCAACGGATTCAAGACCGATCGCCGTATCGAAGCCAAGGACACCGTGATGCCGACCACATGCAGGATGGATCGGCCGTCGTAGTGCTGGACGACTCCATCGGACCGACCGCGACGAACTTGAGGAAGCTCTGACCAGGCCAGGGCCCACGAGTGCAATGCAGTCGCGCGCTGCGACGGCGCAGCCGGTGATGAATGAATGAGCGGAAAGTGGATGATCTACGGCGCGAACGGCTACACCGGCAGGCTCGCCGCGCGCTTTGCCAAGGATCGCCATCTCAGCCCCATCGTCGCGGGCCGCGACGCCGAACACATCCGGGCGCTTGCCCGTGATCTTGGCTACGAATCGCGCATCTTCGATCTCGCCGATCCGGCGAAGGTCGCAGCAAACCTCGAAGGCGTCGCGGCGGTGCTGCACTGCGCGGGTCCGTTCTCCGCCACCAGCAGGCCGATGCTCGCCGGGTGCCTGCGCGCGGGGACACATTATCTCGACATCACCGGCGAAATCGCGGTGTTCGAAGATATCCACTCGCGCAATCAGGAAATCAGGGGCGCCGGCATCGTCGCCATTCCCGGCGTCGGCTTCGACGTGGTTCCCACCGATTGCCTCGCGGCCATGCTCAAACGCGAGCTGCCCACCGCGACCCACCTCAAACTCGCATTCAAGTCACGTTACGGCAAACTCAGCCCCGGTACTGCCAAGACCATGGTCGAAGGCCTGCCCGAGGGCGGCAGGATCCGCAAGGACGGCAGGATCGTGAAGGTCCCCGCCGCTTACAAGGTGGAAACCATCGCGTTCACCGAAGATCTTTCGGCCACCGCGGTGACCATTCCCTGGGGCGACGTCGCCACCGCGTACTATTCGACCGGGATTCCCAACATCGAAGTCCTCGTCGGCGTGCCGGAAAAGCAGATCGCGAAAATGAAAATGCCCGGCTTCATGCGCTGGCTCCTCGGGCTCGCACCGATGCAGGCCTTTATTAAGGCGCAGATCGCCAGACGCGTCAAAGGCCCGACCGACGACCAGCGCGCACGCGACGAGATGTATGTCTACGGCGAAGCCTGGGATGGCGCCGGACACAAAGTGGCAATGCGCCTGCGCACGCGCGAAGGCTACACGCTGACCGCGGAATCGGGCGTCAAGGCCGCTCAGATAGTCTTGGAGGGCCGTCTTGCGCCGGGTGCATACACACCGTCGATGGCGTTCGGCGCAGACTACGTGCTGGATCTAGAAGGCACCACGATCCGCCGCGTCAAATTGTGAGCGCGCCTCTGTGACGCAGACGCAATCGTTAATAGCCGGAAAGAATATCCAGTGACAAGATTGATCGTCGCAGCAATGCTCGCGCTGGCTTCTGCCGGCGCAAACGCGCAAGCCGATCCGGCGCTGGCGCAGGCGTATCCCGCAAAGACCATCCGCATCGTCGTGCCCAACGCGCCGGGAGGCACGTCCGATATTCTGGCGCGCTCCATCGGACAGAAACTGAGCGAGGCCTGGGGCCAGTCTGTGATCGTAGAAAACCGGGCGGGCGCGAATGGCAATATCGGCGCGAACCTGGTAGCCAAGTCTCCCGCCGACGGTTACACCTTGCTGCTCACCGATGTCGGCGCGCTGGCCATCAGTCCGAGCGTGTTTCCTGCCCTGCCATTCGATCCAGCCAGCGACTTCGCGCCGGTGGTCCTGATCAGCTACTCGCCGCATGTTCTCGGAGTGCATCCGTCGGTGCCCGCGAAAAACGTGAAGGAACTGATCGCGCTGGCAAAGTCCCGGCCCGGCCAACTCAATTTCGCGACCGCGGGAGTCGGGAGCGCACCGCACCTCGCCGGAGTCGAGTTTGCGCTGCGCACCGGCGTGCAATGGGCGTACGTTCCCTACAAGGGCGGTTCGCAGGCGGTGGCGGACGTGGTCGCCGGCCATGCCGACGTGCTGTTCAACGGCATGCTTCCCGTTTATCCGCACGTCAAGGGCGGCAGGATGCGGGCGCTCGCCGTGTCCTCCCCGAAGCGCGTCGCCGCCGCACCGGAGATTCCGACGGTGGCGGAGTCCGGCCTGCCCGGCTTCGAGACCGGATCATGGCAGGGAATGTTGGCACCGGGCGGCACGCCGCGCGAAATCGTTCTCAAGCTCAACGCCGAGATCCGGCGCATCCTCGGCACCCCGGCGATCAAAGCGCAACTAGCGGACCAGGGCACCGAGATTCGCGCCGACACGCCCGAGTCATTGGGTCAGTTCATCCGCACCGAGATCCCGCGCTGGGCCAAGGTCGTCAAGCAGTCCGGAATCAAGGTGGAGTAGCAAATACACCGACGATATGGCGTGCTCCGGGAGTTATGGGGAACAGGCAGTTGGAGGAAATTCTACCCGCCGTTATCGGGCGTGGCTCAATCCGCCCCAGGAATTCGTGCAAATCCGGAATCTCGGTTTCAGTAGCCACAATCACTGGAGTTCGCACGCCGCAGCCACGTGGGCCGCGCCACGCCACTTTGTCGCGCGCCGGATAGTCCCTCGTGCACGGCCGGGTGTACCATACTCGCGGCGATCGACCCTCGAGTGCGGTGTCATTTCAAGCAACGCGAAGTATTCGGGTTTCTCACGCTTGCGCTATCGGGAGTCACGCCGGAGCTGCACAAGTCAGTCTCTATTCTTTGGATCCGAACAATAAATTGGGGGGAGAAATCATGAAGTTCAGAATAGCGCACGATCTTTTCCGTCGTGCTTCCGGAGCTCTGTTAGCACTTCCGCTCGCGCTGGCCGCGAATCAGGGGCTCGCGCAGGGCGTCACCGACGACATGCTGCTCAACGCGCACAAGGAATCCAACAACTGGCGCATGGTCGGACGCGATTACATGAGTACTCGATTCAGCCCGTTGAACCAGGTCAACACCAGGAACGTGAAGCGCCTGGTTCCGAAGTGGTCGTTTTCCTTCGGCGTGCTCGACGCGCAAAACACCACGCCGCTGATCCACAACGGCGTGATGTACGTCACTTCGTCCCACGGCCGCACTTTCGCGGTAAACGCCAAGACTGGCTCGATGATCTGGCAATACAACCATCAATTGCCGGAAGACGTCGGCAAGAACATGTGCTGCGACATCGGCAATCGTGGCGCTGCGCTCTACGGGGACAAGGTCTTTGTCGCCACGCCCGATGCCCACGTCGTTGCGCTCGACATGAAGACCGGCAAGCCGGTGTGGGACGTAGCCCTCGGCGACTACAAGAACGCCTACACGATGACCGTGGCGCCGCTGGTCGTGAAGGGCAAGGTGATCGTCGGCCTTTCGGGAGCGGAATACCCGACGCGGTTGTTCATCGAAGCGCTCGACGCCAACACGGGCCAACAAGTGTGGCGCCGGTACACGATTCCCGCGCCGGGCGAACCGGGATCCGACACCTGGGGCTCCGATCCGGACAATCTCAAGTACGGTGGTGCGTCGGCCTGGATCACGGGTTCATACGATCCGGCGCTCGACACCATCTACTGGGGCACCGGCAACCCGAATCCCGACTGGGATGGCGTCGGTCGCGAGGGCGACAACCTCTACTCCAATTCCACCCTGGCATTGGACCCGGACACCGGCGCGATCAAGTTCCACTTCCAGTACACGCCCTTCGACGTGTGGGATTTCGACGGCGTGAACGAACACATCCTCGCCGATCTCGGCGGGCGCAAGGTCTGGCTGCACGGCGACCGCAACGGCTTCCTCTACAGCATCGATCGCACCAACGGCAAGTTCGTCTACGGCAGGGAAATCTCCAAGGTGAACTGGGCAACCGGGTTCACGCTCGAGGGCCGGCCTATCGTCAATCCGGCCAAGGTGCCGAGCTACACCTACGAGGCGAAGGACATCTGCCCCGCCTCGGAAGGCGGCAAGTGGTGGAATCCGATGAGCTATAGCCCAGCCAAGCAGATGGTGTTCGTGCCCAGCCGCGAGATCTGCACGGACATCAAGAGCGCGAAGGGCGATCGCGTAGAAGGCAAGCCTCATTGGGGCATCGGCAGCATCAAGTGGAACAAGGGACATGGCCAACTGGTCGCGTTCGACGCCAGGAGTGGCAACAAGAAGTGGACCGTGGAAGCGCCCTCCCCCTTCATGAGCGGCGTGCTGACCACCGGCGGCGGCCTGGTATTCGCTGGAACGCCTGAGGGTGAGTTCAATGCCTACGATCAGGACACCGGCCACGAGCTGTGGTCGTATCAGACCGGCTCGGGCATCGTCGGCAGCCCGGTCACTTACTTCATCGACGGCAAGCAGTACGTCGCGGTGCCTTCCGGCTTCGGCGGATGGACCGGCTGGGCCACCATCGGTGGCGGCGGCGCGCCTCATCTCAAGGACAGCCGCAAGGGCGGTTACGTGACGGTGTTTGGCTTGTTCGACGAATAAGAGCAATCGTTGATGTGAGAAGCGGCGGCAGGTTCGCCGCTTCTTTTTTGAGCATGAGAAAAACAATATGCGTAGTTCTTTTGACTTGCTTCACTACGCCGGCGCGCTCGCGCTGGCATTGCTGCTACTTGGTCACGCGCGTGCCGAGGACGAGCCCAAGAATCCGTTCGCCGGCGATGCCGCCGCCGCGGCCGAGGGCAAACGGCTGTTCCTGAAAACGGGATGCTATTCCTGTCACGGTCACGAAGCCGAAGGCGCGGTCGGCCCCGATCTCACCGATGACGAATGGATTTACAAGCCGACCGATTCGATGATCTTCAACACCATCGCCAAGGGACGTCGGGGAACCGTCATGGCGCCGTTTTCCGATCAGCTCACGCCGGAAGAAATCTGGAAGATCGTCGAGTTTCTGCGCGACAAGAACCGCCAACGACTCCTCAAGCAGCAATAGCAAAACCGTTTTCCGGGCTCCTCGCTTGACGGGTGATGCTTGATTGTCTTGTCCGGAAAACCCGGGACAGCCCAGACTGGCCCCATTTTTCCCCTCTCGCTTCTCTGTCATTCCGCTTGCCACTCCACCAACAGGTGGGACGGTCCGCGGAACGACGAATTGGGGGCGCAAAGTCCCGTTGGCAGCTATCATATGGCAACTGCCCGGGGCCAAGGCGGTTGGGCGCGGCTTCAGGGGCAGTTCACTCACCAGGGAGTAAATAACATGAACAAGGGGCTGTATTTCATGCTGGCATTTCTTGTCGGTTGCACTACTACCGGCACCGGTCCCACCGCTTCCAGTTCCAATTCTCCGTCGAACAAGGCCGCGGCCAATGAGCCCAAGCGCGACAAGCTTGAAAACATCCCGCTGGTCTGGAAGCCGACCACGAGCGTGGGCTCGATGGGATCGGTTGACCTGACGGATCTGGAGAACGCCAAGCTACAGGTCGATCGCCTTGCCGACAACCGCGAGAACCGTGGCTTTATCGGCCAAAACAGCGAGAAGCAGCCGCCGCGCAAGGTCACCACGCCGGACGACGTCTCGGCTTTCGTCACTGACCACATGAAGTCGGTCATTTCGGGGGCCGGCATCAACGTGGTGGACAGCGGCGGAACTGCAATTCTCAAGGGGGAGATCAAACAGTTCTTCGTGGACGAGACTGAGACCTACAAAGGCGACGTGCGGCTCCGGCTTACCCTCACCAACCCGGCCGGCAAGGTCCTGTGGACGGGCACGACCGGCGGGGCCGTCAGCCGTTTCGGACGCTCGTACAAAGCGGAAAATTACTACGAGACTCTGAGCGATTCGTTGATTGATGCGACTTACCATCTGCTGCAGGACGCCGGCTTCCGCAAAGCGTTGGCCGGGAAGTGACACTCATGGCTCGTAGCTGGTGAGAGTTGCGTTGCAGAAATGACGACACGCAACATGCGGACCTGGAGCACTCCGGCTACCCGAATGACATAGTCGCATGCCAGTGCCCAGATTCATCCTGTCGGGCGCGCCGGGTACATAAAACGGCGGAATGCAAATCGGCATTCCCGGGGGCGGACGCAACGGCAATAGTAGAAATAGTAGAAATCGGGTCAGACTCCACTTACCACTTCAAAAGAGAACTGCCGTACAAATAATCGAGACTGACCCCATTTTTCGCCTTTTTCTTCGAGTTACGTGTAGCCAGACGGGAAGTCTTCTTCGCGACCTGCACCAATCCGCGAAGCGCGTCATTTACTGCTTCAGCCGTCGGGAACACCGCTGCACGGGATTGAGGGGTCTGGTCTGTATCTTTGTATATTGCAAAGGCATTGCGCGGTCCGGCCCGTGAGGATGCCCCCAAGAGCCGGACCCGTCCAATTTCACCCCATGAATTCCCTCACCAGCCGATTAAACTTCTCCGGGTTCTCCATGAACATGAAGTGATTGCCGCCTTCGTCTTCCTCGAAGATTTCCACGCGCGAGTTGGGAATCTGCGTTCCTATCCACTGCTGCGAGCGCCATCCGACGAGGCTCGTCTTGCCGCCTACGATGAGCGCCGGAATGTCAATCGTGGGCAGCATGTCGCGCCAGTCGTTGGTGGCATGGTCGAACAGCATTCGCGCCGCATAGGGGCGGGGGAGCTTGAGGTTCTGCTTGATCACCCAGTCCACCATCTCTTTCGGATAGGCCTTGGTGAACATGCCACTGATAAAGCCCTCGGTGGTCTTTAAACCTTCGGGACCGGCAAGTGCGTTGGGAATATTCCAAAGAGCATCCTTGTCGAGAATGGCGCCGGCGTCGATTGTTTCCTGTTCGCTCCAGATCGGATTGATGGAAATCATCGGCATTTGATCGATCAGTATGATCTTGGAGATGCGTTCCTTTCCGAACAGCTCCCAATAGCCCCAGATCACCGAGCAACCCATCGAATGACCGGCTAGCGTCACGTTGCTCAGATTATTGGCAACCAGGAACTCGTTTACGTCCTTTGAAAGACGGTGAATTCGATATCCGTGAGTCGGTTTCTCGGATTCGCCGTGCCCCCGCATATCCAGGGCGATCACACGATACCGGTCACTCAGGCCCTCGATCTGGTGCTTGAACTGTGCAGCCGTCTGCGACCAGCCGGGAATCATGACCAGCGGCTTGCCGGAGCCGGCCTCGATGTAGTGCAGACGGTAGCCGTCGTTGGTGGTGAAGTATCCTTCCTTGGTGTCCACGGCCCAGCACTGGGCAGCGAGGAACGATGCAAAAACGAGAGAAATGCTTGCGATGGCGCGTGCCGTGCTAACACGGGTGAACATGGTCTCCTCCTCCTCCGGTGATTTATCTATCTTATTGATCGCCGAGGCTTTCGCCCCGGGGCAAAGCAGCCTACACAGTCGAAAGATTTGCGTCAATTGATCGACCGGGACGCAGGGCTTCCGGGCGCGGGCTGCGAATAGAAATAGGAATTGAAATAGGGTCAGACTTCACTTACCAGTTCAATAGAGAACTGCCGTACAAATAATCGAGACTGACCATTTTTCTTGGTGGTTGCGTTTAATTTTGGCTGGTCTTCGACTTGCATGTTTAGAGCGAGCTTTCTTCCATCGAAAATGCGGCGCCAAGTGCCAAGAACGCCGCCTTTCTGCGTTGTTGCATCATCGGATCAAAGCTTTGCGCTGGCCCGACCCGATTCGCGGTAGAGACGTAACCCTTCGTACGTGACCCCTTCGTACGTTCGTTGCTCACTCTTTGCCCAGCCTGATTTTTTCCCACACCAGTTCGCCGGTCAGGCGCCTCCCGCCGATGAGGATGGGCGGTGTGCGCAGGATGAGCTTGCCGTCCTTGAACTTGTATTGGCGGCGCTGCTCTGTCCCTACCCAGTTGGGCAGTAGCGATTGCGTCACCGTATGCGTGACGACGTGCTCGCGTTCGTCGATTTTGTAGCGTCCATAGTAGGCTTGATAGCTCTCGAATGCCGCTTTGATTTCATCGGCCGTGCCCGCCATCCGATCGGCGATCGCGAAGGGCGTGCGACCTTTCTGCGCCAATTGCGCGGACATGCTGCCCTGCGCGTCATACATCAGCAGGCCCTGCGGTTCGGGACCATACGGTGATTCGGCGATGGCCCCGTCCTCGGCGCGGAACTCCGCGGAAACCAGCCGCCACGCGCCAATGAATTTATCCGCCTCCATCATTGCGTGCAGATCCGCGCAAACCCCCATGGCAAGCAGGCACACGCACAATCGGCCAATTTTCATGCGCATCTTCATGGCTGACCTCCCTTGTTCTTTCAGACATGCAAAGCTGATCCACTTTCTCAATGGGAACTCACGGGACGATCCTGAGATGATCGCGTTGGCTCCCCCGTTCAAATCGCACGTGAAAGAAGGTCGGGCTCTGAAATATTAGTTACTTATAATTCAGACGGTAGACCCCACTCGCATTCGCTCGAAGTGGCCAAGCCAGCTCCCCATTACTTACATCAAGAGTAACCCGGATCAGGATACTCGCGGTGCTCAGTTGACAGGTTTCGGTCTGGCTATCACCAGCGCGATGCCACCCAGTATGGCGGCGGATGCGCCTAGCAGACGCAACGTGATCGGCTCACCGAGCAACACGACGCCGCCGATAGCGGCAATGACCGGCACGCTCAGTTGCACCGTCGCCGCGCTGGTGGCTGTAAGGCCGCGCAAGGCTGCGTACCAGATCGCGTAACCGACTCCCGAGGTCAGCGCCCCGGAGGCCATCGCGTACGCCACTCCCTGGACGTCCGCGCGCGCCAGGGAAAGAAGCAACAAGCTTAGTCCTACGGCGAAAGGCACGGCCCGCAGGAAATTGCCTGCCGTCGTTGCCAGAGGATCGCCTGCACCCTTGCCGCGCAGCGAATACACGCCCCACGCCACGCCGGCGCCCGCCATCAATATCGCGCTGCCCAGAGGCGGCGCGGACAGTCCCGGCAGCAACAGGGCGACCAGCCCACCGAGGGCCGCCGCAAGACCAATGCCCTGCCATCCGGTCAGGCGCTCGCCTTTCCACAGTCCGAACAGAATCATGGTGGCCTGCACCGCGCCGAACAGCAGCAATGCACCCATACCCGCGGACAGATCGACATAGGCAAACGAAAAGGCCGCCGCGTAAGCAAAGAGAGCAAGCGCGGAGGGCCAGCTCCCTCTTGGCACGCGACTGCCGGTGCGCATGCTTACGATGAACCAGAGCGCAATCGCACCGGAGAGCATGCGGATCGATGTGAAGGTGGCCGGGTCGATCGCCGTGTGCTTCAGTGCCATGCGGCAAAGCAGCGAATTGCCGGCGAATGCGATCATCGCCAATGACGTCAGAGTCAAGACTCGCGTTCGCGAAATCACTCGGAAAACTTGCGGCGACTTAAATGTTGAAAGATCGAGCCTACGGCTTCCTTGCTGTCATGCTTGCGATGCGCGCCAGAGCGGCCAGATCGGTCAGTTAAGCGAGCGTAAGCAATGGTCGAGTCTTGAAATATCAGTTTCTTATATTTCAAGACTTGACCCCTCGCCCTGCTCGCCCCTCATGCCGCGGCCTGCAACTTGTTGGCGAAATCCCGGCCCGAGGTCGGCGGAGGCAGCGGCTTGCCATCCCGCCGATAAATTACGATTGCTTCTTCGACGATTCTGCAGAGTTCATCGAAGACCTCTTTTTCATCGTCGCCGTGACACCCTCCCAGGACCAAGCCGGGGGCGCTTCCGACATAACACTGGTCTTCTTCCGACCACTCGACAATTTTTGCGTATTTGGCACTTTCCTTCATTTCTTCAACTCCCCAAGAGCCAAGCGCACGGCTCTTACCTGAGTTCGAACGCCAATCGATGGGCTCATATTGGAACAGCGTGTGCGCCTTTCACCGTAGCCGCGTTCAATTCGAGGCATCTCTGAACGCCTTCAGTACTGCATTTATGCGCGTCTGATACCCGGGGCCTTGAGCCTTGAACCAGTCGAGCACATCCTCGTCCACTCGCAACGAGACCGCTTTCTTGGCCGGTACGGGTTTCAGCCCTTTTCGAACAATCGCGCGGACGGCGTGCTTGAGATTGAACTCAGGATGTTCGGGCGTGATCTTGATGTCGCGATCCTTCATTGCACGAACGCGCGACCAGTCTGTCCTAGAGATTCTTGAGGAAGAAGATTTCTTCATGTCGAGTAGCCCGGGAGATTGGTCTTTCGTTTCCGTTCGTCCCACGTGAAACGCATGGACGAATTGTATATACAAGAATTTGGCAGGTCAATTGAACGGATTCGAGGCCTGCCGCACAGGGACAACCGAATCTTGACGAAACCCCGCCTTCCCCGCCATAAAGCCGCCTTGGACCCGATAACCCCGACTCCATAAATGCCTACCCCGATCCGCTACGAGATATTCCCGTCCCACCCCGAAGCCCACCTGTTCGAAGTCCGGTGCACGGTCGACGACCCCGACCCCGCCAGGCAGAAGGTCTCGCTGCCGACCTGGATACCTGGAAGCTACCTGATCCGCGAGTTCGCCAAGAACGTCGTGCGCATTCGGGCACAGAGCGGACGCCGGATGCTGGAGATCGCCAAGCTGGACAAAAACACCTGGCAGGTCGCACCGACCGATGGACCGGTGACAGTGACGATGGAAGTCTATGCATGGGACCTGTCGGTGCGCGGCGCGCACCTCGACACCACGCATGCCTTCTTCAACGGGCCGTCGGTGTTTCTGAAAGTCGAAGGCCGCGAGGACGATCCCTGCGAAATCGAGATCCTACCGCCGAAAGGCGCGCGCTACCGCAACTGGCGCATAGCCACTGCGATGAACCGCAAAGGCGCCAAGCCGTACGGCTTCGGCACCTACCGCGCCGACAACTACGACGAGCTGATCGATCATCCGGTGGAGATCGGCACGTTCACGCTCGGCACTTTCAAGGCCTGCGGCGTGCCGCACGACATCGCGATCACCGGCCGGCACCGCGCGGACATGGCCCGGCTGTGCCGGGACCTCAAGACCCTGTGCGAAACTCAGATCCGTTTCTTCGGCGAACCGGCGCCGATGGAGCGCTACGTGTTCCTCGTCACCGCGCTCGGCGATGGCTACGGCGGTCTGGAGCACCGTGCCTCCACCGCCCTGCTCTGCTCGCGCGATGAGTTGCCGCAGAAAGGCGTCGAAGAAGTCACAAACGGCTACCGCACGTTCCTCGGGCTGTGCTCGCACGAGTACTTCCACACCTGGAACGTGAAGCGCATCAAGCCCGCCGCCTTCACCCCCTACGACCTAGACAGCGAGAACTACACGACGCTGTTGTGGGCGTTCGAGGGCATCACCTCCTATTACGACGACCTGTTCCTGGTGCGCTCGGGACTGATCTCGCGAGACGCTTACCTGGAATCCGTGGCGAAGAGCATCACCTCGGTACTGCGCGGTAGCGGCCGCAGGAAGCAGACGGTGACGGAGTCGTCGTTCGACGCGTGGATCAAGTACTACCGGCAGGACGGAAACACACCGAACGCGGTGGTTAGCTACTACGTCAAAGGCAGCCTGGTTGCGCTGTCCCTGGATCTGTTGATTCGCCAGCAGACCGGCGGAAGAAAGTCGCTCGACCACGTGATGCGCGCGCTATGGAAACGCCACGGCCTGAAAGGCATCGGGGTCGAGGAGAACGGGATCGAACGCCTGGCCGAAGAAGTGACCGGGCTAAAGCTCAAGCGCTTCTTCGACCAGGCCCTGCGCGCCACCGGCGAACTGCCGTTGGAAAAGCTGCTGACGGGCGTCGGGATAGACATTGAGATTCGCCGCGCCGAATCATCCGCGGATAAAGGCGGCAAGCGTGCGTCGAAACCGGAAAAGGCGCTGGCGCAGCGGGTGGACTTCGGCATCCGCACCACGGACAACTGCGGCGACCTGAAGATCACCCATGTTCTCGACGGCGGTGCCGCGCAGAAGGCGGGGCTCGCGGCGGGTGATACGATCGTCGCGCTCGATGAATTGCGGGTCACACCGAAAAACTTCGAAGGCCGGCTCGGCAGTCACCGGCCAGGTGAAACCGTGCAGGTACACGCCTTCCGCCGCGACGAACTGCTGGTGCTGAACGTCTCGCTTGCCGCGCCGCCCGCCGATACCTGCGTGCTTACCGTCAACGACGACCGCGCTGCCGCGAGCCCTCGCCGCCGCTGGCTTGGCACTTACTGAAGAACGCAACTCTCACCGCGGAGGACGCGGAGGACACCCCCCTCACCCCATCCCTCTCCCCCCCACAATCGGGTGGAGAGGGTGATGGAAACGCGCTGATCCACGGTCGTGTAGTTTTTCGGCACCCTCTCTAGCTTGCTGGAGAGGGCGGGGGGTGAGGTGATTTTCCTCTGCGTCCTCTGCGTCCTCCGTGATGAGCGCTTTAAGTAGTTGGTGCCACTCTTTTCGCGCAGCGTACTTCAGGCGTCGGCATCGCCGAGCCCCATCGGCGCCGGCGTCAGGCGCACGATCCGGGAAAACAGTTCGCGGAATTCGTCGCCGGTATGCTTGCCGAGCATCGGGTCGGCGTTCGCCGCGAACGCCGATTCGACTTCCTGCCAGTCCTGATCGGTGAAGATCCGCTCGGCCACCGGCAGGATGTGCTTCTCTTCCTTTTCCATGTGCCGCCAGTAGAAGTCGGCGAACCGGTTCAGCTCGGCCTCGAATTCCTTCGCTCCTTGCGCGGCGCCGGCTTCCCAGTTGCTGAGCGCCACGGTCAGCGCATACAGCATCTGCCCACCGCGCGCGTGCTCCTGCTCGAGATCGGCGATCACTGCGTCGGCCTCCGAGGTGCGCGCCTTCAGTTTCGCGAACAGCACCTTGTCTTCCTTCGGGTGATGACGGCGCTCCGGGAACTCGCGCACGTAATACAGCATCGCGTGCAGCAGCTTGAAGTCTGGCGCCTTGCTTTCGCGGATGTATTTGCGTACCAGGAACTCGGCCGCCTGGATGACCGCCGAGAGCGAACGATGCTCGTCCTGGATCAATCCGATCGCTTCGAACCTCATACCGCCCTCTCTGTCTCCTCGATGGCGAGCTTATCGGTGTCGAGTTCCCGCCATGAGGAGAGTTTACCTCTCCCGCGCTAGCGGTTGCGGACGACGATACCGACCTTGGTGATACGGCCGTCACGCAATTCGCGCACAACCAGGTTCATCCCGCCGATACGGACGAAGTCGCCAACTACAGGCCGGCGGTGGAACTGCCGGTCGATGTACCGGGAAAGCGTCTGCGACTTCGCCCGCTCCGGAAACTCGACGCCGTAGATTTCCGCGACCTCGCCGAGCGGCGCATCGCCGTCCAGCGTGAATGTACCGAAGACGCGCTGCTGCTCGGATTCTTCCGCATCGTCCGCCGGGACGAACAAGTGGTCGAGCAGCGCCATGTGTTCGTCGGTGGTGATGACGTAGAGCAGGTCGCCGGCGGCGATTTCCATGTTGCCGATCGAATCCAGCGCCTTGCCGTCGCGAAAGGCGGTGACGATCCGCACACCGGGTGGCAGCGGCAACTGGTTCACGCTGCGGCCGATCGCCTCGCTCAGCTCGGTGACCCGGTAGCCGAGCAACCGCAGGCTCGCCTGTCCCGGGACCTCGACGAATTCCGAATAGTAGGGCGCGTGCTCCTGCGGTAGTTTCAGACGCAGCGCCTGCGCCAGCGGCGCGACGGTCCAGCCCTGCACCGCCAGCGAAGTCAGCACCACGAAGAAGGCAACGTTGAAATAGACCGCGGATTCCGGCAGCCCGGCGAGCGCCGGGAACAGCGCCAGCACGATCGGCACCGCGCCGCGCAATCCCACCCAGGCGATAAAGATCTGCTCGCGCTTGGGGAAGCTGAACGGCAGCAGCGACAGCCAGACCGCAATCGGCCGCGCCACCACCATCAGCACGATCGCGACAAGCAGCGCATCCACCGCAGTGGGGATCAGCGCGGAGGGCGTGACCAGCAGGCCCAGCATCAGGAACAGGCTAATCTGCGACAGCCACGCCAGGCCGTCGTGCACCTTCAGGATGGTGCCCTGCGATTTGACCCGGGCGTTGCCGAGGATCAGTCCCGCCAGGTAGATCGCCAGGAAACCGCTACCGCCCCACACGGTGGTGGTGCCGTAGATCACCAGGCCCCCCGCCATCGCCAGCAACGGATAGAGCCCGCTGCTGAGGCTAACGCGATTGAGCAGCCAGACCAGTACGCGACCGCCGACTACTCCGGCCAGCCCGCCGAGCCCGAACTGCCAGACGAATTCCCACAGCATCGACCAGCCCAGCGAGTGATCGCCGGCGCGCACGACCTCGATGAAAACCAGCGTCAGGAACACCGCCATCGGATCGTTGCAGCCCGATTCGATCTCGAGCGTGGCGCCGACCCGCTGCTTGAGCCGCATGCCTTGCGAACTCAGCACCGAGAATACCGCGGCGGCATCGGTCGAGCCGATGATGGCGCCGATCAACAGCCCCTGCATGAGGTCGAGTTCGAGGAGCCACGCCGCGGTCAGGCCGACGATGCCGGCAGTCAGGATCACCCCGACGGTGGCGAGCGACACCGCCGGCCACAGACCGACTCGGAAGGTGTCGGTATGGGTGCGCATGCCACCGTCGAACAGGATGACGGCGAGCGCCATGGTGCCGACCAAATACGCAGTCTGGTAATCGCTGAAGAGGATGTGGCCAGGCCCTTCCTCGCCGGCGAGCATCCCCACGCCCAGGAAAACCAGCAGCAGCGGCGCGCCGGTACGGGCCGAGAGGCTGCTCACCACGATGCTCAGCAGCACCAGCAGCGCAGCGATCAGGATGGCGTGATTGGAAAATTCCATTGCGTGTCGTTGTTGCTGGTCGAATGGTGCTGGTTTTCGCCGTGGGTCAGGAAGCGGCAGAGACGTTGCCGGGGCGCCAGCGCAGCAGGCGCCGCTCGGCAAGCGTGACGATGCGATCGAGCACCAGCGCGCAGGCGGTGAGCACCAGCACGCCGGCGAACACGGTGTTGATGTCGAACACGCCCTCGGCCTGCAGGATCAGGTAGCCGACGCCCTTCGCCGAACCGAGATACTCGCCCACCACCGCGCCGACGAAAGCCATTCCCACCGACGCGTGCAGGCTTGAGAACACCCAGGCGGTCGCGCTCGGCAGATACACGTGACGGAGCAGTTGCCGGCCCGAAGCGCCCAACATCCGTGCATTGGCCAGCACCGTGGGGCTGACTTCGCGCACGCCGTGATAGACGCTGAAGAACACGATGAAGAACACCAGCGTCACGCCGAGCACTACTTTCGACCAGATTCCCAGCCCGAACCACACCGCGAAGATGGGCGCCAGGATCACCCTCGGCATCGAGTTGAGCGCGGTGATGTAGGGGTCGAGCAGCTTCGACGCCAGGTCGGACAGCGCCAGCCACAGGCCGAAAACAAGCCCGAGTGCGGTGCCGATCGCAAACGCCAGCACGGTCTCGAGCAGCGTGATGCCCAAGTGCGGGAAGATTTTCCCGGTGGCGAACCAGTCCCAGACGCGCTGCAGGACGATCAGCGGCTCGCCGAAAAAGAAAGCCGCCAGGACTTCCGTTTTTACGAGCACGTGCCAGAGCGCAAACAGCGCCAGCAACAGGCCTACCTGCATCACCGCGAGTACGCTTCTATTCATACCCACCTCACCCCGGGGCGCGCGAACCCGTTAGCGGTGGTTTCATTCCATCGCATGGGCGTAGGCCTTCTGCACTTCGTCCCTGAGCGCACTCCAGATCAGCGTGTGCAACTCGACGAAGTGCGGCGTCAGGCGGATCTCGGAAACGTCGCGCGGCCTCGGCAGGTCGATCGGAAACTTACCGATCTGACGGCTCGCCGGACCCGCCGACATCACCACCACGCGGTCGGAAAGCGCGATGGCTTCCTCGAGGTCGTGGGTGACGAAAACCACCGACTTGCGGTCCTGCGACCAGAGCGCCAGCAGCTCGTTTCCCATCAAGCTGCGCGTCTGCACGTCGAGCGCGGAGAATGGCTCGTCCATCAGCAGGATTTTCGGATCGAGGATCAGCGTCTGCGCCAGGGCCACCCGTTTTTTCATCCCGCCGGAGAGTTCGTGCGGATACTTGTGCGCGTGCGCAGCCAGCCCGACACGTTTCAACCAGTCGGCCGCCCGCTCCCGCGCCTCTTGCCCGCCGACGCCGCGGAACTCGAGTCCCGCCGTCACGTTATCGAGCGCGCTGCGCCAGGGCATCAGCGCATCGGTCTGGAACAGATAGCCGGACCTGCGGTTGATGCCGGAAAGAGATTTGCCGAAGACAGTAACGGACCCGCCGGTCGGTTTCAGCAACCCGGCGGCGACGTTAAGCAGCGTGGATTTCCCGCAGCCGGTCGGGCCGACCACCGCGACGAACTCGCCTTCGCCGACGCGCAGGTCCACGCCGGCAATGGCGGTGTACGCGGCGGCATTGCCGGCGCGGGCCGGAAACGTACAGGTTACGCCGTCGAGTTCCAGGGCCTTGATCATCTGTATTCCTGAAGCGCGTTTTCGACGAAGCGGTTGGTGTAGGTTTGGACGCTCCACAACACCGATGCGCGGCGCACCGCGGTGTTGTGCACGAGCAGCAATGCTGTCCCCGCGGGGACGAGCATGAGCTATTTCATCGGCGTAGTGGAACTTGATCAGAGCTTCCCTAAACCGCGCCCGCCCGCCGCAGCAACCCGGCGATCGCTTCCGCCATGCGCCGGTAGCCCTTGGCATTCGGGTGGATCGGATCGGCCTTGAATTCGTTGTCGAACAGGATGTCCTTGAGGATGTCGCCCTCCAGAGGCAGATCGTTTTCCCTGGCGATGGCTTGGTAGAACGCGGCGTTGCCGCCGAACAGCGCCGGTTTGGGCGCGGCGATCAGCACGACGGCGATGCCGCGATCCCTGGCCATGCGCACCATCATCCGCAGGTTGGACTCTATGGCCACCGGCTCGACCTTGCGCAACATGTCGTTGCCGCCCAGGCAAAGAAGCAGGATCTTCGGCTTCACCTCGTCGAGCACCTCCGGCAGGCGCTGCAGGCCGTTCGCGGTGACGTCCCCGGGAACGCCGGCGCCGACCACGCGGCGGCCGATCAACTGGGCCAGCACTTCCGGGTAACTCTCTTCGGGGCGCGCGCCGGTCCCGTAGGTGATGCTGTCGCCGAAAGCGAGCACGACGTCTTCCGCGCCAAGCCGCGGCAGCGGCGGCGCGTCGCTGCAAGCGACAAGAGAGAGTGCAAGGATCGCCAGCAGATACAGGAGATTTTGCTTACGTGTGATCATCTGGTACCTGCGATCGTCGTGATTCGTGGCTCGTGTTTCGTGGTTCGTATCGGGCGGACGCATCACGTGTCACGAACTACGTGTCACGTACCACGGCGGTCATTCCCCCGCCACCGTCATTCCCTCGACCAGCACCGAGCCGGTCTGGCGCGAGCCGCGCACCATCACGTCGGTGCCGATTGCGACGATGTTCCTGAACATGTCCTTGAGATTGCCGGCGACCGTGACCTCCTGCACAGGATAGGCTATCTCGCCATTCTCGATCCAGAATCCGGCCGCGCCGCGCGAGTAGTCCCCGGTTACCATGTTGATCCCCTGCCCCAGCATTTCCGTGACCAGAAGACCCGTGCCCATCTGCTTCAGCAGGGTGGCGAATTCCTCGCCGGTCGAATCCATTACCAGGTTGTGGTTGCCACCCGCATTTCCGGTGGACTTCATTCCCAGCTTGCGCGCCGAGTAGCTGCCGAGAAAGTAGCCCTGCAATACGCCACCCTTCACGACGTCGCGGGCGCGGGTCGCCACACCCTCGTCGTCGAATGGGCTGCTGGCGAGGCCTTTCCTCACGTGAGGCAGGTCATGGATGTTCACGATCGGCGAAAACACCTGCTTCCCCAGGCTGTCGAGCAGGAACGAAGACTTCCGGTACAGGCTGCCGCCGCTGACGGCGGCGACGAAATGCCCCAGCAGGCTCGATGCGATCGGCGCTTCGAACAGCACCGGCACGCGCGCGGTGGCGACCTTGCGCGCCCCGACGCGGCGCGCGGCACGCTTTCCGGCGCGGCTGCCGACGTCGGCCGCCGGTTCGAGATCGGCGGCCGAGCGCGCGGTCGTGTACCAGTCGTCACGCTGCATGGTCTCGTCCTTGCCCGCGATCACCGCGCACATGACGCTGTGGCGGGAACTGAGATAGCCCGCCAGAAAGCCGTGGGAGTTGCCGTAGGCAAAATGCGACTGCTGGACCGAAACCGTGGCGCCTTCCGAGTTGCTGACCAGCCGATCCGCGGCGAACGCGGCACTCTCACACGAGCGTGCCAGCTCGATTGCCTGCTCCACCGAAATTGACCACGGGTGATACAGGTCGAGATCGGGAAACTCGGTGGCGAGCAAGTCGGCATCGGCGAGCCCGGAAAACTCATCGGAAGCGGTGAGCCGGGCGATAGACAGCGCCGCATCGACCGTGTCGCGCAGCGCCCTGGTGGAAAAGTCGGACGTGCTGGCGTGGCCGCGCTGCTTGCCGATGTAAACCGAGACGCCCACGCCCTTGTCGCGGTTGTACTCGATGGTCTCGACCTCGCCGCGGCGCACGGTCACGCCCTGCCCGAAGCCCTCGCTCGCCTCGGTCTCGGCGGCAGTGGCGCCGCGTTCGCGAGCGTACTCGAGGACGTCGCTGGCAATCTGCTTGAGCGCGGCGGTTTCGTGGGTGAATTCGGTGCTGGGCACGATGATTCCGGTTGTGGCACGAACAAATGAACGCGGCGTGCCGCCATCTTTCAAGCGGGGCGGCACGCCGCGAATGGAATTTTCGTTATGATACCAGTTGCGACGGCCCCGACTCTCCGATGGAAGAAGAACTTCAGATCAGCAAGACCCAACGCAAGCGCGAGATGCAGGCGCTGCAGGACCTCGGCGAAGAGCTGGTCGCTTTGGGCACGGACAAGCTGGCCGAGCTCGACCTCCCCACCCGGCTTCTCGATGCGGTACTGGAAGCCAAGCGCATCTCCAAGTTCGGCGCGCTGCGGCGCCAGATGCAGTACCTGGGCCGGCTGATGCGCGATGCCGACGCCGACGCCATCGGCTCGCAACTCGACGTCTGGAAAGGCACCTCGGTCGCGGAGACCGCGCGCCTGCACTCGATCGAACGCTGGCGAACACGGCTGATCGGGGACGACCTGGCGCTGGGCGAATTTGTCGTTCAGTTTCCGCACGCGGACACGCAGCGGCTGCGCGCGCTGATCCGCAACGTCAAGCGCGAAGCCGAGGCCAAGAAACCGCCCAAGAGCTTCCGCGAACTGTTCCAGGAACTCCGCGAAATCATTCGAACACAAGATCGTTGACGCAAAGGCCGCGGAGGAAAAACAAGAAAGATCGCAAAGAAAGCTATGTGGAGATTCTTTGAATTTGCAAATTCCCGTATAGCGTGTCACGAAACCACGGTAAATCGTCTTTTCTTTTCTCGATTGCATTTCTTTGCGTTCTTTGCGCACCCTTCAAGGGCACCCGTCGAGCGGGTATTGAAGAGAAGGTATTGAAAAGAATCTTTGCGTCGAGGTTTTGAGGAAACATGAGCGAAAACGAACAAGTGATCATCGGGCTGGTTTCGATCAGCGACCGGGCATCGAAAGGCGTGTACAAGGACGAAGGCATTCCGGCGCTCGAGGACTGGCTGGGACGCGTTGTGCTCAATCCGCGCCGGATCGTCACGCGGCTGACCCCGGACGAGCGGCCGGTGATCGAAACCACGCTGAAGGAATTGTGCGACAAGGAAGGTTGCCATCTGGTGCTCACTACCGGCGGCACCGGGCCGGCGCCGCGCGACGTGACGCCGGAGGCGACGCTGGCAGTTGCGGACAAGGTAATGCCGGGGTTCGGCGAGCAGATGCGCCAGATCAGCCTGAGCTTCGTGCCCACCGCGATCCTGTCGCGGCAGGTCGGCGTCATCCGCGGGAGCACGCTCATCATCAACCTGCCGGGCCAGCCGAAATCCATCAAGGAAACGCTGGAAGGCCTGAAAGACGCGGACGGCAAGCAAAAGGTGCACGGCATCTTCGCCGCGGTGCCTTACTGCATCGACCTGATCGGCGGGCCTTACATCGAGACCGACGAGACCGTGGTCAAGGCATTCCGTCCCAAATCCGCCCTGCGCCCGAAGAACTAAACCTTTTCACCGCAAAGACGCAAAGGACGCGAAGGAGTGCGAACCCAAAAGAGAAAAAGACATGCAGAGATAAGCAAAAAAAGATGCGGTTGCACAACGACACAATCAAACGTGCCGGGTGTGTTGGCTTATTTCGGTATCCTTCTGTTTTCTTGATTACCTTCGCGTCCTTTGCGTCTTTGCGGTGAACGATTCTTTTCATGAGTGAACTGCTGCCAGCAATAGAGATCGAGACCAAACCTAAGCCGAGCCATGCGGTGATCTGGCTGCACGGCCTGGGCGCGGACGGCAATGACTTCGTGCCGGTTGTGAAGGAGATGAAGCTTCCGCCGCTGGGAATCCGCTTCGTGTTTCCGCACGCGCCGATGCGCCCGGTCACCATCAACGGCGGCTTCGTGATGCGCGCCTGGTACGACATCGCCTACCAGGAGTTCGCCTCCAAGGAAGACGAGCGCGGGCTGCGCGAATCGCAGAAGCTGATCGAGGACCTGATCGCGCGCGAGAACGCGCGCGGCATTCCTTCCAGCCGCATCGTGCTGGCGGGATTCTCCCAAGGCGGGGTGATGACGCTGCAAGTCGGGTTGCGGCAGCCCAAGCGGCTGGCCGGCCTGATGGCGCTGTCGGCCTATCTGCCGATGTCGCCGATGATCGAGGTCGAGCGCAACGCCGCAAGCAACTCGGTGCCGAT
>JBBPIT010000025.1:0-51190 GCA_038040175.1 Pseudomonadota bacterium | reverse complement strand
CTGCGTCAACCACTGTAAACGGAGCGCTTATACGGCTGCTCCCGCAAGCACGGCTACACGGCGTCCTCGCCGTCTTGCCCTCGACCCGAATCGCCTCGGTCGCGCATGTGGAACTTGATCAGAGCTTCCCTAAGGACGCTTCTATGACAAGACCATTTGGTGAATAATGCGTGGACGCCCGCGCCCGCCGTTGCGTTCCTCCACGTCCCAGGTTTGCTTTCATGCGCAAGTTTTGGCTCATATTCTCCCAGGCAGTGACGATCAGCCTGGCGGCATTGTTCGTCGTCGTCACCTTGCGGCCCGATCTGGTCTCGTGGAGCGCCCGCAACGGCGGCATTGTTACCGTCCGTGAGGCGGCAGACGGGCCGGGGGATCGTGCCAGCATGACTTCGCTCAGCTCTGCGGCGAAGAAGGCCATGCCTTCGGTAGTGAACATCTTCACCAGCAAGGAAGTGAAGGTTCCACGGCACCCGTTCATGGACGATCCGCTATTCCGGCGCTTCTTCGGCGACCAGTTGGACGGCGACACCCAGCACAGTTCCAGCCTCGGTTCCGGCGTGATCGTCGGCCCGGAAGGCTACATTCTGACCAACCATCACGTGATCGAGGCGGCAAACGAGATCGAGTTGGCGCTCGCTGACGGCCGCAAGGCGCCGGCCAGAATCGTCGGCACCGATCCCGAAACCGACCTCGCCGTGCTCAAAGTCGACATCGCCGACCTTCCCGCAGTCACCTTCGGAAATCCACAGAAACTTTCGGTCGGCGACATGGTGCTCGCGATCGGCAACCCTTTCGGTGTCGGCCAGACGGTGACCATGGGCATTGTAAGCGCGCTCGGCCGCAGTCACCTGGGTATCAGCACCTTCGAGAATTTCATTCAAACCGATGCTGCAATCAATCCCGGCAATTCAGGCGGTGCGCTGGTAGATTCGGCGGGCAACCTGGTCGGTATCAACAGCGCGATCTATTCGCGCAGCGGCGGTTCGCTCGGGATCGGCTTCGCCATTCCGGCGGATCTCGCCAAACAGGTAATGCAGCAGATCGTCGCAACCGGATCGGTGACGCGCGGCTGGATCGGCGTGGAGGTCCAGGATATTTCGCCGGAACTGGCCGAGTCGTTCCGGCTTTCCGGCACCAAGGGCACGCTCATCGCCGGCGTGCTGCGCGGCGGGCCCGCTGATCGTGCCGGCGTCAAGCCCGGAGACATTCTGGTCGCGGTGGAATCCAGCCCGGTTGTCGACTCGACCACCATGCTCAATCTGATCGCCGCCCTCGAACCGGGAAAGCAGGCGACGCTGAAAATCCTTCGCAACGGCGCCGAGATGCTGATCGAGGTGAACGTCGGCAAACGGCCGAAGCCCAGCCGCCGCGGCGAACTCGAATAATTGTCCCGGTATCTCGGCGACCGGTCAGGCTGCCGGGTCGGATCTGGTTTCCGCGGCAGCGGACTTTCCGACCCACTGCGCCACGATAATCCCGAGCTCGTAAAGCACCCACAAAGGCACGGCAAGCATGACCTGCGACACCATGTCGGGCGGCGTGAAAATGGCGCCGATGACGAATGCGCCGACGATGACGTAGGGACGGATATCCCGCAGTTTCGCGACGCTTACCATCCCCATCCGCACCAGGATCACCACTGCCACCGGCACTTCGAAGGTCACACCGAAGGCCACAAACAGGGTGAGGACGAAGTCGAGGTACTTGCCGATGTCGGTCATAACCGCCACACCTTCCGGCGCGACCGAGATGATGAAGTGGAATACGATCGGAAACACCAGAAAATACGCAAACGCCATCCCGCACAGAAACAGCACCGTGCTGGTAATGATCAAGGGCATTACCAGTTTTTTCTCTTGTGCGTAAAGCCCCGGCGCCACGAAAGCCCAGATCTGATAAAGCAGGTAGGGCAGCGCGATCACCAGCGCGGCCATCATCGTCACCTTGATCGGCACAAAAAAAGGCGCCGTGACTTCAGTTGCGATCAGTTGCCCGCCCGCAGGCAAAGACGCGAGCAAGGGCTTGGCAAGCATGGAGTAGATATCGCGCGCCCACGGAAACAGGCAAATGAACACCAGCGCGAGCGCGATCACGCACCGCAACAGCCGGTCCCTGAGTTCGACCAGGTGCGACATGAAGGAATCGGGCTCGATCATCGTGGACCGCGGGTTTGCGTTGTTGAAGCGAGGTTCGACGCGCGCCGCGGAATCAGGCGCGCTTGTCGTCCGGGGCCGGCTTGTCCAGTCCCAGTTCGAGCTGCGGCTCCGGCTCTTCGGGCACAGGTACTTTCTGCGCCGGTTCTTCGGCAGCAGAAGGTTCGCTCCCGCTCGCCGGCGTGGCGGTCGGCATCAACTGAATTCCGGAAATCGGAGCCACCGCGGATTCCACCTGCTTCTGGACTTCGGTCCCGGCCTGCTTGACTTCGGATTCGATGAAGCTCACCTGAGAACCGACTGACTGTTCGATGGAGCGCGCCGCATCCTGCATCGTGGACTGCAGCTTGCGCAGCTCGTCGAGTTCGATTTCACGGTTGATGTCCGCCTTGACCTCGGAAACGTAGCGCTGCATGCGGCCGAACAGATGGCCCACGGTTTTCGCTACGCGCGGCAGACGCTCGGGGCCGATAACGATCAGCGCAACGACCCCGATGACGAAGATCTCGGTAAAACCGATGTCGAACATGACTCAATCCAAGAAGCGGCCGTCTCCGGCTAGCTCTTGGTCTTGTCTTTGACTTCGCCTTCGATGGTCTGACCGGCGCTGCTGCTGTCGATCCTGGCCGTCGTCTTCTCGTCGTCCGCGCTCTTCATCCCTTCCTTGAAGCCGCGCACCGCGCCGCCAAGGTCGGAACCCATGTTACGAAGCTTCTTGGTGCCGAAAATCAGCAGCACCACCAGAAGAACGATTAGCCAATGCCAGATGCTGAAGGAACCCATCTTTTCACTCCCGATACGAAATGTTTACTTTGACCGCTGAATCATTCCAGGCAGCGGATCCCTGCCGCCGAGCACATGCATGTGCACATGAAACACGTCCTGCCGTCCGACCCGCCCGGTATTGACGATGGTGCGGAAGCCGTCCGGCGATCCCTGCTCGCTTGCCAGCCGGTGCGCAAGCAGCAGCATCTTCCCCAGCACCTGCTGGTGCCGATCCTCGACCTGTGCGAGCGATGCCACGTGCTCCTTGGGGACCAGCATGAAATGCACCGGCGCCACCGGGTTGTTGTCGTGAAAGGCCAGAATCTCGTCGTCCTCGTACACCTTGCGGCTGGGGATCTCGCCCCTGACGATCTTGCAGAAAACGCAGTTCTCGGCGGCCATTTTTTTATTGATTGCCCCGGAGGTTCTTCGATAACGATCCAGCCCGCTGGCCGGATTACTTGGGTCGGGATGACTTCTCGTCTATCCCGGAAATGCCTTCCCGGCGCCGCAGCTCGGCAAGCACGTCGTCGGGCCCGAGGCCGTGCCATGCAAGCATGACCAGGCAGTGAAACCACAGATCGGCGGTTTCTCGAACGATATGGAGTTTATCACCGTCCTTCGCGGCGAGCAGCGTCTCGGCCGCCTCCTCGCCGACCTTCTTGAGAACGGCGTCGTGGCCTTTTGCAAATAGGCTCGCGACGTAGGAGTTACCCGGATCGCCCTGCTTGCGGCTCTCGATGATTTCCGCAAGCCGGCGCAGGATGTTGGCGTCTATCATGGCTTCGACTCGTAGATTTCCTGCGGATCCCTGATCACCGGCTCGGTGATGACCCATGCGCCGTTGTCGAGCCTGCGAAAGAAACAGCGACTGCGGCCGGTGTGGCAGGCGATGCCGCCGACCTGTTGCACCTCGAGCACCACGACGTCGCCATCGCAGTCGAGCCTGATTTCCCTGACATGCTGGACGTGGCCGGATTCCTCGCCCTTGCGCCAGAGCTTGTCTCGCGCGCGCGACCAGTATACCGCCCGGCCCGAACGCACGGTCTCGGCGAGCGCTTCCCGGTTCATCCACGCGAGCATCAACAACTTCCCGGTGGCCGCCTCCTGCGCAATCGCGGGAACCAGGCCATGCTCATCCCAGGCCACTTCGTCGAGCCAGGCGTCGCTCACAGCCGCACCTCGATGTCGTGTCGCGCCATGTACTCCTTGGCTTGCTGCACCGTGAATTCTCCGTAGTGGAACACGCTGGCGGCGAGCACTGCATTGGCCTTGCCGAGAACGATTCCGTCCACCAAATGCTGCAGGCTGCCAACGCCGCCGCTGGCGATCACCGGAATATCGAGGGCCTCGGAAAATGCGCAAGTGAGCTCGACATCGAATCCCGCTTTGGTGCCGTCCCGGTCCATGCTGGTAAGCAGGATCTCCCCCGCGCCTGCGGCCTGCATTTTTTTCCCCCACTCGACCGCATCCATGCCGGTGGAGCGGCGTCCGCCGTGCGTGAACACTTCCCAGCGCAAGCTACTCGAGTCCGGAACACGCTTGGCGTCCACCGCGACCACGATGCATTGTGAACCAAAGCGTCCCGCCGCATCTTCCACCAGTCGCGGATTCTGCACTGCCGCCGTATTGATACTGACTTTGTCGGCGCCGGCATTGAGCAGCCGGCGCACATCATTGACCTCGCGCACGCCGCCGCCGACCGTGAGCGGGATGAACACCTGCGACGCAACCTGCTCGACGATGCCGAGAATGAGCCCGCGATTGTCCGAGCTCGCGGTGATATCCAGGAAAGTCAGTTCGTCGGCGCCCTGCTCGTCGTACCTGCGGGCAATCTCCACCGGGTCGCCGGCGTCACGCAGCTTTACGAAATTAACACCCTTGACCACGCGCCCTTCGGTGACGTCGAGGCAGAGGATGATGCGTTTGGCAAGGCCCATATGCGTAAGGCGTGAGGCGTCAGGCAAGAGGAAAAAGGGTGATGAAGCACGGCGCAAAGGCGACCGGATCGCGGCGGGTCGAAGTGAATCGAATCAAGGAAGGTCGCGCGGATCGAGCCCGCGGCCGGACCGGGCGCCGCATATCCGCAACTCGCGCCTCACCTCTCACACCTCACGCCTCACCCTCCTTCGCCTTGGCCGTCTTCTCCGCCATCTTGTCGGCGACTTTCTGTGCCTCGGTGAAATCCAGCGTGCCCTCGTAAATTGCACGGCCGGTAATCGCGCCCATGATCCCTTCCGATTCGACTTCGCACAGCGCCTTCACGTCCTTGATGTTGGTGATCCCGCCGCTGGCGATCACCGGGACCGACAATTCGCGCGCGAGCTCGACCGTCGCCTTGATGTTTACCCCGGTCATCATGCCGTCGCGGCCGATATCGGTATGGATGATCGCCTCGACGCCGTAATCCTGAAATTTTTTGGCCAGGTCGATCACGTCGTGGCCGGTCACCTTCGACCAGCCGTCCACCGCAACTTTGCCGTCTCTGGCATCGAGTCCGACCATGATGTGGCCGGGAAAGGCGTAACAGGCATCGTGCAGAAATCCCGGGGTCTTCACCGCGGCCGTGCCGATGATGATGTAAGCAATGCCGTCGTCGAGATAGCGCTCGATGGTATCGAGGTCGCGGATGCCGCCGCCCAGTTGCACCGGAATGTCCGCACCAACAGCCTTGATGACGGCCTTCACGGCCTCTTCGTTCCTGGGCTTGCCGGCAAAAGCGCCGTTCAGGTCCACCAGGTGCAGGCGCCGGGCTCCCAGTTTCAGCCAGCGGCGCGCCATGGCGCCGGGATCCTCGGAAAAGACCGTGACGTCAGCCATCGAGCCTTGCTTCAGGCGGACGCAGTGTCCGTCCTTGAGGTCAATCGCCGGAATGATCAGCATGGTATGGATATCACTCGCTGCAGGCGGCGCAAGCAGCGCGCGCCCGTTGAGGCCGTTACGACAGACAAGGGGATCCTTACGGTTTACAAGGGGTTAGGCGCTCGCGGTGGGAATCGCCCGTCTTTGGCCGGACGCGCGGCTCGTTCCGTCCCAGGAGACGAAATTCGACAACAGGCGCAGGCCGGCAGACTGGCTTTTTTCAGGGTGGAACTGCACGGCGAAAATGTTATTCCTCGCAACGGCGCAGGTAAAGCTGAAAGGATAACGGGCGGTACCCGCCACCAAAGCCTGTTCCCGCGAATCCACGTAGTAGCTGTGCACAAAATAGAAGCGGCTGCCATCGGGAATGCCCGCCCACATCGGGTGGGACATGGTCTGATACACCTGGTTCCAGCCCATGTGCGGCACCTTGAGCTTCTCGCCGCGGTCGCCCACCATGCGTTCGGCGGGGAAGCGAACGACTTTTCCGGGCAGTATGCCCAATCCGTCGACGCCACCCTCCTCGCTCGACTCGAACAACATCTGCAAGCCGATGCACAGTCCCAGAAACGGCTTGCTGCGCGCCGCCTCCAGCAACGGCGCGCGCAACCCGCGCGCGTCCATCTCACGCATGCAGTCCGGCATCGCGCCCTGGCCCGGAAACACCACCCTGGACGCAGAGCGCAGCACCGCCGGATCGCTGGTCACGGTGACGACCTTGCCGGAGGCGACATGCTCCAGGGCTTTCGCCACCGAACGCAGGTTGCCCATTCCGTAATCAACGACAGCAATATCGGTCATACAAGCGTGGTTCGTGACTCGTGGTTCGTGTTCAACCGTACTTGCCGACGCATATGCGGCCGGAAACCCGATCCGCCAAACCGCTCAGAGGCTCCCCTTGGTCGAGGGCAACGCGCCGGCCGCCCGTGGATCCATTTCCGCCGCCATGCGCAACGCGCGCCCGAAAGCCTTGAAGATGGTCTCGGCCTGATGGTGCGCGTTCCTGCCCTTGAAGTTGTCGATGTGCAAAGTCACCAGCGCGTGGTTGGCGAAGCCCTGGAAGAATTCATGGACAAGGTCGATGTCGAACTCGCCGACCAGCCCGCGCGCGTATTCGACCGCGTATTCGAGCCCGGGGCGGCCCGAAAGATCCACCACCACCCGCGACAACGCTTCGTCGAGCGGGACGTAGGCGTGGCCATAGCGGCGCACGCCTTTCTTGTCGCCGATTGCCTTGGCGAATGCCTGGCCGAGCGTGATGCCCACATCCTCAACGGTGTGGTGGGCGTCAATGTGCAGGTCGCCCTTGGCTTCAATCTCCAGGTCGATCATGCCATGGCGCGCCACCTGATTGAGCATGTGATCGAAGAACCCGATGCCGGTGGCAAGCTTGGAATTGCCGCTGCCGTCGAGATTGAGCTTGACGCTGATCCGGGTTTCCAGGGTATTGCGGGTGACTTGGGCTTGGCGCATACGATAGGCGTCAAAAATTACTTCATCCTAACTCAATTAGGGCGTGGCCGACGAGGCGACACCCGCGTCGAGAAAGATCCCGCGCAACGCACCGAGCAGCGCATCGCAGTGCTCATCCGTTCCCACCGTAATGCGCATGAACGGGGCTATGCGGGCCGGATTGCGGAAATGCCGCACGATAATGCCTCGCTCGCGCAGCCTGGCCGTCAGCGCCGCGCCTTCCCAGCGCGGATGGCGGGCGAAGACGAAGTTTGCCGCGGAGGGCAGGACCTCGAAGGCCAGCGCCTGAAGTCCGGCAACCAGGCGCTCGCGGCTATGGATCACCTTGCGACAGGCCGCTTCGAAATAATTCTGATCCTCCAACGCCGCCACGGCTCCGGCCTGGGCGAAGCGGTCCATCGGATAGGAGTTGAAACTGTCCTTGACCCGGATCAGCGCCTCGATCAATTCCGGATGCCCGATCGCATAGCCCACACGCAGCCCCGCCAGCGAGCGGGATTTGGACAAGGTGTGCGTCACCAGCAACTGGGGGTAGCGGTGCACCAGCGACACGGCGGATGTCCCGCCGAAATCCACGTAAGCCTCGTCGATCACGACTACGGACGCCGTATTTCCCCGCAGGAGCCGCTCGATTTCGGACAAACCCAGCAGGCGCCCGGTCGGCGCATTCGGATTGGGAAACACTATTCCGCCGTTGCTCGTCTGCAAATAGTCATCGACGTCGATCTCGAGCGAATCCGTCAGCGGAATCTCGCGATAAGCGATGCCGTACAAACGGCAGAACACCGGGTAGAAGCTGTAAGTGACGTCCGGAAACAACACCGGCTGGTCGTGCCGGAGCAGCGCCTGGAAGGTGTGCGCAAGGACTTCGTCGGAGCCATTGCCGACAAAGACCTGACTGGAAGCAACCCCGTGGCGGGCGGCTACGGCCTGAACCAGTCTCTGGCTTGTGGGATCGGGATACAGGCGCAGCGAATCTGCCACCTCGCCCCGCAGCGCCTCCAGCACTCGCGGGCTGGGACCGTACGGATTTTCGTTGGTGTTGAGCTTCACCAGGTTGGGCAGCCTGGGCTGCTCGCCCGGCACGTAAGGCGTCAGGCCGTGGACCACGGCGCTCCAGTAACGGCTCATCTGCGCAATCGCAACTGGGCGGCACGCGCATGTGCCGGCAGGCCCTCGCCGGTCGCCAGCTCGGCGGCAATTGCACCGAGCTTGCGTGCGCCGTCCGCGGAAACCTGGATCAGGCTGGTGCGTTTCTGAAAGTCGTATACCCCGAGCGGCGAGGAGAAACGCGCGCTGCGCGCGGTCGGCAGTACGTGATTCGGTCCCGCGCAGTAGTCTCCCAGCGCCTCCGAGGCATAACGGCCCATGAACACCGCGCCGGCATGCCTGATTTTCTCGACCCAGCGCTGCGGCTCTTCTACCGACAACTCCAGGTGCTCGGGGGCGATCCGATTGGCGATCTCGCAGGCCTCGTCGAGATCGCGGGTTTCGATCAGCGCGCCGCGTCCCTCGAGCGCAGCGGTAATCACGCCGGCGCGCGGCATGTCCTTCATCTGCCGCTCGATGCTCGCCGCCACCTTGTCGATGAATGCGCGCTCCGGGCAAAGCAGAATTGCCTGCGCCATCTCATCGTGCTCGGCCTGCGAGAACAGGTCCATCGCCACCCAGTCCGGATCGGTGCCGCCGTCGCAGATCACCAGGATCTCGGATGGGCCCGCCACCATATCTATTCCAACGACGCCGAACACGCGCCGCTTCGCGGCCGCGACGTAGGCGTTGCCCGGGCCGACGATCTTGTCCACCTGGGGAACGGTCCGGGTGCCGTAAGCCAGCGCTGCCACGGCCTGAGCGCCGCCGATGGTGAACACGCGATCCACGCCGGCGATGCACGCGGCGGCAAGCACCAGGTCGTTGCGCTCCCCGCGCGGCGTGGGCACCACCATGATGATTTCCTTCACGCCCGCCACCTTGGCCGGCAGCGTATTCATCAGCACGGTGGACGGGTAAGCCGCCTTGCCGCCCGGCACGTACACCCCGACGCGATCGAGCGGCGTGACCTTCTGTCCGAGCGTCGTGCCGTCCGCCTCGGTGTATTGCCAGGACGCCAGCGGCTGGCGTTCGTGGTAGGCACGGATACGCGCCGCGGCCTGCTCGAGCGCATCGCGCCGCGCGCCCGGCAGCGCGGCGAGCGCGCGCTCCAGATCGGCCTTCCCGATTTCGAGTTCCGCAAGCGAGCGTGCGTCGAGCTGATCGAACTTGCGCGTGTACTCGAGCACCGCGTCGTCGCCGCGTGCCTTGACCTCGCGCAGAATCGCGGCCACCGTGTCTTCGATGCGCTCGTCCTGGGTATTCTCGAATGCGAGCAAGCCGGCCAGCCTCGTATCGAAGTCGGCGTCGCGTGTGGACAGGCGTGCAATCCCGATCATGTTCCGCTCTTTGCCACTGCCCCGGCGAAAGCATCCAGCATCGGCTGGATCGCCTGGCGCTTGAGTTTGAGTGCGGCCTGGTTGACGATCAGCCGGGCGCTGATCGGCATGATCTCCTCGACCGCCTGGAGATTGTTGGCGCGCAGCGTGTTGCCGCTGGAGACCAGGTCCACGATCGCGTCGGCCAGGCCCACCAGCGGCGCCAATTCCATCGAGCCGTAAAGCTTGATCAGGTCAACGTGCACGCCCTTGGCGGCGAAATGCTCGCGTGCCGTCTTCAGGTACTTGGTGGCCACCCGCAGCCGCGCGCCGCGGCGCACCGCGCCCTCATAGTCGAAGCCGTTCTGCACTGCCACCATCATTTTGCACTTTGCGATTCCCAGGTCGAGCGGCTGGTATAGCCCGGTTCCCCCGTGCTCGAGCAGCACATCCTTGCCGGCGATGCCCAGATCGGCCGCGCCATACTGAACGTAGGTCGGCACGTCGGAAGCACGCACGATGATTATGCTGATTTCTGGCCGGCTGGTGCCGATGATCAGCTTGCGCGAGGTTTCCGGATCCTCGGACGCGACAATCCCCGCCGCTTTCAGCAACGGCGTCGTTTCGTCGAAAATGCGCCCCTTCGACAGGGCGATCTTGATGTTCATGTGACAGGTCTTTGAATCCGGGAAAAACCGACCCGATCATTCAGTGCGCGCGCTTGATGCGCGCGCCCAACTGGCTCAACTTTTCTTCGATACATTCGTAGCCGCGGTCGAGGTGGTACACCCGGTCCACCCGGGTTTCGCCCTGCGCCACCAACCCGGCCAGCACCAGGCTCGCCGAGGCCCGCAAATCGGTGGCCATCACGCCGGCGCCCTGCAATTGCGCGACGCCGTGCACCACCGCGGTGTTTCCTTCCACATCGATCTTTGCCCCGAGCCGCCGCAGTTCCTGCACATGCATGAAGCGGTTCTCGAAAATGGTCTCGGTCACCACCGCCGTCCCTTCGGCAACGGCGTTGAGCGCCATGAACTGGGCCTGCATGTCGGTCGGGAACGCCGGATACGGCGCTGTGCGCAGGCTCACCGACCTGAGCTTGCCGTTGGTGGAAAGGGCAATCCAGTCCTGGTCGTGCTCGATGTGCGCACCGGCCTCGCGCAGCTTGCCCAGCACCGAGTCGAGAATTCCCGCGCGCGTTCCCTTCAACCTGATCTCGCCGCCGCTGGCCGCCGCAGCCACCAGGAACGTGCCGGTTTCGATGCGATCAGGCATTACCCGGTGGGTCGCGCCCGTGAGGCGCTCCACGCCTTCGACCGTGATCACGTCGGACCCGGCGCCGAAAATACGCCCGCCCATCGCGTTCAGGCACTCCGCCAGATCCACCACCTCCGGCTCGCGGGCCGCGTTCTCGATCACGGTGGTACCGTCGGCCAGCGTCGCCGCCATCATCAGGTTCTCGGTGCCGGTCACGGTCACCAGCTCCATCACGATGCGCGCGGCTTTCAGCCGACGGGCACGGGCATGGATATAGCCCTGTTCGATCTCGATCTGCGCACCCATCGCCTGCAGCCCCTTGATGTGCAGATCCACCGGCCTCTGGCCGATGGCACATCCGCCCGGCAGCGACACGCGGGCCTCGCCGAAACGCGCGACCATCGGTCCCAGTACCAGGATCGAAGCGCGCATGGTCTTGACCAGCTCGTAGGGCGCCGCCAGGTTGTGCAGCTTCGCCGCGGTCAGGCCCACGCCCATTTTCTCATCGAGCGAAATCTCGACGCCCATTTGCGCCAGCAGATTCAGCGTCGTGGTCACGTCGCGCAGATGGGGAAGATTCTGCACCTGCAGCGTTTCCGGCGTCAGGATAGCGGCGCACAGGATCGGCAGGGCCGCGTTCTTAGCCCCGGAAATACGCACTTCCCCGGTAAGCGGCACGCCGCCCTGGATGATCAGCTTGTCCACGGGAACCTGTCGAAAGGCTATCGCGCAGCCCAATCCTCGGGCGTCAGCGTCTTCATCGACAACGCGTGTATTTCCTCGCGCATGCGATCCCCCAGCGCCCGGTAGACCACCTGGTGTTGCTGCACCCGCGTCTTGCCGCGGAATTCCGGACTCACGATCACCGCCTCGAAATGATGGCCGTCGCCGGCCACCTCGACGTGATCGCACGCGAGGCTGTCCTGAATGTAAGACCTGACCTGTTCGGGGGTGACCATTTCAACGGCTTCCTCAGTGGCGAAGCTTGTAACCGCGTTTGAGCATCGACAAGGTGGCGAATGATAAGGCCAAAAGGGAGCCCCCCACAATCGCGAGACTGAGATACGGCGAGACGTCGGATACGCCGAAGAAGCCGTAGCGAAAGCCGTCGATCATGTAGAAGAAAGGATTGAAGTGCGACACCTGCTGCCAGAACGGCGGCAGCGAGTGGATCGAATAGAACACGCCCGACAGGAAAGTGAGCGGGATGATCACGAAATTCTGGAATGCGGCAAGCTGATCGAACTTGTCGGCCCAGATGCCGGCGATGATGCCGAGCGTACCCAGGATCGCCGACCCGAGCAGCGCAAAGGCGACAACCCAAAGCAGGTTCAGGACCGGCACCGGGACGAACATCGCGGTAATCACGAACACGCCGAGTCCGACCACCACACCCCGCACCGCCGATGCCAGCACGTAGGCGCCGAAGAATTCGAGGTGCGACAACGGCGGCAGCAGGATGAATACGATATTGCCGGTGATCTTGGACTGGATCAGGCTCGACGAGCTGTTGGCAAAGGCATTCTGCAGCAGCGACATCATCGCCAGGCCGGGTATCAAAAACGAGGCATAGCGCACCCCCGGGTAAACCTGCACATGCTCTTCCAGCACGTGCGAGAAGATCAGCAGGTACAGAAGCGCGGTGAGCACCGGCGCCAGGATGGTCTGGAAGCTCACCTTCCAGAAGCGCAGGATCTCCTTGTAGAACAGCGTGGAGAAACCGGTCATCGTCGTCTCACTCCCTGCGCATGATGGCGACGAAGACTTCTTCCAGGTCGGGCTGCTCCAGTTCCATGGCCGCCACCTCGAGCCCGTTGTCGCGGATGGTCCGCAGCAGGCCTTCGACATCGGCGTAATCATGCAGTGCCAGTATGTACTCGCCGCTCACCTGGGCGGCCGCCAGCATCGGCCGCAAACTCCCGGGCAGCGCACCGTTGGCAAGCCGAAGCCGCAGGTGAATACCCGAGAACCCCCTGAGGAGGTTGTGCGTGGAATCCAGCGCGACCAGCCTGCCCTGCTTGAGCATGCCGACGCGGCTGCACAACGACTCGGCCTCTTCCAGATAGTGCGTGGTCAGCACGATGGTATGGCCGTCGCCGTTGAGCTGGCGGACGAATTGCCACAGGCCCTGGCGCAGCTCGACATCCACGCCGGCGGTCGGTTCGTCGAGAATGATTACCGGCGGCTTGTGCACCAGCGCCTGCGCCACCAGCACCCGCCGTTTCATCCCGCCGGATAGCGCGCGCATGTTGAAGTCGGCACGGTCGGTGAGGTCCAGGCGCGCCATCACTTCGTCGATCCAGTCGTCATTGCGGCGCAAACCGAAATATCCGGACTGGAAACGCAAGCTCTCGCGTACCGTGAAGAACGGGTCGAACACCAGCTCCTGCGGCACCACGCCGAGCGCACGCCGCGCCTGCCGGTAATCGGCCACCACATCGTGGCCCATCACCTTGAGCGAACCCGCGTTGGCGCGCGCCAGCCCGGCCAGCATGCTGATCAGCGTGGTCTTGCCGGCGCCGTTGGGTCCGAGCAGCGCGAAGAACTCGCCCTGAGGAATTTCCAGGTCGATGTCACAAAGCGCGCGCACGCTTCCGTAGGTCTTGGAGACGCCGCGTATCTCGATGGCTGGGACCACAGCGACGTTGTGGAGTGTTTTTTTCCGGATCGGCGGCTATTCAGCCGCAACAGGAATCAGGTCCGCGACCCCGTAGAGATTGGCAATGCTCACCAGGCTTTCGCCGAGGTTGGCAAAGAAGATCTGGCGGTTGCTGCCGTGCATGCGCCGGGTCCACTCCAGCATCAGGCTGATTGCCGAGGAGTCGGCGTCCGTCACCCCGGAGAAGTCCACGACCACGGGACTGCCCTCGAAACTGCGGCTGCCCTCGGCGAGCAACGCGCTGACACCCGCCAGCGTCACCGGGCCTTCGATCAAGTAACGGTCGCCCTGTCTGCTGATCATTGCTTGCCGGCGGGCGCCGTATTGGCATTGGCGCTGTTCCTGTTGACCAGACTCTTGATCAGGCCATCGATTCCGCCACGATCGATCTCCACAGCGAACAGGTTGCGATAGTTGATGATGAGACTGGCGCCGGCGACCCGAACATCGTAGACCTTCCAGCCAGCCGGAGTGAGCGCCATGTCGTAGTCCACGGTAACCGGCTCCGCGCCGCCGGGGAGCTTGATCAGCGTCTGCACGGTCGCCTCGGTGTCACCCGGATTGAATCTGAACGGCCGATACTCGACGCTGACCCCGGTGTAGGCGGTGAATGCGGCCGAGTAGGAGCGCACCAGCAGGCTGCGAAACTCCTTGATCAACGCCTCACGCTGAGCCGGCGTCGCGTCGCGCCATGCGCGCCCGACCGCGAGCCGGGTCATGCGCACAAAATCGAAGTGGGGCGCGACCTTTTCTTCGATCAGATCGACGATGCGGTCGACCTTGCCGGCCTTGATGTCCTTGTCGTTGCGGACGATCGTGAGGACCTCTTCAGTGGTGTTGCGCACCAGCACGTCCGGTGACGGCGCCTGCGCCCTGACTTCCAATGCCGTCACGAAAGCCGCGAGCAACAGCAATCCGATCAGCCGCCGCCCTGTCCTGTTGCCGTTTCGCGTGTTCATTGTTGGCCCCATGAATACCGAATCGCCCCGCTACTTTTTTGCCTTTTCCGTGCCGGTCTCTGCCGCCTTGCCATACAGAAACTGCCCGATGATTTTCTCCAGCACCACCGCCGATTGGGTGAGCATCAGGCGGTCACCGTCCTTGAGCATGTGATCGTCACCCCCGCCGTCCATTCCGATGTACTGCTCGCCGAGCAGGCCGGCGGTCAGGATCGAGGCCGAGGAGTCCTTCGGGAACTGATAACGTTTGTCTATTTGCAAAGTTACACGGGCACGGAAGCTCCGATTGTCGAAAGACACGTCGGCCACGCGCCCGACCACCACTCCGGCGCTTTTCACCGGCGCGCGCGGCTTCAGCCCGCCGATATTGTCGAACTGGGCATATACTTTATAGGTGTCGGCGACGCTGAATCCGCTCATGTTTCCAACCTTGAGCGCCAAGACCAGCAACGCGCCGATGCCGGCACAAACGAACAGTCCCACCCACAGGTCGAGCATCGAGCGTTCCATCACACCCCCCGAAACATGAATGCAGTCAACACGAAATCCAGACCCAGGATGGCCAGCGACGACGTCACCACGGTACGCGTGGTTGCACCCGACACGCCTTCCGCGGTCGGCGGAGCATCGTAACCCTCGAACAGCGCGATCCAGGTCACGGCCACACCGAACACGAAACTCTTGATCACGCCGTTGACGATGTCCTCGCGGAAATCAACCGCGTTCTGCATCTGCGACCAGAACGAGCCTTCGTCAACGCCGATCAACACCACCCCAACCAGGTACCCGCCGAACACGCCCATGGCGCTGAACATGGCAGCCAGCAACGGCATCGAGATCACCCCGGCCCAGAAGCGCGGCGCCACAACGCGGGCGATCGGATCCACCGCCATCATTTCCATCGCGGAGAGCTGCTCGGTCGCCTTCATCAGACCGATCTCGGCGGTCATGGCCGAACCGGCGCGGCTGGCGAACAACAGCCCCGAGACCACCGGACCCAGCTCGCGCACCAGCGACAGGGCGACCAGCACGCCGAGCGCAGACTCGGAGCCGTAGGTCTGCAGCGTCTGGTAGCCCTGCAGCCCGAGCACCATACCGACGAAAAGGCCCGACACCAGAACGATGATCAGCGACAGCACGCCGGTGAAGTAAAGCTCGCGGATAATCAGGCGCAGACGGCGGAAACTGGTTCCGGACTGCAGCAGTATCAACGCGAAAAAACGGCTGGCGTAACCGAGCCGCCACAGGCCGTTGACCGTGCGATGGCCGATGGTCCTGACGTTAATGATGACAGAACGGTTGAACATGCTATCGGTTGAGCATCAGATCGTCGCGATATTCCGCGCTCGGGTATTGAAAAGGCACCGGCCCGTCGGGTTCGCCATAGACGAACTGATGGACCAGAGGCTCCGCCGATGCCTGCATCTCCTTCGGGGTGCCCTTGGCCACGATCAGGCCGTCGGACAGGTAGTAAACGTAGTCGACCATTTTCAACGATTCCCGCACATCGTGGGTCACCACGATCGAGGTCGCGCCGAGCGCATCGTTGAGCCGCCGGATGAGATTGCCAATGACGCCCAGCGAAATCGGATCGAGTCCCGCGAAGGGCTCGTCGTACATGATCAGCATCGGGTCGAGCGCGATTGCGCGTGCCAGCGCCACGCGCCGCGCCATGCCGCCGGACAGTTCCGAGGGCAACAGCCGGTGCGCGCCGCGCAGACCCACGGCGTGCAGCTTCATCAGCACCATGTCGCGAATCATCGCTTCCGGCAGATCGGTATGCTCGCGCATCTGGAACGCGACGTTATCGAACACCGACAGGTCGGTGAAAAGCGCGCCGAACTGGAACAGCATGCCCATGCGGCGGCGCATCTGGTAGAGGCCGCCACGGTCGAGTTGGTGCATCACTTTGCCCGCCACCTTGACCTGGCCCTGGCGCGGTTTCAGCGCGCCGCCGATCAGACGCAGCAACGTGGTCTTACCGCAACCGCTGATGCCCATGATCGACACCACCTTCCCGCGCGGAATGGCCATGTCGATCCCGCTCAGGATCGGGCGGCGCTTCTCGTACCAGAAATTCAGGCCGCTTATTTCTACGAGGTTGTCGGATTGCGCCATGGTGTCCGGGATCGAAACAGGCGAGCATTGTAACGGAGACCGGTGCGCGCCGCAGAATGCTTGCATGTTGGCGCGATTGCGTGCACTTTTGCGCAACTACAAGAGGTTCGGTTCACTACCATGACGACGCACGAAGCGGGGGATTCCTCCGCGATCAGCTTTCGGGGGCTGAGCAAGTCTTACGCGGACACAGCGGTCTTGCACGGGCTCGAACTCGACGTCCCTGCCGGCCGCACTTTTGGGCTGGTCGGAATGAACGGCGCGGGCAAGACCACGCTCATCAAGTGCCTGCTGGATTTCTGCGAATTCGATGCCGGGGACATCCGCATTTTCGGTTTGCCGAGCCAGGATACCCACGCCCGCGCTAGGCTGGCATTTCTGCCGGAGCGTTTCGTGCCTCCCTATTACCTGACCGGGGAGGATTTCCTGCGCTACATGATGAAGCTGTATTCATGCGGCTACGAGCCGGCGCAAATGCGGCGCATGCTTGGCGAACTCGATCTCGCCGAGTCGGCGCTGCGCAAGCCGGTGCGCACCTTTTCCAAAGGGATGACGCAAAAGCTCGGGCTCGCCGCTTGCCTGCTCTCGGATCGCGAGTTGCTGGTGCTGGACGAACCGACCAGCGGGCTGGATCCGAAGGCCCGCGCGTTGCTGAAAGACCGGCTGCAGGCGGCGCACGCAGCAGGCCGCACCGTGTTCTTCACCTCGCATGCGCTCGCCGACGTCGATGAACTGTGCGACCGGATGGCGGTATTGCACGAGGGACAACTGCGTTTCTCCGGCACGCCTTTGGAACTGCTTACCCGCTTCAACGCCGCCACGCTGGAGCAGGCCTATTTGGCCTGCATCCAGTGACCTGATATGGCTAACTCTATGAGCCGTCTAACTTTTCTGGCACAATCAAATGAATGAACCGGATCCTGCCGTGCCCGTCGGCAACATGGACGCCCAGACAGCGACCAAACCCGAACTGCTGATCGTCGACGACGATCCGCTCATCACCGACACGCTCAACTTCGTGTTGGGCAAGGACTACAGCGTGCGCGTCGCGGCGTCGCGATCGCAAGTGAAAAGCCTGTTGCGCCAACTCGACGCGCCGCCGGCGCTGGCGCTCGTCGATCTGGGACTGCCGCCAACGCCGCACCGCCCGGATGAAGGTTTCCGCCTGATCACCGAACTGCTCGCCTACTCGCCCGCGATCAAGATTCTGGTGCTGTCGGGGCAAAACGACGAAGGCAATGCCCGTTACGCCCGCACCCTCGGTGCCGTCGAGTTCGTTGCCAAGCCCTGCGAACCCGAAGTCCTCAAGGCCATGCTCGCCAAGGCGCAGCGGATCGCCGAGGTGGAGCAGAGCTCCGCGGACCTCGACACCGGCATCGTCGGCAGCGGTTTTGCCATCAGGAAACTGCATCAGCAGATCCTGCAGTACGCTCCGGCACCTTTCCCGGTTTTGATCGAAGGCGAGTCCGGCAGCGGCAAGGAGCTGGTGGCGAAGTCGCTGCACCGGCAAAGCCAGCACGCCGCCAAACCCTATCTTGCGCTCAACTGCGCGGCGATTTCTCCGACACTGGTCGAACCGACGCTGTTCGGCTATGTAAAGGGCGCGTTCACCGGCGCCACGTCATCGCGATCGGGTTATTTCGAAGATGCCCACGAGGGCACGCTGTTTCTGGACGAGATCGGCGAGTTGCCGCTGGAGCTCCAGGCCAAGCTGCTGAGAGTGCTGGAAAACGGCGAGTTCCAGCGCGTCGGGGAAACGCAAACCAGGACGTCCAACGCGCGCGTCATCGCCGCCACCAATCGCGACCTGCGCCAGGAGGTGCGCGCCGGGCGCTTCCGCGCCGACCTCTATCACCGCTTGTCGGTGTTCTCGATTGCCGTGCCGCCGTTGCGCGAACTGAGCGAGGACAAGCTCAGGCTGCTGCAGCATTACTCGGCGATTTACGCGCGCCAGAGCGGAATGCAGCCTTTCCAGCTGGACCCGAAGTCGATGGACCTGTGGATGCAATATGGATTCCCGGGCAACGTCCGCGAACTGCGCAACATCGTCATCCGCCTGACCACAAAATATTCCGGCCAGACCGTCAACAGCGAACAGTTGCTGGCGGAGTTCGACTGGGACGAGCCGGCCACCACGCAACCCGGCATGGCGCAGGCGCAGGACTTCAAGTCCACGGTGGAGGCGGCGCGCAAGCACCTGCAGGTGCACAAGAACTTCAATCTCGACGATGCGCTCAGGGAACTGGAAAAGGGCTACGTCGAGGCCGCACTGGACATCACCCGGGGCAATCTGAGCCAGGCGGCGAAGCTGCTCGGCATTCATCGCACCACGTTGTACAGCCGCATGCAGAGCTATGCCGCCGCTGGGGAGGAGGGACAGTAGATGTATTACGCGTTTTTCGGGTTGACTCAGGCGCCTTTCAAGATCATCCCGGACACCGATGTCTTCTTCGAGGGCGGCAATCGCGGCGCGATCCTGGAGGCGCTGATCTATGCGATTTCGAACGGCGAAGGGATTATCAAGGTAACCGGTGAAGTGGGCAGCGGCAAGACCATGCTGTGCCGCGTGCTGCAGACCCGGCTGCCGAGAAACGTCGAGACCGTGTATCTGGCCAATCCGAGCGTGTCGCCGGAGGAAATCCTGCACGCGATCGCATTCGAGTTGCAGTTGCCGATCGCCAAGGACGCCGGCCGCCTCGAGGTGATGCACGCGCTCAACGCCTACCTGCTCGAGCGCCACAGCCAGCAGCGCCAGGTGGTGGTGTTCGTGGAAGAGTCCCAGGGCATGCCGATCCCGACCCTGGAAGAGGTCCGGCTGCTTTCCAACCTCGAGACCCAACAGCACAAACTGCTGCAAATCGTGCTGTTCGGCCAGCCCGAACTGGACGAAAACCTGCGCCAGCCGCAAATTCGGCAGCTGCGCGAACGCATCACCCACAGCTTCACCCTATTCCCACTCGACCAGGAGGACGTCAAGGCCTATCTGACTTTCCGCCTGCAGGCCGCCGGCTATCACGGGCCGGACCTGTTCAGCCGGCGAGTGATCGCTTACCTCACCCGAGCGAGCGCCGGGCTCACCCGCCGCATCAACCTGGTTGCCGACAAAGCATTGTTGGCGGCTTTTGCCGAAGGCACGCACAACGTCACCTTGAGACACGTCAGGGCGGCGGTGCGCGACTGTGAATTCAGCGACCTGCCGCGGCCGCGCAGCCCGGCGCCTTTCGCCTACGCGCTCGGCGGCCTGGCGCTTGGCGGCGTGATCGGCGCAGCCGTATTTGCCGCCTACCAGACGTTGCTCGCTCCCGCGCCACCGGTTTCGGCGCCGATGGCCCCGACACCAGCGGATGCGGCGGTGCCGGCAGCGGCGACAGGCGTTGCCGCGCCGGCAAGCCATGCGCCGAACCCGGCACTGACGGCTGCCACGCCTAGCAGGGAAAGGAGCGCCACCGCGAACGGGCCAACCGCCGAACCCCGCTCCACGCCGGCACGGGCACCTGAACGCATCGCTGCGGCTGCGCCCGTCTTTGCGCAGGGCAGCCCCGCCGTGACAGGCGCGCAGGCCGGCGCGACCCCAAAGCTAACGCCGCAACCGGGACTTGCGGAGGCGAGCCTGGCAGCAGGCGACGGGGATTCGGCCGCTGGCGATGTTCTGGAACAACGCTTGCGTGCAACCGAGCAGTGGCTGGCGGAACAGAATGGCACCGTGTACAGCATTCAACTGCTCGGCACCGGCAACCCTGAACTCTTAAGAGATTATTTCAAAACGATCGCTAAATATCTTGAAATTGAAAAGGTTTATGTGTACCGTACGGTGGCAAATCAGCGTCCTTCCTTGACTGTCCTGTACGGAAACTTCGTTGACTGGGCAGAGGTCAATCGGGTGCTGCAAAGTCTGCCGGAAGAATTGAAAACAAATCGCCCGTATTACCGCACCATCCAGGGCGTGCGATCGGAGATCGCCCGGCACAGGTCATAGCAGCCTGAGCGGCACTGAAACCGCTTCAGCAACAGCTGCTCAAAAGGCACGGAATACTTCTTCGAGAGCTGAGAATGGATCATTGGGGGGCAAGGCGCTTTGCGCGACATGGCGACGCAGCGGTAGCGAGCACGTAATGCCGCACGCCGTCACATGAAGCCGACCCGCGGTTTTTCGACGCTGGCACTGATCCTTGTCGCCATGGCCGCTGCCGGCTGCAGTTACAAGCCCACGGTTCGGCCCTCTCAGGGTCACATCAACGCCGAACAATTCCCGCCCAAGGCCGCCAACGAGAAGATCCTGCCGCCGGTCACGGTGAGCGAATTCGTGCCCCCGCCCAAGCCGCAGGTCAAAGTTCCTACCTACAGCGTGGTGGTGCAGGAGGTTCCGGTCAAGGAACTGCTGTTCGCGCTATCGCGCGACACCAAGCAGAACATCGACGTGCACCCTGGCATCCAGGGGCTGGTCACGATGAACGCCATCGACGAGACCCTGCCGGCAATCCTGGAGCGCGTCGCCCAGCAGACCAACCTGCGCTACCGCACCGACGGCAGGACCATCGTGGTGGTGCCGGACACGCCCTACTTCAAGACCTACCGGATCAATTACGTGAACATGAGCCGCGACACCGCTTCCAGCATCGGCGTGAGCGGGGACATCTCCGGTTCATCGGTGGGCGGCGCCGGCCAGTCGGGCGGCGGGCAAGGCACAAGCGGCACGTCGAGCACCAAGGTGGAGACAAAGTCCAACAACAATTTCTGGGAGGTCTTGCGGCAGAACGTAGAGGCCATTCTGGCGGCCAGCAAGGCGATGACACAGACCGCCGATCAGCGCGCGGAGCGCGCCCAGGCGGAACACGCCGCCCGCGAAGAGCGTATTGCCCAGGCTGAGGCGGCCTCGCGAGCCGGCCCCAATGCCGTCCCGCTGCTCAAGGAAGCGTTCGGGTCGGGCCCCAGCGTGTCATCCGATATCAAGAACGAAATCGTGGTCAATGCCGTCACCGGCAGCGTCACGGTGCTCGGCAGCGAAAAACAGCAGGTGCTGATACAACAATACCTGGACAGCGTCAGCTCCGCGTCGCAGCGGCAGGTGCTGATCGAAGCCACCATCGTCGAAGTCAGGCTGTCGAATAATTATCAGGCCGGCGTGGACTGGAGCCGGCTGGCTATCTCGATCGGCAACGGCGCTTCGTTCCAACAGCAACTGCTCGGCGGACCACCCACGGGGGCTCCCAACGGCCTCACCATCGGCTACACCAATCCGAACTCCAGCGTAGGCAATGTCAGCGCGACCATTCGCTTGCTCGAGCAGTTCGGCAATACCAGAGTGCTGTCGAGCCCGAAGCTGATGGCGCTCAACAACCAGACCGCGCTGCTAAAGGTTGTCGACAACGTCGTGTACTTCAACATCGAGGCGCAGACCACGACGCCTGTCACCGGGCCTGCGGTGACGACTTTTACTACCACCGCGAAGACGGTGCCGGTCGGTCTGATTATGAGCGTGCTGCCGCAGATTACCGAATCCGGGACAGTCAATCTCACGGTGCGCCCTACGATTTCACGAGTCACCCGGTTTGTATCCGACCCAAATCCGTCACTCAAGTTGAACTTGACTACACCGATTGAGAATCTGGTTCCAGAAATTCAGGTTCGAGAAATGGAGTCGGTACTGCAAGCTGGCAGCGGCCAAACCATCATCCTGGGCGGGCTGATGCAGGATAACGTGCGCCGCGACCGCGATCAGGTGCCTGGACTGGGATCGATTCCCCGCGTCGGCGAGGCATTTGCATTCCGTGACGAAGCGGTGAGCAAGAGCGAACTGATCATCTTCCTCAAGCCGACAATCATCACCAATCCCACGCTGGACAGTGACGAACTTAAGTTCTTCCAGCGTTTTCTCCCGGTCGTGGACAAGACCGGCAAGAACCCATGAGCCTCCTGCTCCAGGCCCTGCAAAAGGCCGCCCAGAGCCGCGAAGAAGTCGAGGGGGAACCGGGTTCCGGCCCCGCAATCGCGGATCAACTCGCCCTCGAGCCGATAGCTTCCGAGCCGATGCTGCGTGACGAGATGCCGAGCCATTCGCCGACTTCGGCGCAGGCGGCCACGGTGGTGCAGGCGAGCCGCTTGCCGGCGTTCGATCCAATCGGCTATGCGCGCGATCACTACATGATCGTTTTGCTCGGGGCAGCCGTACTGGTCGCACTCATTTACGGCGGCTACGTCTACATCCAGGTTTCCAACCCGGGGTTGCTGCGCTCGACACCGGCGCCGATGACAGCACCGCTCGCCTCGGCACTGGCGCCGGCTGCGCCCGCCCTTCCTGCCAGCCCGCCGGAGACAGCGGCAAAGATTTCCGGCATGCCCGCCAATACCGCAACAACGGTGGCGGTGACCGCCGGGTCCGCGCCTTCGATGTTCGACGATTCGAAGACAACGGCACAGCCCGGCGCGGTGGCAACGGAACCTGCCCGGGCGGCAACGACGCGCCCACGCCGTACCGCCAAGGCAGCGGAGGCAACGGTGGCGTCCGAAACGGCGATCGTCTCTTTGGCCGATCCGCCGGTCGAAACCGTGGTGATCAAGACCAACGAAGCCAAGGGCATACCCGTGCGCCGCCAGCCTGCCACGCTGGTGCCGGTGGATCCGACCCTGATGCAAGCCTACGAGGCGCTGCAGCAAGGCGATCTGGCGCTGGCGCGCAATCTTTACCAGCAAGTCCTGCTGGCCGAGCCGAGGAGCATAGACGCGCTGCTGGGCTTGGGCGCCATCGCCTGGAAAGAAGGCCGAGTGGAGGAAGCAGGCCAGCACTACCAACGGGTGCTCGAACTCGAACCGCGAAACGCTTTCGCGCAGGCGGGATTGATCGCAATCGTGGGCGGTGCCGACCCGCAAGCAAGCGAGTCCCGCCTGAAGCAGCTGATTGCTCGCGAGCCGTCCGCGTTCCTGTATTTCACGCTAGGCAACCTTTACGCCGATCAGGGCCAGTGGCCCGGTGCCCAGCAATCCTACTTCCAAGCGTATCAACTGCAGCCGGACAACCCCGACTACGCGTTCAATCTCGCCGTTGGCCTCGAACATCTGGGACAGTCCCGGCTTGCGCTCGACTACTACCGCAAGGCGCTCGATCTGTCCTTCCGCAAGGGCCGCGCCAACTTCGACCAAAATCTCGTCATCCAGCGCGTCGGCCAGCTCTCCGCCCGCGTAGAGTAGTGGCGAGGTAGCGCAACGATGTCCGAGCACCGCAAGAAGCTTCGCCTAGGCGAGCTGCTGGTTCAGCAGGGGCTGATCACCCAGGATCAAGTGCGCATCGCGCTTACCGAGCAGAAGATCCAGAACATACCGATCGGCCGGTTGCTGGTACGGCTGGGTTTCGTCACCGAGGCGGTGATCCGCGACATCATGGCGCGGACCATCGGCCAGGAGAGCATCGATCTATCGCACGTGCTGGTGGACGCCGAGGCGCTGAGGCTGGTGCCGCAGGATTTCGCCCGCCGCCATCGGCTGCTGCCGATTGCCTACGACGCCGAGCAGAACCTGCTCATCGTCGCGATTACCGAAGTGTTCAACGTAGTGGCGCTGGACCAGTTGCGCGCCACGCTCGGGCAAAACATCAAGCTCAAGACAGTGCTTGCCGGGCAGGCCCAGCTCGACGAATGCATCGACCAGTTCTACGGCTTCGAGTTGTCGGTCGACGGCATCCTGCGCGAGATCGAGACCGGCGAGATCGACTACCAGAGCATTCAGGCGGTCGGCGACGAGTACACCCAGCCGATCGTTCGCCTGGTAGGGGCGCTGCTGGTGGATGCGGTGAAGCGCCGCTCATCAGACATTCATTTCGAACCGGAATTCGCCTTTCTTCGCATTCGCTACCGCATCGACGGCGTGCTCGAGCAGATACGCAGCCTGCACAAGAATTATTGGCCGGCAATCGCCGTGCGGCTGAAGGTGATCAGCGGCATGAACATCGCCGAGACCCGAGCGCCGCAGGATGGCCGGATCTCACTCAATCTCAACGGCAGGCCGGTGGACTTCCGCGTCTCGTCGCAGCCGACAATCTGGGGCGAGAACATCGTGCTGCGGGTACTTGACCGCGAAAAGTCGATCATCAGCCTCGAGCAGATGAGGCTGCCGACGGCGGTAATGGCGAAGCTCAATTTCATGCTGGCCCGGCCGGAAGGCATCCTCGTCCTCACGGGTCCTACCGGAAGCGGCAAGACCACTACGCTGTATTCGTTGCTCGCCAAGCTCAACGTCGAGTCGGTGAACATCATGACCCTCGAGGACCCGGTCGAGTATCCGGTGGCGATGATGCGCCAGACCTCGGTGAACGAAACGGCAAAAATGGATTTCGGCAACGGCATCCGCTCTATCATGCGCCAGGACCCGGACATCATTCTGGTGGGCGAAATCCGCGACCGCGATACCGCGGAGATGGCGTTTCGCGCGGCCATGACCGGCCATCAGGTATTCACCACGCTGCACACCAATTCCGCACTCGGCACATTCCCGCGCCTGCTCGACATCGGCATCCTTCCGGACATCATGGCCGGCAACATCATCGGCATCATTGCCCAGCGGCTGGCACGGCTGCTCTGTCAACACTGCAAAGAGGCATACGTGCCGTCGCTGGAAGAACGGCAGTTGCTCGGTCGCAACACGGACAGTACGGCGAAAATCTTCCGCCCGGTAGGTTGCGATCGCTGCAACCATCGCGGTTATCGGGGCCGCACCGCAATCATGGAGATCCTGCACATGGACGCGGACCTGGACGAACTGGTCGCGCGCCGGGCATCACCGCGAGAGTTGCGTGAAGCGGCGACCGCGAAGAACTTCCACTCGCTCGCTGACGAGGGCGTGCAGCGAGTGCTCGACGGGACCACCAGCCTTGCGGAAGTGGCCCGTGCCATAGACCTCACCGGAAGGGTGCGCTAAATGCAGGTTCTGAGTCTCGATTTTCGTGTTGAACGTCGGTACTGCGTATCCAATCCGGAGGATTCCTGACTCACAACCCTCAACGCTCCTTTACATGCCGGCATTCGAATACAAGGCGGTAGACAAAACCGGGCGATCCGCGCGCGGCAAGCTCGATGCTGCCAACGAAGTCGACCTCGAGCTGCGGCTCAGGAAGATGGGGCTCGACCTCATCACCACCCGCCAGCTGCGCGGTCACACCCCGACCCTCGCGAGCGGCAGCATCACACGCCAGGACCTGATCACGTTCTGCTTCGACATGGAACAAATTTCACGCGCCGGGATTCCCATCGTCGAAGGCCTGCAGGACCTGCGCGAAGGGATGGACAATCCGCGCTTCCGCGAAATCCTCACGTCGGTACTGGAAGACATCGAGGGCGGTAAGACGCTGTCGCAGGCACTCGCCGGGTTCCCGCGGGTTTTCAACACCGTGTTCGTCAGCCTGATTAGGGCGGGCGAACTCTCGGGTACGCTCACCGAGGTGTTCGAGAATCTAGGCTCGACACTCAAGTGGCACGACGAACTGGTGTCGCAGACGCGACGGCTGCTGGCATATCCCTCGATGGTGCTGGTCGTAGTGCTCGGCGTGATGCTGTTTCTGCTGCTTTACCTGGTGCCACAAGTCACGGCACTGCTGAAGACCATGGGCCTTGAGCTGCCGATCCAGACCCGGGTGCTGATCTGGCTCTCTCAATTCGTCGCTGCCTGGTGGCCGCTATTGCTGGTGCTTCCGGTTGCAAGCGCCGCGGGGGTCAGCTTCATGGTGCGCACCAGCCCGCGCGCCCGTTACCTTTTCGACTACGCGATCCTTCATCTGCCGGTTCTCGGGGAAATCCTGCAGAAGATTATTCTCGCCCGCTTCGCGAACTTCTTCGCGCTGATGTATCGTTCGGGCATCACCATCCTTGACGCCGTCAGGACCAGCGAGGATATCGTCGCCAATCGCTACGTGGCGGACGGCATCAAGCGCGCAGGGCAGCAGATCAACGCCGGGGAAAACCTGTCCGAGGCGTTTCAGAACCTCGGCATGTTTCCCCCGCTGGTCATCCGCATGCTGCGTGTGGGCGAGACCACGGGGGCGCTCGACACCGCCTTGATGAACGTGACCTACTTCTACAATCGCGACGTGCGCGATTCGGTGGATAAAGCGCTGAAGCTCCTTGAGCCGACGCTCACCCTGGTGCTCGGGGGCATGCTCGCGCTGATCCTGTTCTCGGTACTGACGCCGATATACGATATCATCGGCAAGATCAAATTCTGAACATGGCCGCCAAGCTTCTGCTCTGCATTTCCGCCGATCAAGCCACGGTCGCTGTGTGGCGCAAGCGCGCGCTCACTGCGTGCAGCCGATTCAACAACGACGAACAAGGCTGGGCTGCGTTCAGCAACTACCTGAGCGCCGCGCGCGGCCTGCCTGTCTATATCATGGTGGACACGGTGGACGAGGACTTCCGCTTCGAGACGCTGCCGCACGCTCGCGGTCGCGAGCGGATGCAAATGGCCGGTCGCAAGCTCAAACAGCTCTACCGCGGCACGCCCTACTTTTCCTGGTCTCTTGAGGAGCGCGCAACCGGCAGGCGTCGCGATGATCGCTATCTTTTCACCGCGCTGACCGATCCCGATGTGCTCGGTCCATGGCTAAAGGCGATCGAGTTCAATGGATTGCCGGTGGCGGGTTTGTATCCGCTGGCGATGGTCAGCATTTCGGTGGTCGAGCGCCTGCGGCTCAATCAAACCAATCTGTTGATCGTCACCAAGAACAGCTCCGGGGTCAGGCAGACGTTCTTCAAGGACAACAAATTCCGCATCAGCCGGCTCACGCCTCTGCACGAAACCGGCGGAGTCGCCGACCAGCACTACGCCGACGAAGTCGCCAACACCCGGATGTACCTGGATGCGCTGACGGTCACTCACGTGGACGACGCGCTGACGGTAGTGATCCTCGACCAGGACGATTCGCTCGGGGGTCTGCCGGCCGCCATCGCACGCGGCCGCCCCAACATGGCTTGCCAGCGGCTGAGCCGGGCGGAGGTGGTGGCGAAGTTTGGGGTCGCGCCGCGTGACCTCGAAGTGTCCAACGACGCGCTTTACCTGCATCTCCTCGGCGAGCGGCGACCGGGCCTTAATCTGGCGCCGCCTGGGATCATGCACGGCTACCGACGCCATCTGGTCAGGCGCCTGGTGTACGGCGCCTCGGCCGCTGCGCTGCTGGGCGCACTGGCCTGGAGCGGCGCCAATGCCTACGACGCCATGCGGCTTGGAGACGAAACCGGCAATCTGCAGCGCCAGACGCTGGAGTCTCAGGCGCAATACCAGCAGGTGACCGCACAGTTTCCCCAGGCACCCACCTCGGCGGACAGCCTGCGCAACACGGTCGAGTCGGCGCAGCAGATCCGCACCAGTCTACGTACGCCCGAGCCGATGCTCGAGGTCGTCAGCCGGGCGCTGGACGCCTCACCACAGATCCAGCTTTCGCGCCTCGCCTGGCATTACGGTCGAAAACCGATCGGCGGCAAATCACAGGTCGACCAGGCCGGGCCGAGCGACCGCGCGCCGGATGAAGCCCAGGCCCTGGTCCAATCGGGGATCGTGCGCGGCGAGGTAAGACCTTTCGATGGCGACTACAAGGCGGCAATGGAACTGATAACCGCCTTTGCCACCCGACTCGCAGCTGACGACATGGTGGCCGAAGTCCGCGCCCTGCGATTGCCGCTCAACGCAAGCTCGGATGCGGGATTGAGTGGCAGCACCAATGTCACGAACGCAAGGGGCAGCGCCGAGTTCGAGTTCGCCGTCGTGTTCAAGGCCGGAGTATAAGAGTCGATGAAGCTGACCGGCACAGACCTCGCTTCGCTGAAACTCCCGTTTGTGGTGCTCGCGATCACGATTGCGGCTTCGATCGCGCTGGTCAAATTCTCGTCTGGCAAGCGCGAGCTGGCGGAGATGCGGCATCGCAGCCAACTCACCGCGTTGCAGGACGCGCGCAGCCGCTACCAGCGCTCCGGCGAGGAGCGCGAAACCATCCTTCGCTACCTTCCCGCCTACCGGCAACTCGAGAAGCAAGGTTTCGTCGGCACCGAGCAGCGAATCAACTGGCTTGAAGGCCTACGAGCCGCCAACGGACAGGCCGGTTTGTTCGGCGTGACCTATCAACTTGACGCCCAGAAGCCTTCCCCCTTGGTCGGCCAGGACAACCCAATGTCGCGGCATCTGTACCATTCCCAGATGAAGCTGTCTTTCGGACTGGTACATGAAGGCGATCTGATGCGCTTCTTCCGGGCGCTTGAAGCACAGCAGACCGGGATGTTCATGCTTACCGATTGCGCACTCGATCGCGCCGGCAGCATCGACGCGCCGGCGCCGAGGCAGGCGAACTTGACTGCTCAATGCGATCTGTCCTGGCTTACGATCGATCCCGGAAAGGGCAAATCGTGATGCACGGACTGAGGGTTCTTTTGGTGATCGCCTCAATGTTGCCGTGGTGCGCAACGCGCTCTGCGGAACCTCTGGGAAGACTGTTCTTCACGCCGGCGCAGCGCAACGCCCTCGATGCCGGCAAGCAGCTCGCCACACCCCGCGCCGCCGCACGGCCCAGACCGCGGACGGTGAGGCTGAACGGCGTCGTCACGCGCAGCGATGGGGAAACGACCGTTTGGCTGAACGGCAAGCCCGATCCGGACGCACATATCCGTGTGCCATCCGGCAGGGATGCTCGCGTGACGGTCCCGCTCGTGACGCCGGGAGGACAGGCCACGTTGAAAGTCGGGCAAAGCCTTGATCCGTCAACCGGCAAGATCACGGAATCCTACGTAACGGCACAAGAGCCATCTCGGACGCCTTCCGCCCCGGCCACTACGGCGAACCAGACCGCCTCACCCACGACACTACGTCAACCCCCCTCTGTCAATTCGAAACAGCCTGATACGCCCGCCGACGGCGCAACACCGGAAAAGTAATGTCCTTTGCCTCCTCCATCGGACTCGGCCACGCCGCACAGTCCGGGTCACAGACACTGGCCGAGTCCGGAAAGGTTACCCCCAACGGATGACTATTGCAGACCAAGGCCGTCCGAACGTGGGGCAGGTACTTGTGCGCCTGTCAATTTCCCGTTAGAGACGCGAGTCCGTATGAACCCGCAACGCATATACCGGCCCGAACATGGGCGGGCCAGTCAGCGGGGGCAGGCGATGATCTTCGTTGCGCTCTTGCTGCTACTGGGCGTCTCGGCGGTCATTTACACCTCATCGAGCTTGACCTCGGTTTCGATTGCCAACCGGCAAGCCGAGCAAACCGCGAAAACGCTTGCCCAGGTAAAGGAAGCGCTGATTGGCTGGTCCTCTTCGCGGAACCCGGCCACCGACGGCGTGAATGCCCGCCCGGGGGAACTGCCCTGTCCGGATATCAATCCGCTCAACGGATATGACGACGGCAGCTGCGTCGCAGAGGCACTGGGCAGGGTGCCGTGGAAATCGCTGGGAATCCCCGAGCCGAAGGACGGCGCGGGCGAAACATTGTGGTATGCGATTGCAGGTCCGTTCCGCAACTACAACATGAGTTCCGCTCCGATCACCAGCGACACCCTGGGCAATCTGACGGTCTACCAAGGCAGCAGCGGAACGACACTGACCAGCCAGGCGGTGGCGGTCATATTTTCCCCGGGCGCGCCGCTCGGGACACAGGACCGGGACTCCTCGACCACGGCGTTGTGTGCTTCGACGGGCACGACCATCGCGCGCAACTTATGCGCGACCAACTATTTAGATACCGCAAGCAGCATAAACAATGCTACGCCCACGGCCAATGCATCCCCCCCTTCATTTATCCAAGCACAGTCGTCATCCACCTTCAACGACCGCGTGCTTGCCATTACCAATGCCAACTTGATGCCGGCGGTCGAGCGGCGCGTGGCGCGTGAGATGATCTCGATCCTGCAAAGCTATAAGGCGGCAACTGCGAAGTCGCCAACCTACCCCGGCGGAGTCTATCCATGGACCGATCGGTCCAACGGCGATAGCAATGACTGGAACCACAACCGCTTTCCGTGTGGTACCGCTTTGCCTGTGAATTGGAATACCACGGTTCCCTCTTCCTCGCCATCTACGAATACCCCGTCTCTACCTCTCTGGCTCACGAACGGTTGCACCAATCCAGTAACCGGCTGGACGAGCGTAATTTACTATGCGGTCGCTCGCAATCGGCTCGAGAACAGCGGTGCTGCTTGTACAAATTGTACTGACGCCACGCTGACAGCTACGAATTCGAGCAATAGAGTTGCTGACCTGTGCCCGACCACCGGCACCACTTGCAGCTCCACGGTGGTGAGCAGCGGTTCCGCAGACCTGATACTGATCACGCCGGGGGCGGCGACCGCCAGCCCTCGCGGCAACTGGCCCGCTGCAGATTTTTCCCCCATTACCGGGTTTTTCGAAGACGCTGAAAACAGCGGCAACAACAATGACATATACGTCGTTCCTGCGTCGACCAATTACGACCGTGACCGCATTTACCTCGTCCGTTAGCGGCGCCCGGGCCGCGCGCGGGTTCACCCTCATCGAAATGGCGGTGGCGATGTTTATCATCGCACTGCTGCTGGGCAGCATATTGGTGCCTCTGCAATCACAGATCGAGAGCCGGAATTTTGAGAATACCCAGCGCATCCTCGACCAGGCGCGCGAGGCGCTGATCGGCTATGCCGCAGCCAACGGTTATTTTCCATGCCCGGCATCCACCACGAGCAACGGTCTGCAAGCCATGGGTGCCGGCCACCCCGGCACCGGTACGTGCGCCGCTGTAGTAACGGGAGCGAACACTTGGATCGGATTCCTGCCGGCCGCAACGCTCGGTTTCACGCCGACGGATGCCAATGGCTATGCGGTGGACGCCTGGGGGCTGACGCAGAACCGCATTCGCTACGCGGTTTCAAACTGGAACTCGAACACGCTCACGAAAACAGACGGTATGCGCACCGCGGGAATGGGCAGCATCGCAAGCACCCCCCTGCTCTATGTCTGCAGCAGCGGCACCGGCGTGGTTGTGGGGACCAACTGCGGCACGGCGGTAACGCTCACGTCGAACGCGCCAGTCGTGATCTGGTCGGTCGGACCCAACGGGGCCACCACCGGCGGCACGAGCGTGCACGAGGCGCAGAATCCGAACCCGAATGGCGGCAGCCCCGATCGCTTATTCGTCAGCAGGACCAAGGCCGAGGCCGGGGCGGCGGGCGGCGAGTTCGACGACATCGTCACCTGGATCGGTACGCCCACGCTGTTCAACCGGCTGATCGCCGCAGGGCAACTGCCCTAGAAGAGCAATGATGAACGCGGAATGATGATAGATAACATGTTGACCATCAGACTGGAAAACGAGCTTGAGCGTCAGTTGGAAAAGCTCGCGGAAGAAACCGGGCGCAGCAAGGCCTATTTCGTTCGGGAAGCAATCAAGAATTACCTGGAAGACCGGTCCGACTATCTTTTGGCCCTGAAACGGCTGGAGGAGGCCGGCCCTCGTGTCAGCCTCGAAGAGATAGAGCGCGAGCTTGGCTTGGCGCATTGAATTCGACCACAGGGCCAAGCGCGAGCTCGACAAGCTTGACCGTCCTGCCAAAGAACGTATCACGCGCTTTCTGCGCGAGCGCATCGCGACCGACGAAGACCCGCGGCGCACTGGCGAGGCGCTGCGGGGCGATAAGGCAACCCTCTGGATATGAAAGTCCACTTCGATCAGAAATCGGACGCTCTTTATTTCCGGCTCGACGAGTCGCCGATTGTCGAGTTCGAGGAAGTCAAGCCCGGCGTGATTCTCGATTTCAACGCGAAGAATCAGGTTGTCGGAGTCGAGATTCTGAGAGTCCAGGAACGCGTCCCGGAAGCCAGCCTCAAGGAAATGAAGTTCGAGGTTGCGTAGTTCCGCCTGACGCGGAATCACCGCATTCAAGCTCGCAGCGGGCAGTTTACAGTTCGCGGTTTGCAGCGGCTGCCAACTGACGGCTGTCGACTAGCGACACTTACGTAACCACGTGACGACCCATAGCGCGGTCGCGCTACGCAACCACCCCCGTGCGCTTCGCTTCCACCCCGCCCGGCCAGCCGCGCTGCATCGCAGCTGGCGTTCGCCGGCTCGTAGACATGATCCGCGAAACCCCGGCTCACCCTTGAAAAGGAGGGGAAAAATTCCCCTCTCTCACGAGGAGGTGTGCCTTCAGAGGAGGCGGGGTGGTGTGGTCAGGTGTCACGCGGATACGCAAGATTCGATAATCCAGGAACCGGTTGGCCGTCGGACCGGGAACCCAACTCGCCACCATGAAAAAGGCCCGAAGCGCATCGCGCTTCGGGCCTTGGTCGAGAGCGGGGCGAAAACCAACCCGCCCCGGAATCAGGGATCAGGAGAAGACACTCACGCTATAGAAATCGTCAATGTCAATGGTGGAACCCGATGCGTCCAGCAACACGTCCTGCAACGTCATTCCCCAAGTGCCGTCGGCCAGCGCGAGCATCGTGGAGTCGGCGCCCACGGCGCCGCCCGTGTCGACGTCACTGACTTTGAACAAGCTCGTGAAATCCGCCAAGGTGAAGCCAGCACCGAGCCCGTTGAAGTCCAACGTGTCCTCAGCGAAATCGAAACCGACGATGGTATCGAAGCCGTCCGTGCTCGCGACGGTGTCCTGCCCACCACCCGGCGAGGTATAGGAGTTCGAATACCAGGCTTTTTCGGCCTTGCCACCGTCGTTAAGGATCACGCTGTCGCGGTCACCGAACAACTCGGCAAGCTGGTCCTTCGTGAGACCTTCGATACGGGGCGTACCGTTCCGGCTGTCCTCGTTGATGTCGATCTTGATCTTGCCGTTGCCGTTGGCATCAAGCATGAAGCCTTGCTCCAGCAGATCGGCCACCACGACCTCCTTGAGCCACACCTCGTAGTTCTTCTCGAAGAATTTCTCGGTCAGACCGTCCTGCGCGTGGTGTCTGTTGTCGCCACAATGATCGCGATTTGAGTGGTGCCCGTCGTCCCTACCGTGGTTGTCAAGTTTGTCGTTCTTGCCGTGGTCGTCATTCTTCGAGTGATGTTTGTCATCTTTCCCGTGCTTGTGGTCATGATGATGGTGCTTGGGCGAGAAATCCGGCAACTCGTTTCCGAATTCCTTGCCATACTTGTCCGAGAGCCAGTCGGTGAACCGGAAGGTTTCGCCACCGCCACTGCCCGGCGTCAGGTCGAACGAAAACTTGAAAATATCGGCCCCCGTTCCGCCTTCCAGCCTGTCGTTGCCGGCTCCGCCAACCAGCGTGTCGTCGCCTGCATCGCCCATCAGGCTGTCATTACCCGCGTCGCCGAAGAGCGTGTCGTTATCCAGTCCGCCGTCCAGGAAGTCATCATCAGCGCCGCCGTGGAGCGTATCGTTGCCGGCCTCGCCCAACAGAAAGTCGCTGCCGTCACCGCCATTAAGCGTGTCGTCGCCGGCTTCGCCCAACAGCAAGTCGGTGCCGTCACCGCCATTTAGCGTGTCATTGCCGTCACCGCCAAACAGAAAGTCGTCGCCGGTGCCGACTAATGACTCATCCGGACCGCCGAATATCGTGTCGTCGTCAGGCGTGCCGAACAGGAAGTCGCTACCAAATGTGTCATAGATGATTGCCATATGCACTCCTTTTTACGGATAAAGACTGCTGATTCAGAACCTTATCTTCGACTCGGCGCCCCAAACCAAAAACCAGCACCGGGTCACCTACCCCCTATCACGCAACAACCGGGCCAGCCCCCCGGCAGGTGCCCTAAACCAGCCCGATCGCGCCACGCCGTCGGTGCAGGGAGGGGGGGCTGGCCGCAAAACTGGCGATCTGTTTATTTACGTCATATTTCAAACAGTTAGGCCTGATCCTAAACGACCCAGCCCTACCGACTATAGGGGCGAGGCACTACCCCCGCGTGACCGATTTCACGGTGTCTGCCAAACTGCCTTTATGTGGCGAATCGCACGGAATCCGGCACCCGTTCCGCTGGCGGCTCTCGAGTTTTCGGCGTCTCCGTCAACCTTCCGACAATCCAGGCGCATGACAGCATGCTCGGAATTCTCTTTTAATTCATATCGTATACGGCACATACTTCGCTAACATCTTCATATAATTTTGGACACGGAATGGCCCACACGGAACCCCCTTCGATAGCGCCCCTGCACGCGTTTGCGTCGCGGTTCCGGCCGTACTTCATGTCGGCGGCGGCCTTCAGCCTGCTGCTGAACCTGCTGCTGCTGGTGCCGGCGCTGTTCATGCTGCAGGTGTTCGACCGGGTGCTAACCAGCCGCAGCATCGAGACTCTCGTGATGCTGCTGGTGCTGTCGGTGGGCGCGCTGCTGTTCATGGCGTACCTGGACGTGATCCGCTCGCGGCTGCTGACCGCCGCCGCGGTTGCGCTGGAGAAGCTACTCGGCCCGCGCGTGCTGTCGGAGATGATCCGGCGCCAGGCCGCCCCCGGCGGAGGGGAGGCGCTGCACGGCATGGGCGACGTCAACTCGCTGCGCGCCTTTCTGACCGGGCCGGGGATCCTCGCCCTGTTCGATTCGCCGTGGGTCCCGGTCTACGTGCTGGTCATCTTTCTGTTCCACCCCATGCTGGGCGCGATGGCGTTGGCTGGCGCCCTCGTCATGCTGGCGCTCGCCATCCTCAACGAGAAGCTCTCGCGCCAGCCGCTGGAGGCGATGCAACTCGATTCACGCAAGGCCGGCCGCTTCGCAGAGCAGAGCATCGCGAACGCGGAAGTGGCGCGCGCGCTCGGCATGGTCGACAGCCTGGCGCGCGGCTGGGAAAGCTTGAGCCGCAGCGGGTTGGGGAACCAGTTGCAGGCGAGCCGCGCCACCAGCGTGCTCACCAGCATCACGCGCTTCATGCGCCAGTTTTTGCAGGTGGCCATGCTCGCGGCGGGCGCGTGGCTGGTGATCGAACAGCAGGCCACCCCGGGCGTAATGATCGCCGGCACCATTCTGCTCGCGCGGGCGCTGGCGCCGGTGGAACAGGCTATCGCCGGCTGGAAGGGGCTGGTGGATGCGCGCAGCGCCTATGAGCGGCTGGACAGGATGCTCGCCTCGACGCCGCACGACGAAGCGGTCACCGAACTGCCCGCCCCCCTGGGGGCACTGGAGGTGGAACGGGTGGTATTCGGATTTCGCGGCAACGAGCGCCCGGTCATCAAGCAGGTTTCGTTCGAGCTCGCCGCGGGCCAGGCGCTCGCCATCGTCGGCCCCAGTGCGTCCGGCAAATCCACGCTCGCACGCCTGATCGTGGGGCTGTGGAAGCCCGCGGTTGGCGTTGTGCGCCTGGACGGCGCCGACATCGCCGCATGGCCGCGCGCGCGCCTCGGCCCGCACGTGGGCTATCTGCCGCAGGACGTGGAGCTCTTCGCCGGCACCGTGAGCCAGAACATCGCGCGCATGGGCGAAGTGGATTCTGCGGCGGTCATCGAAGCAGCGAAGCGGGCCAATGTCCACGACCTCATCCTGCATTTGCCGCAGGGCTACGACACCCCCATAGGCGAAGGCGGCGCGTTTCTTTCGGCAGGCCAGCGCCAGCGCGTCGCGCTCGCGCGCGCGCTCTACGGCAAGCCGCGCCTGGTCGTGCTGGACGAGCCCAATTCCAACCTCGACGCCGAGGGCGAGGCGGCGCTCATCGAGGCGATCCGCCAGATGAAGGCCGACGGCGTGACGCTGGTGATCGTCACGCACCGCAGCAAGCTGCTTTCCGCCATGGACCGGATCCTGTTGCTGCGCGAGGGCCTCATCGAGAATTTCGGCCCGCCATCCGAGGTGTTCAAGGCCGTGCGCCCGCGCGGCCCCGAGAGTCAGCCGGCGGTGGTCGCCGGCCAGATCCAGCCCAAGGCGTAAACCCATGGCGAATCCGCTGCGCGATCTCGTTCTCCCCGCGCTCGACGTTGACGGCGTTGACCGGCCCTGGCCGCTGATCCGCGCCGGAATCCTGGGCAGCGTGCTGCTGGTGCTCGCCATCGGCATCTGGGTGGCGCTAGCACCGCTCTCGGGCGCGGTGATGGCGCCTGGCTTCGTCAAGGTCGACATGAACCGCAAGACCGTCCAGCACCAGGAGGGCGGCATCGTCGGCGAGATCCTGGTGCGCGACGGCAGCAAGGTCGCGGCCGGCCAGACGCTTATCGTGCTCAAGGACATCCGCGTCGACGCGGGCAACGAGACGGTGCGGACCCAGCTTGACGCCGAGCTCGCGAAGGCCGCGCGCCTGTCGGCGGAGCAGGCTGGCGCGAGCGAGGTCGTCTTCCCGTCCGAACTCACCGCGCGCGGCTCGGACCCGCGCGTGGCCGAGCTGCTGCGGCATGAGAGCTCGGTGTTCCGCGTGCGGCGCGAAGCGCTCGCAAACCAGATCGCATTGATCCGCAACCAGGTGGGCGAGGCGCGGGATGAAATCAAGGCGCGCGGCGCGCAACTGAAAGCCGACGATGAAGGGCTCAAGTTCCAGCGCGAGGAATTAGCCCAGAACCGATCGCTGGCGGAGCAGGGCTTCGTAAGCAAAACGCGGCTGCTGGTGCTGCAGCGCGAGGTCGCGCAGTATGAATCCCGGCGCGCCGAAGGAGCGGCACAACTGGCCTTTGCGCAGCAGAAGGTCTCGGACCTGCAACTGCGCGCCGAGACGCTGCGCAGCCAGTTCAAGCAGGAGGCATCCAACGAGCTGCGGCAGTCCACCGCGACGATCTTCGAGCTGCGCGAGCGGCTGCGTCCGGCGCTGGACGCCGAGCAGCGACAACGCATCACGGCGCCGATCTCGGGCGAGGTCGTGGACCTGAAGGTGACCTCGGTGGGCGCGGTGATCGCCCCGCGCGATCCCATCCTCGATATCGTCCCCGTGAACCCCGTGCTGCTGGTGGAAGCGCGCGTGCGCCCCGAGGACATCAACTTCGTGCGTGTTGATGCCCCAGCCGACGTGCGCCTCACCGCGTTCCGCCAGCGCATCACGCCCACCGTGGTGGGCAAGGTCACCTACCTCTCCGCCGACCGGCTGGTGGACAAGACCAGCAATGTGCCCTACTACGTGGTGCAGGTGCACGTTTCGAGCGACGCGCTGCGCAAGGCTGGCGATCTCAAGCTGCAGGCGGGAATGCCGGCCGAGGTCTTCATCCAGACGACGGCGCGCAACGCGCTGCAGTATCTGCTTGACCCGGTCCTGGGGTTCATGCAGCGGTCGCTTAGGGAGCAGTAAGCGGCTGGTCAGCTTCCTTGAAGGCGACCGCGCTGCAAACTGGTTATCGTTTCGGCGAGAGCGTGAAACATACGCTCCCCGGTTCGTTTCTGGACAGCGCGACTTCGTAGCCCTGCTCTCGGGCAAAGCGTGCCACCTGGTACATGCCCACGCCTAGTCCCGCAGGGGACGGCACCGGAGACAAGAATAACTGCCGGACGAGCGCTTGCGGCACCGGCTGCCCGTCATCGCACACGGAAAGACTCAAGCCGTTCTCCCACTGAAGCTTGGCGGTGATTCGAAGGTTGTTCAGCATTTTGCGTTTCTCGATCGCGTTCTGCAGGAAATTCTCCGCCGCGGTCTCGAACAAATCCGCCGGTAGCGTAGCCCCTGCCGGAACCGCGCCGCCCTCGAACTCGATGCGCTCGTGGGTAAAGCGGCTCTTCAGCGCCTCCCACCACTGCAGCGCGGGGGCAGCATCGTTGCCGATCGGAGGCTTGGTATTGAGCTTGTCGAGCGTAATCTGCAGGCGCTGCGCGATCTGCGGCAATTGCCGCTGCATCAGCAGGCGCAGCGCGTCGGCATCGCCTTCATTGCTGGTCTCGGCGGCGGCGCATAGTGAACGCAGCGTCTGCAGAAGGTTTTTCACGTCGTGCGTGAGGCGCGAGCCGGTCTCGTAGATCGCCTGGACGTAGGCATTGCGCCGTTGCTCCTGTTCGCGGATCTTGGCGTCGTAGTAGTCGCCAAGCAGGCGCGCCAGCAGGCGCATGTGCAGCATCAGTGCCGGGCGGGGCGACCAGCGTGTGTAGTACGACAGCGTCAGCCCGCCGAAGGTGAACTCGGTGGCGTGCTTGGTCGCGTCCCCCGCGCTGCCGGTCGAGCCCCGCGACTGCCAGCGGATCCCCGACAGCCACGGCAGTCCCGACATCTCGTGCGCGGCCACGATCACGAACTTGTCGGGGTCGCGCTCGCGGTCGGCGAGCGCCGCCAGGCTGTGCATCCAGCGCTCGAAAGGTATGCCGATGCTGAGGAAATAGCGGGTCAGCAACTGGCCGATGCCGGCAAAGCCCGCGCGCGGATCCCACAACAGCGACAGCGCGACCAGCAGAACGGCGATCACGATCAGCGCCTGCGCCAGCGCGATCACGTAGTTTCCGTGGCTGACCTCCTTGATGACGAAAGCCCCCAGCACCAGCACCACGACCATCAGGAACAGCAACAGGCTGTAGAACAGGTCGACCGAATAGGGGGAGGCCGCCTGCTGTTTCCCGGTGCGCACGAAGAATATTGCTGCCGCCGGGATAACCAGCCCATAACGCACGACCGCCAGCAGTCCCTCGGGGAACGCCTGGTCCGGGAACAGATGCGGCACCACCCAGGTGAGCAGGATCGAGAGCAGGTAAATCGCCGCCAGCAGCGAGACGATGCGCTGGCCGAGATTCTTGATTCCCGGCACGTTGCCGCCGATCAGCGAGAACAACACCGAGAGCCACAGCGCCATCAGCCACCAGTTGCTGGCAACGATCAGCAGCACCGCCGCGCCGACGATCAGAACGGCCTGTCCGGGGATCAGTTTCTGCTCGCCGCGCCAGAGCGGCTGCCACAGCAGGAAGAAGCCGAAGTGGGAGAGCATCAGCGCCTGCGCCAGCGGGTCGGCGAGATCGAGAATGAGCGCGCCATGTAGGGCGAGCAAAGCCAGCGACAGCCAATGTTGGTGTCGCAACGCCGCGATCGTGCGCGCGACTACGCTACCGGAGTTGATTTCCATCACCATTTCGTGACAACCTCAGCGCCGCCCGCGCTAATCAGTATGGAACCATGAACCACGCCACCGCAGCCACTTTCGCGCCGTTCCGGCGCAACGCACGGCGCATTGGCGCGATCGCCCGCTATACCGTGCTCGAAGCCTGGCGCAACCGCCTGATCGTGCTGGTCGTGGTCGCGGTGGCGCTGCTGACGCTGCTCAGCCTGTTCGCCCGCGAACTCGCAGTCACCGAAAGCGCCCGGCTACAGACCGCGATCCTGGCATCGACTTTGCGGGTTGCCAGTGTGTTCCTGATCGCCCTCTACATTCTCAACGGCCTTACCCGCGAATTCAATGACAAGGTCCTGGAACTCATGCTGTCGCTGGATCTTCCGCGCCCGGGTTACCTGATGGGCAAGTTCCTCGGCTTTGCAATCGTGGCGCTGGCCGTCGCTGCGATCGCTACCGTGCCGGTGGCGGTACTCGCTCCTGCCCATGCGGCATTGGCGTGGGGGTGCTCGCTGGCGCTGGAACTGCTGATCATTGCCGCGCTCAGCGTTTTCTGCATCACTACGTTCACGCAACTGCTGCCCGCCGCCGCCTTCGTCACGGCATTTTACCTGCTCGCCCGTTCCATTACCGCGATTCAATTGATGAGCGGCTCCAGCCTGCTCGGGGTCGACGGATTCGGACAGAAGGCGAGCGCGGTGCTCGCCGACGCCCTTGCGATCGCGCTGCCGCGCATGGATGCATTTACACAGACCGCCTGGCTGGTAAACGACGCCGGCGCTCAACCCGCACTGCTCAGCATAGTGCTGCAGACGGCGGTGTACGTGGGTCTGCTGCTTGCCGCGGCGATGTTCGATCTCTACCGCAAGAATTTCTGAACCCCAATGACCGAACGCGCAATCTCGACGGTCCCCGGCGCAGTGCTGGCGCTACTTGCCGCGGCGCTCGCCTCACAACTTGCGCTCAAGGCGCTGGAGCCGCGCCCCACCGCCACCGCCGCGGACCTTTCCCGGGCTCCCCCGATCGCAGCTCTGCGGTTGGCATCCCTTGGCGAGCCGATCGCAGCCGCCAATCTGCTGTCCCTGTATCTGCAGGCTTTCGACACCCAGCCCGGCATCAGCATCCCGTTCAAGGATCTCGACTACGACCGGGTGGAAGACTGGTTGATCCGGATTCTGGAGCTCGATCCTGCGGGTCAGTATCCGTTGTTGATGGCCTCTCAGGTCTATTCGCAGGTGCCGGATGAGAACAAGCAACGGCAGATGCTGGATCTGGTGTATCGCCAGTTTCTGCTCGACCCGAACCGGCGCTGGCGCTGGCTCGGGCACGCGGCGATCATGGCCAAGCACCGGCTCCACGACCTCGGCCTTGCGTTGCGCTACGCGCGCGCCATCAACCAGCACGCCACCTCGGCGGATATTCCCCACTGGGCCAAGCAGATGCACATCTTTGTGCTCGAGGACATGGGCGAACACGAAACCGCCAAGATCCTTCTCGGCGGACTGCTGGCGAGCGGCGCAATCACCGATGCGCACGAGGCCCGTTTCCTGACCCAACGCCTGAACGCCCTCCAAGCTGTTGAAAAATCGTCAACTGTGTCGGGAAGATGACTCCTGGCGATCAACCCGTCCAGCGAACGGAAGTCCGCTCCAGACCCGTTTGCCCTGTTGTGAGGTCACTATAAATATAATATTAACAACAGCTTATGTTATATCCGCGAATCCAGGCGCGTGCCGCCTGACCGACGACCGCAGCTTGGGCCGCTTTTAAGAGAAAAGTATTAACTTATTGTAAATACTAAAGTTTTCTGATTCCCTGCCCGTTTGGCACGATTCTGGCAGAACTAGACTCACCATAACGCCCCAATCATGGAGGTACACGATCATGAACCGCAAATATGCTCAGGGTTTTACCCTCATCGAGATCGCCATCGTGCTGGTCATCATCGGCCTGTTGCTCGGCGGCATTCTCAAGGGTCAGGAACTCATTACCAGCGCCCGTGTGCGTAACCTGATCTCCCAGCAGGATGGGGTCAAAGCGGCATTCTTTGGCTTCCAGGACCGGTTTCGCGCGCTCCCCGGCGACTACACCGCAGCAACCACTAACGTCGTCGGCGTCGCGGCGACTGCCGCGTGCGGACTCGGCAACGGCAATGGCAACGGTCGGGTTGAAACCGTGAACGCCGAGAACATTCTCGCTTGGGAGCACTTGTCAAAGTCTGGCTTCATTAACGGCACGTACACTTGCGCGGCGACTGACGGACCGACAACCTCGCCCGTCAATCCTTACAGTGTGTACATGCAGGTGGTCTACGATGGCATTTACGGGGCCGGCACGACAGCAGCACCGTCGCCTCTGAGGCACAACATCAAGTCCGGCAGTCAGGTGCCAGTGGAAATCATCGCTGAAATGGACCGCAAGATCGATGACGGCGCGCCGAACACCGGGGGTTTCCAGTTCTCCCGCTACCAGGGTAACGGCGCAAGTGCACCGACCGACGGCGCTGCGGCCCAGCCGGCATGCACCAACTTAACGACTTCGGCCGGCGTCTGGAACGCCACCAACGGCAGCACCAACTGCGGCGGCGCCAGCCTGCTGTAACCGTCGTCAATCCCAGCCACGGAGAGCCCGCACCATGCGGGCTCTTTTTTTGTGGTTAGCCCTGCATTAGGTACATGTCCGCGGCTTCCAGGTCTTCCTGCGTGCCGCGCAGCACCACCACGTCGCCCTCGGTGAGCCTGGTCTCCGGATCCGGAGTCGAACTGCGGATATTGCGGCGGCGGATCGCGTTCACCTCGACGTTCAGCCGGGGCAGATCGAGTTCTCTCAACGTCTTTCCCACCGCCGCCGATCCCGGCGGCAGCACCACCGAGTGCAGCCGCGGTTGCAGCTTGTCGCCGTCAGCGCCGACTTCGTCGGTGACGCCGCGGTAGAAGCCGCGGAACAGCCCGTAACGCTGTTCGCGTGTCTGGCGTATGCGCCTGAGCACGCGGTTGAGCGGCACGCCGAGCAGCATCAACGCCTGGGTCGCCAGCATCAGGCTGCCCTCGAGGATCTCCGCCACCACCTCGGCCGCGCCCGCTTCCTTGAGCTGGTCGATGTCGCTGTCGTCCAGCGTACGCACCACCACCGGCAGCCCGGGACGCAGCTCCTGCACCAGCGCCAGAATTTTCAGCGCCGAACCGGTGTTCGCATACGAGATCACCAGCGCGTTCGCCCGCAACAGGCCCGCGGCGATCAGCACTTCGCGGCGGGCCGCATCGCCGAACACCACGCTTTCGCCCGCTGCCGCCGCCTCCTTGACCCGCTGCGGATCGTAATCGAGCGCGATGAAGCTCACCTGCTCCTGCTCGAGCAAGCGCGCCAGGTTCTGGCCGCTGCGCCCATAGCCGCAAATGATGACGTGCCGGTCGGTGGACATGGTGCGGATGGCGATGTCGTGCAGGGCCATGGCGCGGCTCATCCATTCGCCGGCGCTGAAACGCCGGACCAGATGCTCGCTGTGCTCGATGAGGAACGGCGAGATCATCATCGACAGCACCAGCACCGCCAACGCGATCTGCAGCATCGGCACCGGGACAAACCCAAGCGGCGCAGCCTGCGCCAGCAGCACCAGGCCGAACTCGCCGGCGCCGGCCAGAGCAAGCCCGGTGCGCAGCGCCACACCCGGACCGCTCCCGAACAGCCGGCTCAGTCCGGTGATGATCGCCGCCTTGCCGACCACCACAACGGTCAACAGCGCCACCACCCAGGCCCATTCGGCAACCAGCACGCCAACCCGAAGGCGCATGCCGACCGTGACGAAGAACAAGCCCAGCAACACGTCGCGGAACGGCTTGATGTCGTCTTCCACCTGGTAGCGGAATTGCGTCTCGGAAATCAGCATGCCGGCGAGGAACGCTCCCAACGCGAGCGAAAGCCCGGCGAACTCGGTAAGCCAGGCAAGGCCCAGCGTGATGAGCAGCACGTTGAGCACGAACAGCTCGGAGGACTTCTGCCGCGCCACGAGCGTGAACCATTGGCGCATGAATCTCTGTCCGACGGTCAGCAGCACCAGCAGCACGAATCCGGCCTTGACCAATGCCACCACGAGCTCCTGCACCAGCGCTTCGCCGCCCGTCCCCAATACCGGAATTACGATCAGCAACGGCACCACAGCGAGGTCCTGGAACAACAGGATGCCGATGATCTGGCGGCCATGGAGGGAATTGAGTTCCAGGCGCTCCGCCAGCATTTTGGCCAGGATGGCGGTCGAGGACATCGCGAAAACCCCGCCGAGCACGACACCCGTGCGCCAGTCGTGGCCCAGAACCGCGGCACCGGCAAGACAAAGCACCAGCACCGCACCGACCTGGGCGGCACCGAGCCCGAATACCATGCGCCGCATGGTCACGAGCTTCGGCAGGCTGAACTCCAGCCCGATGCTGAACATCAGGAACACCACACCGAATTCGGCAAGGTAGCGCGTTTCCCCGCTGTCGGGCACCAGCCCGAGTGCGTGCGGCCCGATGACGATGCCGACCAGGAGGTAGCCCAGCAGTGCCGGCAACCTGAGAACCCGGAAGATCACCACGACCAGTACGGCGGTGGCGAGCAGTATCAACACGAGTTCCAGAATTCCGGGGTTCACGGGCAGCGGAGCATCGCGAGACGTTGCTGGATGTTGCAGACAGATTGCTTCACGAACTCTAACACAGGACTTTTCCGGCTCCTCGAGATGCCCGCGCAGGCGCTCGCTCGATGCCATGGGTTATACTCCATCACCATGACAGCACTGGGAAAGATCGAACCGGCGCAGGCGATCACGCTGGGTCGACGGGTGCTCGAGATCGAGGCGCGCGCCGTGGTGAAGCTGTCGGAGCGACTCGATGACAGTTTCGTGCGCGCGCTCGAAATCATGCTTGGTTGCCGCGGCCGCGTCGTGGTGAGCGGAATCGGCAAGTCCGGCCACATCGCCCGCAAGATTGCATCCACCCTGGCGAGCACCGGCACTCCCGCATTCTTCGTCCATCCCGCCGAAGCCAGCCATGGCGACCTCGGCATGGTTACGCGCGAGGACGTGATGATCGCCCTGTCGAATTCGGGAGAGAGCGCCGAACTTCTGGTGATCGTCCCGCTGATCAAGCGCCAGGGCGCCAGGCTGATCGCCATCACCGGCAATCCGCGCTCGACGCTGGCCGCCGAAGCCGACGTCCATCTCGACGCCAACGTCGCCGAGGAAGCCTGCCCGCTCGGGCTCGCGCCAACCGCCAGCACCACGGCAGCGCTCGCGCTTGGCGATGCTCTCGCAGTCGCGCTTCTGGAAGCGCGCGGATTCGGCGAGGAAGATTTCGCCCGCTCCCATCCCGGCGGCAGCCTCGGCCGGCGTCTGCTCACCCATGTCTCGGATGTCATGCGCACCGGTGAGGCAATTCCGCGCGTGTCGGATAACGCGTCGCTTTCCGAGGCGGTGCTGGAGATGTCGAAAAAAGGAATGGGCATGACCGCCATCGTGGATCGCGGCGATCGTCTTGTCGGCATCTTCACCGACGGCGACCTGCGACGCACGCTGGACAAACTCCGCGATCTGCGCAAGCAGGGGGTGCGCGAAGTCATGACCCCCGGCCCGCGCACGATCCGGCCCAATCAGCTCGCCGTGGAAGCGGTGCAACTCATGGAGGAGTACAAGATCACCCAACTGCTTGCCGTGGACACCGACATGAGGCTGGTTGGCGCGCTGAACATGCACGACCTGATGCGGGCAAAGGTCATATGAGAGAGGTCGCGTCCCCGCAACGCTGCGACTGGCGAGGACTCTGATCGGTGAACAAACGGCTGATCGCGCGCGCGCGCCGCATCCGTCTCGCTATTTTCGACGTTGACGGGGTGCTGACCGACGGCACGCTGCATCTCGGCAAGCACGGCGAGCAGATCAAGGCATTCAACATCCTCGACGGCCTCGGGCTCAAAATGCTGGCTGCAAGCGGTGTAGGATTGGCGCTGCTGTCCGGGCGCAAGTCATCTGTTGTAGCGCTGCGCGCCAGGGAAACAGGCATCGCGCACGTGCTGCAAGGCAGAACCGACAAGCTCGAGGCCTATCACAGCCTGCTGCGCAAACTCAAACTCGCGGAAGAGGAAACTTCGTTCATGGGGGACGATCTACCCGACCTGCCGGTGCTACGCCGATGCGGCCTGGCTTTCAGCGTGCCGGACGCGGCGCAGATCGTGCGCAGCCACGCCCACTATGTCACCGAGAATGCGGGGGGCCGCGGCGCGGTTCGCGAAGCCTGCGAGTTCCTGATGCGCGCGCAGGGAACCCTGGAAGCCCAACTGGCAACTTACCTGCGATGAACGACAGACTGGTAGCGTGGTCTCCGCTGATCCTGCTGGCACTGCTCGCGGCGCTGACGTTCTGGCTCGATCGCAAAGTCCAGCCGCCGGCGCGGCTGCCCGACGGCAGCACGCGCCACGACCCGGATTTTTACGTCGAGGGCTTCTCGGCAATGAAGATGAACCCGGACGGAACGCGCCGCTACGCCCTGTCGGCAAAACGCATGGTGCACTACCCGGACGACAACAGCACCCACCTGGAGCTGCCGCGCCTTGTGTACTTCGACTACGAGCGCGCCCCGGTAACGGTGCGTTCCGATACCGCGGAAGTGGCTCACGGCGGGGACGAGGTGTTTTTCAACGGCGACGTTCAGGTGGTGCGCTCTGCCTACGCAGCCAACGCCGAACTGGGCATGTTCACCAGCTTCTTGCATGTCATTCCCGACAAGGATCTCGCCAAGACCGACAAGCCGGTCAAAATGGTGGAAGGAAATTCCACGGCCAGCTCGGTTGGCTTAGAATTCGACAATCGGACCCGCCAGATCAAGCTGTTGTCGGAGGTCAAGGCCAGGTATGAAGTTCCCAAGCGTGTTCAAAAGAGACCGTCGCGACCGTAGGCGCGCGCGCGCGCTGGTCTGCGCCGCGTTCGCCTGCGCCATGAATGCGCCGTCCGCCGTGTGGGCCGAACGCGCCGATCGCGAAAAGCCGGTCAATCTCGAGGCCGATCGCGTGGACCTCGACGACTCCAAGAAGGAGGCGGTGTTCGAGGGCAACGTGACGCTCACGCAGGGTACGCTGATAATCAAGGCCGACAAGATCATCGTCAAGCAGGATGCGGACGGCTTCCAGTACGGGATTGCCTACGGCAGCCCGGCTCACTTCCGTCAGAAGCGCGAAGGCTTCGACGATTTCATCGAGGGCTTTTCCGAGCGCCTCGAATACGACGGCAAGGCCGACAAGGTGCAGATGTTCACCAACGCACGCATCCAGCGCGGTCGCGACGAAGTGCGCGGCGACTACATTTCCTACAACGCGATCACGGAGTTCTTCCAGGTCATCGGCGGAGGCAAGACAGCGGCCACGCCGGGCAATCCGCAGGGCCGGGTGCGCGCGGTGATCCAGCCCAAGCCCAAAGCCGCTGCGCAGCCCGGGGCCGCCTCATCGGTCGAGTTGGCGCCCTCCGGCACGCTGCAGCCGGCACAACGCTGACGTTGCGACCGCGTCCTCCGGCGGCACTGGTCCCATCGAAGCTTCGTTCATGAGTCAACTGCGCGCGGAAAGACTCAACAAGCGCTACAAGGCGCGCACGGTGGTAAAGGACGTTTCACTCGACGTGTCCAGCGGCGAAGTGGTGGGACTGCTCGGCCCCAACGGCGCCGGCAAGACCACCTGTTTCTACATGATGGTCGGGCTGATTTCGCTCGACGGCGGCGATCTTTTTCTCGACCGGCAGGCGCTGACCCACACCCCGATCCATCGGCGCGCGCGCATGGGGTTGTCCTACCTGCCGCAGGAGGCCTCCATTTTCCGCAAGCTCACCGTGGCGGAGAACATCCGCGCCGTGCTGGAACTGCGCGAACTCGAGGAAGACCAGATCCGCGAACGGCTCGACACGCTGCTGCACGACCTGCACATCGCGCACTTGCGCAACAGCCCGGCGATCAGCCTGTCAGGCGGCGAGCGCCGCCGCGTCGAGATCGCCCGCGCTCTCGCCACGCAGCCGCGGTTCATTCTGCTGGACGAACCGTTCGCCGGCGTGGACCCGATCGCCGTGCTCGATATCCAGAAAATCATCCGCTTCCTTAAGGATCGCGAAATCGGCGTCCTGATCACCGACCACAACGTCCGCGAGACCCTGGGGATCTGCGATCGCGCCTACATCATCAACGACGGCTCGGTACTGGCCGCCGGCAAACCCGAGGAAATCGTTTATAATGAAAGTGTAAGAAAGGTTTATCTGGGCGAGCATTTCAGGTTGTAACAGGAACCTGAAAGACCGTCCATTCGCAACCTGCGCCTGCGGCCCCCAGCCAATGAAGCACTCCCTGCAGCTCAAGCTGTCCCAGCACCTTACGCTCACGCCGCAGCTGCAGCAGTCCATCCGACTTCTGCAGCTATCGACCCTGGAGCTCAATCAGGAAATCGAAACCTTTCTGCAGGAAAATCCGCTGCTCGAGCGTGACGAGGAGGAAGAGGAAGCCGCAACAGTCCCGATCAATGCCGCCCTGCCGGCGGCGTCACCTGCGCCAGCCGAGTCCGCGCCGGCACCGGCGGAGAATGGATCTTCGGACGAACGCGTCATGCCCGAAGGCGAGTGGTCCGTTGACGACGGTTACGGTTCGTTCAGCGGCCAGGATGCCGACGACGAGGCCGACCCACCCCAGATCGCCGCGGAGCCGGCCAAGCTGCGCGACCATCTGTTCGGGCAGATCAACATCATGCAGATGCCGGACCGCGACAAACGCATCGTCGCGTATCTAATCGACAATCTCGACGACGATGGTTTCATGACGCAGGATCTCGCCGAGCTCGCGGCGCTGTTGCCGGCAGAGCTGGAGATCGGCGCGGAAGACCTGACCATCGCGCTGAAATACCTGCAAAGCCTGGATCCGCCGGGCGTCGGCGCGCGCTCCCTGGGCGAATCCCTGGCGCTGCAACTGGAAGCACTGCCGGAGGACACGCCTTATCGCAAGAAAGCGCTGCAGATCGTGACGCAGCACCTCGATACCTTCGCCGCGCGCGACTATTTCAGGCTCAAGAAGCTGCTGCGCTGCGACGACGACGCGCTGCGCGGCATTCAAAGCCTGATCACCAGCCTCAACCCGCGGCCGGCCGCGAGCTTTTCCGACGGCGAGACGCGCTACGTCATTCCCGACGTGGTGGTGCGCAAGATCAAGGGCCTGTGGGTCGCGTCGCTCAACCCCGAGGCCATGCCGAAGCTGCGCATCAACCGCATGTACGCCGACATCCTGCACCGCAACCGTAACGCGAGCTTCCAGCAGCTCGCCGGCCAGTTGCAGGAGGCGAAATGGCTCATCAAGAACGTTCAGCAGCGCTTCGACACCATCCTGCGCGTATCGCAGGCGATCGTGGACAGGCAGCGCCTTTTTTTCGAGCACGGCGAAGTGGCGATGCGGCCCTTGGTTCTGCGCGAGATCGCCGACACGCTGGGGCTGCACGAGTCCACCGTGTCACGCGTGACCACGCAGAAGTTCATGCTTACCGCGCGCGGCATTTTCGAACTCAAGTATTTCTTCGGCAGCCATGTAACCACTGAAACGGGGGGCGCCTGCTCCGCGACCGCCATTCGCGCGCTGCTCAAGCAGATGGTCGGCGAGGAAGACCGGCGAAAGCCCCTGAGCGACAGTCAGATTTCCGAGATTCTCGGCAAGCAGGGGATCGTGGTGGCGCGCCGCACCATCGCCAAGTACCGCGAATCTTTGCAGATCCTGCCTGTCAATCTTCGCAAGAGCATCTGATCAACCAAGGAAGGGAAAGCTCATGAATCTTCAATTGTCCGGTCACCACCTCGACATCACCCCCGCCATCCGCTCTTACGTCACCGACAAGCTTTCCCGAGTAACCCGCCATTTCGACCACGTCATCGACGTCAACGTCATCCTGTCCGTAAACAAGCTAGACCAGAAAATCGAGGCCAACGTGCACGTGCGCGGCAAGGACATCTACGTCGAGTGCGTGGACGCCAACATGTATGCGGCCATTGATGGCCTGGTAGACAAGCTCGATCGACAGATCCTCAAGCACAAGGAGAAATCCGTCGACCACCATCAGGAAGAAGCCGTCCGCAACAGACCGGTTGCACCGTAACCTTCCATCGCGCCTCCAGGACGCCCGGCATGAGTCTGCTATCGAAACTGTTACCTGTTGCGAACGTCATTCTCGATCTGGATGTCACCAGCAAGAAGCGGGTGTTCGAGCACGTCGGACTGTTGTTCGAAAATGCGCTTGGCGTCGGCCGCGGTCAGGTGTTCGACGCGCTGTTCGCGCGCGAGCGGCTGGGCTCGACCGGGCTGGGCCACGGCATCGCCATTGCGCATGGCCGCATCAAGGGTCTGCGGGAGGCGGCAGGCGCGTTCGTTCGCACCAGGGCGCCGATACCCTTCGAGGCGCCGGACGGCAATCCGGTGCAGCTGATCTTCGTGCTGCTGGTTCCCGAGAAAGCGACCGATCTGCACCTGCAGATACTCTCGGAACTGGCGCAGATGTTCAGCGACAAGGAGATGCGTGCGCAACTGGCGGCATTGCCGGATGCGCGGGACGTACAACGTCTCATCAGCGAATGGGAGCCCCATGCCCCAGGTCAGCGTCGCGCAGCTGTTTGAGGAAAATGCCGACGCGCTCAAGCTCGCCTGGGTATCCGGGCCGCGCGATCCCTCGCCCTTTCTCGACAGCAGCGAGATCAATCACGCCTCGCAGGGCCTGATCGGGCACCTGAATCTGGTCCATCCCAACTGGATTCAGATCTTCAGCCGCACCGAGGCCGCGTACTTCTCCTCGCTCAGCGAACAGTCCCAGCGGGAGGCGCTGTCCCGGCTCGCCGGCAGCGGCCTGGCCTGCATCATTCTGAGCGACCAGGAGAAGGCGCCGCCGACGCTCGCCGAGTTCGCCACCTCCCGCAATGTCCCGCTGCTGGCTTCGCCCGTGCACAGCCTGCAGATCATCTGGGTGGTGCGCACCTATCTCGGAAGGGCGCTGGCCGAGTTCGTCACCCGCCATGGCGTTTTCCTGGACGTGCTCGGGATGGGGGTCCTGATAACCGGCGAAAGCGGCGTGGGAAAGAGCGAACTGGCGCTGGAGCTGATCTCCCGCGGCAGCGGTCTGGTTGCCGACGACGTGGTCGAGCTGTATCACATCGCGCCGCAAACGCTCGAGGGACGCAGTCCGGAACTGCTGAAGGATTTCCTCGAAGTGAGGGGGCTGGGGATGCTCAACATCCGCACCATTTTCGGCGAGACCGCGGTGCGCATCAGAAAGAACCTGAAACTGATCGTGCAGCTGGAAAAACCGGTCGGCGGCGTGATTCCCGGCCTGGAACGCCTGCCGCTCAACGCCAGCTCGGAAGACATCATGGGCATCAGCATCCGCAAGGTGGTGCTGCCGGTCGCGGCCGGCCGCAACCTCGCCGTGCTGGCGGAAGCGGCGGTTCGCAATTATGTCCTGCAACTGCGCGGAATCGACAGCACACAGGAATTCATACAGCGCCAGGAAAAGCAGTTGAGCAAGCGGGGTTAGTGTCCTGTTCCGCTAATTCGCGGCTGAAAACCCGGCGAGAATCGGCGCCATGCGGTGTTACGAGTCCTCGCCGTGCGTGTCGGAGCGCGG
>JBBPIT010000024.1:0-52188 GCA_038040175.1 Pseudomonadota bacterium | reverse complement strand
TATCGGGACTAATGACCTTCACGTCGCGGCTCATCAGGTCTTTGAGCTGTTGCATATCCATTCTCCTGGTATCAGATCTTCACGATTGAAGCGTCTCTCAGGCGCGGTCGCGCAGTTCCTTCACCCCCGCCTGCTCGGCGCAGTGATCGCAGCAGAACATCCGGCCGTTCTTCTCCAGGCCGTGGCCGATGATGCGCACGCCGCAAACCGCGCAGGTGGGCGCGAGTGCATGGATCGCGCATTCGAAGCTGTCGAACGTATGGGTCTTGCCTCGCGCCACGACCTGAAAGGATTTGTCGTAGTCGTTTCCGCACGCGTCGCATTTAGCCATGGCGAACTCCTCTTTGAACGGCTGCCCATTGCTGCCACCGTTATCTTCTCCGGGCGGGTCGCGGTCTGTGCGCTGGCGCGCAGATGGCCTCGAGATTTCCGAAAGCGCCTGAGCAGCCGGCCGGATTTCCGAACTTTCGACGGCAAAATCGCCCAGCGCCACAATGCCGACCAGCCGCTTGTCGCGATCCACGACCGGAAAACGCCGCACCTGGCGCTCGCTCATGATCTTGGCGGCCTGTTCGACCGAGTCGTCCTCGTAGGCCCAGGCGATGCCTTCGGACAATAGAAATAGGAAAATCAATGCGCCCGTCGCCGGCGTCCTGTGCCAATGCAACGCTGCAGTGATGCCGCATCGGTGCTCGGTGCGCCCGATGGCGCGCGATCGGGGGGCTGCCCGCGCGTGCTCCACCGTCCGATTCCAGCGCTGCCGGGGCGCTTCGCTACGGACGTTGCGGCAAATGATGCAGTCCCCGGGCGCGCCAAGTCAAGCGCGCCTAGCGCTCAGGCGATGTCGGGAACAGGATGATAGGTGAGCGGCAGGCTGGCGTGCACCGGCCAGGCCTCGGCACCCAGTGGCGGACTTCGTTGCATCGCCCGCGGCGCCCACAGGCCCAGGTGCTCGAGGATGCGCCGGATGACTGCCGGATCCTCGATTCAAGCGCGATGACGCGCATCGGCCCGCTTTTTACACTTCGGCATCCTCGGCCGGCACCCTCACCTCGTTGTGCGCTCGCGAAGCCGCAATGAAGCTGGAGACCAGCGTCCAGTCGCCGTGCAGTCCGGGCAAATAGATGAGCGTGGGCGAATCATTTTCGCCATGAACACGCATTTGGATTCGTTCGGACTCGTTCACTCCGATGAAGCGCGGACTGCCGAGTCCGTGCGGACACTTCTCCATCAACTCGTGGACTCGGCGATCCGCGCTCCGGTCAAATCATCTTATCCAGTTCGCGATAGTTCACCTTGCCGGTGCCGAGCTTGGGAATCTCGTGGATGAACTTCACTTCGCGCGGGACGGCGATGTTAGGCAAACCTTTCGCGTTGATCGCGGCGCGTACCTCGTCGAGCGTCAGCTTCGCTTCATTGGAAATCGCGATGAGTTTCTCGCCTTTATCTTCGTCAGGGCGAGAAACCACCGCTGTCTGGCAACGCAATCCGTAATGCGGAAATGCCCCGTCCAGCGCGTCTTCGACCGCAGTGAGGCTCACCATTTCACCGCTGATTTTGGCGAAGCGCTTCAGCCGGCCTAGAATGAACACGTAGCCTTCTTGATCCACGCGTACGATATCGCCAGTGTCGTACCAGCCGCCGAGCGATTGGAACTTCGCGTTCGCCTCCGCGTTGAGATAGCCCTTCATCACGTTGGGACCGCGCACGAACAAGCGCCCGCCTTCCGCGACGCCTTCGACGCGTTCGAGTTTATATTCCATGCCCGGCATGAACCGCCCCGCCGAGCCATACTTTGCTTGCAGCGGCGTGTTCCCGCTCACGCACGCAGCGCACTCGGTCGTGCCGTAGCCTTCGAGGACGCGTACACCGAAACGTTGTGCCCACGTCGTTGCGGTCGTTTCCTGCAACTTCTCCGCCGCAGAGAACATGTAGCGCAGGCTGCGAAAGTCATAAGGGTTGGCCTTGCGCGCGTAACCGTTCAGGGATGTGTTGGTGCCAAGCATGATGGTGCAATCGGCGTCGTAAAACACCGTAGGCACCACGCGGTAGTGCAACGGCGATGGATAAATGAACACGAACAACCCGCGCACGAGCGGCAGCAACGTTCCGACCGTTAGCGCGAAGCTGTGGAAGAGTGGCATGGCGTTGAAGATCCGGTCGTTGTCCGTGAGGTCGGTCACGGCGAGCATCTGTCGTACGTTCGCGAGAATGTTGCGGTGCGTCAGCTCAACGCCTTTCGGCACGCCTTCGGAACCGCTCGTGAACAAAACGACGGCGGCTGAATTTGTGTCCACCCGCGCGCACGGCAGTCCGGCCGAAAAAGTTTGCTTCAATAACGTGCGCAGTTTTGCGCTGCCGGAGATTCGCGCGCGAATGTCTTCGAAATAAACGAACTCAATGCCTGCTTCGCTTAAAGCGCTCACGTCGAGCTTCGCGCGCTCGAGAAATGCGCGTGACGTGATGATTTGCTTCACACCTGCGAGTTGCGCGCACGAAAGCATGATCGCCGGCCCTGTGGAGTAGTTAAAAATCGCCGCCTCCTTGTCGAGCGTCCACAGACTCAGCAACACGACCGGCGTGGCGTTCACGTTCGGCAGCAAGACGCCCACCCTCTTCACGTCTCTCGACAACGCGTTGTCGAGTTGTCGGGCCATCAAGTCCGCGCTCACGAGCAGTTTCTTGTAAGTGAGCGCCGCATTCACGTCCTGCAACACGACGTGTCCCGGAAAACGCGCGGCGGCCTCGACCACAGCTTCGGCCAGTGTTTGCGGGCCGAACTGCATCTCGATTTCGAACCGCTGCCGCACCATCTGATCGCGCAGCCAGTTTGTGAACAGCGCGCGCGCTTGCGAGGTGCTGAGGTGCTCGACATGCGGCGCGATAAGCACATCGCTGAAGTGCACGGTGATGCGCGGGAACCATTTCTTCCGATTGGGATTCGGCGACGCGGGCAGACGGTGCGCGCCGCGCAAGTAGCATGTGATGACCTTCGCGCCCGTCTTGTGCAGGAGAAACCCGGTGCCGTCGAACAGTTTCATCAGCGTGCCGGTGCGGGAAAGCCGTCCTTCAGGGAAGAGCGCGAGCCGGCCGCCTTTCGCCAAAAATTCCGCCATGTATTTCACGGAGTAAGGCGAATCGGTGTCGATCGGCAACGTGCGGCGGTTGATCATGATCTTGCGGTGCAGCCACGACATGTGCGCCGTACGCTCGGAGACGACGCCCTTCCAATCCTTATCTGTGCAGACGAGCAGGAACAACCAATCGAGCCACGACACGTGATTGGGGAGCAACAGCACCGGTCCCGGCGTCTTCAACACTTCCTCGTTGTAGGCGCGGAAGCCGAACAGCAGCCGAAGCAAAAAGCTCAGGAGTGTTTTCATTTGTCAACCAAGGATGAACAGGGATTACTCAGTAGTCGCCAATATAGGCGACAGACGGGGCTCGGAAGAATGAACGAACGAGGTTGGGCATTGTTTTGATTTTTGCGAGTTGCGCCTCGATGCGTTCACGCAGTATCCTCCCTTCTGCAAGGGACGTCTGGCCGTGCCAGTACGCAAGTTCCCTCCCGGCTGTCATAATCCTTGCGGCAGAAGATTGTTCCTCGAATTGGGAAACTAAGGAGGGTTGCGATGGCGAGCAAATACGGCAAGAAGGCGTCGGAGAAAGTCGAGAAGGTAATGAAGGAGCTCAAGGCGGGCACGTTGAAGAGCGGAGGCTCCGGCAAGAAGGTGACGAGTCGCAAGCAGGCGATTGCGATCGGACTGTCCGAAGCGCGGCGCGCGGGCGGCAAGGTGCCGCCGCCGAAGAAAGCCTCTTCGAAGAAATCGGCCACCGGCAGGAAGACCGCGACGAAAAAATCGTCCGCCAGGCGATCCACCGCGCTAAGTACCCGTAAGTCCTCCAGCAAGAAATAGCTTTCCGCAGACCATGTTATCATTGCGCTGATCGACGATCGGGGCGTGGTGCGGCGCATCCTCGAGGACCTGGGGCGCTGGGTGCCCGAACCCGCCGAACGAGGCACGCCCGCGCAAGCTCCCGACTGGCCGCAGAACGCGGTCATCCCCCTCGCCTACCACGCAGTCCCCGACATCGCGAGGCACAGCATGGGGTCAGGTCTTGCAATATCAGTTTTCTCTGTTTTCGTTCACCACCTTGCTTACGGTAGTGTAGTGAAGATCCAGATGCGCGGCGATTTCGCTCAGGGTATAGCCTGCATTGCAGGTGGGCGCGGCGAATGAGTTGGTTGCGGCGGGCCTTGCTACCCTGATCGGCGTCCGCGAACAGGCTTTTCAGCGAGGGACGATCCAGCAGCCGCTGCGTTCTCGGAACTTCCCGCAGCGTGCGTAGGCCAGTTGAGGTACGGCTTGAGCTTTTCTACGAACCCCTCGCCGCCCAATAGAGTTTGCCCCTGCAGTGCTTGCCAAGGCGACGGCAGATCGACACCGGCCTCCACGAACTCGCTGTAACGCCGCCTGGCACTGACTTTGGTCTTGGCGAACTGGGACAGCACCCAATCCACCGTCAGGAACGGGGGTACAGGGTCCAGTCCTAGGGTTGGCCGGAATGAGGACAAAGGATACGCGGACGGTTTTTTGACCATCCCGGCGCGTACCGGGTTGAGTACGACATAACGGCACAGTTCCAGCAGGTAGCTGTCTCGATCGACGATGATTGCCTTGAATCGGCCTTGGAAGATATGGCCGACCCGCCCATGGCGGCGGTTGAAGCGTTGGGTGTAGACCCCGTTGAGTTGGCGCATTCCGGCTGAGAGATTGCCGTCCGGGGTCTCGATCATGAGGTCGTAATGATTGGTCATCAGGCAGTAGGCGTGGCAGAGCCAGTTGAAGCGTTCGACGACCAAGGCCAGGACGCTCAGATACTCCTGACTGTCTTGCAAATCCAGAAAGATTGGCTCGCGCGCATTGCCCCGCGCAGTCACGTGGTAAAGAGCACCGGGATATTCAAGCCGAAGGGGGCGGGCCATGGCTTCAGCATAGTCTAGAAAACTGATATTTCAAGACCTGACCCCGTCGTTGCGTGAAGGAGCTGCCGAAGACCGTGACCGGCAAGGCGCAGAAATTCGCGATGCGCGAAGCGATGAGGCGCGAACTCGGACTCACGGAAGTCCGAACCGCCTAGCGGCAAACTCAAAAACCTTTCTTGCCACAGAGTACACAGAGTTAAGGTCAAAATCTCTCACCACGATGGGCACAAAGGACCACGAGGGAGAACCAGATCACTCGTCGCGCGATCTGACCAGGGTCGAATGCTGCATGACCCAATAAGGAAGCACGGTCCAGACCCCTCCGAGCAACGCTATGAAAGTGATGCTTGATTAATCTGTCCGTCAAACCTGGGACAGCTCAGCCTGACCCTTACTTGTTGACCCCTTCTTGTTTCCGTCCTCGATGCGTCCAAGATCACTGTAGATCCTTTCCGGCCTCAAGGTTAAAGAGCCCAACCTTGCGAAACCCCTCGTCCAACACGGCCTTGTAGTTTTCCGACAAATTTTCCAGGTTCGCCTGAGAATCCCAGTTGTTCGGGAACTCCGGGTAAAGCTTCAGGAGCTGTCTCATCGCGGCGCGAGCTTCGTTCATTCGGCCCAAATGCGCGTTCGCAGCTGCTAAGAACGCGCTCGTCATGTAGAACTGGGGCATTGCAATCTTTTCTGTTTCGTCGATGGCCCGTTGAAACTGTCGGTGTTGGAACGCCTCGATTGCGAACGTAAAGTGATACCAACGGGGATAGAGTGGATTTAATCGCATCGCCTCGCGTGTCAGCGCCGCGCCCTCGCTTTGACGGCCGATCATCGCGAGTCGAATGCCGAAATCTGCTTTGGCGTCCGCAAAGTTGGGGTTAAGGCGAAAAGCCTGCCCGAACTCCTGTTCGCACCGGTCGAGCTTCTTGGCGAAGTAGAGTGACTTTGCAAGCGCGTAATGGGTATACGCATCGGCTGGGTCCAGTCGGACTGCCAGCTCAGCCCGTTCGAGTGCGCTGGCTAATGGGTCAGGCCGATCAGGATGGGGGTTGAATTTGAATCGGAACTCGTCAAGGTAAACGAAGGCTAGCGCCGCCTGCGCTCGCGCATAGTTTGGATCAAGCCTCACAGCTCGTTCCACTAGCTCCCGTACCTTCAAGTGTTCGGCAGGGGAGATCTCGGCCCACATCTGCCCTGCGCGAAGCAGCAGGTCATAGGTGGTAAGACGTTTGGAAGCCTTAGCGAGGGCATGCTCTCTCTCAACGTCCCGAATACTGACGCCGAGAGCACCAGCGATCTCGCTAGTTAGTCTGTCCTGAACAGAAAAAATGTCCTGGAGGCGCTCGTCGTACTTCCCGGCCCAGATGTGGCCGCCGGTGCTCGCGTCGATGAGTTGCGCCGTAACGCGGATCTTATCTGTGGTCCGACGGGCGCTGCCCTCCAAGACGTAACGAACACCCAGCTCGCGGCCCACTTGCCGCACATCTATAGCCTTGCCCTTGTACTGGAAGGTTGAGTTACGGGCGATCACGAACAGTTCGCGGAAGTGGGAAAGCTGCGTGATGATGTCCTCGACCAGGCCGTCAACGAAGTAATCCTCCGCGGCGACCCCGCTTAGGTTGGCGAAGGGCAGAACGGCGATCGAGGGTTTGTCCGGAACCGGCAGGGTAACGGGCTTAGTGCGTTGCCACACGTATACACTGCCCAGCAAAGCCACGATCATCACGGCCAGCGCTCCCGCCACAATTCGTCGGGTTCGACGCTGGCGTAGGCCAAATGCTATGCGCTCCGAAAAAGGCAGATGCCCACGCGCGCCAGGCAGGATCACTTTGTAGATGTCCACTGGCGTCTGGATATTCTTCAGATCTCCCTTGCCGAGCTTGCGCAGCGGAAGCTCGATCTTGTTCCGGACCTGACGGGCTACGTCCTCCGAGAGGCAGATTCCGCCCGGGTCGGCGAGTGGCTCTATGCGAGCAGCAATGTTCACCCCGTCGCCGTGCGCCCGTCCGTCTCGGACGACCACATCGCCCAGATGAAGGCCGATCCGCACCTGAATCCGCCGGTCCAGGGCCGTTGCAGCGTTGCGGGCAGCCAGAGTCTCTTGGATTTCGACGGCGCACCTGGAGGCATCGACCGCGCTCGCAAACTCCACGAGAAAACCGTCACCGACCGCGTCAAGCTCCCGGCCGGCGTGCTTGGGGAAAATGGTCCGCAGGATCTCTCGATGCGCGGTCAGCAATTCGACTGCAAGGGTATCGTTCTTCTGGGTAAGCGCACTGTAGCCCACCATGTCGGTGAACATAAAGGTGGCGAGCTTGCGTTGTTCGGCACACATCAGTAACTCATTCAGCCGCTAAAGGACTCGCCAACGTTCGGGCGCAAGATCTTCTTTCGCTCAGTATCGGCAGCTCTCATAAATGATCGTGATGGGGTCCGGCCTGCACTATTGCATTGGTTATGCATTTATACAGGCCCGACCCCTTTTCCCTCCGCAGGCCCGACCCCTTTCCCTCCGTTTTCATCCGCGGGCACGCCCCAGTCGCAGTCGCTCAGACGAATACCGCAGGTGAAACGCCAAAGCGCTTGGCGAGCTTTCTGATCTGGCGTGTATTCAGTTCCCGCTTGCCCGCCAGGATTTCGGACACCACCCCCTGGGTACCGATTTCGGGTAAATCGCTTTGCCGCAACTCATGCTCCCGCATGAGAAACTTCAACACTTCGGGCGGTTTGCCGGCCGGCAGCGCCATGCGCTCGTTCTCGTATCTCTCGACAAAAACACTGATCGCATCGGCATGCTCCGCCATGGGGTGCTTCTCGTCTTCTCCGATCTCGTCGAGAATCGCGTCAAGCAACTCGACCGCGCGTCCGTACTCCTTCTTCGTGCGCAAGCTACCCAACGGTACAACCGCACGCAGCCGACGATACTCCTGCATGATCTCCTTCATTTCAGTGGTGGACATGGCTATTACTTCCAACTGTGGACAAGAACTACAAATTTACAATTAGCCAAGCCTGACCCGGTTACCCCGCTCAGCGCAAAGGCGGTTGACGGCAGGGATCTTGGGCAAGGTTAGATCGAAACCTCGATTTCGCGCACGTCTTAACCCCGGAGTTGACCTTCAACAACCGAAAGGTATTCGCGAATAGCATCACGGATGTTTTCCACGGCTTCCTATTCCGTAACGCCCTGTGACCAGCATCCGGGCAACCCTGGAACCGAAACGCTTTAGCCTTCCTCAGACTTGTGCATTGCAATTCGGTACTACATTGGCGGCCTCCTGCGCAAATTATAGGCCTCTCGGAATTCGCACGTCTAACGAGGCTGTAGAAAAAGCCCTAAAACAACCATGATTGATGGTCCAACGAAACAACCTCGATTTTGTTGGTGCCTGAAAATGTTGCCGCTGCCACGCTCGACGATGCGTTCTGCGAGGAGATCGCAGTGCAGTCGATCGTTGATGTCGAATCTTATCGAATCGCGGCTCACATCGCGTCCAATTCTTGTGTCGATCGACTCTCGACTTTTTCTACAGCCTCAGCGTTTGACATGATCGGCAGACATCGGGTTGCCGGTGGCTGTCCGCTCGATGGAATGGTTGAGCGTCACGATGCAAGCCGTATGACGCGCCAAGGGCAGGCTTTCTGCATTTGAAGCAGGGTTAGTTGATCGAGGATCGTGGAGTACGGCTCGACCACCAATTCCTGCGCTCCATCCCACGCGCTGACGATCGCAGCCTCCCACTCTTCAGTAGGGACAACAAGCGCGACCTCGCCTGAATTGAACAAAAGTTTTCCGCATTGAATGCGCCATTCACGTTCCCATGTGAAGTCAACGGGTGGCGTTGACGTTAGCTCATACCGTACATGTTTCCACCGAAGCTCGTCAGGAAGACGATAGAAGTCCTCATCTGGTTGATAGATCACCGGGCGGCCGGCCCGCGCATAGACCCACGACTTCTCGAATATGAGTCCGAACGGCGAGTACCGCAAGAAGGAGCCTGCGTTTACGAAAGCGGTTGCGACCGCCACGAGGGGGGCCTCCGTAAAGCAAACGCAGCGGTATCCACCCTTGATCATTCCGGTGCCGCCAAGGATGCGACATTCATCTGCAATCTTGAGCAGAACGTCAACGGCCTCGCCGTACGTGGCGGCGCGCGTGAAGTGGATGACCTTGTCACTGATATCGGGACGGCTCGGCACAGTAGGTATGACGGCCAACGAATAGGATTTTATCCGCCGTGCGGCAGCATGGTGGATAAAATCAGTGGGACTGACCCGCTGGGCTCAGGGCGAAGTGGTATGGGGTTTGTAAGGCGTGCGCGGTGGCGCGGGGGTGTGCGGTTCGCTGCGAAGGCGTGGCGGGTGGGCTGGCATGATCGGTCCCGGATAGTCCATGAGGGCGACATCGAAGCGCCTTGGACTATGGCAGAAGGCCCTGCGAGGGTCAACGGGCGAGGTAAGGACGAGTGCTGCCGCGGCGCGGCGCAGGGTGGCGTGCGGAGTGCTGACCAAAGCCAGCCTTCTCTGTGACAAATGATTCTGTCTTAGCTTGCAGTGGACAGAGCCGCTGCACGAGATCGCTGTTGCACGGCACGCACCGTCAGCCGCATAATTTCGATGGTAGACTCCTGCTCCCTGTGCCAGACCAAAGGCTCGAACGCAAAGGGTGCAAAGGAATCGCAAAGGGCGCAAAGCGAATCGGAATTGACCGGCGCGGGAGATGTGCCGGTGGGCCTGCTTGGGCGGGAGTTCGGCAGCCGCAAGAGACCATGACGATCCTGGCACCCATCACCTCTGCACTGTTTCGGTTTCCTCGGCGTTCTTTCTTTTCTACTTTGAGTCATTTGCGTTCCCTGCTTTTTGGGTTGAGGCTGTAGCGTGATCTCGCTCACCGGCGTTTCCAAGTCCTTCGGTAGCGTCCGCGCACTCGCGCCAACCACGCTGTCATTCGCACCGGGCCGCACCACGGTCGTCATCGGCCCGAGCGGTTGCGGCAAGACCACGCTGCTGCGGCTGATGCTGGGCCTGACTATTCCGGACAGCGGCAGCGTGGCGTTGGACGGCGAGATGCTGACGCAGGCAAACGTGGATACGTTGCGCCATCGAGTCGGGTACGTGATACAGGACGGCGCCCTGTTCCCGCATCTCACAGCTAAGCGGAACGTAACGCTCATGGCGCGGTTTCTCGGTCGGAGCCGGGATGAAATCGAGCGCCGGTGCAGCGAGCTCGCCGCGCTGGCGCGAATTCCAGTGGATTTGCTGGCGCGCTATCCGCGCGAATTGTCCGGCGGGCAGCGCCAGCGGGTGGCGTTGATGCGTGCGCTCATGCTCGATCCGCCCGCGCTGCTCATGGACGAGCCGCTGGGCGCTCTGGATCCCATGACGCGGCATGCGCTGCAGGTCGATCTGAAGAGCATATTCGCGCGGCTCGGCAAGACGGTAGTGCTGGTGACACACGATATGCACGAGGCGGCGCACTTCGCCGACGAGATCGTGATGATGCGGGAAGGCACGGTGATCCAGCGCGGCACGCTGGACGATTTACTGGCGCGCCCGGCCGAGCCGTTCGTGACCGAGTTTATTCGCGCGCAGCGCGCGGATCCTCGCTTGACATTGGCGCCAGCATGAATTCTCTGCGCATCCTCTTCGGCTCTGTTCCCCTGCGGCTGACTGGGTTCGCACTGGCACTGGCATTGGTCGCGCCGCAGGCGGCAGCCGACGCGCTGGTGATCGGCTCCAAGCGATTCACGGAGTCCTACATCCTGGGCGAGATCGCGACGCAGACCGCGCAGGCGGCCGGCCAGCAGGCAGTTCACCGGCAGGGCTTGGGAAACACTGCCATCCTGTTCGAAGCGCTGAAGGCCGGCAGCATACATCTCTACCCCGACTACACCGGCACGATCGCGCGCGAGCTGCTGAAGACCGACGCAACCGACCTGGACACGCTGAACCGCGGCCTGCGGCCGCTCGGACTGGGCGTCGCGGTCAAGGTCGGCTTCAACAATACCTATGCGCTGGCGTTGCCCGACGCGAAAGCACAGGCACTGGGTATGAAGACGATCGGCGATCTGGCACGGCACCCCGATCTGCGCCTTGGCCTGTCCCACGAATTCCAGCAGCGCAGCGACGGCTGGCCGGGCCTGAAGCGGACCTACAGTCTGCCGCACTCGCCGCGTGGGCTCGACCACGGGCTGGCGTACGAAGCGATCGCGGCGGGTCAGATCGACGCGATGGACGCCTATTCCACCGATGCGAAAATCGCCAAGTACGCGCTGCGCGTCATGACGGACGACAAGCGCTACTTCCCGGAGTATGCCGCTGTGTTTGTCTACCGGCTGGATGTGCCACAGCGATTCCCCCAGGCGTGGGCGGCGCTGAGCAGACTCGAGGGGCGCATCGACGCAACGGCCATGATCGCGATGAACGCCAAGGCGGAACTTGACAGCCAGCCCTTTGCGACTGTGGCCAGGGATTTTCTTGCGGCACAGGGCGCTGCGGCGCCCGGCAGAACGACCGGCAGTGGGTGGCTCTCGCTGCTCTTCGGCCAGGACTTCTGGCGCCTGACCGCGCAGCACCTGATGCTCGTGTTCGTGTCGCTCGCTGCTGCGGTGCTGGTCGGCGTGCCGCTTGGTATCTGGGCCATACGGCACCCCACGGCGGCGCAGCCGATACTCGGGAGCGTGAGCGTGATCCAGACCGTGCCGTCGCTCGCCCTGTTGGCCTTCCTGATTCCGGTGCTGGGCACAATCGGCACGCTGCCGGCGCTCGTGGCGCTTTTCCTGTATTCGCTGCTGCCGATCGTGCGCAACACGCACAGCGGGCTCACGGACATCTCACCGCAACTGCGCGAGTCGGCGCGGGCGCTGGGACTGCCCGCGGGCGCACGCCTGCGCATCATCGAGCTGCCGCTCGCGGCGCGCTCGATCCTGGCCGGCATCAAGACCTCCGCCGTAATCAATGTGGGTACCGCTACGATCGCGGCGTTCATCGGCGCTGGAGGCTACGGCGAGCGCATCGTCACAGGACTGGCACTGAACGACAACGGCGTTCTCCTGGCTGGCGCCGTACCGGCCGCAGCACTCGCGCTGCTGGTGCAGGTGCTGTTCGATGCGCTGGATCGCTGGCTGATCTCGCCCGGACTGCGCTGAACAGCAGCGAGATAGATCAAGAAAAAGTCAGCACGAACCGAACTTGGCGGACCGGGCACATTCGGGTAGAAGATTCTTCCGGTTCATGCCGCTTTCATCTCGCTAACCACGGTGGGGATCAGCTCGCTGACCGTCGGATGGATCCGCACACCTCGCTGCACCGCCGTGAAGGGCAGCCTGGCGTACATCGCATCGGTCAGGGTCTGCACCGCTTCGTCACCCCCGGTTCCCAGGATCGCGGCGCCGAGGATGTCCCTGGTGTCCGCATCGGCCACGATCTTCATGAAGCCCTGAGTCTCGCCCTTTTCGACCGCGCGGCCCACGCGCGTCATCGGGCGTGTCCCGACGAGCAGTCGCCGGCCCGCACGGCGAGCCTCGGCCTCGGTCATTCCAATGCGGCCGAGCGGCGGGTCGGTGAACAGGGCATAGGTAACGATGCGGTCGGTTACTTTTGGGCCCGCCTCGTTCAGCAGGTTGTCGGCGACGATCTCATAGTCGTTGTAGCTGGTATGCGTGAATGCGCCGCGGCCATTGCAGTCGCCTATGGCCCACACTCCTGGCACGTTGGTGCGCAGTTCGTCGTCCACGGAGATGTAGCCGCGCTGGTCGGTCTTGATGCCCGCCTTCTGCAACCCGAGGTCGTCGGTGTTGGGCACGCGACCGACCGCCAGCAGCAGATGCGACCCGCTGATCCGCGGTGCACAGCCGCGCGCGAAATCCCCAAGGCGCAGCGCCGCACGACGCGCAGCCTTGCCCAGTGGTTGAGCGCCTGCGACTCTCGCGAGGAAGCCCTGTTTCGGGCTCACACGGAAAGCGCCCTGACCATGAGCGCCATCGCCAAGGAGCTCGGCCTCTCGGTCTCCCGCGTCAGTCGTTTGATTGCGCGGGTCGAGGGGACAGCTCAACCTGACCCCTTTCACGCGAACGCGCAGTACAGCCGCGCGCGCACGCGCCCAACTGGGAATGTGGCTCTTATGTTTTCAGGATCTTTCGACCTACTTTGCGTTTCTTGATGAGACCGCGTCCACCCGCCGCCTTGGCGGCACGCTTTTTGGCCGCAGTCATGCGCCCACCTCTGCTTTTCTTCATCGTCATCACTCCTTCTCTTGTGCTTCAAATAGGCAACGTTGGAAAGAGCCAATCAACTGCGACGTAGCGAAACGCTTTTGGACGCGTTCCCGCAATGGCTCCCGGCATCACCCGAAAATCCCCGAAAATCGGGGGATGCCGGAGATTAGATATCCAAGTTACGCGCTCGTCTGTTGGCCAACCCACATAGGCGACCCGGTTTGCGGCTCAAATAATAGGTCGGCCTACGCGACTTTTCGCTCATCCGCAGACAAAGAATCGAAAGACAGCTTCTCATCTAGCGTGGCCATGACCCTACCAGTAGCGCCTGGGGAACGATGTCATGGGCACATTTTTCCTTCAAAATCGTCGGCGCGTCTGGCGTAGCTCGAATATTCACTTTTTGGCCGATAGCGGTCGATCAGCACCAGAACAAGTGGTCAACTGGGCCAGAACCCGCAGATGCCGCGTAGCCAGAAATAGGAAATGACGCAGCCGCCAGTAAAGGTGATGGCGGCACAGACGAGTATTACGGGAAACCGTGGCCAACTTACTTTGAAGCAGCTTTTGGTTCATGAGGCCCAACGTCTTGCTGTGCGGCGGGCCGGCATGGGCGGTTGATATTGCACGGCGCTCGCGGCCCGTCCGCGTCAGCTAAAGTTAGGGCTCATCGCACGAAAATCATAAACAGCGCCACGCATAGGGCGACCGCAGACAAGGCCGTCGCAATAAGACAAAACAAGAATACGCGCCGGAGGTTTGCTTCAGCAATTAACGCGGCATGTTCCAGTGCCGCTACTGTGCTTTGCAGTTGCTCCGCTAGCTCCTTGATGTGCGCCGCGTTTTGCGAGGCCGCTGATTGAAGCTCTGCAATTTGTTGTTGTAGCAAAAGCGTCTGATTGGCAACCGCGTCAGTCTTTCTCTTCGTGAAGGCGGGCACGGCGGCCGAAATGATTGTCCCGATGTGTGGCAGAACAGCCTTTAGCGCGGGAATTAGCCATGCGGCCATATATAAGCCCTAACGAACAGGATTTTATCCGCCGTGCGAGAGCATGGCGGATAAGATCGGTTGAACTGAACCGCTGTGTTCAGGTGCAAGCGGTTTGGGAATTGATCGGTGCGCTTGGCTGGGTGGGGCGGTGACCGGGGCTGCGGCGGGTCGTGAGTGGCGGGTGAAGGCGCATGTCATAGCCGTGGTAAGCGCTTGGGACGGTGCGTGACACTATCGCAGAGGGCTCTAGACGGGTCAATGGCGAGGCGCCGGGCGAGTGGCTGGAAAGAAAAAAGCACAAGGTGCCGAGTGCAGGAGTGCAATTTCTCTCTGTGTACTCTGTGCCCTCTGTGCCCTCTGTGCCCTCTGTGGCTAAAGTCATTCTCGCCGTTTAGTCAATGGCGGCGATCGCCTCGATCTCGAGCAGCAGGTCGTCCTGGACCAGCTTGTGGATCCCGACCATGGTCGCGGCGGGCGGATGCTCGCGGGAAATGTAGCGGCTGCGCACTTCCATCACCGCTTTGCGCGTTTCCGGCGTCAGGTTGGTGAGGTAGATGGTGAACTTGATCACGTCCTCGAACGTCGCACCCGCGCCCGCGAGTGCAAGCTTCAGGTTCTCGAACACCTGCACCGCCTGGGCCTTTATGTCACCCGCGCCGACCGTTTTCCCATTGGCATCCACTGCCACCTGGCCGCTGATGAAAACCATAGTTCCGCCGCGCGCGGTGATCGCCTGCGTATACATGCCCAACGGCTTGAGCCCGGGCGGATTGATGAATTTTTTGGTCATGCTTTGACTCCTCAGATGAATTGCAGGTTTCGTTGGTGTCGTGAACACTTTGCGATCGTGGAATCGTGACGAACGTGACGACGTGACGATCGTGACAAGAACCGCGATCAACGGCTATAAGTCTTTCTGCTTCATTCTTGCGTCTTTCTTCTTTTTCTGCCTTTCCGACGTCACGCGTCACGATCGTCACGTCGTCACGGCTGCTTTCAATCCAGGACGGCGATCGCCTCGATCTCAATCAGCAGCTCAGGCGCGGCGAGCGCGGAAATGCCCACCAGCGTATGCGCCGGCAGCTTGGGGAAATGCTTCTTCACCATTTCTCCGATCCACACCCGGTCGTCGGGCTTGAGATTCACCACGAAAGTGGTGATCTTGGCGATGTCACCCATGGAGCCCCCAACCGACTCGATCGCGGTGCGCAGGTTCGCGAACACTTTCTCGGCCTGGCCTTTGACATCGCCGACCGCAACGATCTTCGAAGTCGGGTCGCGCGCGGTCTGGCCGCTGATGTAGACGATCTTGTCGCCCTCGGTGACGGCAATCTGTGAAAAGGTGCTGGGCTTGAACAATCCTTCCGGGTTGAGAAAGCGGATATCGGCGTCCGCTGCTGCGGGAAACGCGGCAAATGCCGCGAGAAGCGCGGCAATTCTCAGAATATTCAGAATGTTCATACTCGGTCCTCGGCCCTCGTTACTCGAACCTGCTCTTTACGCCGCCTGGCTTTTCTCCACCAGCGCCAGCAGGTAGTCCTCGAGTTTGCGGGCATCGGCGTGGAAACGGCGGATGCCCTCGGCGAGCTTCTCGGTGGCCATCGCGTCCTCGTTGTGGAGCCAGCGGAAGGTATTTTCATCCAGCGCGATCTTCTCGACGCTGCTCGTCTTCGCGGCCTCGACCGACAGCCTGCGCGTCACCTCGCCATCGGTCTTGGCCATCTTGTCGAGCAGATCGGGGGCGATGGTGAGCAGGTCGCAGCCGGCAAGCCAGACGATCTGCTCGAACTTGCGGAAGCTCGCGCCCATCACCTGGGTCCGGTAACCGAACTTCTTGTAGTAGTGATAGATGCGCGCAACGGACTGCACGCCCGGATCGTCGGCCAGTGCAATGTCCTCGACCTTGCGTTCCTTCTTGTACCAGTCGTAGATGCGGCCGACGAAAGGCGAGATCAGCGTGACGCCGGCGTCCGCGCAAGCCACGGCCTGCGCAAAGCTGAAAAGCAGGGTCAGGTTGCAGTGGATGCCTTCGCGCTCCAGCTTCTCCGCCGCCTTGATGCCCTCCCAGGTGCTGGCCACTTTGATCAGCACGCGCTCGCGCGACACGCCGGCCTGCTGGTACAGCTCGATCAGCCGCCGTGCTTTCGCCAACGTTCCGTCGACGTCGAAGGACAGGCCGGCGTCCACCTCGGTGGAAACCCGTCCCCTGACATGCTTGAGGATCTCACAGCCGAAGTTGACCGAGAGCTTTTCCATCAGCGCTTCGGCCTTGGCGGCACGGTTGCCCCTGGCTTTCATACCGAAAGCGAGTGCATCGTCCACCAGCGGCCGGTAAGCGGGGTTCTGCGCCGCCTGGTAAAGCAGCGACGGATTGGTGGTGGCGTCTTGCGGCTTCACCCGCGCGATGGAGTCGATGTCGCCGGTGTCGGCCACGATGATCGAATGTCTCTTCAGCGATTCGAGCAGGTTCATGGTTGCTTCCTTTTCAGCCTTCCCACTTCCAGTTTCGGATCTCGGGCATGTCTTCGCCGTGTTCGGCGATGTAACGCTTATGCTCGGCCCGCTTGTCGCGCATCGTCTGCTTCAGTTCGGCAGCGCGGTGGGCGAACTTCGGCAGCCGATCCACCACGTCCATCACCAGATGGTAACGGTCGAGGTCGTTCATTACCACCATGTCGAAGGGTGTGGTCGTCGTCCCTTCCTCCTTGTAGCCGCGCACGTGCAGGTTGCCGTGGTTGTTGCGCCGGTAGGTCAGCCGGTGGATCAGCGATGGGTAGCCATGGTAGGCAAAGATTATCGGCTTGTCGGCGGTGAAGATGGCATCGAAAGCGCGGTCTTCGAGCCCATTGGGATGCTCGCTGGACGGTTGCAGCGTCATCAGGTCCACCACATTGACCACCCGCACCTTGATCTCCGGCGCGAGTCGCCGCAGGAGGTCCACAGCCGCCAGCGTCTCCAGCGTCGGCACGTCCCCCGCGCAGGCCATCACCACATCCGGCTCTCCGCCCTGGTCGTTGCCCGCCCACTCCCAGATACCGATACCCGCGGCGCAATGCTTGATCGCGGCATCCATGTCGACGTATTGCAGCGCGGGCTGCTTGCCGGCCACGATCACGTTGATCATGTTACGGCTGCGCAAGCACTGATCGGTGACGTAGAGCAGCGTGTTCGCGTCCGGCGGCAGGTACACGCGGATTACCTCGGCCTTCTTGTTGACGACGTGGTCTATGAAGCCCGGGTCCTGGTGCGAGAAGCCGTTGTGGTCCTGGCGCCAGACATGCGACGTCAGGAGATAGTTGAGCGAAGCAATCGGCCGCCGCCACGGCACTTCCCTGCCCGCCACCTTTAGCCACTTGGCGTGCTGATTGAACATCGAGTCCACGATGTGGATGAACGCCTCGTAGCAGGAGAACAGTCCGTGGCGGCCGGTCAGCAGATAGCCTTCGAGCCAGCCCTGGCATGTGTGCTCGGAGAGAATTTCCATCACCCGGCCCTCCGGCCCGAGCAGATCGTCTTCCGGGAGCGTCTGCGCCAGCCAGGTCTTCGCGGTCGCTTCGAAGACCGCTCCGAGCCGGTTCGACGCGGTCTCGTCCGGGCCGAACAGGCGGAAATTGCGCTCGTTGGCGTTGAGTTTCATCACGTCGCGCAACAGGGCTCCCATCACCCGCGTGGCTTCGGCCGTGGCCTGCCCGGGTTTGAGCACGCGCACCGCGTACTCGCGGAAGTCGGGCATGCGCAAATCCTTGAGCAACGCGCCGCCGTTGGCGTGCGGATTGGCGCCCATGCGCCGCGCTCCGCGCGGCGCCAGTGCCTTGAGTTCGAAGCGCGGATGGCCGCTGTCGTCGAACAGTTCCTGCGGCCGGTAGCTCTTCATCCACTTGTCGAGCATCACGATGTGCTCTTTGGTCATGTCGCTGAACGGCACCTGATGCGAGCGCCACGAGCCTTCGGTTTTCTTGCCGTCCACTTCCTTCGGTCCGGTCCAGCCCTTGGGCGTTCGCAGCACCACCATCGGCCAGCGCGGGCGCTTCGCCACGCCGCTCTTTCGCGCCGTGTCCTGGATTTCCCGGATCGCCATCACCGCGGTCTCGAACGTCGCCGCCGCCTGCTGGTGTACCTGCATCGGGTCGGTGCCCTCGACGAAGTGCGGCTGGTAGCCATAGCCGAGGAACAGGCTCTCCAGTTCCTCGTGTGGAATGCGCGCCAGCAGCGTGGGATTGGCGATCTTGTATCCGTTCAGGTGCAGGATCGGCAGCACCGCGCCATCGTGCGCCGGGTTGAGGAATTTGTTTGAGTGCCAGCTGGCCGCAAGCGGTCCGGTTTCCGCCTCGCCATCACCAATTACGCAGGCCACGATCAGGTCCGGGTTGTCGAACGCCGCCCCGAACGCATGCGAAAGCGAGTAGCCGAGTTCGCCGCCCTCGTGTATCGAACCCGGCGTTTCCGGGGCAACATGGCTGGGAATTCCGCCCGGAAAGGAGAACTGCCGGAACAACCGCTTCATCCCTTCCTGGTCCTGCGAGATCTCCGGATAAAACTCGCTGTAAGTGCCCTCCAGCCAGGAATTCGCCACCAGCGCCGGGCCGCCGTGCCCGGGTCCGGTGACATAGATCATGTTGAGGTCGAATTTGCGGATCAGCCTGTTAAGGTGCGCGTAGATCAGGTTGAGCCCGGGGCAGGTGCCCCAGTGGCCCAGCAGGCGCGGCTTGATGTGATGGGGCTTGATCGACTCGCGCAGCAGCGGGTTGTCGAGCAGGTAAATCTGGCCGACGCAAAGGTAGTTGGCAGCGCGCCACCAGGCATCGATCGCACGCAACTCGTCTGCCGGAAGAACCTGTGAAACGGCTGGATCGTTCATAGCGCTCGGGCTTGGTCTGATGGGGTCCGGACTGTGCCGGTACAGCGGCAACGCTTCCAGTGTAAATAAGCGGCGGCGGCCGGTCTACCGCATCCGCGGCCATGGTGATAACGCCTTGATCTTGCCCAACTGTCGCCTTCTGGCGTCATTCATCGCGGTGAATTCGCCGCATATAATGGCCCTGTCGGAACACCCGGAGTGCCCCAATGATGCGTAGTCTGTTCCTGTTCATCGAGCAGTCGCTCGGCCCCTCACTGGCCACCGTCTCCGCCTTCGTCTATTGGGCGGCGATCATCCTGCTGGCACACCGCATCCTCGCGCCTATCCTGCGGCTGCGAATGGAAATCGCGAGCGCGCGCCTGCGCATGGAAGAGCGCATGGTGATGGAGTGCCCCCACTGTCATCGCGAGACCGTGGTCGCCGACTCCCAGTGCGCGTTCTGTCGTCAGAGCCTGGCCACACCCTGGGACCTGAGGGTCTGGCATTTCATGCGCTTGTGGCACCAGCCAAAGTGGTTCCGCTGGACGCGCTGGAGCTGGGACATCATCGGGCTGGTGATTTTCATCGTGCTCACCGTCGCCGGGTTCATCGGCCTGCGTCCCTGGACCTGGAGCGGTCCGTTGCAACAGCTCTTCCTGGGTGTGGTGATCTTCTGCTGGGTCGCAATCGGCTGGCTGGTCGCACGCGTGCTGCACGTCGGCCCGGGAGGCCCGATCGCGAGACTGCGCGATTTGGTGTTCTCGTTTGCAGCCGCCGGAGTACTGGCGATCTCAGTGTTCTTTGCCGTCGAATCGACGCCGGTGACCGAAACGGTGATGTGGCGTATCCCGATCGGCGAAGGCGGCATCGCAAAAATCGAAGATAGGGCACTGCTGTTGCCGCAGGGAATGATCGGCTTCGAGTATCTGCAGGTGGACCACGACCTGATCGGCTATCACCGCGTGATCCCGATCGCCTTCCTGGGAAACGAGCGTCTCGAGGTCAAGCACGGCGGAATGGAGAAGTGGTTCCTCGACAACCTGTGGAAGCACATGCACGGCTACTCCGAGCGCGGACTGTCGGTACGCAGCCGGGTCGAGCAATTCCTGGTGGTGCCGAATCAGGAATACGAAGTGGTGGAACGGGAAAAACAGGTTTACTTCCGCCCCGCTGCGCAGTGATCCGCACCAACAGCCGGCTGAGTTCTTCGATGAGGGAAATGGGGCAAAGCTGCGCCACCAGGATTGCCTGGTTCAGCCTTCGTAGGTGCGCAGCTTGTCCATGTAGAGAATCCTCACGGTGCGGCCGGTAACTTCGATCAGCTGCGCTTCGGTAAGCTCGTGCAGAATGCGGGAAAAGTGCTCAGGCGTAATGTTCAGTCGCGAGGCAATCACGGACTTGCTTGCCGGCAGCGTCACCACGGTGCGGCCATGCGCCTCGTCATCGTCGTGGTCCGGCTGCAGCAAGTAGCCAATCACGCGCTGGGTCGCCGAGCGCAGCGAATATGACTCCACGTCGCTGATCAGATGATGCAGCCGCCGGCTCAAGCCCGCTATCATCCGGCGCGCAAATTTCGGATCGCGGTCGATTTCCTCGAACACCACCTCCTTCGACACGTGCAGCAGCATCGAATCGGCCAGCGCGTGGGCGGTCACTACGTACGGCTTTTCCATGAACATCAGCGCCTCGCCAAAACTCTGGCCGGGACCCATGATCTCGATGACCTTCTCGTCGCCGTTTAGCGTGATAAACAGGAGTTTCACCTGACCGTACACGACGATGTAGAAGCCGCGGGTCGGGTCGCCTTTCTGGAACAGGATGTCGCCGCGCCTGACGCGGAGCTCGCGCGTGCCGACGGAAACGCGATCGATCTCTTCCGGAGCCAGCTCGCGGAACAACGGCAGGTTGCGCAAGAACGCCTGGGTCTTGAGTGGCACAGTGAGCACGGCGGTCATCCGGCCGCTGCCGGGAAGTATGGTTTCCGCGCAGCATTATCTGCCTTTCGGGGTCTTTTGAGAATTCGACGAGGCCGCCGCGGCCGCGGCAAGCGTTCAGGCCGCGATCACCGCCGGCCGCACCGGCGGCGACGCAGCGGCTTCGCTGCGAGAAGAAACGAACGCATCCTCCGCCACTCCCGAATGCGGGGCGAGACGTTCGCGCAGTGCGACCACTTCGCCGACAATCGCCGGCGCCGGTATCTTCACGCCGACAAGCGCCACCTCGTGCGGAAGGAACTCGACCGTCGCCGCCACCACCTGCTGCCGGTCGGTGGCGCCGTGGATTTTTGGTCCGGCGTTAACCCGGCCTGCCGTCCAGGGAGGGGCGGCTGAGGATCGGCCAGTAGACGATCAGGTAAATGAGGAAGGCTGCGCTCCACGCCAACCCGCCGGCAACGAGTACTGCGCCATAATGCGTCGGCGCCGCCAGCGGTCCGAATACCCGAACCAGCGCGCCAACATGCAGCAGTACGTATGCCGCCGTCTCCGCGCGCCCCACTTGCAGCGGACGGCCAGAGTGACCGCGTGCCGTGCGCGTGATCATGCCGATGATCGTTCCGCTGACCGCGCCGGCACCCAGCGCATGCATGAACAACGCCGCCGGGACGCCGAGTTCCATCGCCGACAGGGCAAGGAGCAGCATCCCTACCGGTATCCACGCATAGGACAGGTGCAGTATCCAGAGGATCGGGCTGCGCCGCGTCGACAGCGGATCCCATGACGCCAGCCGGACCGCGTGCAATGCCGCGGCCACGAGCGCGAGCGGAGTGAGCAGCCATGCCGGGGCACTCAATATCTGTGCAACCAGCGCCGCCGCCAGCGTGCTGATCGCAGCGGAGTCCAGGCCGTTAACGCGGCGGATGCGTGCGGTCGGAATCGCGTTCTGCGTGAAGCTGGGTGTCACCCTTCCCGACATGACCGAAACGATGATCACCACCAGGAACAATGCACCCCGGGCGGGTAGCGTCGGCGCCAACGACATCACGCCGAGCCACGACAGGTGAAACAGCAGGTTCGCCACGGCGAACAGCAGCAGCAATCCCACGAAGAAAAGATTGCGATTGCCGCTACGCTTCAGCGGAAACCACAGGCTCAACGCCACCAGCGGCAGGAAGGCGCCATCCACGATTGCGGCGAGCGGTCCCGGCCCGGTAAGTACCGCCACGCGCCCGGCCACCCAGAGGGCCGCCAGCGCCGCCAGACTGCGGCCCGTCGGCGTCGGCAGCCCGGTCCAGTTTCTCGCAGCCGTGAACAGAAAACCGGTAATCACCGCGGCGGCGAAGCCGAACACCATCTCGTGCGCGTGCCAGGCCATTCCAGTAAGGTTCCCCGCGTGCGGCACCACACCGTGCCATTGCGCCACCCACAGCGGAACGTTGAGCGTTGCAAGCAGGGCCGCGAGCAGATAGAACGGACGGAATCCGAGTTCGAACAAGGCGAATCGGTTCGAAGCGGCGCGAATGGACGATGTTTGCATGGCGGTGGCGGGAACTTTTCCGGGTACGGTCGCAACCAGAGTATCAGACCGGGAGAGCCTGCCGCATCGGGAGGTGGGCGCACGCCGGGGAAAGGGGGCTGAGGTCTATGCACCCGGATCAAGGAACCCTGTTCACGCGCGACGTATCTCGAAACTCTCGAACAGTCGAGCGATGTCGAGACAAAAATCCTCGTCGAGATAACCGACCGACCGCGGTGCACGCAAGCTGCTGTCCGGGCATCCCTGCGCGCGAAATTCCTGCAGAACATATCGCTTCACCCCGAGCCGCGCCAGTGTCGCGGCCAGAATCTGCAGCGTCCGCGCTTCGATCAGGTCCGGGTGCACGGTGGTACGAACCTCGCAATAGACACCGCTTTCCAGAACCGCATGCAGGCTTTCCAGCGCACGTGCCCCTCCGGCAACGCCTGCCACTGCCTTGTATTCCGAAAACAGGGTCTTGACATCGAACCCCACCCAATCGGTGAGCGGCAGCAGGCGCCTGAGCCGCCGCGGATACATGCCGGCGGTGTGCAGACCGACGCCAAAGCCCATCCCGCGTACCTCCTGAACCGCGTACGGCAGCGCGGCCTGCGCGGTCGGTTCGCCGCCGCTGAAGACCACTGCATCGATCAACCCGCGGCGGCGCTCAAGCGTGGCGATGATCGAATGCCAGTCCAGCAACGCCTCGCCCTGTGCAGGTTGCAGATGCGGGTTGTGGCAATAGGCGCAACGCCACGGACAACCCTGGCAGAACACGACCGCAGCAAGCTGCCCCGGGAAGTCGGTGGTAGACAGCGGCACGAAACCACCGACCTTCAGCTCTCCGGAAACGGTAGTGCCGTATCGCCACGTCGTGTTCGCTGGAGCGCCGCTCGACGCAGCCGGGCATCGCGCATGGATGCCGCGATCCGAGACGCCGCCGCCTTCGGTACGGTCCGGCATCAGGCGAGGTCGGCGCACGCCTCCTTGAAGAACCGGCGTTCATGGTGCTCGCCTTTTTTTCCGATGTTGAAAGAGCTCACTGGCCGGTGGTAGCCCATCACCCGCGTCCACACCTCGCACGGCTGCCGTTCGTCGTCGGAAAGGGTAACCGTGTCATTCACCGGCTGCTTCTGGGCATTCATCGACTTCTCCTCATAAACGTACAAAGAAAAAAAGAACCCTTTGTGCTCAATGCGCTTCGTTTTTCTTGCCGTTCACGCGGTAGCTGCTGCGTCCGGTTCGAGCACGAGGTGAAACACCGAGGAATCGACGCGCACGAGTTTTCGCACCCGTTCGTCGAGGACGATGGACACCCGGTCGCCGTAGCGTGCCAGGCGCGCCAGCAGGCGGTTCAGGTCGGGCAGTTCCTGTTCCCGCAGGTTTTCGATACGCAGCGTCAGCGTGGAGCGGGTCCGGCGCAGCACCCTGTCGAGGCGCCGCCCCATGGCGGAAAAGAACGCGCGCGGCAGCCCACCGCGCAGGCGGATGGAAAGATCGGGCACGGCGAGCCGGCGCAAGGATAGCGCGACCCGCGTCTGCGCCAGGCGCACGCTCCTCAGCCGCTGCATCCTGGCGAACAACTTCTCCACCCGGCCCGCGTTCGCCAGTTCCGCAGGGAAATGCCGGTCCACATAATCGCGCATCGACAGCCCGGCGATCCAGTCCACCATCGTCAGCGGCAGCTTGTGCGGACTGGCAAGCGGCAACGAGCGCAGGAAATGCCACAGCCGCGACGGGCCTCCGCGCAGCACGCCCCGCACCAGCAGCCGCCAGACGATGCCGAACCGCTGCGAAGCGGAATACTCGCCGCCGTATACGGGCTGCGGCATGAAGCGGAATTTGTTGCGGATGCGCTCGGCGATCGCGCGGTCCGACACCAGCCGACGGTACATCGCCTCGTAGGCGTCTATCATTTCGCCGTAGGCCATGCGCTTCGGCACCACATTGGTGGCCGGCTTGGTGTTGTCGGTGCCGGATACCTCCGGACGCAACCGCCCTTCCTTCTCCAGCCGCTGGTACAGCGGCGTCTTCGGCAGCGCGGTGAGCAGGCCCACCATCGCCGCCTGCACGCCGGAGTCGACGATGAAGCGATATTGGTGCTCGAAAGTCACGAGGGTGTCGTTGTCGAAGCCGACGATGAAGCCGGCCAGCACGTCGATGCCGTACTCATAAATTCTCCGAACCGAGGTGAGCACGTCTTCGTGGATGTTCTGGGTCTTGCGGGTGTCTTTCAGCGTCTGCGGATCGGAGGACTCGATGCCGACAAACACCCAGGCGAAACCGGCGTCGCGGAACAGTTCCAGCAGTTCGCGATCCTGGGCGAGATTGAGCGACACCTCGGTGCCGAAGGTGAAGGGGCGGCCGTGGCGGCGCTGGTAGTCGGCGATATAGCGCAACAAATCCTTCGCCACGGCGCGGTGGCCGATCATGTTGTCATCGACGAAAAAAACGTTGCGCACATGGACAGCACGCAACGCGTCCAGCTCGCGCCCAACCTGTTCCACACCCTTGTGCCGCGGCTTGCGTCCGAACATGACGATGATGTCGCAGAACTCGCACAGGTACGGACAGCCGCGCGAAAACTGCAAGGTCGCCGTGGTGTATCTGTCGAGCCTGAGCAGGTCGAAACGCGGAACCGGTGAATCCTCCAGCCGTACCGAGCCGGTCTCGCGGTAGAGCGGTTGCGCCGCGCCGGTTTCGAAATCCGCGCAAAATTCCGGCCAGATGTACTCGGCCTCGCCCGCCACCACCGTGTCAGCGACATCGGCGTAGCGCTCCGGGCACAGCGAGGCGAAGCTGCCGCCTGCCACCACGTGATAGCCGGCCCGGCGGTAGAAACCAAGCAACTCCTTCTGACGGGCGAACTGCACACCCATGCCGCAGACGCCGACGAGGTCGGCATCCGGATCGAGCGGCACCGACTCGACGTTCTCGTCGACGATGGTCACCTGCCAGTGCGGCGGGCAGAGTGCGGCAAGCGTTGCCAGCCCGAGCGGCGGATTGATCGCGCGCTTGCCCGGCAGCACTTCGTCCACCGCCCACTTGAAGCTCCAGAAGCTTTCCGGGTATTTCGGATTTATCAGCAGCAGTTTCATAGGGTCAAAATCTCAAAGGCAACGAAGTTAAACTCTCACCGCGCTTTCAAGTTCTTCAGGCCGCAGCAGCGGCGCGGCGCTTGTCGGCAAGCAGGATCTCGTCGCACTTCGGGCAGAATTCGTGTGCGCCGGCAAGGTATCCATGCTTCGGGCAGATCGAAAACGTCGGCGTGACGGTGATGTACGGAAGCCCGAAGCGTTCCAGCGCCCGTTTCACCAGTTGCTTGCACGCCTCTGCAGAAGTCACGCGCTCGGACATATACAAGTGCAGCACCGTGCCGCCGGTGTACTTGCGCTGCAGTTCCTCCTGGCGCTCCAGCGCTTCGAACGGGTCGTCGGTATAACCCACCGGCAGTTGCGAGGAATTGGTGTAGTACGGCAGCTCCGGCGTGCCGGCCTGCAGGATGTCCGGGTAACGCCTGCGGTCCTCCTTGGCGAAGCGATATGTGGTGCCCTCGGCCGGCGTGGCCTCGAGGTTGTACATGTGGCCGGTCTGTTCCTGGAACTCGAGCAGCCGCGCGCGGATGTGGTCCAGCAGCCGGCAGGCCAGCGCATGGCCGCGATCATCGATGATGTCGTACTCGTCAAGGCTGAAGTTGCGGATCATCTCGTTGATGCCGTTCACGCCCACCGTGGAGAAGTGGTTGCGCAGCGTGCCCAGGTAACGCTTGGTGTACGGGAACAGGCCGTCGTCCATGTGGCGCTGGATCACCTTGCGCTTGATCTCCAGGCTGGTCTTCGCCAGTTCGATGAGATCGTCCACCCGCGCCATCAACGCCGCCTCGTCGCCCCGAAAGAGATAGCCGAGCCGGGCGCAGTTGAGCGTCACCACGCCCAGTGAACCGGTCTGCTCCGCCGACCCGAACAGGCCGTTGCCGCGCTTCAGGAGCTCGCGCAGGTCGAGCTGCAGCCGGCAGCACATCGAGCGCACCATGTTCGGCTGCAGGTCGGAATTGATGAAGTTCTGAAAATACGGCAGTCCGTATTTCGCCGTCATGTCGAACAGCAGCCCGGCATTCGGATGCTCCCAGGGAAAGTCGCGCGTCATGTTGTAGGTCGGGATCGGAAAGGTGAACACCCTGCCCCTGACGTCCCCGGCCATCATGACTTCCATGTAGGCGCGGTTCACCATGTCCATCTCCTGCTGCAGATCGCCGAAGGCAAACGGCATCTCCTCGCCCGCGATCACGGGCACCTGGCTGCGCAGGTCCTCGGGACAGATCCAGTCGAAGGTCAGGTTGGTGAAGGGCGTCTGCGTGCCCCAGCGCGACGGCACGTTGAGGTTGTAGATGAGTTCCTGGATGCACTGCCTGACTTCGGCGTAGCCGAGACTGTCCTTGCGGATGAACGGCGCCATGTAGGTGTCAAAGGAGCTGAACGCCTGCGCGCCCGCCCACTCGTTCTGCAGCGTGCCGAGGAAATTGACGATCTGTCCGACCGCGCTGGAAAGATGCTTCGGGGGCGCGGCCTCGACTTTTCCCGGCACGCCGTTCAGGCCCTCCTGCAACAAGGTGCGCAGCGACCACCCGGCGCAGTAACCCGCCAGCATGTCGAGATCGTGAATGTGCACGTCACCCTCGCGGTGCGCCTCGCCCACTTCCGACGGATATACATGCGAGAGCCAGTAATTGGCCACCACCTTGCCGGATATGTTCAGGATCAGCCCGCCCAGCGAGTAGCCCTGATTGGCGTTGGCGTTCACCCGCCAATCCTGGCGCTCCAGGTATTCGTTTACCGACGCGACGGCGTCGACCAGCGTCTTGCGGTCCTCGCGCAGTTTCTTGTGCTGCTCGCGGTATACGATGTAGGCACGCGCGGTGCGGAAGTGGTCGGCGGCGATCAACGTCTGCTCGACCACGTCCTGGATGTTTTCGATCTCCGGGACTGCCCCGGCGTGGCGGTACGCCAGAACCTTCACCACCAGTGCGGTAAGGCGCTGCGCCTCTTCGGCACTAAACTCGCCGGTGGCCAGGCCGGCGCGCCGGATGGCGTCGGCGATCTTGACGGCATCGAATGCAACTATCGTACCGTCGCGCTTCTCCACCCGCGCCGGCATTGCCGGGTGCAGGGCGATGTTGCCGCCTCGTGCCGCTGTGTTCATGCGCACCTCCCGAGTTCAAGATGTTGTGGATTTGCGCAACCGTATCGCAAGCCGTTGTGGCCAGACAACACCCCGACCGCTCCGCGGCGCGTTTTCGTGCGACTTTCTTGATGCAGATCAATAAAACGTCACTTTGCGCGGCCTGCTAGCCTGCGGCGGGCTGTCTGCGCTGCGCGATTAACTGCTTCGCTATCGTCACCGCCTCGAACGCGTCCGGTGCGAAGCCGTCGGCACCGATCTGCTTGGCGAAGTTCTCGCTCACCGGCGCGCCGCCGACCATGATCTTGCAAGTGTGGCGCAGCTGTGCCGCCTCGAGGCTGGAAATGACATTGCGCATCTCCGTCATCGTGGTGGTGAGCAACGCGGACAGCCCGAGGATGTCGGGCTTGAACTGCGCGACTGTCTCCACGAACTTCTCGCGCGCGACGTTGATGCCGAGATCCATGACCTCGAAACCCACGCCCTTGAGCATGGTCACGACCATGTTCTTGCCGATATCGTGCATGTCGCCTGCGACCGTGCCGATCAGCACCTTGCCGCGGTCGGTCCCGGCGCCGCCGGAAAGGTGGGGACCGAGCGCCTCGACCGCCTCGTTCATGGCGCGGGCCGACAGCAGCACTTCGGGAATGAACGCTTCTCCCGTGGAGAACTGCCTGCCGATCACTTCCATGGCGGCGATCAACCCGCGCTCGAGCACATCGTTGGCGGGCACGCCGCGCCCGATCAGTGCCAGCACGTGCTCCCGGATAACGCCGTTGTTGCCGTCGAGAACGTCCTGCTTCACCTGCGCAAAGATGACGTCGCCGAGCGCGGGAGCAGAGGCGACCGCGGTAGCGGGCGCGCTCCGCGCGACGGCAGCGGAGCGGAAGCCGCCCGCCTGGAGGGGCAGCCGCCCCTCCGTCTCGATGCGCTCGCCGATACGCTGCAGCCGCGAGAACACCGCGTTCGGCGGCACCTGATCGGCGATGCCGACCACCATGCGCGTGCCGGGCGCGACCGCACGGAACAGCTCATCGAGACACGCTTCGAATTCCGCTTCGCTGGTCTCGGGCAGCACGATCGTGGAGGGGATACCCCCGAACAGCGTGAGCTGCCCGCTCCAGCGCCGGTAGTACTCGGCCAGGGTGACCTTGGTCATCGGCGCGGGACAGATCGACTCCGCAATGTGCATGCCGGAATCGCGGATCAAGTCCATCAGCCCGAAGTTCTCTCCGTCGGTGTGGCACATCAGCAGCTTGCCGGCGGTGCCGAGCGTCTCCGAGGCCTTGCGCACCCAGGGCTGGATCTCCTGCCTGAAGTACGGCGCGTAGGTGAGCATGTCGTCGAAGTTCGAGCCCCAGTTCACGACCTGCGCCGGGGACTCGCAGCAGATCTTCAGGATCTTGTCGTAGAGCGGTTCCATCCGCTCCACCAGGGCCCGAAGCTTCTTCTGATGGTCCTTGTAGTGGATGAAGAACTGCGTGGCATCGATCAGGTCGCGCTGGATCTGCTGCATCGGCGAGGCGCCGTGGAAGTGCGCCACAACAGGCACGCCGTCGTCGCGCATCTCCTCACTGGCCCAGTAATTGAAGCGCTCGAAGTTGGGCACGACGTCCATGTGCTCGAATAGATGGCAGGCGGGAGCATAATCCTGCGGGCCCTTGATCAGATGCTCGGTGTGCAGCGGGATCGAGATACCCAGTCGCTTCATCGTCTCGTCGTACTGCAGTGTGTTGCTGACCATCCCCGCCGGCGTGTGGTACTCGACCCGGGTTAGCCTGCCCTCCCGGTGCACGCGTACTTCCACGTCCTTCGGCAGCACGAAGTCCACCACCGTGTCGCGCGTGCGGAAGATGCCGATGCCACGGTGTAGCAGGGCGTGGTCGGAATGCTCGCCCACAGAGGCAAACGCGTACTTGTGATGCAGCGCCCAGCCCTCGGCACGCGAGATCTCGTTCTGCGTGCGACCGGCATGCTGCGCCGGCAACGTGCCTGCGACCGAGTTGGCGAGGTACCAAAGATCGATGCGCGGCACGTAGGGCAGCCGGTCCACCGGCGCTGCTCTGAAAGCCGCCATGATCCTGCTCTGATGACTGTTCATTCGCTACTCCTCCAGGTACTGCCTAATTGCGCTGTCGCGTCATCGCACCGCAGATGCCCAACCTTGTCATCATCGGCAATTCTCCGGTCATCGTCCGCGCACGTTGGCGCTGACCGATACGCCCTCGTCTGGCCGGTGAAACATGCTTTCCAACACCTCGCCGCCAGGCGGGACCACGACAAACTCCTCGTTGCCCTGATCGAGCCGGCCGGGCATTGAGAGAAATCCGTTCACCAGCCGGTCCGAGCCACGTACTTCCTCATAAACCATTCCCCAGCGCTGCTTGCAGAATTGCGCGACCTCCATTGCCTGCGGCCGGTACTGCTCGAGCTCGGCGTCGGAGAAGGCGACAAAGCAGATGCGGTGGTAGTGCCGGTAAAGCGTGTCGATAAGATAATCGGCGGTTTCCTGGCCGTACTGCTCGACGTAGTCGCAGTAGTCATACAGCGGCCCGTCCCCGGATTCGAGCCAGCCCTTGGTGAGATAGAAAGTGCGCGGATCGCGCCGGAAGCGATCGGCGTACGCCTGGTAAGAACCAAGGAAAATCGCGATGCAGTCGTGGGTGCGCGGTATCACCAGCACGTGCGGCCCGGATTTCACGCCGACCACCCCGTTGCCGCACAGCCCGTAGCCCAGTAGCACCACGCTCGGCTCGCAAAGCGCATCGATGCTCTCCTGCAGCGCCGGTGCCATCTCCTTCGGGCGTGTGTGCAGCTCGTAGCCCATGAAGGTCATGGGCAACGTGTCAGGCAGCGCCGAACGGATCAGTTGTTCCAGGGCACGGCAGGCGATGACGACGACCGGACGGGCCGCACTCATCTTCCATCCTCGAACGTTGCTTGTGCGCCGAACATCGCACGGCGCCCGGCAAACGCGCCGGAGCCAGCCACGATCTCGGCGACCAGATCGTGATGCCGATGCGCCATCACGTGCACGCCCGCGACGCCGGGAATCTCGCGCAACTGCTGGACGATCTCCACGCAGATGCGGATGCCTTCGCGCAACGGATCGGCGGCGGATTCCAGTCGAGCGATCACGGTGTCGGGAATGCGCACGCCCGGCACGCGCCGCTGCAACCACTGCGCCGCTTTAACGGAGACCAGCGGCCCCACCCCGACCAGGATGAAGCAGCGCTCGTGCAACCCCTCGTCTCGCACGCGTTGCATGTAGCGCGCGAGCAGCGGCACGTCGAAGCAATACTGCGTCTGGACGAAGCGTGCGCCGACTGCGATTTTCTTTGCAAGCCGCGCCGGGCGCGCATCGAACGGCGGCGCGAACGGATTGTCGGCCGCGCCGAGCAGCAGCCGCGGGGCGGAGCGCAGCCTGCGGCCGGACAGGAAGCGGCCCTCGTCGCGCAAGGTGCGCGCAGTGTCGAGCAGCGACACCGCATCGAGATCGAAAACGGGTTTCGCGCCGGGATGATCGCCGTGTTCGACGCCGTCGCCGGTGAGGCAGAGCAGGTTGGTGATGCCGAGCGCTGCGGCGCCGAGTATGTCGCTCTGGATCGCGATGCGGTTGCGGTCACGGCAGGTCATCTGCATGATCGGCTCGCAGCCGGATCTGAGCAGCAGCGTGCAGGCGGCAAGGCTCGACAGGTGGCAGTAGGCGCCGGCACCATCGGTGACGTTCAACGCATCCACCGCGCCGCTGAAAACCGCCGCTGCCTGATGCAGGTCCTCGGGGTCCGCGGAATCCGGCGGCGACAGTTCCGAGGTGACAACGAATGCGCCGCTTTGCAGAAGCGCCTCGAGCCGCCCGCCCGAAGAAGCGGCTTGGTGCGCAGGCGCGGCGCCTGGCGAAGCTTCGCCGCAGATCACGCGCAGCCAGCTCGAAGTGCCGGCTTCGTTATGCTCCACCGGAGGCACAAGGCCGAGCGGCAGCCGGCCTTCGCTCATCAGAAGGCTGCCGCGCCAGCTTTCGACCCATACGCACGGCATTTCGGGACGCAACTCGCAAGTGCCGTCGGCTCGCACACCACCGCACGGGCCGTTGCGCACACCCTTGGGGCAGTTCATCGGGCACGACATGCCGCTCGCGGAAAGCGCGCAGCGCCCGCACATGCTGCAGTCGAAGATCAGTCGCTTGACCGCCGCCTCCACTCGCGCCAGCGGCTGCTGCACGCGCTCGGCGCCAAGCCAGTGGACCAGCGGCTGCAGGCCACGCAGGATCGGCCGAAAGGCGCGGTAGGTCCGCTCGAGCGCACCGGCATGCCTGACTGCCCAACGCCTCATTGCCAGCATTTCACACCCCGAGGTCTCATCGTCACGGCCCGGTCAGGCGGGTACCGTATCCACCGCCCCTGGCGTGAGTGCGGTGCACCCGACGAACAGGTCCTGGAACTCGGCGCGCGTCGTCAGCTCGATCACGCGCATGTCGCGCGCAAGTTTCGCGGCGCGCCGGCGGTGATGACGGTTGAACAGCGCCATGCGTGCGCCGTCGCCGGCTGCATTGCCGATGGAATGGATGCGTTCGACCGCCACCGGCGGCACCATGCCGATACCCAGGATATCGTTGGGGTCGAGATGATTGCCGAAGGTCCCCGCGAGATAGATGCGATCAAGCTGCGCGACACCACTCTCCCTGAGCAGGATTTCTATACCCGCGCGCAGCGCCGCCTTGCCGAGTTGCACGCTGCGCACGTCGGCCTGGGTGAGCACGATGTCGCGGGCCGTGGCACTGCACTTTGCCGGAGCGAGCAGCATTTCCTGTCCGTGGCCGCTGGCTTGCGGCCGCAACTGCGCGTGGCTGCCGGCCACGAATCTGCCATCGGCGCCAAGGATGCCCGCGGCGGTGAGCGCGGCCACAGCGGATATGACGCCGGAGCCGCACAGACCCACCGGCCGCGGTTCGCCGCGCCGGTGCGGATCGGCAATGATGCGGGTGCGCACGGTGCCGGCATCGTCGATCCACACCCGCTCGATCGCGCCGGGAGCGGCACGCACACCGCACTGTATGTGCGCGCCCTCGTACACCGGCCCGGTGGCGCAGGAAACAGCGGTGAGCCGCCCGTCGTTGGCGAGCACGACTTCGCCGTTGGTGCCGATGTCCACAAGCAGGTTGCGTCCGCGGTAGAAATCGCGGTCGCGGGTGAGCACGGCGGCGAGCGTGTCGCCGCCGATGTAGCCCGACACCATCGGCAGCACATGCAGCCGTGCGTTGCGCAGGATCTCCAGGCCGATGTGCTCCGCGCGTACGCAGGTGCCTTCGGAGAACACCGGCAAGTAGGGCCCGCGCCCGAGCGGCTCCGGATTGATGCCGAGAAGCACGTGCTGCATGGTGGGGTTGCCCACTGCCACCGCGTCCACGATGTCCTCGGCGCGGATGCCAGCCTCGGTCGCCAGCTCTCCGATCATCCGGTTGAGCTCCGCCACCACCAACTTCTGCATTTCCGTGAGCAGCGCAGGTTCGCGCTGGATATGGGTCATGCGCGATATGACGTCCTCGCCGTACGCCGCCTGCGGATTGGTCGCGGTGCGCACGCCGAGAATGCGCCCGACTTCGAGATCGCAAAGGAACGCAACCAGAGAAGTGGTGCCGATATCCGCCGCTACCCCGAAGAGTCCCGCGCCGGCGCCGGGTTGCAGACGGATCACTTCGCGACCTTCGAATAACGTGGCAGTCACGCGCAGCGCCGTGTCGAACGCGGGCGCGCGCGAAAAAGCGCCGAGCACCGGCGCAAGAAGCCGCGGATGTCTCATACCGGCGCAGCGTGCGAGCGCCTCCTCGATTCGCGCCGACAGCGGCCGCTGCGGCACATCGTAGGGCCCGGCGATGTCCACGGTGAGGCGCGAGACCACCGGCGCGGGCGGAACACTCTCCACGGTGTAAGGCTTGCGCGGCGGGCTGCGCACTGCCTCGCTCTCGGGGGGCACGGACAGGATGACGTCGTCAAACACGTGCGCCATGCAGGCGAGGCGAAGGCCGCGCTCGGCCCCGCCTTCCGGCAGCAGCGCGATCTCGTCGCCGTGCGGCTCCGATAACGCCGACGCGCCGGCGGTGGGCTTCGCGACTTCCACCACGCACGTGCCGCACTTGCCGCGCCCGCCGCATACCGACTTCAGCGCCACGCCAGCGCGCCACGCAGCGACCAGCAGCCGCTCGCCGCGGGGCACATCGACTGCGCGGTAGCCGGGTTCGAAGGTGACTCGCACTACAACCTCACGCTTGGTCCCTGATGGGAGAGGAAACACTGCCTAGACTGTTCGCTTCTCGGCCGCCTGCGGTTCGAGCCGGCCTGCCCGGTAGGCTCTCAGCAGTTCCGTGCAGTAGTCGTCGTGGCCGAGCAGCGCATTCGTCGCGAGCAGGCTCGCCATCAGCTCGCGGTCCGCGGGATCGAGGATCACGGCGTCGAGGCCGGCGCTCATCGCGGCCACCAGGAAGCTGCGATTCAGCAACCTGCGCGCGGGGAGTCCGTGGGAAACATTGGTCAGCCCGCAGATCGTGTGCACCCCGGGAAAGCCGCGCATGATCTCACCGATCGCTGCAATCGCCGCGGCACCGGCTCCGGAATCGGTGGCGACGGGAAACACCAGCGGGTCCACATAGATGTCGCCGAGCGCAATCCCGCTGGCGGTGAGGCGCTCGACCAACCGGCTTGCCGCTTCCACCTTGCGCTGAGCCGTGTCGGCAAGACCGCCGGCGCCCTGGCACAGCGCCACGATCTTGGCGCCGTGATCGCGCACCAGCGGCAGCATGCGGGTAAAGCGGTCCGTCTCGAGCGTGATCGAGTTGATCATCGGCGGGCTGGCCCCGATCTTCGGCAGCGCCGCTGCCAGCGCGTCGGGGTCGGTCGAGTCGAGGCATAGCGGCCTGTCGGTCACGCTCTGTACCACTTCGACCAGCCAGGCGAGCAGCTCGGGCTCGCGACCGGGAAAAGTGCCGCCGTTGACGTCGATGTAATGCGCGCCAGCCTCAGTCTGCAACCGCGCCTCGCGCCGGATCGGCTCTGCGTCGAGCTGCTCGAGCGCAGCGCGGATGGCCTTGCGCGAGGCATTGATGCGCTCGCCCACGATCAGCATCGCAATGTCCCGGCGTGCGCGATCACGATGCGATCCGCTGTTTCGAGTACCATCCGTACCGGTCGACCGCCTGCCCCATGGCGAGCGCGTTTTCCGGTTTGACGTAGTCGGGAAGGCTGTTGGCGCTGCTCAGGATGTAGCCGCCGCCGCGGCCGACGCGCTCGATTTTCTCTTTCACCTCGGCGTCCACCTCGGCCGGCGTGCCGCGAGTAAGGGTGTAGTCGAGGTCGATGTTGCCGACGATGCACACCCGGCTGCCGTAGTCCTGTTTCAATTTGAAGATGTCCATCGCCGAGGGCTGGACCGGATGCAGCGCGCTCATGCCCAGGGGCAGGATATGGTCGAGCAGCGGCCCGAGATTGCCGTCGCTGTGATAAATCCACGGCTTTCTCATCGCGCCCGCAACTATTTCCTGGTACGGCTTGAGGAACTCCTGGTACATGTCGGGGCTGACCCAGGGCGCCTTGGTGTCGGCGACGTCGTCGAACGCCCAGTAGAAGTCGAAGTCCATCTTGTTCAGGTGCTCGACCACTGCCGCCGACCACTCGGAGAACCGGCGATGGATCTCCTTGACCAGGTCGGGTTCCTCGAACAGCATGATCGAAAACACATCCAGGCCCATGCTCTCGATCGTGCTGGCGCTGCCCAGCCGGATACGCGCGAACACCGCGAAGTCCTCGCGGTACTGCTCGATCCAGCGCGCCACCGCTTCGTAACGCGCGGGATGGTGCGGATCGGGCAGGTATTCATCGAACAGCGCCAGCTTGTCGCGGCCGGTGAGCAGCCCCTTTTTCACGAACAGGCGGCCGGTGTTGGCGTCGCGGCCCATCTCCGCGATCCAGGGCGGCATGAAGTCGAAGGTGACCGACGGCGGCCGATAGAAGGACTGCTTGGCGATCTCCGGGCTGGCGGACGCGTCCTGGCTCGCGCGCGCCTTGCCGCCGGCCGGCACGCTCCAGCCGAATCCGTCCATCCCCAGTTTCCGGCACAAGTCGCCATGGGTGAAGTCGGTGCGCCCGTCCATGAGCTTCAACTGCAGCGACTCGTCCACCGAGCCTTCGAGCCACGGCACGCGGTCCGGCACGCCTCGCCCGATCGCTGTCATCACCCGCTGTTTCGGAGTCATGCGCCGGCCCCCGTCAGTGAAACAGCAGGTTGCACTTTTCGACGCAGCCGTGCGCATCAGCGCCGTAGAAGTCGGCGCGGATTTCCTCCGCGAATTTCTGCGTGAGCGGCGCGCCGCCCACGCCGACGAGCACGCTGCTTCGCACGCCCGCGCCCTCCAGCGCCTCCACGGTCCGGCGCATGCTCTCCATGGTGAGCGTGATCAGCGCGCTCATCAGCACGAAGCGCGGCTCCTCCCGCCGGATCGCCTCGACAAAGGCTTCCGGGCTCACGTCCACGCCGAGGTCCACCACCTCGTAGCCGTTGCCTTCCAGCATCATCTTGACGATGTTCTTGCCGATGTCGTGGAAGTCGCCGGCCACCGTGCCGATCACTGCCTTGGCCTTCGTCTCGTAGCCGGACTGCGCGAGATACGGACGCAGGTGCTGCAATCCCTCGCTCATGGCGCGTGCCGCGATCATCATCTGTGGCAGGAAGAACTCGCCGCTCGAGTACTTTTCGCCGACAATGGACATCGCCGGGATCAGCGCCTCGGTCATAATCTTCATCGAGTCCGTGCCCTCGGCAAGCGCGGCTTCGACCTCCTGCAGCACCTCGGCACGCTTGCCACCGACCACTTTGGCTTTAATCGCCTCGATCCTGTCCTCCATGCTCCGAAAGTCTCCCTTGGGTCGTTGACGTGCTTGTCCGTTTGCGGTCGTGCGGGCGCACCCATTCGCCTGATGCGCGGCAAGCCCAATTCTAAGCATTGATCGGGGTGCGCCTTTTAATCTAGATCAAGAAGCACACGGGTGAGGGCCAGCCTCGCATAAAAAAGAAGGAGATCCCCGCGTCAGGGCGGGGCTTCGACCGACCACGGCCGCAGCGGGTGTCCAAATCATTGACCTGGATCAAAGCAGGTGGGCAATTCGAACGGTATTTTTGCTGAACAACGGCCAGAAGTTGAAGCACTGATCAATGAGGACAAGCGGGCATCCCCTGGTGCCCGCTTCCCCCGGGGCGGCTCCACAGTCGACGCTCCCTCCACGCCCCGGGGGCGCGCCTCGCCACACGAACGGGAGTAACGACGGACCCGGTCGAATGGACCTTCTCTACTTCACGGCAATCGCAGTCGGGCTGTATTTCCTCGCCGACCGGCTGCTCGATCGGGCCGAGCGGGTGCGCGGCGCGCGCTTCAAGCACCGCGACATGATCTATTTCGGCATCATGCTCACAGTTGCGCTGCTCACTTTCTCGCTGGTCAACGGCCTGCACCGCGCGGGCTGAAGCCTCAAGCCCTCAGGCTGGCGCGCAGCGCCGACAGCAGGCGCTGCGGTCCGGGCGGCGTAGCGCTTCCACGCCCGGCCGGCCCGACCTGGCGATCTTCAGCAGGTACGGCACGTCGCCGCCCACGCCGGCCATAACACCTCGCTTGCCTCAGGAGTCCGTGCGCCCGCGGACCAGAATGCGCAGCACGATCACCAGGAACATCAGGCCGCCGATCACCGCGATCAGCCCGCCGAGCCCCATCAATCCCATGCCAGCGATTTTTTCGATGCCGTCCAGACTCTGCGCCGCGCCGGCGACCTTGCGCTGCACGCCGTAGCCGCCGGACCAGACCAGCCCGGCGATATGCAGCATCTGCCCGGCGCCATACAGCCAGACCTGCCAGGTGGCGGCGCGCGGCGACGCCGCGGCGAAACCCAGCCGCGGCAGCAGCAGATAGACCAGTCCCATGAACGCGAGCGTCACGCCGACGATGCTGCCGTGGTAATGCGCGGGCACCTTGACGTTGGAGCCGTCGATAGTGAGACCGATCAGCCCGCCGAACGCGAACAGCGCCAGCGACATCATCAGCGCAGCACGCAGCGGCCTCTCGTCAGCCTGCGCCGGCGCGGCGCGCGCCAGCGCGATCACCACCGCAGTCCCAATAGGCAGGATAGTCAGCCCGCCGCCGAAACGCATCAACCAGGTGAGCAGCCGGTGATGCTCGACGGAAGTGACGTCGTAAGCGAGATAGATCACCGGGGTGAGAAACACCGATGCCAGCGCCACCAGCAGCAACAACAGCGCCACCCGCGGCGTCAGCGGCAGCGGGCAACCCGACTCGCTGGCGAGCCACAGCCAGGCGACGAGCATCAGCAGTGTCCAGGTGAACTGCAGCACGTGGCCGCCGCCCCAGAACAGCAGTTCGTAATAGGCCTTGCCGTCGAGCGCCGCGGGCAATTCGGCCCATGACCAGGCGAACGCGGCGATCGCCACCGCGGTGGATACCGCGGCCGCGTTCAACCCGAAGCGCAGCACCCCCGCGCCGTCGAGCCGCGCGCCGATCTGCGGCACCGCGCCCAGGCTGCGCAGGGTGAGTAGCGCCACGCCGGCCGCGAACACCATCAGCCCGGCGAGGAAAAGCCGGCTTTCCAGCACCGGCACGTAGTTGCTCATCACCGGCACCGGCTGGCCGACGAACGGCGAGACCGTCATCAGCACCGCGCCCGCCGCCGCGATCACCAGCGCGCCCCAACCCAGACGCAGCCAGCCCGGCGTGCAGTTCAGGCTCCAGAATGCGCCGGCGAAGGCGAGAAACCACACCAGCACCGACAGGTCCACGTGCACCACCAGCGCGACGCGGAAGAAATCCACCAGCGGAAACACGTTCTGCACGAAAGGCGTGCGCGAAGCCACAAGCAGGAGCGAGAACACGCCGGCGCCGATCAGCGCAGCGAGCCCCAGCCACAACCAGCCGAGCGCAAGCCGGCGACGCGCATCCTGCGGCACGGCAAGCACGTAGTCCACCTGCGGCAGCGCCGGCCACCAGGCGTGATTTCGCCAGGCACGATGCCCGAGCGCGTCGGCGTCCGTGGATGCCGGGAACTTCATCGCATGCCTCCTTTACACAAGCGATCGATTCCGATCACAGGGCGGCTGCGGTCTTCTGCACCAGGCCGGCGCGAAACGCCGCGAGCGAGCGCGCCAGATCCGCTTCTTCGCCGCTGTTGGCCCAGGCAATCCGCGCGCGGTGGCGCGGTACGTGCAGACGCAGATGCGGCTCCCTTTCCCCGGCAAGGCGCTGTTCGGTCCATTCGTTTCCGAAGCGGTAGGCACAGTCGCCCTCGCGACAGCCGGTGATCAGCACGCCGTCCGCACCATCGCCCTGGCGGCCGCGGCGTAACGCATACTCGATGAACGTCGGCGGCAGGTTGCCGATGCATGGCAGGCTGATTTCCAGCACGCCCGTGCCCGCGACCCTGCTCACATCGGCGGCGCAGTCGCAGCCGATCACCACCGTGCGGGCGGGGCCGGACAGTTGCGTGAGGCCTGCGTTGAACTGCCGGCGCAGCGCATCGATCGGCAGTTGTGGCATGTCGATGCCGCTCACCAGTTCGCCGGCGCTGCGAAACGGTGTGGACGAGGGACAGGCGCCGGCGCAGATGCCACAGGAGGCGCACAGCGCCGCATCCACCTGCGCCTGCAGCTTGTATGTCCCCTTGAGCGAGTGCGGAACCAGCCGCACTGCGGAGAAGGGGCAGTCGGCAACACAACGCCCGCAGCCGTTGCAGTCGGGCGGACTCACCCGCGCCACCGGCGCCGGTTTCGGCTGGCGCAGCAGCGGCGCCGCCGCCAGCAGCAGCGTGGCGCCGAATGCGAGTCCCCAGGTAATGGCCGGCGAGCTCTGGTACATCAGCGGATGCACGAACAGATAGAACCAGTCGAGCGCGACTTGCGCCGGCTCGGTGGCGAGATCCGCCGCAGCCGCGCTCACCACCGGCTTCGCCACGGACACCGCAGCCAACGCAGCCAGCGTGCCCCAGCCGAGCCGGCGCGGCGGCGCGACGTCGGCGAGGCTCACGCGCTGGATGTGCACCCACATCGCCAGCAACAGCAACAGCGGTATGCCGATGTGCAGGAACGACAACAGCGAGAAGAAGCGGTCGTTGACGGCTGCGGGCGTCAGAAAGTTGCGCGCCAAGGGCTCGCCGAAAAGCGGCAGCCAGTCCAGCCATTCCGTGGTCGCGGTCGCCGAGAACTGCGCGACCTCGTCCCACACCAGCCAGTAGCCACCGATGCCGGAAGCGTAGGCGAGCCACAGCAGCGGCACACCGGTCAGCCAGGAAAACCAGCGGAAACCGCGATAGCGCGCATTGACGGTTTCCTTCGCCAGATGCAGCACCATCACCAGGACAAATGCATCCGCGGCGTAGCGATGCAGGCTGCGCATCACTCCCCCGAGATACCACTGATCGTGCGTCAGCCACTCGACCGAGCTGTAGGCGTCGGTCACGCCGGTGTCGTAGAAGGCGTACAGATAGATACCGCTCACCGCCATCACCCAGAAGAAATAGAAACCGAGCGCGCCGAGGTGGCGCAGCGGATTGTCGCGGGCGCCGAAGGCGCGGTCGAACACGGCCTCGACTGCGCGAACGGCGCTTAACGCCTGGGTCCGGATGTTCGAATCCATGGTTGGACGGTAAGGTGAAATTCGATGTCATCCTAGCTGTAGTGCCGCGATTCCGACTTGACCCGCGTCAAGGCCCCGTCGGGCATCAGTGGAGGAACTGGAAGCCGCTAGCGGCATGGAACTCCACCACCACGATCTGCGCCGGCGCCAGCGTCACGGTTTTCTCGCCGCGATAGTTGAATTCGCCTTTGGCGTTGTCCGAGAGGCGCGCGGCCAGGCGGTGCGTGCCGGCGGGCACGACGAAGCGGCGGTACACCGATGCCGGGCCGTCGCGAGACAGACCCGAAGGCGGCAGCGATTCCCGGTACAAGCGGGCGCCGTCCAACTCCAGCTCGACGATCACCGGTGCGCGTTCGCGCGGGCAGTCCTGGCGGATGCGCATGTTCGGCGACAGTTTCGCCAACTCTTCGTCGCTGCGATCGCGGCACTCGCCGACGCGCTGCGCGCCGTGGCTGAAGGACAGCTTCAGCAATGCCTGGCCGGGCGCGAGATGGGTGTATGCCGGCGCAGTCGAGAAGTAGCCGATCGCCAGAGCGAACAGCCCGTAGAGCACTGCCTGGCCGAGAAATCTCGTGGTGTTGTTCATTGGCATCCTCCGTTAACCGGGCGCGACTTGCGTCGAGTAGGTGAAGGCGTCGGAGAAGCACGCCTCTTCCAGCAGTCCGTGAGCAATCAACTCCGGATGTGCGCTTTGGACCATCTGCATCGAGCCGCAGGCGTAGAGCTCGTAACCCTGCAAGGTCGGGAAGTCTTCGAGGATCGCCTGGTGCACCAGGCCGGTCCGCCCGGTCCAGTGGTCTTCCGTCTTCGGCTCCGAGAGTACCGGCACGAAGCTGAAATTCGAGTGTTCGCGCTCCCAGCGCTCGGGCAACTCGGCCATGTAAAGATCCTTGCGCGAGCGCACGCCCCAGTACAGCACCATCGGACGTCGCGTGTCGCGTTCGAAGGCATACTCGAGCATGCTCTTGACCGGCGCGAAACCGGTGGCGCCGGCGACAAAGATGATCGGGCGATGGCTTTCCTCCTGCACGGTGAACGACCCGAACGGCCCGCGGAAGCGCAGCCGGTCGCCTGCCTTCATCTGCGTGAACACGCGGGTGGTGAAGCGTCCACCGGGGATCAGACGCACGTGCAGCTCGATGAGCTCGCTCTTCCCCGGCGCAGTGGCAAACGAAAAGCTGTGGGTCTCGCCGCCGTCGAGAACGATGTTGATGTACTGTCCCGCGCGGTACTCCAGCGGTGTCGATCCATGCAGCTTCAATTGCAGCAGCATCACGTCCGGCGCCAGCCGACTCATGTGTTCGACGCTGGCCTGCCATTCGCGCTCCTCCTCCAACTCCACGTCCAGATCGGATTGCGCGCAAGCGCAGCACAGCAACAGCTTGCCTGAACGCCGCTCCGCATCCGACAGCGCCGACTTCTGATAGACACCGTAATCCACGCTGCCGTGCGCGAGCGTGGCCTTGCACACGCCGCAGCCCCCATTGCGGCAGTCATAGGGAAGCGCAATCCCCTGACGCAGTCCGGCTTCCAGCAGGGTCTCGCCGGCCCGCGCCACCGCCGACAGGTTGTCTGGGCGAAACGTAATCCGGAATTCGCGGACGGGTCCCCGCCGGCGTTGCGGCGGCAGCCATGGCATCAGCAGGAGCAGCAGTGTGGCACTGAGCGCCAGCGCCCACACCGCGCCGGCCGACCAGCCGTAGATCAGCGGGTACAGCGGCAGATAAAACCAGTCGAGCCCGACTTGCGCAACCGCCATGGCAAGGTCGGCCCTGCCCTGGCTCACAGCGGGCTTCAGCGCGGCCAGCACCAGCAGCGCGACGCCAAGCATCAGCGCGATCTCGCGCGGCGGATTGGTCTTGGCACGTGGCACGCGCTGGGTGTGCACCCACATTGCAATCAACAGGCCGAGCGGAATGCCGATGTGCAGGAACGACAGCAGTGAGAAAAGCCGGTCGTTGACGCTGCCCTCGAAAGCGAAGTTGCGTGCCAGCGACCCGGCGAACAGCGGAAACCAGTCGAGCCACTCGGCGGTGGTGGTGGCGACGAATTGCGCCAGCCGGTCCCAAGGCAGCATGTAGCCGTTGATGCCCGAGGCGTAGGTAAGCCAGAGCAGGAACACCCCGGTCACCCACGAGAACCAGCGGAAGCTGCGGTAACGGTTTAGCACGAAGTAGCGGACCATGTGCACCAGCATGGTGATTACCATGCCGTCGGCGGCATAACGGTGCAGGCTGCGCATGATGCCGCCGAGATACCACTGCCCGTGCGTGAGCGCCTCGACGGACTCGTAGGCCTCGTTCACGCCGGTGTCGAAGAAGACGTAGAGATATACGCCGCTAGCCAGCGCCACCCAGAACAGGAAGAAAGTGATTGCGCCGAGGTGGTAGAGCGGATTGAGCGCCTGGCCGAAAAACAGGTTGAAGCCGTTCTCCAGGCGCAGAAAAAACCACTGGCCGGCGAACTGCAGGCGCCGGATCACGCCGCAGCCTTCCTGCGGGCGTTGCAGCTTCGCGTGCCGGGATGATTGTTCATGGATGAATTCCAGACCGCTGGCGCGGCCGGATCTCGGTCTCCCACGGCCACACCAGCCCACCCCTGCATGCTAGCCAGTCAATCGGGAAAACGAATTGATGCGAATCAAGGGAGAAAGTAGTGAATGCGTGAAGGGTGAAGGAGTGAAGGTTACGAATCTCCAGGCTCTCGCAGGCCACCCGTCACTTGTCACTCGTCACTCGTCACCGCTCTTTGTCTGCGCCATTCCCCGAGCAAACTGAATACGACGGCGCCAAGGACGGTGAGTCCCACGAAGATCTCGACGAAGAGCGAATAATCGAGCCGGTAGCGCCCGCTGGAGCGGTCGTACACCGTGCAGAACAGCCGCACTTTCTCCAACAGCGTGCGCCAGTCGCCCGCAGGCACAGGTGCGCCGGTGATGAGCTGCTTCAGCGGCTCGATCAGCATCGGAATGTCGAAACTGTCGCCGTAGATCTGGCGATAAATGCGTCCCTCTGCATCCAGCACCGTAATCTGGGTAACGTGGTCGAAACCCTTGGGTGTGGCGTACCAGGTGAAGCCGAATTCGCGCGTGAGCGCTCCGATCGTGCCGGGGGCCGGGCTGAGGAAATCCCATTTCGGATCGGCAATGCCATGCTGCGCGGCAAACGCATGCATTGCCTGCGGCGTGTCGAACGGCTGGTTGAAGCCGATGGTGGCGACCGCGAAGCCATCCTGCCCCAGCGCGCGGCGCGCTTCCCCGATCGCCTTATCGAGAAAGCGAACCGTGGTCGGGCACACCTGGCTGCAACCGGTGTAGACGAAGTTGACCAGCAGCGTCTTGCCGCGGTAATCCGACAGCCTTACCGCCCGGCCACGGCTGTCGGTGAACGTGTAGTCCCCCACCCGTCTGCCGATTACGCTCTGGCTCAATTCGATCGCCTTCGTGCTGTCGGGCGCCTCGACCTCGGCCTGAGCAGCGATTGAAGCCATCACGAGCCATGCAACTGCGATCAAACTGGAATGCCGTCGGTTCATTAATAACTTGCTAGCGCAGCCTCGATCATCGCCGCGCCGAGCACCATCGAAAGCTGTGCAAGCGAGGCGAAGAAGCTAGCCATCGCATTCTTGCGGCTGGGCTCCCGCACAAGTTTCACGGCCCGCACGATAAACCAGGCGCCGCCAAGCGCCGCGCCGGCGAAGTAGATCCAGCCGCTGCCATAGAACACGGGCGCGAGCGACACCGCGACCAGCAGCACGGTGTTCGCCAGGATCACGCGCGCGCTGCGTGCGGCACCGATCACCGCAGGCAGCATCGGCACCTGCGCCGCCACGTAGTCGTCGCGATAGGCGATAGCCAGGCTCCAGAAGTGCGACGGGGTCCACAGGAACAACACAATGGCAAGAATCAGTGGCTGCGCCGGCAGACCTGGCGCCACGGCGGCTGCGCCTGCAAGCACCGCGAAGCTTCCGGCCAGGCCCCCGATCACGATGTTCATCCAGGTGCGGCGCTTGAGCCAGACGGTGTAGACGATCGCGTAGAAAAACGCGCCGAGAAAAACGTAGAGCGCGGTCAGTGGATTCAGCGCCCAGCCGGCGGCGAGCACCGCCCCTGCGGTGAGCGCCATGATCAGCCACACCCAGCGCGCATCGTGCACGGCCGCGCCGGTGACGAAGGGACGGTTGCGAGTGCGCGTCATGCGCGCGTCGATGTCGCGCTCGACGTACTGGTTGAACGCGCCGGCAGACGCCGACGCCACCAGGACCGACAGCGCCAGCACCAACGTTTTCCAGCCGGACAGGGGCGTTCCGGGCGTGATCGCCGCCGCGGCCAGCGCGGTCCACGTGATGACGACACCGATCCTCAGTTTGAACAGATTGAATATGGTCTTCACGGCTCCCTCCTTGCATGCGCGCCGCACACACTGCGTTTCATTTCTGCTGCGACCCGCAGTGGGGGGGGCGGCCCGCCCCCGAGTTTCCGGGCCCTCCTGCGAGGCTTAGCCCAGGAGCCAGATCTGCGACAGGTACTTCCAGTTCACAAAGTAGTACAGAACGAAGGACACCAGGAACACCATCGCGAATACGAACGTGCCCGGCGCCGCAAATCCGGCCAGACCGATGCTGCCGTGCCCCTGGATCGCCGCGGCCACGGCCACCGTCGGTAGCCGGTGCGGCGCGACCTTGGTGCCATAGCTGTCCTTGGCGTCAAGCTTTCTGCCCCACAACAGCGAGCCCACGGTGATCAACAGGTAAACCCCCCCGCCGACGATCGCCGCCAGACCGGAAAGCGCCATCAGGCCCATCATCAGGTAAGCGGTTCCGGGATACTCGTAGGGCATGGTTGCGCCGGTGAAAGCCATATCCCAGTGGCGGCGCGCCACGCCCAGCGTGCCCGCCCCCATCATGAACACACAGAACAGCGACATGCCGATGCCGAACAGGTAGGGTTGCCATTTGGCCAGTGCCGGCATAATCATCTCGCGCCGGAACAGCGTCGGGATTAGGAAGTAGGTCAGCGCCATGAACGACAGCGTGGTGCCCACCACCACGGTGGCATGGAAATGGCCGGGCACGTAAATGGTGTTGTGGATGATCAGGTTCAGTTGCTCGGTACCCATCATCACGCCGGAAATGCCGCCCAGGAAACCGAAACCGACCAGCGAGATGAACATGGCCGAGAACACCGGGTTGCCCCATGGCGCCTTGCGGATCCATTCGAACAGGCCGCGGTTCAAGCCCTTTGCACGCTGGGCGATTTCGATCGAGCCGGGCACGGTCAGTCCGTGCACCATGCTTGCCAGCACCGCCAGGTACATCGCGTAGCTGGTATTGAAGATTTTCCAATCCGAGCTGATGCCCGGATCGGTCAGTACATGGTGAGCGGCCGCCAGTTGCAGGAACAGGATATAGAGCAGGAAGGCGCCGCGGCTCACCTTCTCCGACATCGGCTTGGCGCCGAACACGATCGCGGCAATGGCATACCACACCGCGACGTGGGCGGAGACGTTGACCTGCTGCGACGAATGCCCGAATGCCCACCAGATGGTCTTGTACATCAGCGCATCGATGTGGTTGATGTAGCCGATCGACCAGAGGAAGGTCGGGATCAGGATGATCGCGCCCGAGGCAATGGTGAAGATGGCGATGATGCAGGCGGTGAGCGCGCCGAAGGTCACCAGCGGGATCGAGCCCTCATAGGTTTTCTCGGCGCGCGCCACCACCAGCGTTCCCAGGAACACGAAGCAGCCGATCAGCGCGCCCACCGCGAACAGAATCAATCCCAGGTAGAAGTGCGGCGCGGCCAGCATCGGCGCGTAGGAGGTCATCATCACGCTCGAGCCGCCCTGAAACACGGAAACGTTGGTCGTGATCGCGCCGATCACCATCAGCGCGAAGCCCAGCCACGCCATGCGCGGCGTGGCGAGCCGGCATCTGAGCAACGTCGAGGAACAGAAGTACAGGATCGCCATCTCGAAGAAGATGATCCAGAAAATCAGCATGTCGATGCCATGCGCGGTGAGCGCCAGGTAGAACAGGTCCGCGGGGAGCAGGTGTACGGCCGGCCAGCGCGTCAGCGTCACCACCAGGGCAAGGATGCCCCCGGCGAGCAGACACAGCACGCCGGCCACCGCGTTCACCTTCATCAGCGTTTCCGCCGACTTGTGGAACTGTAACCCGGTGTCCGGGCAAATTCGATATGTCGCGGCGTTGGCCATGTTATTTCTCCCCTCGCTCGTCCTTGTGCTCGCCATTGTCTTTGGCACTATCGTCGCCGGTACGGCCCTGGCCTTTCTCGACGACGTACAGGTTCGACACCATGGTGTGGTGTCCGATGCCGCAGAACTCGTTGCATACCACCGAGTACTTTCCGGCACGTGTGGGGGTGATGGTGTAGACACCCTCATAGCCCGGCATGACCTGGATGTTGAGGTTTTCCGGCTGCAGCGAGAAGGAATGCATGTAATCCATCGAAGAAAGGTGCAGGCGATAGCTCTGCCCTTTCTCGAGTTCCAGAATCGGCCACCACTGCCACAGCCGCGCGATCATGTAGACGTCACTGCCTGCGGGCGGTCGGATCACGGGAATCTGCTGGTCGGTCTCGGTGCGCACCGTGAACTTGTCCACCATCTCCTGGGTCTTCTTGCTGTAGGCCTCGGCGGTGACGCGATAGGCCTCGTTGGACAGATTCTGCTTTCCGAAGATATGCCAGTACGGCATCATGAAAAACATCGCCAGACACCAGATCAGCGCGAGCGTGATCCAGGTGCTCTCGACGCGATCCAGTGGCTGATTCCACCAAACCCGGCTGCTCGGCGGCAGTATTGAACTCATGGTGGCTTCTCCCTTGGTGATTGCGTCGTCCGGGCTACTTGGCGATCGGGATGGTGACAATTTCCATCACGCCCCACAGGATGTAAAAGACAGTCGGCACGGTGACGCCGATGAACAGCAGCAGAAACGGGTTGTCCAGAATCTGCTGCATGATCGGCATTTTCTCGCCGTCCGCTTCGGCCCCGGGGTTGAGGGAATCAGTGGTGTTCGTCATGGTTGTCCTCCTCTGCAAACGCCCGCCGCGCGAGCACGCTTGACCTTATGATGGGAAGCTACGCGCCTGAGGCGCGAGAACAATTGATCCGTATCAAGAAAAAATGCCAGACCCCGGCTTCACGCGTACACCTTTAAGATGTGGTGCGTGCGCCGAACAACCGCGGTCATGAATTCGGACTGATTCCAATGGATCAATCGAGCGGCAGGCAGATCGCTGGCTGGCTGGTCGCCTGTTGCGTGCTGGTATTTCTGATGGTGGTGGTGGGGGGCGTCACCCGGCTCACCCACTCCGGCCTGTCCATGGTCGAATGGAAACCGCTGGTCGGAACGATCCCCCCGTTGTCGCAAACGGACTGGGAGGAGGTTTTTCTGAAGTACCAGGCCACTCCCGAGTACCTGCAAGTAAACAAGGGTATGGCGCTCGACGAGTTCAAGGGCATTTTCTGGTGGGAATACTTCCACCGGTTGCTGGGGCGGGCAATCGGCCTGGTATTCTTCCTGCCCTTACTGTTTTTCCTCGTGCGCGGGAAGATCGACGGCCCGCTTGCGCTCAGGCTGACCGGTATTTTCATTCTCGGCGGGCTGCAAGGCGTCATGGGCTGGTACATGGTGAAAAGCGGCCTGGTGGACGACCCGCGCGTGAGCCAGTTCCGGCTTACCGCGCACCTTGGCCTCGCGCTGGCAATCTATGCCGCGATGCTGTGGACCGCGCTCGGCCTCCTGAAGCCGGGTCACGCCGCCGCCAATGAGTCGCGCCAGCGGCTTGGCGGCTACGCGCTGGCGCTCGCGGCACTGATTTTTCTGATGTCGCTCAGCGGCGGATTCGTCGCCGGCATCCGCGCCGGCTTCGCCTACAACACCTTTCCGCTGATGAACGGGCACTTCGTGCCGCCGGAAATCCTGATGCTCGAGCCGTGGTGGCTGAACCTGTTTAACAACATGGCGACCGTGCAGTTCAACCATCGAATGATTGCCTGGCTGCTGATGGCCCTGGGGCCGGCATTCTGGCTGATGGCGCGAAGGGTTCCGCTGCCGCCGCGCGCGCGCCTCGCCACTCACCTTGTTCTTGCAATGCTGGCTATCCAGGTGATGCTCGGGATTTCGACGCTGCTGCTGGCGGTGCCGGTGCCGCTCGCAGCCGCTCACCAGGGCGGCGCGGTGCTGTTGCTGACTGCGGCGCTCTGGGCCGGCCACGAACTACGTGCCACCTGAGCGACGGATACAGCTAATTGCAGAAACGGGCGAACGCTGCGAGAGGACGCACCGCCGACTGCAGCCAGTTCGCCCTTGCGTAGTGATCGGAGATGCTCGCGCAGGCGCCTGCGAATTCGTCTGCCGTGCCAACCTCCATCAGCGCTAACGTCAACACCGTGCTGGTGGCAACGATTACCGTGCACCGGAGCAGAAACCGGACGAAGGAAGCATTCATAGCCATATCTCCTCTTCTGGACACGCGCTCAATATAATTGCGGCACCTTCGGACCATCCTTGATGTCGATCAAGATTTCCTGTCTTCGATTGATCCGATCCGCGGGTTTCGCCTATAAGAGGAAGCAACGAAATTGCGCTTCTGTTCCCGAATGCACATTCCAGCCGCCATAAGCCCGACCGAAGTGCGGGACACGCCGCGTCACTGGCTGCATCGCGTTGCGACCGCAGCCGTGGTTGTGGTGCTGGTGATCGTGGCCAGCAGCGCCTACCTGCGGCAGGCCTCGGTCCGGCTCAATTGTCCCGACTGGCCGGCGTGTACGCAACGCGCTGCCGGGGAAGATTCGGCACGCGCGCAGCCGGCCGCTGTAAGAGCAGCGCGCCTTGTGCATCGGCTGAGCGCCTCCATCGCCGGCGCTCTGGTGCTGCTGATCGCCTATCTGTCCTCGGTGCAGCAGCCGCGGGTGCGGTCGGACATCGCCCTGTCTGCCGCATTGGTGGCGCTCACCGTATTCCTGGCGGTGCTCGGCCGCTGGTCGAGGACCTCGCAGGCACCGCTGGTCACACTCGGCAACCTGCTCGGCGGCATGACCCTGCTGGCGCTGCTGCACTGGATGCGGCTGCGCACCTCGCGGGCGCAAGCCTCGGCGGATGGTGCCGGGCGCCTCGCCCCCGTGGCCGGCGCTGCGCTCGCACTGGCACTTGCGGGCGTGTCGCTGGGTGCGCTGGTCAGCGGCAGTCACGCGGTGTCCGCGGTTCGCGCCGGAAGCGGGGAGTTGCTCGCGTCCGCGCATTTGCTGTCCGGCCTGCTGGTGCTGTTGCTGACGGCCACGCTGGCGCTGCACCCCGCCGCGCGGGGAAGCGGCCGCAGCGTCGGCGTCGCCGCCTTCACGCTGGCCTTCGCGCAGGCAATGACCGGTTGGGTCTCGACTAGATTCGACTACCCCCTTGCCGCGGCGCTGACCCACAATCTGCTCGCCGCATTGCTGCTGATCGCGCTGGTGACGGCGGTATATCGTTACGCCGGATCCTCACGCGCGCATCGTTGATGCACATCAAGGACGCCGGGGCCCGCGGGTAACGAAAATCCGGTCGCAAGCCAACGAGAATCGCAATGGCCACCCCGATCATGCTCGATGTGCGCGGCCTGGAGCCGCCCGAACCGATGGAACGGGTGCTCGGCGCGCTGAGCACGCTCGGCCCCGACGAGCAGTTGCTGATGATCATCGACCGCCAGCCGCGGCCGCTCTATCGCATTCTGCAGAATAACGGCTACGACTACCGCGAAACGTTCAAGCCCGAAGGCATCTTCGAGATCCTGATCTGGCAAGCGCGGTGACCACGCAGGGATTGTCTCTCGAACAGTCTCCGCCACTGGTGGTGCGACTGCGTTTTTTCCTCACCGGCCCTCTGTTCAGTCTGCTTGCAGCCGCCGGAGTACTGGCGATCTCAGTGTTCTTTGCCGTCGAATCGACGCCGGTGACCGAAACGGTGATGTGGCGTATCCCGATCGGCGAAGGCGGCATCGCAAAAATCGAAGATAGGGCACTGCTGTTGCCGCAGGGAATGATCGGCTTCGAGTATCTGCAGGTGGACCACGACCTGATCGGCTATCACCGCGTGATCCCGATCGCCTTCCTGGGAAACGAGCGTCTCGAGGTCAAGCACGGCGGAATGGAGAAGTGGTTCCTCGACAACCTGTGGAAGCACATGCACGGCTACTCCGAGCGCGGACTGTCGGTACGCAGCCGGGTCGAGCAATTCCTGGTGGTGCCGAATCAGGAATACGAAGTGGTGGAACGGGAAAAACAGGTTTACTTCCGCCGCGCTGCGCAGTGATCCGTCTCGAAAGAAATGTTAGCCACAGAGGAAACCCCCCTCACCCCATCCCTCTCCCCCCACAACCGGGTGGAGAGGGTGATGCAAACGCGCTGATCCACGATCGTGTAGTTTTTCGGCGCCCTCTCCAGTTTGTTGAAGAGGGGCACCGCCGACTCGGCGTTGGCGGAGCCATCCGGGGCGGGAGCCGGTGCTTAGGCGCGCTACCCGCAGACGGCTGACTTCGTCAGTAACGTGTCCGCGCGCCGGGGTGAGGTGATATCCTCTGTGTTCTCTGTGTCCTCGTTGGCAAAAAAGGGGTTTGATCTTTCCCTAGCCGCGAGGGCCGAACATGATGATCGCCATGCCGCCCACCGCGACGGCGCTGCCCATCAGATCCCAGCGATCCGGTGGATGGCCCTCCACCAGCCACAGCCACAGTATCGCGACCGCCACGTAAACGCCGCCGTAAGCCGCATACACCCGGCCCGCGGCAGCCGGATGCAGCGACAGCAGCCACGCGAACAACGCGAGGCTCAGGACACCGGGAACAAGCAGCCACGCGGAGCCGTCCTTGCGTAACCAAAGGTAGGGCAGGTAGCAGCCGACGATTTCGGCGACCGCCGTTACTGGGAACAAGAGCGTTGTCTTGATCACCCGGCTCTTCCCCGTGTTCTCCGTGATAAAACTCGAGAGATTCAGCCAGGCAGATACGCCGAGAACTCCTTCTCCACCGCTTTCGGATTGGCGGCAAGCCCCGCCGATACTCCGCCTGCCATCTGCCCGGGATACGCGTCTTCTGTTCCGCTCTCTACCGCGTCGAGCGCAGCCATCGCCACGTCGTAGGGATTCTCCTTGTGACCATTGAAGTCGCGCGCGACGTCGGTGTCGGTCGCACCCGGCATCACCCCCACCACCAGCGTGCCCTGCTTCGCCAGCTCGGCGCGCACACCCTGAGTCATCAGCAGGCAGGCCGCTTTCGAGGCGCAGTAGGAACCGTAAGCCGGCAGACTGACCCGGCCGAGGATGGACAGCATGTTGATGATCGCACCGCCGCCGTTGGCCCCGAGGATCGGCGAGAATGCGCGGGTCACGGCGAAGGTGCCGAAGAAATTGGTATTGAACTCGGCGCGCGCGCTATCCGCGTTCTTTCCGGCGATGATGCCGGTCTTGAGATTGATGCCGGCGTTGTTGATCAGCAGTGTCACGTCTTTGCATTTCTTCGCTGCGGCCGCGATCTGCGCGTCGTTAGTAATGTCGAGTTGCAGCGCTTCGACCTTTCCGGCATGCGCCGCGACCAGGTCCGCCACTTTGGACGGATCGCGCGCGGATGCGTAAACCTTTTTCGCGCCTTTGGCGATCAGCGCCTTGACGAAATTCCTGCCGATGCCCCGGCTGCTGCCGGTCACCAGCGCCACGCTGCCTGCGATTTTCATCCTCTCCTCCGGTAGGGAAGCTCTGCATAAGTCCGACGACGCGCGTTGCGCCAGGTGCGGATGACTGCTAGGCACGCCGGAGCGCGGAACAGGGGCCCCTCTGGGGATGTGACCGCGTAGGCGT